>NZ_JEYA01000028.1:0-349 GCF_000581835.1 Acinetobacter sp. 1542444 | reverse complement strand
TCCGAAGATCCCCTGCTTTCTCCCGTAGGACGTATGCGGTATTAGCATTCCTTTCGAAATGTTGTCCCCCACTAATAGGCAGATTCCTAAGCATTACTCACCCGTCCGCCGCTAAGATCAGTAGCAAGCTACCTCTCTCCGCTCGACTTGCATGTGTTAAGCCTGCCGCCAGCGTTCAATCTGAGCCATGATCAAACTCTTCAGTTAAAATCATTTTGCACCTTATTTAAAGACAAGGTGCCAATTCTGGCTCATCAATTACTGACTTAAATTTCGCTCAAATAAACTTCGAGTAATTTAAACCAATCAATCAATGAAAATTATTTCGATTAATCAATCAGTAAAAATC
>NZ_JEYA01000027.1:0-452 GCF_000581835.1 Acinetobacter sp. 1542444 | reverse complement strand
CGCTGACGGGATCGAACCGCCGACATTCTGCTTGTAAGGCAGACGCTCTACCAACTGAGCTAAGCGCCCCAAGAAGAAAAAACTAATAAATTATTAATTTTTCGATTTAAAACTTTTACATCTCAAATCTTCTTCCAAACACAACCCGAACTGAAAAGTGGCGCAGCGGACGGGGCTCGAACCCGCGACCCCCGGCGTGACAGGCCGGTATTCTAACCAACTGAACTACCGCTGCACTTTCACAATGTCGAAATTGTGGGGTAAACGATGTTAAGTCTTAAGTGGCGCAGCGGACGGGGCTCGAACCCGCGACCCCCGGCGTGACAGGCCGGTATTCTAACCAACTGAACTACCGCTGCACTTGAGAGCTTAACGTAAAGGCTTGGTGGGCGCTGACGGGATCGAACCGCCGACATTCTGCTTGTAAGGCAGACGCTCTACCAACTGAGCTA
>NZ_JEYA01000026.1:0-481 GCF_000581835.1 Acinetobacter sp. 1542444 | reverse complement strand
TGACGACGATCGCGGTGGCCGTTCAGGCGGACGAGGCCGTGGCCGCAGCCGTGATGATGACGATGATGATCGCGGTGGCCGCTCAGGTGGTCGAGGCCGAGGTCGCAGCCGTGATGATGACGATGATGATGATCGTGGTGGTCGCTCAGGCGGACGAGGTCGTGGCCGCAGCCGTGATGACGACGATGATGACGATCGCGGAGGCCGTTCAGGCGGACGAGGTCGTGGCCGCAGTCGTGATGACGATGATGATGACGATCGCGGAGGCCGTTCAGGTGGACGAGGCCGTGGCCGCAGCCGTGATGACGATGATGATGATGATCGCGGTGGCCGCTCAGGTGGTCGAGGCCGAGGTCGCAGCCGTGATGATGACGATGATGATGATCGTGGTGGTCGCTCAGGCGGACGAGGTCGTGGCCGCAGCCGTGATGACGACGATGATGACGATCGCGGAGGCCGTTCAGGCGGACGAGGTCGTGGC
>NZ_JEYA01000025.1:0-543 GCF_000581835.1 Acinetobacter sp. 1542444 | reverse complement strand
GCGACCACGACCTCGGCCGCCTGAACGGCCTCCGCGATCATCATCGTCATCGTCATCACGGCTGCGACCTCGGCCTCGACCACCTGAGCGGCCACCGCGATCATCATCATCGTCGTCATCACGACTGCGGCCACGACCTCGTCCACCTGAACGGCCACCGCGATCGTCATCATCATCGTCATCACGGCTGCGGCCACGGCCTCGTCCACCTGAACGGCCACCGCGATCATCATCGTCGTCATCATCACGGCTGCGACCTCGGCCTCGACCACCTGAGCGGCCACCGCGATCATCATCATCATCGTCATCACGGCTGCGGCCACGGCCTCGTCCACCTGAACGGCCTCCGCGATCGTCATCATCATCGTCATCACGACTGCGGCCACGACCTCGTCCGCCTGAACGGCCTCCGCGATCGTCATCATCGTCGTCATCACGGCTGCGGCCACGACCTCGTCCGCCTGAGCGACCACCACGATCATCATCATCGTCATCATCACGGCTGCGACCTCGGCCTCGACCACCTGAGCGGCCACCGCGATC
>NZ_JEYA01000024.1:0-550 GCF_000581835.1 Acinetobacter sp. 1542444 | reverse complement strand
TTCTCCCGTAGGACGTATGCGGTATTAGCATTCCTTTCGAAATGTTGTCCCCCACTAATAGGCAGATTCCTAAGCATTACTCACCCGTCCGCCGCTAAGATCAGTAGCAAGCTACCTCTCTCCGCTCGACTTGCATGTGTTAAGCCTGCCGCCAGCGTTCAATCTGAGCCATGATCAAACTCTTCAGTTAAAATCATTTTGCACCTTATTTAAAGACAAGGTGCCAATTCTGGCTCATCAATTACTGACTTAAATTTCGCTCAAATAAACTTCGAGTAATTTAAACCAATCAATCAATGAAAATTATTTCGATTAATCAATCAGTAAAAATCCACACAAGTTGTTCTTCAATTCTCTTAATGATCTTCTTCCTGGTTCGTCACCAGCAAGCTAGGTCGGCTATATTACTCTTAATCTCTTAAAAGTCAACAGGTAATTTCGATATTTTTAAAACTTAATCTTAAAACCAACTTACCATCAAATTCATCACTTAAAGCAACCAACTCAATTCCAAGTAACTGTTTTTCAACAAGTTTCTATCTGCATCACC
>NZ_JEYA01000023.1:0-689 GCF_000581835.1 Acinetobacter sp. 1542444 | reverse complement strand
CTAAAGCAATTACGAAATCGTCTAATACTGCACCAACTGCACCAACTGCACCAACTGCACCAACTGCACCAACTGCACCAACTGCACCAACTGCACCAACTGCACCAACTGTATTGATAAAGAAACAATCTACAGTTTCAAAACAGACAAAAATAAGCAAAGAAGAATCAAAAATTATTAATCAAAAGTCTACTTTTGCGACTACTAAAGAAAAAACAGTGATAAAGGATTCTGCTTCCCAACAAAAGATTGTAGAAAAAATAGAACCGAATTCACTTCCACCCTTGTCTAAGGATATCGTTACTTCATCAGCACCAGTATCACCAAAAAACGATGAGACGAAGTACACTACCATTGATGGTGTGGAATACGTTAATAATGAATATTTAGAGAATCAAGAATTTAATTTAGAAGGGAAAAAACGTTTTTATATTATGCCTGATGGTTTAGGTCGTACTGAATCTATTGAGCGTAAAAAAGGTGTTGGTCAGTCTATCCTTGATAACGTATTGCATCGATCTCAAGAAGATCAAGTTTCTTCTGTGGTATTAGCTCCTACTTATGTGAGACTTTCGCACAAAGAGTTAGCAAGCACTTTTGAAAATGATTTGTGTTTTATTAATGGCTATAACAAATCAATTAAAAAGCTAAGCCAGAATAAAGAAGTTGGGTTATGGCCGAGAAAACCT
>NZ_JEYA01000022.1:0-829 GCF_000581835.1 Acinetobacter sp. 1542444 | reverse complement strand
CTGATGGTCCACACACCATTACCGTGACTGCAATAGACCCTGCAGGCAATGCGGGTACAGATACAGCAGTGGTAACAATTGATACCACCGCACCAAATGCACCTGTACTTGATCCAATCAATGCAACTGACCCAGTGAGCGGTACAGCAGAACCTGGTTCTACAGTGACTGTGACATATCCTGATGGCACCACTGCAACAGTCGTGGCAGGCACTGACGGAACATGGTCAGTACCAAACCCGGGCAATCTGGTGGATGGCGATACGGTTACAGCAACAGCCACTGACCCTGCAGGCAATACTTCATTGCCAGGTACAGGCACAGTCTCTGCCGACATCACACCGCCGGTGGTTGCACTTGATGATGTGTTAACGAACGACAGCACACCAGCACTCACTGGTACAGTGAACGATCCGACAGCAACAGTGGTTGTGAACGTGGATGGTGTTGACTATCCGGCAGTGAACAATGGTGACGGCACCTGGACGCTTGCAGACAATACACTTCCTGCATTAACTGATGGTCCACACACCATTACCGTGACTGCAACAGATGCAGCAGGCAATGCAGGTACCGATACAGCAGTGGTGACGATTGATACCACCGCACCAAATGCACCTGTACTTGATCCAATCAATGCAACTGACCCAGTGAGCGGTACAGCAGAACCTGGTTCTACAGTGACTGTGACATATCCTGATGGCACCACTGCAACAGTCGTGGCAGGCACAGACGGAACATGGTCAGTACCAAACCCGGGTAACCTGGTGGATGGCGATACGGTTACAGCAACAGCAACTGACCCTGCAGGCAATACTTCATTGCCAGG
>NZ_JEYA01000021.1:0-1204 GCF_000581835.1 Acinetobacter sp. 1542444 | reverse complement strand
CCTCGGCACTCCCACAATTCTCCGGCTCGGCAGCATTGCCTTCAACACTGGATTTATACGTCAACCAGCAAAAGATTTATTC
This sequence comes from Acinetobacter sp. 1542444, assembly GCF_000581835.1. Taxonomy (NCBI): domain Bacteria; kingdom Pseudomonadati; phylum Pseudomonadota; class Gammaproteobacteria; order Moraxellales; family Moraxellaceae; genus Acinetobacter; species Acinetobacter sp. 1542444. The sequence goes on along the minus strand of NZ_JEYA01000021.1, from coordinate 1,122 downwards.
AGGTCTAGTGCCATCTGGTCCCTTTGATATTAAACAGCTTCCATTTATTTCAGGAAATGAAGTCACCCTTGTGACTACCGATGCAACGGGACAGCAGAGCATTACCAAAAAGCCGTACTATTTTTCATCCAAGATTCTGGCAAAAGGCATAAATGAGTTTTCAGTAGATGTCGGTATTCCACGCTACAACTATGGACTCTATTCAAACGATTATGATGATGCCACCTTTGTCTCAGGTGCGATCCGATACGGCTACAGTAACTCACTGACCTTAAGCGGTGGCGCAGAGGCTTCAACAGATGGCCTGTCGAACCTCGGCACAGGATTTGCCAAGAATGTTTTGGGTATTGGCGTGATCAATGCCGACATTGCAGCAAGCCAGTATAAAGATGAAAAAGGTTACTCTACCTTGCTGGGTTTGGAAGGGCGCATCAGTAAGAACATTTCATTTAACACCAGTTACCGCAAAGTATTTGATAACTATTTTGACCTAGCCCGTGTATCTCAAGTGAGATATTTAAAAGATAACCAGATCAATGCCGAGTCACAGAACTACCTGAACTACAGCGCACTGGCAGATGAGATTTTTAGAGCAGGGATTAACTATAACTTTTATGCAGGTTATGGGGTTTATCTGGGCTATAACCAGATTAAATATAGTGACAACTCTTACAAGTTACTGTCTACCAATTTAAGTGGAAGTCTGGACAAGAACTGGGGTTTTTATGCATCTGCTTATAAAGATTATGAAAACCATAAGGACTATGGAGTTTACTTTGCGCTGAGATATACCCCGTCCAGTAAAGTGAATGCGATCACGAGTGTATCTAGTGACAGCGGTAACCTACGGTATCGCCAAGAAATATTCGGTTTGTCAGAACCACAAATTGGTTCATTTGGCTGGGGTGGCTATGTTGAGCGAGATCAGGATGCAAAAGAAAACAATGCATCGATTTATGCCTCTTACCGTGCCCGAGCAGCTTACCTGACGGGACGCTATAACCGATTTGGCGACAACGATCAGGTTGCACTTTCAGCAACAGGTTCATTGGTTGCTGCGGCGGGACGCATCTTTGCGGCCAATGAAATTGGAGACGGCTATGCGGTCGTAACCAATGCTGG
>NZ_JEYA01000020.1:0-1263 GCF_000581835.1 Acinetobacter sp. 1542444 | reverse complement strand
CCTGGCAATGAAGTATTGCCTGCAGGGTCAGTTGCTGTTGCTGTAACCGTATCGCCATCCACCAGGTTACCCGGGTTTGGTACTGACCATGTTCCGTCTGTGCCTGCCACGACTGTTGCAGTGGTGCCATCAGGATATGTCACAGTCACTGTAGAACCAGGTTCTGCTGTACCGCTCACTGGGTCAGTTGCATTGATTGGATCAAGTACAGGTGCATTTGGTGCGGTGGTATCAATCGTCACCACTGCTGTATCGGTACCTGCATTGCCTGCTGCATCTGTTGCAGTCACGGTAATGGTGTGTGGACCATCAGTTAACGCAGGCAGTGTATTGTCTGCAAGCGTCCAGGTGCCGTCACCATTGTTCACTGCCGGATAGTCAACACCATCCACGTTCACAACCACTGTTGCTGTCGGATCGTTCACTGTACCAGTGAGTGCTGGTGTGCTGTCGTTCGTCAACACATCATCAAGTAGAACCACCGGCGGTGTGATGTCGGCAGAGACTGTGCCTGTACCTGGCAATGAAGTATTGCCTGCAGGGTCAGTTGCTGTTGCTGTAACCGTATCGCCATCCACCAGATTGCCCGGGTTTGGTACTGACCATGTTCCGTCTGTGCCTGCCACGACTGTTGCAGTGGTGCCATCAGGATATGTCACAGTCACTGTAGAACCAGGTTCTGCTGTACCGCTCACTGGGTCAGTTGCATTGATTGGATCAAGTACAGGTGCATTTGGTGCGGTGGTATCAATTGTTACCACTGCTGTATCTGTACCTGCATTGCCTGCTGCATCTGTTGCAGTCACGGTAATGGTGTGTGGACCATCAGTTAACGCAGGCAGTGTATTGTCTGCAAGCGTCCAGGTGCCGTCACCATTGTTCACTGCCGGATAGTCAACACCATCCACGTTCACAACCACTGTTGCTGTCGGATCGTTCACTGTACCAGTGAGTGCTGGTGTGCTGTCATTCGTCAACACATCATCAAGTAGAACCACCGGCGGTGTGATGTCGGCAGAGACTGTGCCTGTACCTGGCAATGAAGTATTGCCTGCAGGGTCAGTGGCTGTTGCTGTAACCGTATCGCCATCCACCAGATTGCCCGGGTTTGGTACTGACCATGTTCCGTCTGTGCCTGCCACGACTGTTGCAGTGGTGCCGTCAGGATATTTCACAGTCACTGTAGAACCAGGTTCTGCTGTACCGCTCACTGGGTCAGTTGCATTGATTGGATCAAGTACAGGTGCATTTGGTGCGGTGGTA
>NZ_JEYA01000019.1:0-1477 GCF_000581835.1 Acinetobacter sp. 1542444 | reverse complement strand
CTTCATCTTTAGCAAACGTGGGCTAGTGACCTGCTGGCCATTTAAGTCAACTGAGTAACCCGTTAACATATTCGACGGAACTTTTAAGTTTAAAGACTGCTCATTTTCGAGATATTTAAACTGGATTCCGTTTAGATCGTTGATACATACCCACTGGTTATCTGGGATATGTTCATCCATTTTTAGTCTTAAAGTTTTTAAGGCACTAGAACGAATATATAGTTTTCCATCCTTAGATTGCTTTACAGCAACCAAATCTTCAGAAGCATTTGAGTTAATCGAAATATTTAAAAATAGATGAATGAAATTAAGATCTTGCTCCTGCTCATTCGTTCCTACGTGTTTATATTTATTATCGTTACCAACAGATTTAGGAACACTCGGAACTGCAGTATTCGTATAATCTAGTAACTGTTCGGCAAAAGAATACGTAGGAAAATACGCAACACATAAGACACCTATAATGTATTTCATATAAGCCTCTTAAAGTGTGGTTTTCTTACCATTAACTGTTAGAGATACGCTGTATTTATGATTTGGTTGATAGGTAAAGTTACTAATCGAGTAACTTTTCGACTTCTCCGCAAGAATATAACCATTCACAGTATTTACTTTAATGGGATAACTTTTATTCGCTGTTGTATCTACAAGCGTTAAAGTATTTAACAACGCATGTCGGTTACCTATATTGCTAATATTTAAAGAAGGTGTGTTCTGGTTAACATCAATTTTCCAACTCAGTTTGGTAATCGCATCTTTATTTACTACAAATACAGGTAATGATGAGCGAAGTAATACATTTACTCCCTGAGCTGCTTTACGGCTATCAATTGGTTTGGGTAACTCATCAATAATAATACGATAAGTTTTTTCACCAGAAATAGGTTCTGGGTTAATTCTAACTACACGTAAGTTATAAGAGTCACTAGGTTGTAGTTTTAAAAATGGTGGACTAATTACAATCTCATCCGTAGGGACTAATTGATCTTGCCCAGCATTTTGTCTCCATTCAAATACACGCACCTGCAAATCAGCACTTTCATTTGACTGGTTATATAAACTAATGGAAGATGCAGCCTGATCACTCAATATTTCAACACTAACAGGTGAAAGGCGGATTGATGCTGCATTTAGCATACTAGGCAAAAATAACAATAAACTTGTCACAACAAAGATATTTTTTTTCATGATTTGCCCAGAACTACTTTTCTCAAATTGAGCTAGCTCCTTTAAAAAAGAGCTAGCAATGACGCAATAAAACTTATTAAAAATTAATAAGTCACTGTTACAGTCACAGTGTCAACATAGCTACCTGCACTTGGTAAAGTTGAGCCAGCAGGAATACGACCATAGACGTTAACTGTTTGTGCTGCACCAGTACCTGTACCGCTATATGCAGTTGTTGCAATACCAATTGCTGTGGCACGGTTAGTATCTGAGAAAAGATTGTAAGGAATGTATTCGTTGCTAGCCGCCC
>NZ_JEYA01000018.1:0-1854 GCF_000581835.1 Acinetobacter sp. 1542444 | reverse complement strand
GCTGGTTGACGTATAAATCCAGTGTTGAAGGCAATGCTGCCGAGCCGGAGAATTGTGGGAGTGCCGAGGTGACAATATCACCGCGTTGACTATAAGCACTCGACCACTGGAAACCCGCAAGACGGACACTGCTTCCCCAGTCTGGGCTATTAGAAATAAAGTCCCCTAGGGTATATATCCTGATCTTTTCAGGGTCGACATATTGCCACTTAGTTTCCAGTCGTACCCACTTTTCATGGCTATAACTATTTTCATTACTACCGTTATATAAAACGCCTGATGAGAAGTTACCAATTGCGCTATTAAAGATCCCTTCTGCCGAACCAGAGAAAACATTCTCATCATTGGTCATAGTCTGATACAGGCTGTAGTTCAGAATAGCCGCGTTTAAGGGCTTCATCTTTAGCAAACGTGGGCTAGTGACCTGCTGGCCATTTAAGTCAACTGAGTAACCCGTTAACATGTTCGACGGAACTTTTAAGTTTAGAGACTGCTCATTTTCGAGATATTTAAACTGGATTCCGTTCAAATCATTAATACATACCCACTGGTTATCTGGGATATGTTCATCCATTTTTACTCTTAAAGCTTTTAAATCACGAGAGCGGATATATAGTTTTCTATCTTGATCCTGCCGTACCGATATTAAATCTTTAGAAATATTTGAGTTAATCGAAATATTTAAAAATAGCTGGATATATCCCTGATCAGAACCAAATGCCTGATGAGCAGAATTCGGAACTTCCGGAATACTTGGTAAGACAGCATTGGTACTATCTTGTAATGATTCAGCAGCGGCATGAATCGGCAAGTACATAACACATAAGGCACTTACGATATATTTCATATGTGCCTCTTTAAAGAGATGTTTGCTTACCGTTAATATTTAATGAAATATTATATTTATGATCTGCTTGAAATTTAAAATCAGGACTGATATTAAAGTTTCTCGATTTCCCGGCAAGAATATAACCATTCACGGTGTTTACTTTAATGGGATAGCTTTTATTTTCTGTTGTATCGACAAGTATTAAGTTATTTAAAAGCGCATGTCGATTACCGACATTACTTATGGTGAGATAAGCGTTATTTTGTTCTTGTTGTATTGACCAATTCAGTTTAGTAATCGCATCTTTATTTACTACAAATACAGGTAATGACGAACGTAATAGTACGTTAACCCCTTGATCAGCTTTACGACTATCAATCGGTTTTGGTAACTCATCAATAATAATACGATAAGTTTTTTCACCAGAAACAGGTTCTGGGTTAATTCTAACTACACGTAAGTTATAAGAGTCACTAGGTTGTAGTTTTAAAAATGGTGGACTAATTACAATCTCATCCGTAGGGACTAATTGATCTTGCCCAGCATTTTGTCTCCATTCAAATACACGCACCTGCAAATCAGCACTTTCATTTGACTGGTTATATAAACTAATGGAAGATGCAGCCTGATCACTCAATATTTCAACACTAACAGGTGAAAGGCGGATTGATGCTGCATTTAGCATACTAGGCAAAAATAACAATAAACTTGTCACAACAAAGATATTTTTTTTCATGATTTGCCCAGAACTACTTTTCTCAAATTGAGCTAGCTCCTTTAAAAAAGAGCTAGCAATGACGCAATAAAACTTATTAAAAATTAATAAGTCACTGTTACAGTCACAGTGTCAACATAGCTACCTGCACTTGGTAAAGTTGAGCCAGCAGGAATACGACCATAGACGTTAACTGTTTGTGCTGCACCAGTACCTGTACCGCTATATGCAGTTGTTGCAATACCAATTGCTGTGGCACGGTTAGTATCTGAGAAAAGATTGTAAGGAATGTATTCGTTGCTAGCCGCCC
>NZ_JEYA01000017.1:0-2047 GCF_000581835.1 Acinetobacter sp. 1542444 | reverse complement strand
CGGTAAATGACAAATGTTGTAAGGCAACTAATACTTTACGCCCTGCTGGATTGGGTTGTTCACCTTGAACACCTATAAACAGAGTTGAAGCGCGTAAAACAAAGACCATAAGTGCAGCAGCTACCGCAGTCATATGAATAATTTTAGTGAGTAAATGTGCATCCATGAAATTAACCCTTAGCTTTTAGGTGCATGTGCACATTCTGGGCTAGCAGGTGCTTGACCTTGCCACTCACTTGGCAAATAAGCATGAATCGCTAAAGCATGAATTTGACCTGGATTCATCAAATCAGAAGCTAACGCGTATACTTTTTGATGACGTTGAACTAAACGCAATCCATTAAATTCGTCGCTCACTATAATCACTTTAAAATGAGATTCCTTACCTGGAAAATAACCACCGTGCCCGGCAGACTCATTGATCACTTCCAAATGGCTAGGTGCAAGTGTTTGTAACCGTTCAATCAACTGTTGTTCAAGGCTCATAGCTTTTCCTTTTACGATTATTCGTATATTTGAACCTAGTATACCTTGTCTACACACAAACAAAAGTTGCTCTTGTATGCTTTGACTTCAAACAAAATGTCTATTTATTCGGCAACTTAACAATAAAAATACCGCTAAATGCTCATTTCTGTTTTTATTTTATGCAATCAGCATAATTATTTGCATAAAGTTGTTGACCCTTGTTTTGCTTAATGTATTATAAGCGGCACGCGGGAATAGCTCAGTTGGTAGAGCATAACCTTGCCAAGGTTGGGGTCGCGAGTTCGAGTCTCGTTTCCCGCTCCAAATTGGTTTTTTTTGAGAAAGTTTTAGTAAAAACTGCTTATATATGCGGGAATAGCTCAGTTGGTAGAGCATAACCTTGCCAAGGTTGGGGTCGCGAGTTCGAGTCTCGTTTCCCGCTCCAAATTTAAAAGGCCCTAGTCGAAAGACTGGGGCTTTTTTCTTTTTATCGATCCATGATTTTACGTTCTATCGATTCACAACATATTTTGAGAATAGCTCGACTCAAGCCCGAGTGTTTCATTAATAGACTCAGATTTTTAAACCACTAATTGTATCGAGTTAATCTAGTTATATTTGCACGGTACTGGCGTTATGCGATGCGTAGATATACATGGCACCAATTGAAAACAATCCAGATCAAATCTTTCTTGGGCAAGAAGCTGCTGTAAACAGATCGAAAAGATAAAGTTATGATCATAGACATAGCTTTGGAAATAATATTCTTCTGCCTTTTGAATATCACGAGTTGAATCGAGAAACTCTATATGTTCAGCTAACACATGAAAGTTGAGCTTCTTTAAATGACGATTCATTCCTTCGCCAGTACATTTAATATAGGATTCTTTTAAGGTCCATATTTGAAAAAACCGTTGATATACAGTGGATGGATCAATCCTTTCATTTTCCTGAATCCATTCAATTTCACTTGGCGCTAACACGCTATCGACACGCATCCAATCGAACTCACGGTCCACCCGTTCAACATCGACTCCTATTTCCCCTTCTTCAGTCACCGCAAGAACAATAACGTCTGCTGAATGACTAAGATTGAAATAAACAGCTTTATTGCCTTGTACAAAAGGTTTGCCGTTAGGTTGTAATTGAATGTTGACCTCATGGGGTGAAATACCCAACTTATCTGCTAAAACAGACTTCGTTAAGACACGAGAGATTAAGAAAATCCGTGCAGCATGAGGATGATATTGATCATATCTCAACTTTTCTGCCGCATTGAGAAAGCTGAGATAATGACTCAATATGAGATGGTTTTGTGGCACGCGTGAAACCGGGCAGACATAAACCTGTACTTTGGAAATATCAGACATCACTGAACTGTGCTGTGGTGCTGATGTATTTGGTTAGAACTGGTGTGAGATAATCATAAACCGCTTCTACATGAGTAACGTGCGGATTATGGCCTGCGCCAGCAATGATATGTACAGGAATATTAGGACTTATTGTAGTAACAATTGGGTCCTTCTCTCCAACAATGATTTCAACTTTAGAACCAAGTTCGTTTAACAAAGCTGTTTGA
>NZ_JEYA01000016.1:0-2047 GCF_000581835.1 Acinetobacter sp. 1542444 | reverse complement strand
ATATTACCTGAGTGTCAAAATCTATTATTTGATTATGAACAGCTCGAACAGCTTATACAGGCACAAAAGCAGCATTATCGTGGCACGCTAAAAATTTCAATGCCCAGCCGAATCGTGCATCAAGTGATTATTCCTGAACTGCCCGATTTTTATAGCCGCTATCCAGATATCCATTTACAACTTCATAGCTCTGATGACATCACTGACTTAATCGAGAAAGGAATCGATTGTGTTGTTCGGGTGGGGCAGCTAGATAATAGTAGTTTAATTGCGAAGTTCGTTGGTAACTTGATTATGGTGAACTGTGCAAGTGCTGACTATTTAGAACAGTACGGTATTCCTGAACAATTAGAAGATCTATCTCAACACAAACTCATTAACTATGCGGGAGCAGTAGGAGAAAAACAGGGCGTATTTTTATATCAAGATGGAGCTGTGATGATGGATAGTGCTTTAAGCGTAAATAATACGGAAGCCTATATTGCAGCGGCTATTGCAGGTTTGGGAATTATTCAACTTCCATACTACGATGTTCAGGATAAAATCGAGCAGGGAACTTTAGTTGAAGTACTAAGTACCTATACCGCTCAATCACTTCCACTTAATATTTTATATCCGAACCGGAGTTATATTCCTAAACGTTTGGAAATCTTTATGGAATGGGCTAGGGATGTTCTATATAAGAAGTGCATCGTCATCTTTTAGTCATAAAATTAAAATACATTAACAATAAAAAAAGCCTCTCGAACTGAGAGGCTTTTTAGAATTTGGTGGGTCGTCCGCGACTCGAACGCGGGACCAACGGATTAAAAGTCCGCTGCTCTACCAACTGAGCTAACGACCCAAATAGGTTCAAAACAGATAAGTGGTGGGTCGTCCGCGACTCGAACGCGGGACCAACGGATTAAAAGTCCGCTGCTCTACCAACTGAGCTAACGACCCTGAACAAACATTCAAATATCATTTGAATGTGAAGTGCAAGATAACTAAAAGTTTTCTAACACCACCTTTGTTTTGATGTCGCGTATTTTAGCAAGTTATTCAACTAACACAAGAGGAAATTTAAAAACATTTGCATGATTGCCTATAAAAAGCACGATTTCCTCTTGTTTAGCTAAAAAATGAACTAAAAACGGTATTTATATGCCTGAATGTTGTCAAAAATTTCAGTTGTGATGTCACAGTAACTGCTTGCACCAGGCAATAAAGCGAGTAAACGTTCAGAAGTTTTGCTTGGATTAAACGCATCTTCCTTCAATTTATTCTTTTGGTACTTAAAAGTACCTGTGGTTTCAACTTTAGCTTGTATACGTAAAAACACTGGTACCGCATAAGCAGGTAAGCATTTTTTAAATACAGTCACCATTTCTGTTAAATCAGCGTCATTTAACTCGGCACCATCAGCAAGTGTGATTGCTGCCATACCTGCACGACCATTGGTATTTGGAATTTCTACACCATAAACGACAGCTTCAGCGATCTTGTCATATTCACACACCATGTTTTCAACTTCGGTGGTAGATACATTTTCGCCTTTCCAGCGGAAGGTATCACCTAAGCGGTCAACAAACTGGGCATGACGGAAACCAATATTACGAACAAGATCACCTGTGTTGAAATATGAGTCACCTTTTTTAAAGACATCTTGCATAATCACAGATTTATTCTTTTCTGGGTCGGTATAGCCATCAAATGGAGAGCGACTGGTAATTTTTCCTACCAATAAACCGACTTCACCTGCTTTAACTTTTTTACACCAGCCATTTTTATCGCGTACAGGCTCATTCTTTTCTTTATCAAATTGAATGACTGCATACGGCATAGGGGAGAAGCCTACCGTATTATCAAAGTTGAAAATATTACTAAAGCCGACATTGCCTTCACTTGAAGCATAAAGCTCTAGAACTTCTTCAACACCAAAACGCTGTTTGAACTTATCCCAGATGTTTGGACGCATGCCGTTACCAATCATTTTGGTTACACGGTGAGCACGGTCAAGCTCTGTAGTTGGAGCATCCATCAAGTAACGGCAAAGTTCACCTACATA
>NZ_JEYA01000015.1:0-2047 GCF_000581835.1 Acinetobacter sp. 1542444 | reverse complement strand
TAAAGCTGCTTTGCAAAATTGTGATGCTTACATTTCAGGTGAAGTCAGTGAACGAACTTTTTATGAAGCAAAAGAGCTAGGGGTTCACTATTTCGCCTGTGGTCACCATGCTACTGAGCGTTATGGAGTTCAGCGTTTGGCACAAGCGATCTCAAAACAGTTTTCAATTGAAGCTGAATATTTTGAATTGAATAATCCGATTTAATTAAGTCTTTTTTTCAATCTGTGTTATGCGTATTAATTAGATCTTTATTGTGTATAGTTCTTTAAAACGATGCCCTATTGTTACCAGAATCATTTACAATAGAGCCACTTAATTGTATAACCCAGCAAATGCAAGGAATAGGAACATGACAACCATTACTTTACCTGCACTTCCATATGGCTATGATGATTTAGCGCCACATATTAGTAAAGAAACTTTAGAATACCATCACGATAAACACCACAATACCTATGTTGTTAACTTAAACAACTTAATCAAAGGGACTGACCTTGAAGGTAAAACTTTAGAAGAAATCATTAAAGCGACTGCTGGTGATGCATCTAAAGCTGGTATTTTCAACAATGCTGCTCAAGTTTGGAATCATACTTTCTACTGGAACAGCATGAAGCCAAATGGTGGTGGTAAGCCTACTGGCGCAATCGCTGCTAAAATTGACGAAGCTTTTGGTAGTTACGAAAAGTTTGCAGAAGAATTTACTGCTGCTGCAACAACTCAATTCGGTTCAGGTTGGGCTTGGTTAGTTGCTGATGAAGTAAACGGTAAATTATCTATTACTAAAACTTCTAATGCAGACACTCCACTTGCACATGGTCAAATTGCTGTATTAACAATTGACGTATGGGAACATGCTTACTACATCGATTTCCGTAACTTACGTCCTAAATACATCGCAACTTTCTTAGAAAGCCTTGTGAACTGGGACTATGCAAATGCAAAACTTGCAGGTCAACCAGCTGGTGTAGAGAAATAATTTTATTTCTTTATGAAAAACCACCCTATTTTGGGTGGTTTTTTTATTTTTAATACAGCAAAAGCATATTAATCAAGCAAACGATTCATTTTCTTTAATATTCTTATTGACGCTTTTAGATTTCATCCATAAAATGCGCATCAGATTCTCCAATAGCTCAGTCGGTAGAGCGACGGACTGTTAATCCGCAGGTCCCTGGTTCGAGCCCAGGTTGGAGAGCCATCTACTAATCTCCCATAGCTCAGTCGGTAGAGCGACGGACTGTTAATCCGCAGGTCCCTGGTTCGAGCCCAGGTGGGAGAGCCAAGATTCTTAAAAACCCACTCATCATGAGTGGGTTTTTATTTGTATGATGCCTTCACATGTTCGAATCGAGTCACTTATTTTTTATTGTTTTAGGTTGCGTAAGCACCTGTATTTTTCTTCTTGTTTGTTTACGCCCTTATTTATTTCCAAAACAAAAATTCTTTGCTCGCCCTGTCATTACAAACTTTGAAACTCAAATGTTTATACGTTTAAAACAAAGTTTTCCAAATTATCATGTGTTAACACAAGTGGCTTTTAGCGCTTTAATTACCAGTAATGACTATAAAATTCGTAGTCAGTTCAATCGTAAAGTTACTGACTTTGTCGTGCTCAACGACAAGATGGAAGTCATGGCCATCATTGAGCTAGATGACCCTACCCATCTTGAAAAAGTAGAAGAAGACCGTATTCGTGATCAAATGCTCACTGAAGCAGGCTACCTTGTAAAGCGTTACACAAATATTCCTACTGTACGCCAATTACAAAAGGATATTCATTAACAAGCTATTTCGATTCAGAATTTGCAGCTTCTTTCTCAGCTATTCTTTTTGCCATCTCTAAACGCTGCTGTTCATATTGTTTTTTATTCTTAGCATCACTTTTTGCAGCCAAGAAAAGTATTCCAATAATTAGTAAAGGAATAAGTAAACCTAACCCCATTAATAACCAAGGAACAGATTTTTTTTCAACAGGTTGTTGGCTCATAAGTTTTTCAAACTCAAATAGTATCAACTTCAGAATGCGTAACAATATAACAAAAAAAG
>NZ_JEYA01000014.1:0-2047 GCF_000581835.1 Acinetobacter sp. 1542444 | reverse complement strand
CCATTTAGCCGGATCAACGTCAGAAATTGCATCTTGGCAAGCCGGCATTTCATGATCTTCATCTGCCACAACAGTCCATTGACGGAACGTACGGTAATCACCAGTTTTACGATCAATTTCTACACGAAGCTGAGCTTCTTCAGCATGCGTACCTTCGTAAAATCTTTTCTTCGTTGCAGCAACTAGAGCTTGTTCCAAAGCTTCGAAGATCGCTTCACGACTAACACCTTTTTCATTACTAACCGTTTCAACAACGGTAAGAATTTCGCGGCCCATAAGTCACCTACCGATTTCTTATAAAATTTAAATAAATTTAATCTTGATAGATCAAGTTTGCTTTATCGATATTGTTGCTGTCGATCACAAGCACATGCTTCCCATCAACTTCAACCTGAATTTCTTCATTTTCAAGGTCTACTGCGATAAGTTTTGCTTGAAATTTACGACGGTTTTCTACTGCTGCAATTAAACGCAAAGCAATTTGTTGTCCGATGTAGCCTTGTAACTGTTCTAGTTGAAAAAATGGACGGTCCCAACCTGGTGAAGAAACTTCTAATGAATACTCACCTGAGATTGGATCATGAACATCCAACATTGCGCCAACTTGTTGTGTTACACGCACACAATCTTGTACACCAATACCACGGCCTAGTTCTACTTCACCATCTTCATTAATTACAGGCTCAGCATCTTCACTTACCGCTTTATCGATATAAATACGCAATAATGAACGTTTACCTTGTGGGAGAAACTCGATCCCCCAAAGGTCGACACCACATGCTTCCACTGCAGGAACAATTAAGTCATGCAATGCTTGGGATTTATTTGATAATTTCATTTACTCTCGTCATTCTCGTGCGATTCAATCGGTTGTTTTAACCGACACAGACCTACTATAGTGAAGCATGACTATTTGACCAATTGATGTCGACACTACACGATAGCGATACGATAACCAATAAAAAAGGGCGTTAATCGCCCCTATTTAGCACAGAAAACAATAGTCCACTGTGCAAAAAGGCCCACCTGTCTGTGAGCCTCTTTTAAGAAACTTGGTAGCGGGAGCTGGATTTGAACCAACGACCTTCGGGTTATGAGCCCGACGAGCTACCAGACTGCTCCATCCCGCATCAACGTGCAAAAATTATATACAAATATCGAAAAAAGTCAATGTAAACTTATCTAATATTCGCTTGATTAAGTTGCACCTTAATCAAATTGGTAGCGGGAGCTGGATTTGAACCAACGACCTTCGGGTTATGAGCCCGACGAGCTACCAGACTGCTCCATCCCGCATCAAAAAACTGCTTGCACTCAACTTTCTGGTTCAAAGTTGGTGCGGAAGGGGGGACTTGAACCCCCACGCCCGAAGGCACTACCACCTCAAGGTAGCGTGTCTACCAATTCCACCACCACCGCAGCTTGTGGGACGCATTCTAGTCCTTCCCACTGCAAAAGGAAAGCCCTATTTCGAATTATTGACTCGATTTTGGTGCATTTGGTGAAGTTTCAGGCGATGTCGTTTGAACTGGCGCTGTAGTTTGTACAGTTTTCAAACTATATGCATCAGTAGTCTGTTTTTTCGCAAAAACAGCGAGAGTTAAACTCGTCACAAAAAACAACGCTGTTAAGATAGCAGTAAGTCGAGTAAGGAAGTTACCTGAACCTGATGCACCGAATACAGTTGCTGCTCCGCCACCGCCGAAAGAAGCACCGGCATCAGCACCTTTACCGTGTTGCACTAGAATTAAGGCAATCATCAGTACCGCTAAAATAATATGTACGATCAGTACAAAAGAGTGCATACCCTATCCTCGTTATTTACTTTGTGCAAAGGCTTGTACGATTTGATAAAAAGATGCTGCATTTAATGAAGCACCGCCTACCAACGCACCATTAATATCTGGACATGCCGCCAATTCAACTGCATTTTCAGCTTTTACACTACCGCCATATAAAATCGCAATGTCTGAACCCGCTGAGGTAATCTGACTTAAACCTTCACGAATCTTAGCATGCATTGCCTGTGCATCTTGTGGAGAAGCAG
>NZ_JEYA01000013.1:0-2047 GCF_000581835.1 Acinetobacter sp. 1542444 | reverse complement strand
ATAAAGCTTCGTCTAATGGTGCATAAAAATGACCATAGCGTTTTAAACCTTTTTTATCGCCTAAAGCTTGTGCAAAAGCTTGTCCAAGCGTGATACCACAGTCTTCTACGGTGTGGTGATCATCAATCTCGAGGTCTCCGTCACAATGAATATCGATATCAAATAAGCCATGTCGCTTGATTTGATCAATCATATGGTCTAAAAATGGAACTCCAGTGTTTAGTGTGCCTTGACCAGTACCGTCGAGATTTAAACGAACTCGAATTTTGGTTTCATTGGTATTTCTAACCACTTCACTGATACGTTGCGTCATGGACACGTTCCTCAAAAAACGTCAAAAATGATTGGATGTTAACGACAATTTCGCTGTGACGAATTCGTGACAGCATCATAGTTTGCTCAGGAGGGTTAATCAATGCCTATTACCGTACATGCTTATAGTTCTCTAGATAATTCAGAGATCCGCGATCAGCTTGAGCGACTGTATGATACAAGTCCGGAGTTTGGTGACGGGCACGATGCGATTGAACAACTTGAACAAGATTTACAACAGTATACCACGCTATACACTGCCGAATTTAACACCAAAATTATAGGTGCAATTTGGTCTTCAGGACAAGGCGAAAGCAAGGTTCTTGAATATATTGTTGTGCACCCTGCTAACCGTGGTCGTGGGGTAGCTGAGCGCTTAGTTGAAGAAGCTTGCCGTATAGAAGAGTCAAAAGGCGTTAAAACTTTTGAACCAGGCTGTGGCGCGATTCATCGCTGTTTGGCTCACATTGGTAAACTACATCACTAAAAGCTTCTATTATTTTGTGGTTGTGATTTAAAAATAATCACTTGTTACAAAAAACACGGAAGTTGCTTGACGTCTTCTTATAAACATTGTTTAATACGCCCACTTCGGCGTGATAGCTCAGTAGGTAGAGCAACGGATTGAAAATCCGTGTGTCCCCAGTTCGATCCTGGGTCTCGCCACCATTATTTGTGTTTTCAATCCCTGATCCCATCAGGGATTTTTTTTAAGTATAAAAAATACTCATTTAAATCAGAAACTCAGGATAATAGTTGACTATTGTTCTGAGATACGGCTTAATACAGGCCATCGGCGTGATAGCTCAGTAGGTAGAGCAACGGATTGAAAATCCGTGTGTCCCCAGTTCGATCCTGGGTCTCGCCACCATATTCGAAAAAGCCCCATACATAATGTATGGGGCTTTTTTCATGCCTGTTTATTTAATAAAAATATTAAGACCTTACCTGTGTATAAATCTCATTTTATCCACAAGCAAAGAGGGTTATCCCCAATATTGCCTTAACTTTCTAAAAATGGCTCAACTGAAAACTTGTCTCTAATCGTGAGAACTATCACGAATAAGTCGTTTTCCTAAACACACTGCTTCTACCTCGTCATAGCCAAGCTGTTCGTAAAAATTCAATACATTCAAATTGTCTTTACGAACTAATAATTGCAGTTTTGGGCAGCCACGAGCGATGAGACGCTTCTCAAGCTGCTGAACGAGCGCTGTAGCGATTCCTAAGCGTTGTTGGTGGGGGTGAACAGCCAAATAGTTAATCCAGCCTCTATGGCCGTCGTAGCCGCCCATAAGCGTACCAATCAGTTGCTCATCTTTAATAGCAACCAAAAATAAATCATCCTGTTGTGAGACTTTCCTGAAAATATCGGTTTCAGGATTATTCCAAGGACGCGTCAGACCACAGCTTTCCCATAAAATAACGACATCATCCAGATCTGCATTTGTAAATTGACGAATAATAAACATATGGATTTCTACTTTTTGTTTTGATGTGCTGAAAAGATAAAATAAAAATTCGGGCTTGAGCAGTTTTTTATTAATAATTTAAACAAATAAAAAAGCACCCCCGAAGGAGTGCTTGAATTAAACCAGTGATTTAAGCTGATTTTGCAACTGGTGCTGCTTGAAGCATTTGACCTGTTTCTTCGAAGTTTGCATGCCAAGACAATGCTTCACGAAGTAAGTGAGGAGTATGTCCACCTTTAGCACATGCACGGTCAAAGTAGTCA
>NZ_JEYA01000012.1:0-2047 GCF_000581835.1 Acinetobacter sp. 1542444 | reverse complement strand
CGGCATTTCCAGTGTTTTTGTGACTGCATAAATGCTTGCATAGACAGTTTAAAATCAGGCAAATCACGCCAGAACATAAAACCTGCCCCTACAGTAACCACAAATGCAACTACTGTTGCAATTTGAAGAGAACTACCTGCACCATTGCCAAAAATCCACATAAAGATGCTAATGACTACTAACAGTAAAAGCACAAAAATTGCAGGAATCAAGATAACCAGACTTTTAGGAACGACAGGTTTTGCGCTGTTCACGCCTTGGCTCACAGGCATAATTTTAACACTTTGACATTTAGGGCAACGATATTGCATGAGAACTCCACATTTAGTTTGAATCTATTCTAACGGAAATGTGCAGAAAGAAAAAAATTTGTAAGATATCGATGAAATGCGTTGAGTTAGCAGAAAAATTACTTATGAATAAACAAAGAAATATAAAAAACAGATGATTTATCCGTACACATAAAAATTAAAATAATATTGTAGAGCATGCTAATCTACAGAAAAATGAAGTGTGATTAGCACAATAAATGAGCTTAAATACTCGAATAGGATGTGGGATAAATATAAAAAGGAGAGAGGGACTTGGGTCAACAAGATGACAATAAGTCGCAGCCTACAACGACAGCATCGGTTTTAGCTACCCCAGATACCGCTAAACCGTCATTATCTCGTCGATTACTGCATAAGACATTGCAACATGCCCAAGATGCAGTTGGGTTTGCTAGCGACACGACACGTAATATTGCAGAGGTTGCTGATGCTGCTTTGGACGCGCTCGATCAAGTAACTACTCATACACGACGTGGAGTTGTCGGAATGACAAATCTGGCAGCAGGCACGGTAAGAGATATGGTGTCTGAAACCAGTGAAACAGCACGCCAAGTCGCGTTGATTATGGCGCGAACTTTTTTGGGCAAAAGTACCTTAACGTTGTACTTACCCGAAATGTTATTAAATAATCAAATTCGTAAGCGCATTGATCGCTCAGAAATTGATGATATTAAAATCAAGTGCGGCAATGACAGTTTCCAAGTCGAGATCGATGGGCATTATCATCGCTTCATGTATCGTTTGAGTTTAGATTTTAAAGTATTGGAATGTCGTATTGGGCAGGAAAAATTCTTACGCTTACGACAAATGGATGAAAGTCTTGATGTTCAGATTCGACATGGCGGCACCTTGTCAAATTGGGCTGTGCGCCATATTGGTCGAGTTGGTTTCGAAGTCGTAAATATGTTGCCTATTCCATCACTCATTAATCACTTGATTGGCGATATTCCCGGAATCCAACGCGATGGGCATCGCATGTGGTTTATTGACCTAGAGCAAGCAGGATTTATTGACTTTATTAACAACCGTTCATGGATGGTTGAAAAGCTTTTAAGTTTGACTGATTTTAGTATTTTACCAGGCTTGAATATTTTGAGAGAAAGTCGCGAGCTTGTGCAGCAGCTCGTAGATCAGTTTGAAATTAGAGGACTACGAGTGCAGTCAGGTCGCCTTGAAGTACAAGTGGGAATTGCGGGTTGATAGAACATATGAAAAGCTAATCATTGATTGGCTTTTTATTTTTTTAGGCAAGAAAAAAGCCACTGACTTTATGCAGTGGCTTTTTAGAATTTGGCGTCCCTACGGGGATTCGAACCCCGGTTACCGCCGTGAAAGGGCGATGTCCTAGGCCTCTAGACGATAGGGACTTATATGAGGCATACATCTGAAAAATATTGGCGTCCCTACGGGGATTCGAACCCCGGTTACCGCCGTGAAAGGGCGATGTCCTAGGCCTCTAGACGATAGGGACGTTTCAGAGGTGGGCGTATATTAGGTCGATTTAATAAAAGTGTCAAATAGTTTTCTGAAGAAATATTAAAAAAAACAGTCAAGCGATTAAAAATAACTCAAATTGTAGAAAATATATACATTTAGCCCTCATTTTTCTGAAAAGGTTCAATAATTGCCTTTATAACCGACGGATGTTGTAAATATCCTAAAATCTCATGCGGCTGGTTGGCGAAAGTATAAATTTTCTGATTAATAATGGCAGG
>NZ_JEYA01000011.1:0-29964 GCF_000581835.1 Acinetobacter sp. 1542444 | reverse complement strand
GACTATACAACACCCAAGCAGTTGTATATGAAGCATCAATCGATTCATAAACATGCAAAGCAACTTGATTTAGTTAAACACTTAGCTAAAATGAACAACGAAAAATCAGACCAATCAGCCCATCTGTAAAGATTTGGAAAACGCAACGTATCACACAGTGAATAAAACGAAGCAAGTATCCATACCAGTTGTGCTGGCGACCATAGCAAGAGTGAACCACCTGATCCCTTCCCGAACTCAGAAGTGAAACCTCTTAGCGCTGATGGTAGTGTGGGGTTACCCATGTGAGAGTAAGTCATCGCCAGCTCATTATTCTAAACACCCCCATTCTAATGAATGGGGGTGTTTTTTTATGTGCAATTTGTATTCTCAATCCTTTAGATATTAAAATTTATTCAAATTATAAAGAAATAAAGCTACTCTAAAATTATTTACCTAATTAGAAATTTAATATGCAATGGATCGTAATTAAAACTTTCTCGTTTCCTTATGAGGCACAAATTGCCAAGACTCAACTAGAAGCATTTGGAATTCCTGTTTATATTGAAAATGAGCATACAATTAATATGGATTGGTTTTATTCTAATGCTTTAGGTGGGGTTCGTTTATTAGTTCCAGAAAACTATGTTGATGAAGCGAAGTCATTTCTTGAAAAAGACTTTAGTGATGAGCTTGAACAAAAGTTTGGGGAGAGTAAAGAATGTTGCCCTGAGTGTGGAAGTTTGGATATAGAAGTTAATAATAAAGGAAAAAAATCTGCCTTTTTAGCGTTTATGTTTTTGGGCCTACCTTTATTTTCTTTTAGAAATGGTAATAGATGTAAGCGTTGTAGACACTTTTGGAATTAAATATATAGTAAACGATTATTGATTATCTTAATTATGGAACCTAATGTAGAGGTATTGGATTTAGTTCTATCTCTGTAATTAATGTACTAGGCGGAGAAGCCATTGATATTAAATAAAATAAATTATTTTGATGGCCATTCAATTTAATAAATATAAGGACTTATTTAATGGTAGATAAAAAACAGCTAACTCAAAAGCAAATAGAGTTACTCCTTGAATTATTAAAGAATAGATTTGAAAAGAATACATATCGTCATACAGAAATAGAGTGGTCGGATGTGCAAAATAAACTAATTAAGGTTCCTGATAAACTTTGGTCATTGCTGGAAATGGAAAATACAGGAGGGGAGCCTGATGTTATTGCTTATGATCAGCAGAAAGACGAATATTTATTTGTAGATTGCTCTCTTGAGACACCTAAAGGTCGTAGAAGCCTTTGCTATGATCGTGAGGCTCTCGAATCTAGAAAAGATCATCCTCCTAAAAATAGCGCAATAAATGTAGCTAAGGAAATGGGAGTTGAACTTTTAACAGAAGAGCAATATTACCAACTACAAGAAATTGAAGAGTTTGATCTTAAAACATCAAGTTGGCTCAAAACCCCAAATGAGATTCGTAAACTAGATGGAGCACTTTTTGCTGATCGTCGATATGGTCGTGTCTTTATTTATCATAATGGAGCGCAGTCTTATTATGCTGCCCGTGGTTTCCGTTGTTGCTTAAGAGTATAGGCATTGCATTGTATTTGAATAAAAAGAAGAGGCTTTGATGTTTTATGCCAAGAAAATGGAGATTCTTGCAACTTTTGATTGATGGCAAACATGACAAGATATGTTCTGGAATTAAATAAAAACATCAGGACATCTGTAGAAATGCAACCAAACCCAATTTACTATAATGAACAACATATTGCTTTTGCTGATAATGTTCGTCGATTTGTACAAAAAGAAATAGCTCCTTTCGTTAATGAATGGGATGAGGCTGAGACATTCCCAAGAGAGCTATATAAGAAGGCTGCTGAAATTGGTCTATTAGGTTTAGGTTTTTCTGAGGAATATGGCGGTATTCCTGACGCAGATCCATTTTATTCATTACTGGCTGGGGTAGAAATGGCAAAAGCTGGTTCGGGGGGGGTACATATTTCACTCATGGTACATACAATTGGAGCACCACCGATTCAGCATTTTGGAAGTGAAGAACTAAAGTCAAGAGTTTTACCAGGGATTATTTCTGGAGAAAAGATTTCAGCATTGGCGATTACAGAACCGGGTGGTGGTTCAGATGTTGCTGCATTACAGACTAAAGCTGTTCGTGATGGTGACTATTATGTTGTCTCGGGTGAGAAAACATTTATCACATCGGGGATTCGTGCAGATTACTATACGGTTGCAGTGCGTACAGATCCAACCAAAACAGGTGCTGAAGGCATTTCAATGTTGCTCGTTGATGCGCACAGTGAGGGAATTACTAAAACACCTTTAAAGAAAATGGGATGGTGGGCTTCAGATACGGCGCATTTGCATTTTGATCAAGTGCGAGTACCAGTATCAAATCTTCTTGGTAAAGAAAATGCTGGTTTTAAAGTTATTATGAATAACTTTAATATGGAGCGATTTTTCTTGGGAGTAGTGGCTTATGGGTACGCGTTAGTCTGTTATGAAGAAGCTTTAGAATGGGCACAACAACGTAAAACTTTTGGTAAAAGATTAATAGATCATCAAGTAGTACGCCATAAATTGGTAGATATGGCAACACAATTGACCTCAACACGGGCATTACTTGAAGAAACTGCATGGAAAATGACTCAGCAGAAGTTACAAGGGCCTGAGTTGGTGGCACAAATTTCAATACTTAAAAATGTTGCGACTCGCACTATGCAATTTTGTGCTGATGCGGCTGTACAAACGTTGGGAGGTATGGGTTTTATGCGAGGTACTAAGTCTGAACGTATTTACCGTGAAGTAAAGGTTAATATGATTGGCGGTGGTGCTGAAGAAATTATGAAAGATTTGATTAGTAAGCAGCTCGGTTATTAATTCTTGCAGGGTGGTCATTGAGCCACCTTTTTATTTCAAAGCCATTTCCCACACCATTTCTGTTAACTCATCAATTTTGACTTTACCCTCAGCTTTATACCAAGTTACGGTCCACGAAATTGCACCACCAACTAATCTTCGCCAAATAAAGGCATCATGTTTTATCTTGCCTTGAATGCGTAACTTTTCAATCACATCTAACCAGATTTGTTCATATTCATTACGCATTTCTAAAAGATAATCTTGTTTTTCTTTTGACAGCGCAAACCACTCATAAACTAAAACAGCCATGGCTGCACCAGTATCTCCGGTAATTGAAATGAGTTCAGCTTTAATAAGGGCGCGTAATTGTTGTTCTGGATCGGTAGATTGAGCTGCTGCCTCTTCTAAACGAGCAAGATTGTAAATGATAGTTTGCTCCATCACGTGAGCGAGGATGTCATCTTTACTCTTGAAGTGATGAAATAAGCTACCTGATTGAATTCCAATAAATTGAGCAAGTTCGCGGACAGTGGTTTTATCATAACCTTGTTTGTGAAATAGATAGGCTGCTCCCTGTAATAAACGACCACGCGGGCTATCGTCAAAGCAAGAAATATTTGGAATCTGTTCAATTGAAGTAGCAATCATACGAAAGCTGGATCCTTTATATAAAAATATTTACGGAAAAAATTTTGCTAAATCTCACCATGTTTTAGGCTAGTTGTCGAGTTTGGCAGTTTTAGTCAATTTCACAATAACATTTTGCTCTTTACAAACCAAGCGCTTGCTTGGTAATGTTGAGTGTAATTTTTAAACAAAATAATGAGAAACAAGATGGCAAGTAATCAACAGGATGATGAGCGTGTCGTAAAAATAGGGTGTGCCTCAGGTTTTTGGGGAGATACCAATACTGCTGCTTTTCAATTGGTACATCTAACCGATATTAATTATTTGGTTTTTGATTACTTGTCAGAAATCACCATGTCGATTATGGCCAAAGCGAAAATGGTAGAGCCGAAACATGGCTATGCTTTAGATTTTGTCAGTCGTGTCATGGCGCCTCTACTTAAAAAAATTGCAGAGAAAAAGATTAAGGTGATTAGTAATGCTGGTGGTGTTAATCCACTGGCGTGTCGAGATGCCTTGCAAAAAATAATTAAAGAATATGGTCTAGACCTGAAAGTTGCCGTAGTGTTAGGTGATGATCTTTTGCCAAAACATGAACAGCTAAAATCACAGAATATTCAGGAAATGTTTAGCGGGGAAGCTTTGCCAGAACAGGTGGCGAGTAGTAATGCTTATTTAGGGGCGGTGGCTATTCGTGATGCCTTAGATTTAGGCGCCGATATTGTGATTATTGGTCGTGTTGTTGACTCTGCTGTGGTACTTGCTCCTTTACTTCATGAATATCAGTGGTCGCTCGAAGATTATGACAAATTGGCGCAAGGTTCGTTGGCAGGTCATGTGATTGAATGTGGAGCCCAATGTACGGGTGGTAATTTTACCGATTGGCAATTGGTACAGGGCTTCGACAATATGGGTTTTCCAGTGGTTGAAGTGAGTGAAGATGGCTCATTTGTTGTAACTAAGCCTCAAGGTACAGGTGGTCTAGTTTCTACCGCTACGGTTGCTGAGCAAATTGTTTATGAAATTAGTAGCCCACAAGCATATTTATTACCCGATGTAATTGCTGATTTCAGCCACGTGCATTTAGAGCAAGTCGGCGAGCACCGAGTTCGTGTGACGGGAGCGAAAGGCCAAGCACCGACTGCGCAATATAAAGTCAGTGCGACCTATCCAGATGGATATCGGGTTTTAGTGAGTTTTTTAATTGCAGGGCGTGAGGCACCACAAAAAGCACAAGTCATTGCTGATGCGATTTTGACTAAGTGCGAACGTGTTTTAGCAACGCGTTCGGTACCACCTTTTAGTGAAAAGTCTGTTGAAATTTTAGGTATTGAAAGTACCTATGGCGAACATGCCCAAACATTAAATAGTCGTGAAGTTGTGGTCAAAATAGCTGTAAAACACATGTTCAAAGAAGCATGTATGTTCTTTGCATCTGAAATTGCGCAGGTTTCAACAGGTATGGCTCCAGCTTTGGCAGGGATTGTGGGAGGGCGTCCAAAAGCATCGCCAGTGATTAAACTATTTTCATTTTTAATAGATAAAAATCAAGTAAGTGTCGAAATCGATTTTGAAGGAAAACGCTACCCAGTTGAGATTCCACAAGGAGTTTCTACAGAGCAATTGCCTACTTTAAAGGCAGGTGAAAATGCAATTTATCAAGGAGATGAAATTGAAGTTCCTTTGATTGAAATTGCGCATGCCCGCAGTGGTGATAAAGGCAATCATAGCAACATCGGTGTGATTGCGCGTAAAGCAGACTATTTGCCATGGATCCGTGCAGCACTGACGGAAGAGGCTGTTGCAAGCTATATGCAACATGTCTTGGATGCTGAGAAAGGGCGAGTAATCCGTTATGAGTTACCGGGTTTGAATGCACTGAATTTTATATTGGAAAATGCCTTGGGTGGCGGTGGTGTTGCAAGCTTACGTATCGATCCACAAGGCAAAGCATTTGCACAGCAATTATTGGATATGCCTGTTAAAGTTCCGGCACATCTTTTAGAAAAATAAAATGAATGGATGAAACAAAGATGAGTTATCAATCAATATTTAGACCAGATGCTTTCGCCAATAAAGTCATTATTGTGACAGGTGGTGGCTCAGGAATTGGACGCTGTACGGCACATGAGCTTGCAGCCCTCGGCGCTCAAGTAGTGATTACAGGACGAAAAATTGAAAAATTAGAGAAAGTAAGCCAAGAAATTATAGAAGATGGGGGCTTAGTTCATTTCATTGTTTGTGATAACCGTGAAGAAGAACAAGTGAAAAATATGATTGCCGAAGTGATTGAGAAATTCGGAAAACTAGATGGCTTGGTGAACAATGCGGGCGGCCAGTTCCCCTCAGCTTTAGAGAATATTTCGGCGAATGGTTTTGACGCAGTTGTGCGTAATAACTTGCATGCGACTTTCTATTTGATGCGTGAAGCTTATAACCAATGGATGGCAAAACATGGTGGCAGTATTGTCAATATGACTGCTGATATGTGGGGCGGCATGCCAGGAATGGGGCATTCTGGAGCTGCGCGTTCGGGGGTTGATAACTTAACTAAAACAGCATCGGTTGAGTGGGGCAAATCTGGAGTTCGTGTAAATGCAGTTGCACCAGGATGGATTGTGTCATCCGGTATGGATAATTATAGCGGTGATTTTGCCAAAGTAATTATTCCAAGTCTTGCTGGCAATGTACCGTTAAAACGTATGGGAACTGAGTCAGAAGTGTCATCGGCGATTTGTTATTTACTGTCTGATGCTGCGGCTTTTGTTTCAGGTGTAACTTTGCGTATTGATGGCGCTGCATCGCAAGGAACACGAATGTATCCACTAGCTGATGCGACAAATAGTCAGTCTTATAATGGTTTCCATCGCGCGTTTATTCCTGAAATTTTTCAGAAAAAGACTGAGGCTGAGGAGGAGTAACAGTGACTATTCTCCAATCCGAAATTGCTGTTGGTAGTGAACAGTATCAAAAGAATAAAGAGACATTGCTTACTCAACTGAGTGAAGTCCGTGCAATTCAGCAAAAAAGCATTGATAAATCATATGCTGCCAAAGCGAAGTTCGATAAAAAGGGCAAGATTCTGCCGCATGAGCGTGTACGGTTGTTACTCGATGCTGATTCACCTTTTGTTGAGCTGTGTGGTTTGGTTGGCTACAACATGCATGATGATAAAGATGGCTCCGAAGCTGGTGGTGGTGTAATTGCCGGCATTGGTTTTGTGAGTGGTGTGCGCTGTCTGGTCTCTGCAAGTAATAGCGCGATTAAAGGTGGGACCATGTCACCCATGGGTGTACAGAAAACTTTGCGTTTGCAAAAAATTGCCTTAGAACAAAAACTCCCACTGATTACGCTGACCGAAAGTGGTGGTGCAAACCTTAATTATGCTGCGGAAGTATTTACTTATGGCGGTATGACATTTGCCAATCAGGCACGTCTTTCTGCGGCGGGGATTCCACAGCTTGCAGTGGTGCATGGTAATGCAACGGCAGGTGGTGCTTATCAGCCCGGTCTTTCAGATTATGTAATTGCTGTACGTAAGCAAACAGAGATGCTTCTTGCAGGTCCCCCTTTACTCTTGGCTGCCACTGGCGAAGTGGCAACAGCTGAAGAGTTGGGCGGGGCAGAAATGCATGCGCAGGTCGCTGGAACAGCAGAATATTTGGCTGAAAATGATGCTGATGGTATTCGACTTGCACGTGAAATTTTTGAACATCTGAACTGGAAAGAGCAAATCAAACCAGTTGATGTAACTTATAAAGAACCTCGTTACGATACCGAGGAATTATTGGGTGTGATTCCAAGTGATCCTAAACAACCATTTGATATGAAAGAAGTGGTTGCCCGCATTATTGACGATTCAGATTTTCTAGAATTTAAACAGGAATATGATGATTTAACGGTGTGTGGCTGGGCGAAGATTGGCGGATTACACATCGGTATTATTACTAATAATGGTCCGATTACACCTCAAGGGGCGGCGAAGGCAGCTCAGTTTATTCACTTATGTGAACAGACTAACCGCCCGTTATTATTCTTACATAACACCACTGGTTTTATGGTGGGAACCGATGCCGAGCAAAATGGCATTATTAAACATGGCTCAAAACTGATTCAAGCGGTTGCCAATTGTACCGTACCTAAAATTTCAATCGTTGTGGCAGGGGCATATGGCGCTGGTAACTACGCAATGTGTGGTCGGAGTTTATCGCCAGATTTTATTTTTGCTTGGCCAAATTCGCATGTTGCCGTAATGGGTGCTGCACAAGCTGGAAAGGTACTGCGTATTGTTGCTGAAGGGAAACAAAAAGCTTCAGGGCAGGAGCCGAATCCGCAAATGCTCGATTTTCTTGAGCAAAGTACAGCGATGAAATTGGAACAGCAATCTACCGCACTTTTTAATACGGCCATGTTACATGATGATGGCATTATCGATCCGCGAGATACCCGAAAATTATTAATTTTCCTTTTACAGACCATTTATGAAGCACAGCAACGAGAGCTAAATCCAACTCGTTTTGGTGTGTCCCGTTTTTAATCAACCTTTACCGCAATTAAAAAAATTAATAGGAATAACACAATGAAATTTACTAATGAACATGAAGCATTGCGCCGTACAACTCGTCAATTTGTTCAAAATGAGCTGAATCCACATATTCCAGAATGGGAGGCCGCGGGATGTTTCCCAATCCATGAAGTATTTAAGAAGATGGGGGATCTTGGTTTATTAGGAATCTGCAAGCCAGAAGAAAATGGCGGTTTAGCGTTAGATTATTCATATAACCTCGTGGTTGCAGAAGAAATTGGCTATGCAGCTTGTGGCGGGGTGCCTTTAGCTATTGGTGTACAAACCGATATGGCAACACCTGCTTTGGCACGTTTTGGTAGTAAAGAATTACGTAATGAGTTTTTAACACCAGCGATTGCAGGGGAATATGTTGCATCGATTGCAGTATCAGAAGTACATGCTGGTTCGGATGTTGCTGCTATTAAAACAACTGCAAAAAAAGATGGCGATGACTATGTCATTAACGGCAGCAAAATGTGGATTACCAACTCCTTGCAGGCCGACTTCTTCTGCCTTTTAGCCAACACGTCTGATGATAAACCTCACGTTAATAAGTCGATGATTATTGTGCCGGCAAAAACTAAAGGGATTAGTTTTTCAGAACCATTAAATAAATTAGGGATGCGTTCAACGACTACAGCACAAGTTTATTTGGACAACGTACGTGTACCACAGCGTAACTTGGTGGGTGTTGAAGGTATGGGCTTTATGATGCAAATGATGCAATTTCAGGAAGAGCGCTTATGGGCATGTGCTAATGCGATTGGCGGCTTGCAGCATTGTATTCAGCAAACGATTAATTACACCAAAGAGCGTACCACTTTTGGTCAACCCCTCATTAATAACCAATATATCCATTTCCGCTTTGCTGAACTTATGACCGAAGTGGAAGCACTCAAAGCATTAACTTATCAAGCATGCGAACAGCATATTGCGGGCGAAGATGTCACGATGTTGGCGTCTATGGCAAAACTCAAAGCTGGACGTTTAACTCGTGAAGTTGCTGATAGTTGTCTGCAATACTGGGGTGGTAACGGCTTTATGTGGGATAACCCTGCCTCACAGCTGTATCGTGATGGTCGATTAGGCTCTATTGGCGGTGGGGCAGATGAGATTATGTTAGGGATTATCTGTAAGTTGATGGACATTCTGCCTAAAAAGCAGAAATAAAAATAAGGAATACACCATGACACTTTCGATATCTTTACAAGCTTTAGATCTTGATGACAGCATTCAATTAGAACAAGACAGCAGTATTTTATACCTTTGGTTAAATCGACCAGAGAGCCGTAATGCCATGAACTTGAATATGGTGAATGCCATTCAACAAGTTTTTGCTGCTATTCGCGATGACCTTTCGATTCGTGCGGTGATTATCCGTGGTGAAGGCGGGGCTTTTTGTGCAGGTGGGGATATTAAAGACATGGCTGCCTTACGAGTTGAAGCAACTCATGTCGGCAGTCTACAACCTTATGCTGACTTTAACCGCCGTTTTGGTGCCATGCTTGAGCAAGTTGAAGCTGCACCACAGACTGTTGTGGTCATTTTAGAGGGGGCAGTGTTAGGTGGGGGATTTGGTCTTGCATGTGTTTCCGATGTTGCCATTAGTCGTGACAATACCCAGTTTGGTTTACCTGAAACGGGTCTAGGTGTAATTCCTGCGCAAATTGCTCCTTTTGTGGTGAAACGTATTGGCCTGACTCAAGCTCGTCGATTAGCTTTATTAGGTATGCGCTTTGAAGGGCATACGGCACTGAATGTCGGTGTGGTTCATCAAATTGCACATAATGAAATTGAACTTGAGCAAGCTTTACAAGAAACAATTCAGCAAATTAAACGAGCAGCTCCTCAAGCTTCGCGTGCGACTAAAGCACTGTTACATCGAACGCTCAATGAACCTTTAAATGAATTGCTTAATGATGCTGCACAGCAGTTTGCTCAAGCGGTTGGTGGTGCCGAAGGACAAGAAGGTACGATGGCTTTTATCCAGAAACGGTTGCCGAATTGGGCCGATGAATCATAAGCGATAGGGATAAAAATAATGAAATTTTCAAAAGTACTGATTGCCAATCGTGGTGAAATTGTAGTTCGAGTCATGCAAACTGCTAAGGCAATGGGCTATCAAACTGTCGCAGTTTATTCCGATGCAGACCGTCATGCTCGCCATGTGCAAGAGGCCGATGAAGCTGTCTATATTGGTGCTTCAAAAGTATCTGAGTCATATCTTTCAATTACCAAGATAATAGATGCATGCAAAAAGACAGGTGCTGATGCAGTTCATCCGGGTTATGGTTTTTTGTCTGAAAATACTGATTTTGCTCAGGCGTGTATCGATAACCAGATTACGTTTATTGGGCCTACCGCTTCTGCAATTGAGTTAATGGGCAGTAAACGCCTTTCAAAAATTGCCATGATTGAAGCAGGTGTACCTTGTGTGCCGGGTTACGAAGGCGATCGTCAAGACCTTGAATATTTAACAGCTCAAGCTGAGCAAGTTGGCTTTCCAATTATGGTAAAAGCCTCTGCGGGTGGTGGCGGTCGTGGCATGCGTTTGGTACAGCACCTCTCTGAGTTGGTGGAAGCTTTACAAACTGCGCGTTCAGAAGCTGAAAATGCCTTTGGTTCAGGCGAGCTTATTTTAGAAAAAGCTGTCATTGCTCCGCGCCATGTCGAAATTCAGATTTTTGGCGATACACACGGCAATTATGTTTATTTGTTTGAGCGTGATTGTTCAATCCAGCGCCGTCACCAAAAGGTCGTTGAAGAGGCGCCGTGTCCAGTCATGACACCTGAACTACGTCTGCAAATGGGTGAGGCAGCTGTGGCAGCGGCAAAAGCATGTGCTTATGTTGGTGCGGGAACGGTTGAATTTTTACTTGATGCGTCGGGTGCATTTTATTTTTTGGAAATGAATACCCGCTTACAGGTAGAACATCCTGTGACTGAGCTTATTACAGGATTGGACTTGGTTGAATGGCAGTTGCGTGTTGCCAATGGTGAGCATTTACCACTGCAACAACATGAATTGACTTTAAACGGACATGCTATTGAAGTACGTTTGTATGCAGAAGACCCTCGTCGGGATTTCTTACCCCAAACAGGAAAAGTTTTACGCTGGAAGCCCGCAACTTTGCCAAATGTACGGATTGATCATGGGATGTTGGCAACTGATGAGGTTAGCCCATTTTACGACCCGATGGTGGCGAAGGTAATTGCATATGGGAAAACCCGTGAGGATGCGATTCGCTTACTTGCGCGTGCAGTTGATGACTGTGTTTTGTTAGGTGTAAACAGTAATAAACAATTTTTGGTCAATTTATTACGCCATCCCGTTGTTGTGGCTGGTGATACCAATACCGCATTCATTCAACAGCATTTTCAAAATGACAGCAGTCTACATAAGCAGGTTCTATCTTTAGAAACCTTAGCCATTGCTGCTGCATTATTTAGTCAAAGTACAGGTACTGCGGTGTGGCAAACTGGATTAGGTGTACCATTACCATTAAAACTTAAATATGATGAACAGCAAATTCAATTACAGCTTTCATCTGTAAATAACACGTTTACGGTAGAGCTCTGTGATCAATCAGTTTGTATTGAAGTGCTTGAGAGAACGCCAGAGCAATTAATTTATTTAATTGATGGTGTATGTCGCCGTGTGCAATATGTACTGGATGGTGATCAACTTTATTTAGATCGAGATAATGGCAATGTTGCAATTCGCAACGTAACTTATGCCGCCCCAGAGATAGCTGATGTGGCTGGTGATGGCAAAATTCGTGCGCCAATGGATGGTGCGGTAGTAAATATATTGGTCAATAAAGGTGATCAAGTCATAAAAGGCCAAACTTTATTAGTGCTTGAAGCCATGAAAATCCAACAGCAGATTAAATCGGATGTGGATGGTGTAGTTGAAGATGTTTTAGGTCAGCAAGGTCAGCAAGTAAAAAAACGGCAGATGTTATTTACTATTCAAATCTAGTAAAAAAATACCGCTCTATATGAGCGGTATTTTACTTTAAATGAGGAGTCCTGATTTATTCTCCATCGGCCTCTGCAATTGTCTGACTTGCTTTTTTTAGGCTATATAGTAGTTGACCTAAAAGGACTTCTTTATTACTTAGCGTAACCATGACCATTGGGTGATGAACAGCAGGAATAGCAGTTAAAATGGCCTTGCCATTATCTGCATCTAAAGTAATGTTGTTACAGCCCGTGAGTTGAATCTCTTTTAAAAATGCAGTGACCATTGCCAAAATTGAGCTACTTACGGCTGCTAACTTAGTAGTGTTATGGTGGTTCTTGTGGCTCACTGTTGCTAATTCAAAACCATCAGAAGAGCAAATCATGACAAAATCTACACCACGCGTATTCATCAAAATATTATGAGCTTCGGCTTTTGCAAGTTGTAGTAACTGTGTTGGAGCGGTTCGCTTTTGAGTTGGGATACTAAGCATGATCATTCCCTTGAGATGTTAAGCCTACCTTGACTTCAAGTGATGCAATTAATGATTCAACCATCATTAAAATTTGTTCTTGCTCACGTGCATCAATAAAAAAAAGAGGGTATGGTAGTGCATTTGCTTTTATCCAATGACGATATTGTTGAAGTGATGACTCTTTATTTTCGTCAACATGAGTAATACCAATCGCAATATTGTCGTTATAATTTTTAAAGGTTTCTAAATAGCTTTCTAACTCGGCAATTGGATTAGAGCTATTATGATCTAATAATAAAATAACACCGATTGCACCTTCACAAATGACCGACCATATAAAATCAAAACGGCTTTGTCCTGGGGTTCCATAGAGTCCGATTTTGATTCCATCATCTAAAGTAATTTCACCATAATCAATGCCTACAGTGGTCTGGGTTTTCTGATGGCTTTGAACATCTGTATTGAATGCTTCTGTTTCTAGAATTGGAATTTCAGATAGCGATTTAATCGCTTCTGTTTTTCCTGCCCCCATGCTACCTGCAAAGACAATTTTATATTGCTGTATAATCATAACTTCCCTTAAAGACCAAATCGCCGTCTAATTTTCCCTATAAAATTTTTAAAAAAATGATTCTCTGTATTTGAATTCTCTAAGTACAAATTTGGCGTGTAAGTGCATTTGCTTGCAGAAACAAATTTTCCATTATTTGCCATTAAGCAAGCTGTAATGAAGCGTAAGACATCATCAATTGATAAGTTAAGCTGGTTAGCCACATCAGTAATTTTTGCTCCCTGTATAAAGCATGCAGAGAGTTGTAGGCTCACTTTTCTATATTCTTTTTGATAGGGCTGTGGCCAATGATCAATTTTAAAATAGCTATCCTTCGAGGCTAGATTTTCAAAATTGTTTGAATTCCAAATCAGATTCCATAACCAGTCCTGTAAATAATAATCTTTTTTACGCGAAACCTTAGTGAAGTCTGAAGTATTAGCAAAAGTAAAATCAAAGCTTTGATTGGTTTGCGTATGTTGGCGTGATGGCTCTAACCAAGCAATTTGAGTTCTATTATCAATAATGGCTAGAGTACCTTTATCATCAAAAATATGTAGTCTGGCATTTTCTGGACTGTGTAAATTCCTTATAAACTTATCATCAATCAACAGTAGCTCATTTGATAAATCTGAAACTACGGCAGTATTTTTTTTGTTCAAATACGATAATAAGTTTATTTCTATCCAGTTAAGTAAAGACTCTACTTTTTCTAGCGGCAGATGCAGGGTGTGTTCATCAACTTGATATCCATTTTTTGAGGGAGTTTTACTAATTTTTAAATAAGGACATTTTTTCTTTTGAAGAATATTTTGAATATTATCTGAATCAAAAAAGTTTTCGTTAATTAATAATAGATCAATATGAATATTAGAAATATTAACCCAATTAATATCGTGCTGATTAGATATTAGATTTCTGATTAAAGTTTTTAATTCATCCGAAACTTTTAAGCTTAAACCAGAGGTTGCAATATTTATGCAATGCCTATCCATAGTATCACATTAAATTTTATTGAATAAGAGAGGGGTTTTAATGTGCTCTTTATAATAGGTATAAAAAGCACATTTCAGATTAATTAGCTAAAGTCTAACTCTTTTTCAAATGACTTTAACTCGTGGCGAGCCATTGCTAAATTTGACTTACTCCGGTCAAGGACTAAGTAAAGGAATAAATTATTATTGCTTTCTAGAGGTCTAATTAAATGGTATGCCTTACCTAATGTAATTAAAATGTCTTCAATATTGTCATTTAATTTCAAAGCATTGGCGATGTTTCGTTTTGCACGGATTACTTCTGTATTGCCGGCAGCTGCCAATTCTAAATCAATTTCCCCACCACCTTGAGTTGCAAGTGATAAACCACTTTCTGAATCAACAAGTGCAGATGCAATAAAACCATCAATTTCAGTTAAGCTATCTAAAGAAAGTTTAGCCATGTTTTTATCTCTCAGGATTCTAAAATTATATTTACTACTTTTTCCTAAAAGTAGTTGAAATTCATTATATTTCTGCTCAATTTGAAGTCAATAAATCAAAGAAATAGAGAAATTGTTGTTTTGGGAAATAAGTGACAGAAAATGTCAGATTATAAAAAATATTATAAGATTATTTTTACATTATACTTTTAATATTGTGCTGAGTTTTACATTATATATTTTAAAATCTGAATAAAACAATTGTAATAGAATGTTAATAAAATATTGAAAAATAAAATATTCTAATTTTAATCATAAAAAGGGGAATAATGAATTCCCCTTTTTTATATAAAAATCAAATTAAACGAGCTGTGTATAAATACAGTAGAGATAGCCCAAAATTGCTAAAGCAACTACAGGGGCAACAATCTTTGACCATGTAGGTACAGAAATTTCGGCAGCTTGTTCTTCAATATGCACGTCATCATGATGAGGTTGGGCTTGGTGAACCATTTGGTTGAACTCCTTCATTGTTGTATCCAATGATAGCTCTTCTTGTTCCACAGGTTTAGAACCAATTAATTCATTTAGGTGGTTTGTTGACCAAACCCAATCTTCAGCTTGACCTGATAAGTGTTCAATCTGACCTAAAATTAATTCTTTTAAGCCATTATGCCCAAAACCACCTGTTTCATCGAGCTGATTAAGTTCTGCTAACTGCAAAGTTAAAATTTCAGAAATACTCTGTTCTAGTTCTGAATTTTTTAAAGTCGACTGATTATGTTTAGAAGTCGTTAAATGACGAGCAACTTCTTGAATATAAAGTGGATCTGAGGTTTTGATTTCTTGATAAATCTTATTGTCATTCTGACGCCATAAACTAATCAGTTTTCCAAGCGTAAGAATATTCACCTCATCAATCAGTTTATTTTTTTCATTAACTGGATATTGATTTAAAAGCTGAGGCTTTTGAATTTTTATCTGCTCAGCAAAGTATTGGACTAAATCAAATGCCATGCTTTCTTCCTCTAAATTTAATCTAAAATTCTTAACGATGGTTTTTTCTTAGTCGATGTTGTTTCAGTTGCTTCTTGTACTTCTGACTCTACTGTATTTTCTACAGGTGTTACATTGGCATATTCTTCAGGATCAAAGAATAAACCTTGTCCATTTTCTCGTGCGTAAATCCCTAAAACCGCTTGAATAGGAACATAAATGTCTTTTGATGCTCCGCCAAAACGAGCTGAAAAAGTAATAGCTTCATTGGTAATAAGCAATTGATGAACTGCATGGGGCACAATATTTAGAACAATTTGCCCATCTTTAACAAATTGTTGCGGAACGTCGGTATGCGGTTGTGTCGCATCAACTAATAGATAAGGAGTAAGTTGGTTATCACAAATCCATTCATAGATTGCACGAGCAAGATAAGGACGTGTAGGGGTTAAATCAATAGTTTGCTCAGACATATCACGCTATTCCATATTTAATAGTTCATTGTAACGGTTTTTCTCTTGAGGCGTCATTGATTTAGCAAAAGAAGGCCGTTCAAAGATACGTTTACAGTACAAAAATATAGGTCGACAGTGCTGTTTGGGTAAATCAATTCCCATGCTATTTAATCTTAAAAAGATAGGCGCAAGCATGCAGTCTAAGATTGTAAAATTCTCAGACATGAAATACGGAAAATGCTGAAATAGGGGAGTAAGTGAAATTAATGTTTCACGTAGTTCTTTTTGAGCTTTTTGCTTTTGTTCGACATTTAGAGAGTCCGCATGTTTTAACATGTGATCTGCTAACTTAAACCAGTCGTTTTCAAGTCTCCAGATATACTGACGCTGTTCTGCACGCATCATAGGTGCATCGGCATAAAGCTTACTTTGACGATAACGATCATCTAAATATTCAGCGATGATAGGTGCTGAAAATAATTTAAGATTTTGTTCGACCAGCATCGGTAATTGGTTGTAAGGATTTAAGCTGGCTAAATCTTCGTCTTCATGGTCAGTTATGATTAATTGATATTTGATTTGTTTTTCTGCTAATAAGAAACGAATCCAATGAGAACGGAAATCATCAGCATGACTGTACAGGGTAATCCCCTGAATAGAGGTGTTTTCGACCGACATATCACAAGACGACGTGGTTGAGTGAATCGATTAGGATACTAAAAATGCTGTAGGAAATCACGGTTCTAAAGAGATAGTTTGTTTATATTTATAAGTTTGTATTTGGTGGCTCTATTTTCATAATAAAAAAGCCTTGGAAAAATCCAAGGCTTTTTGTCCAACTCGATAAACGAATTAACGTTTAGAGAATTGAGGACGCTTACGAGCTTTACGTAAACCAAGTTTCTTACGTTCAACTTCACGAGCATCACGAGTAACGAAACCAGCTTGACGTAGAACAGGTTTTAAAGTTTCGTCAGCAGCGATAAGCGCACGAGTAATACCGTGACGGATCGCGCCAGCTTGACCACCGATACCACCACCTTTAACAGTGATGTAAAGGTCAAACTTTTCAGTAACTTCTAAAAGTTCTAAAGGTTGACGAACAACCATACGAGCAGTTTCACGACCGAAATATTGCTCTAAAGTACGGTTGTTAATAACGAGTTTACCTGTACCAGCTGACAAGAAAACACGTGCAGTTGCGGTCTTACGGCGACCTGTACCATAATTAGTAGCCATGTGCTGTATCCCTTAGATGTCCAAAACTTGTGGCTGTTGAGCAGCATGCGGATGCTCAGTACCAGCGTACACTTTCATTTTTTTGATCATTGCATAACCAAGAGGACCTTTTGGTAACATGCCTTTAACCGCTTTTTCAAGAACAGCTTCAGGTTTGTGAGCAATTAACTTCTCGAAGTTAGTCTCACGGATACCACCAGGGAAACCAGTATGGCGATAATATTTCTTATCAAGTGATTTTTTACCAGTCACTTGAACTTGTTCAGCATTAATCACAACGATGTAATCGCCAGTGTCAACGTGAGGAGTATAAGAAGTTTTGTGCTTACCGCGTAAACGACGAGCGATTTCAGTCGCAAGGCGACCTAAAGTTTTGCCAGAAGCATCAACAACATACCAGTCATGTTGAACTTCAGCTGGCTTAGCGCTGAGAGTTTTCATTAAACCACTACCTATTATAGTTGGTTTGGACTATGGAATCTGTCCAAACAAAAGGAGCGAGCATTCTAAACGAGTTTGTCCAAACTCACAAGAAAAATCCAGTTTAAGCCATATAATTTAATCCATAAACTGATGAATGTCAGATATGTTAAAATCAAACAAATTCTTGTTATGTGTCTGGAGTGATTGTGCTGCCATTATATGTCACTTCCGGTGAGCCGGCTGGTATTGGTCCAGATATCTGTTTGAGCTTGGCTAAGCGGGTTGATGAACGCCCTGTTGTTATCTTGGGTGACCGAGACTTATTAGAGCAACGTGCCCAAAAAATTGGGGTCGATATTCAATTTATAGAATATACCGGACAGCCTGAATCGTCATCTCTGAATGAACTCTATATAGAACATGTGCCTTTAGAAGCAGCTGTCATTGATGGTCAATTAAACCCAGCTAATGCAGCTTATGTATTAGAGCAACTGCGTCGTTCAGCTGATTATGCGATGTCTGGTAAAAGTGTGGGAGTAGCCACGGCACCCGTGCAAAAATCGGTTATTAATGATGCTGGTATTTTGTTTAGTGGTCACACTGAATATTATCAAGAGTTTGCAGGTGTAGAGCGTGTCGTTATGATGCTTGCAACCAAAACCTTGCGTGTCGCGTTAGCAACTACACATTTACCTTTAAGAGATGTAGCAGATGCAATTACCAAAGAGCGATTGCATCAGGTTATTGATATTTTACTGCATGACTTAAAAACTAAATTTAAGATTACAGACCCACGTGTACTCGTGTGTGGTTTAAATCCTCATGCAGGTGAAGATGGTTATTTGGGCCGTGAAGAGATTGAAACCATTAATCCAGTACTCGAAAGCTATCGAGCGCAAGGGCTTAAAATTAGTTTAAGTTTGCCGGCAGATACCTTGTTTACTCCAGAACATCTTAAAAATGCAGATGCTGTACTTGCCATGTACCATGATCAAGGTTTACCTGTGTTAAAATCACAAGGGTTTGGTGAAGCCATCAATATTACATTGGGTTTGCCTTTCATTCGAACTTCGGTTGACCATGGCACTGCGTTGTCTTTGGCTGGGACTGGTTTGGCAAAAAGCTCAAGTTTAAATGTCGCTGTTGATTTAGCTTTATCTTTAGCAGCGAGCTAAATTTTTCATGTTGGAAATGTTCTATGTATCAAATTAATGCCCTAAACCCGAAAGATGAAGGGCATAAAGCTCGTAAACGTTTTGGTCAAAACTTCTTACATGATCAACGAGTCATTGCCAAAATTGTGCGCTCTGTAAGTCCGCGTACAGGCGACAATATTGTCGAGATTGGACCTGGTTTAGCTGCCTTAACATCTCCTTTAATTGGGGAATGTGATGCATTAACAGTAGTGGAGCTAGATCGTGACTTAGCTGCTGGGCTACCAGAACGTGTTCCACATCCTGAACGTTTGACGATTATAGAAGCTGACGCATTAAAATATGACTTTAGCGAACTGGTAAAAGATGGCCGACCATTACGTGTAGTCGGTAACTTACCTTATAACATTTCAACCCCATTACTCTTTCATCTCTTGGAATTTGGCAGCAAAGTTAAAGATATGCACTTTATGCTGCAAAAAGAGGTGGTTGACCGTATTACTGCTGAACCGAATACGAAAGAATATGGACGCTTGTCGGTAATGATTCAATATTACTGTCAACCAACATTTTTATTTGAAGTGCCGGCTGGTGCATTTAACCCACCACCTAAAGTAACGAGTGCTGTTTTCCGCCTTGTTCCTTATGATCAAAAGCCAATTACAGCAAAAGATGAAAAAGCTTTAGCTCGGCTGGTTGCCCATGTATTTACTCAGCGCCGCAAAACATTAAGAAACAGTCTTAAAGGTATGATTGCAGAAGATGGCTTTGAAAAAGCTGGTGTTGATCCGATGGCTCGTCCAGAGACCTTAACACTTGCCCAATTTGTTGCTTTGGCCGATCAAATGGTGGCGTAAATGACTAAGCGTTTTAACTATGTTATTGGCGATGTGCAGGGGTGTTTTGAAGCTCTAAAAGCCTTGCTTAAAGAAATAAGTTTTGATCCAGATCAAGACTTTTTATGGTTTGCTGGTGATTTAGTCGCACGTGGTGAAAACTCGGTAGGGGCATTACGTTTTATTAAAAAGCTTGCTGATCGTGGAGCTGCTGCAACTGTACTTGGAAATCATGACCTGACTTTAATTGCGGGTGCGCGTGGTTTAAAAGAGATTAAAGAAAAAGATCGTACCCAAGACGTTATTGATGCTATTGATGGTGATGAGTTAATCGATTGGTTACGTAAACAGCCATTATGTTTATTGCCAAACGAGCATACGATCCTTACTCATGCTGGCGTACCTTGTATTTGGGATGCGCAAAAAACTGTAATGTTGGCAAAAGAGGTTGAGGCTGTACTCGCAAATGAAGATTTATCTGTATTGGATGCTTTTTTAGCAGACATGTATGGTTCTAAACCAGATTTGTGGGAAGATAACCTAACTGGTTCTGCGCGTTTACGTTGTATTACCAATTATTTGACTCGCATGCGTTTAACGAATGCCGAAGGGGCTTTAGAGTTTAGTTTTAAAGATTCTTTGGATGCACCAATGCCGGATGGTTATTTACCTTGGTTTGAATTTCCGAGTAAAGCCGCACAAACTCATCAGATTATTTTTGGTCATTGGGCTGCGCTCGAGGGCCGAACTATTAATAAGCAGATCCAGAATATCGATGGTGGCTGTGTTTGGGGCAGAAAATTAATGGCTTATCGACTTGAAGACAAAGAAATTTTTTCTGTTGAAAATCCTGTGCAAATATAAGAAAAGCAATGTTTTTCTATGAGTGCAAGATGAAGCTTGTAGCTGAGCTAAAAATAAAAAAAGCCGCAGAAGCGGCTTTTTTATTAGGAACTATTACTCTACTCGAATCCAGA
Organism: Acinetobacter sp. 1542444; assembly: GCF_000581835.1. Taxonomy (NCBI): domain Bacteria; kingdom Pseudomonadati; phylum Pseudomonadota; class Gammaproteobacteria; order Moraxellales; family Moraxellaceae; genus Acinetobacter; species Acinetobacter sp. 1542444. The sequence continues at coordinate 9,418 of NZ_JEYA01000011.1, read as the reverse complement.
TTTGATTACGCCCTAAAGCTGAAACTCCGAGATAACCGCGCATATGTAAGCGTTTGCCAGTTGAACTAAGTTTTGCTTTAAGTCCGTAAACTTTGCCAGTATTTGGATCTAAAATTTTACCGCCAGTATAGTTCAGTCCATCTACCTGTTTTAAACCAGTTGCGATATCCAGACCTAAAATCGGTTTATTGGTATATGGCGCAGGGCAATTATCACAAATTTCTTTAGGCGTATAACCTGGGCGCGGCGTTACTTTGATAATTTTCCCAGCATATGTCCCGTTCGCTTCTTTTCGTATTTCTACCTGTGCTTTAGGAGCACCTGTCTTATCATCAATTGTTTGCCAGAGACCTGTAATATCTGCTGCGAATGTAGCAGTATTAATCCCCAATAAGAGCAGAGCTCCAATAAAAATTTTCCCCATAATTAAAAATCCTTTTAACTTTGAAAGGTCATCTTATTTGGAATTGATAGACCGTTCAATGTTTATTTAATCAACTTCTTAATTATGGTGTTCCAAAAGATAACATTAATGTTGGTAGCCAAATTGCAGTAAATACACCGTTCAATGCCATACCAAATGCAGCGTAACGGCCTGCAACAGGCCCGCGTTGCCAAGCTTGAGCTGTTCCGATGGCGTGTGCAGCTAAACCTAAGGCTAAACCTGATGCTCTCTCATCATGAATATGTTTAAGTAAGAATGGTGAGAATGCTGCGCCAATTACCCCAGACAAAATAACAATAAGGGTTACGAGTGTTTCAGGAGCATGTAATAAAGTCGCGATGTTCAGAGCAATTGGAGTGGTTACTGCACGGGTGGCAAATGCAAGAATGGTAGGTTCAGACATATGTAATAAGTAAGCCAGCCCCATAGGTAGAGCAACGGCGCTAATACTTGCAAAAAGTAAAATACCAATGACCGATTTAATTGGAAGATCATCGTAACGCATTGCAGCTAAAGGAATGGCTAAGGCTACAGTGACATAACCTAATAGATGACCAAATAAGTCATTCACATAAAAGCGATACTGTTCATATGGCACATGTAGAACTGAAAGTAAGCCAATCACAATGAACATGCCGAAAACTAAAAGTGGAACTTGAGGGAAACGTCGGTTTAAAGGCTTTGCACACAGATAACCAATGAGTGTGATCAAAAATCCGTAGAAAATCGTAAACATTTTATTCTCCTTATAACCAACGTTTTGCCATTTTTGCATAGACCCACAAAGGTATAAGGGTACTGACCACTAAAACAAAAAGAAATAATGGAATTTCCTTACCCATATGTACGAGCATAATTAATGAACCTGCACAGATAGGTAAAAACGCGAATCCACTTTCTTTCATGATTTTATTATTGGTATCTACTATTCGAAGTGGAATTTTTTTAAACTTTCTCCAAATCAGTAAAATAATAAGTAAGCTGATTAAACCGACCAGATTACCTAATTCTGGATGACCAAAAGCACGCATGACAACGACAGAGCCTTCACGAAAACCAATAATGAGTAGTAATGTAATTACCCATGCTGTCCAGTCTATACTTTTGATCTTATCCATATTTTTTATCTCTAAAAGTTTACTTATCAAGTTTTAACTGATATCGCCCTTGATTTCAAACTCTTCCAAGGGGCGCTTAAATTGACTCGCGTGTTCTCCCAAGATTTCATCCAATGGAAGCTTTGCTTGGCGAATCAGCTTTTCTAACTTATGTGGTGCAATCTTCACATCAATATGTAATAAGCCTGCATCATCATAATGTTCAGACTCAATCACATTTAAGGCATAAAGTTGAGTACGTAATTTGCCATAAGCAGGCTTAAGCACGAGTGAAAACTTTTGAATTTGGCCCATTAAGCATTCTTGCACTGCTTTTTGGAGCAACTCTAGACCTTGACCAGAATGAGCTGAAACATAAACTCGATCTGGTACATGTGGTTCGGCATAAATAATTTTGGCCTCTTCACCACTTAGATCAATTTTATTGTATACCCGAAGTACGGGAGCATCAGCACCAATGTCTTTTAATACGCCTTCAACCGCTTCAATTTGGTCAAGCATGTCGTGGCTACTACTATCAATAACATGCAGTAAAAGGGTTGCTTCTAGTGTTTCTTCAAGTGTTGCTTTAAATGATTCAACCAAATCATGCTGTAAGTTTCGTACAAAACCTACGGTGTCCGCGAGTACAACAGTACCGATACCATCCCAGTCTAAACGGCGTAGGGTTGGATCGAGTGTTGCAAATAGTTGATCAGCTGCGTATACATCACTATTAGCTAAAATATTAAATAAAGTCGATTTACCAGCGTTGGTATAACCTACTAATGAAACTGTTGGAATAGCTGCCTTTTGTCTTGCAGCACGCCCTTGCATACGAGTCTGTTGGACTTTGTCTAATTTATCTTTTAATTGGGTAATACGAACACGAATGAGACGGCGATCTGTCTCTAGTTGTGTTTCACCAGGACCACGTAAGCCGATACCACCTTTTTGTTGTTCAAAGTCGGCAGACCAACCACGAATAAGACGAGTAGATAAATGTTTAAGCTGAGCAAGTTCGACTTGTAACTTACCTTCATGTGTACGGGCACGCAGCGCAAAAATATCTAAAATTAAGCCTGTGCGGTCAATAACTCGGCATTTTAATATTCTTTCTAAATTTCGTTCTTGAGCAGGTGATAACGCATGGTCAAAGATAACCAGACTCGCTTCTAGCTCCTGAACTTGCTCTGCAATTTCTTCGACTTTTCCGGAGCCAATAAAAAATTTAGGATTAGGCTTATTACGCTGAACCTTAATATGTTCAAGGATATCTGCACCAGCAGACTGTGCAAGTAGAGCAAACTCTTCGGCATCCAGATCATCTAATAATTGTACAGAAACACTCACTAAGATTGTGCGTTCACCGCCTTGATGCCGATCAACATATTCCACGTGGCTATAAATCCTGAAAATGGGAAAACTTTATTCTAGAGGAAACTTAAGCAAAAGGGGAAAGCGTTTGTTCTTATCCTTTAGATTAGTTATATGAGATTAGTCTAGTGTTTAGATTTATTTTATTTGCCGTTCTCTAACGTCAATGCAAGTTTATTACGAAACGTATAGAATGACTTGAGATGGGTATAACAATGATTAATCGTTAGTGAAATTTTATGGCTCAAACGCAAAGTATAGTTAATTCAACGTTAAAGAAATTATCAAAAATAGGTTTATACGGAAAAAAGGTCACTTCTGCCACGGCCGCAATTAGTGAAGGTTTTTATCTAGTTTATCGACATGGGCTTTATAAAGATCCTAATAATCCTGTTAATACACGTTATGTCCAATACTTTTGCCGCCGTTTATGTCAGGTTTTCAATTTAGATATAGAAGTGCATGGCACAATTCCTAGAGAACCAGCTTTATGGGTAAGTAATCATATTTCTTGGTTAGATGTTGCAGTTCTAGGCTCAGGTGCGCGAGTTTTCTTCCTGGCTAAAGCTGAAATTGAAAATTGGCCTATTCTTGGAAATTTAGCCAAAAGTGGTGGAACGTTATTTATTAAGCGTGGATCTGGCGATTCCGTCAGAATTCGTGAGCAAATTGCTGAATTTTTAAAACAGAATATTCCCGTATTATTTTTCCCTGAGGCCACAACTACAGATGGGCATTCTGTTAAAAAAGTACATGGACGATTACTAGGAGCAGCGATTGAAGCACAGCGTCCAGTACAGGTTTGTTTGATTTGTTATGTAAATCGCGATGGACAATTAGATACAGTTGCGCCATTCATTGGTGACATGACATTTGCCGAACATATTCAACGCGTACTTGAAATGCCTAAAGTAACAGCTCATCTGTTAACTTTGCCTCCTATTTCAGTGGAAGGGCATGACGTCAAAAGTTTAACGCGCGAAGTTCAAGAAAAAATGGTGGAAGGTTTGGCCCAACTACATCAGAAAGTACTTAAGCCAAGAAACTAATTACATAAATCCTTCAAGTGGCAGCCATGAAAGAAACTTCATGCCTGCTTTTTGCCACCATTTCATCTCAGGTTCCTGTCTATAAATTACAGGACCATTTGGAGTTTCTTGCTGCCAATAAATGTGATTGTTAGTGTCGAGCTTTAATTTATAAGCATACTTATTTAAATTTTCATCCATTGTATGGTGAATCGTCTTAGCCAGCGATGGGCTATCTAAAATCACACCAATTTCAGTATTTAGGTAAGCTGAGCGCGGATCAAAGTTAAATGAACCAATAAAAACCTGCTCATCTAATGCCATCAGTTTAGTATGTAAACTTGATCGGCTTAGCCCTTTCATATTTACTTTAGCTTTAGTGGCAAGCTCATCTGTATTTTTATTTAGATCTCTTTTATCTGGTGTTGGTAAAAATTCATAAAGTTGTACGCCGTTTTTAAGCAATTCTTTACGATATTTCCCATAAAAGGCATGTACAACAGCAACGTCATTTGCTTTAAAAGAATTCGTTAAAACTCGAACTTCAACACCCTCTTTGGCAAGCGTGCTTAAAATCTTGGCACCTTGTTTTTCAGGAATAAAATAAGCAGAGATTAAGTCAACGTTACTTTCTGGTTTTTCCAAATGATTAATTAACTGGAAATTGAGGTGTTCTTCTTTCTTAGCTTTCGATTTGATTTTATCAGGTGAGTCTTTTACGACTTCTGCTTTGACCCAATCAAATTGAATATTGTGATTTAGCCATTGATCAAATGCATGAGATTTTGCGGTTAAGTTTAAAAAGTTTTGGACGGTAGCTTGTTGATAGTGTGCTTCGAGTTGTTCTTTTAAGCCTTCATAGCGTAAACGGTGCTGCTCAGGACTTACGATACTTTGAACTGAATATGCATATTCATGATTCCAGTAATCATCAAACGAATTTACGATATCATCAACAGCAGCGCCTACCAACATTACATCGACATCAGAAAACTGATAGCTATCGCTTACATTGTAATATTGATTGGTCATGTTACCCCCGCCAATAAGAGCAACCTCATTGTCGGCAATAAAACTTTTATTGTGCATACGACGATTGATACGTTTTAAATCCAGCACCATATCCATCGCACGGTATTTACGGAAACGATAGGGATTAAAAAGCTTAACTTCAATATTTTTATGCTGAGAAAGGGCCAGTAAAATCCCTTCAATTTTTTTTGCATTATTGTCATCAATAAGAAGTCGGACTTTTACACCTCGATCAGCTGCACGAATAATCGCGTGCAAGGCTAAAGCACCAACTTTGTCATTATCCCAAATGTAATATTGTAAATCTAAAGTCTTTTCAGCTTTATCAATTAATCTGAGTCGGGCCGCGAGAGCCTCCAGCGGATCATTTAGAACATGGAAACCCGTTAACTTTGGATTTTGCTGGCGTAAAGGTGTAATAATTTTAGCAAGTGAAGTCTCAGAGGTATCAATATCTTTAGCATATTGTACTGGTTCAACCCCATGTTTTGGCAGAGTACTACATCCTGTCAAACCCACAGCAAAACTTGAACATAGGACTATAGAGGCTTTTATCAAAAAGCCTTGAGCTTGTTGATTCGTTTGAAGCTGTTTGGAAGGAAAGGATTGTGCCATAATCAGTACATACGATAAGGTGAGCTAGAGTATAATTCGTGCATATTGAAAGATAAATATTGAATTTGATTACTAGCAATCAATATAAGATAAGTCGAGAGTCGTAATGTGGAATCCGAATTCAATCATTTTTTGTTTTTACTTTATTTTTTCAATACTTGCTCTATGGGGAATTTCTGAGGCTTGGATTCATCAATCACGAACCGAGACGATTCATCCATTTAAAGCTTTTGTACATCTACTCGCATTTTATCTCTCTTATCTACTTATTCCTCTCTGGTTTTTTAATTTATATGCTGCTTGGATTGGTTACTACTCAATTCATCAAGGTATTTTCATCTTTTTCTTAAGTGGCGTGTTAATTTACGCCCGATTTATCGAACCTCATTTAGTCCGTGTTGATACTCATCAATATCGCTTAAACCCAGATCGTAGTTTTGATAAGCCAGTAAAAGTAGCCTTAATTGCAGATTTACATATTGGTTTATTTTCAGGGCATGAACGTCAGCTCAAAACCATAGTTAGAAAATTAAATGAACAGCAACCTGATTTAGTGGTAGTCGCTGGTGATTGGACATATGAGCCGGAAGACAGATTGATTGAAGAGTTAAGAGTTTTAAAAGAAATTCAGGCACCTGTATATTCTGTTCCTGGGAATCATGATGAGCAATATCCTGGCCCACCAATTCAGCAACTATTAAAAGATGCCCTATTTTATAATGAAGTTGTTGATATTGAAGGTAAGATTGTTGATTTCGATGAGTTCCGTTTGATTGGTATTGGTGACCTCTGGGCAGGCAAAACCGATATGCGCTCTATGCCAGATTTACCGCAAGACAAGCCTTGGTTAATTTTATCTCATAACCCTGATACGGTAGATATGGTACCTAAATTACCGAATCGACCATTAATGTTATCTGGGCATACACATGGAGGGCAGGTAGAGCTTCCATGGTTGACTAACTATATTATGAAAAAAGTATCAATTTTAGGTCATAAGCGTGGATTTTACTCTCACGAGCATGCGGATGTCTTTGTTACCGTTGGTACAGGAATGGTTGGAATTCCTTTGCGTTTCAGAGTGCCACCAACCATTGATATTATTGAGCTAGTTTAAAATAAAAAAGCCAATCACAGAGGATTGGCTTTTTTATGAGTTAAATCTACTTATGGAATAACGACAATCGCAACACGTCGGTTAATCGCACGGTTTTCATTGGTTGTATTTGGCACATAAGGTTGCGTTGAACCACGGCCAATCACGTAGATATTTTCTTTTTTAAATCCACGTGTTAAGAAAAGGTTTGCCACACTTTGAGCACGCTCTTCAGATAACTTTTGGTTATATGTAGCATCACCAACATCATCAGTATGACCAACAATTTTCAATTTATTCAAGTCATATTTATTCAATTGATTTGCTAGACGTACTAATTCAGCTTCATGACTTTGTTTTAACTGCGCATTATTAAAGTCAAATAATAAGCGTTCTGGTAAACCTAAAGTCCAGCCTTCATCAGTAAGAACGAAACCTTCTTTTTTGAGCAATTTTACTTGACGATATTTTAATGGACCAAAACTCAGGCACCCTGCAAGAGTAATGCATAGCAATGCAATAAAAGAGAGTTTTAAAGATCTTGTATTCATAGATTAGCCTAAATTTAATTTTCAGGTTTATAGATAAACCAGTGTTCATCCGAATTTTTAGCCTTATACATTGCTTGATCTGCTTGCATAATGAAATCTTCGGGGCTAGATGCAAATTGTGATAAAGCAATACCTACACTGAAACTGAAGTAAATGGTTTGACCATTTAGATGCAAAGGTTCTTTACAGCTTTCGAGTAAATTTTCAGCAATAGATATTAAATGATCAGCATGACTAATGGAATGCAAAATGACAGCAAATTCATCACCACCTAACCTTGCAATAAAATCTTGATGACGCAAACGAGTTTGCAGGCGATTCGCCATTTCTTTTAAAACTTCATCGCCAGCTAAATGGCCAAATTGGTCATTAATTGCTTTGAAGTTATTGTTATCTATAAATAATAATGCAGACTTATTATCAAACCCTTTATCTTCAAACATGTCTAAAAGGATTTGGTAAAAATAATGTCTATTAGGTAATAAGGTGAGCTGGTCGTGATGAGCCTGAAAGGATAATTTACGATTTTCCTTTTGTAGCTGGTTATCCCATATTTGAATTTCTTCAAGTAACTCGTTAAAAACGGTATTTAAATCTTGAAATTCTTTAATTCGGTTATAAGGAAAACGAAGATTATAAGCTTTTTGTTCACTTACAATTTGAGCAATATTAGTAAGTGGGTAAATAGCCTGCATAATTTGACGATAAGTTAAGTTCACTGACCACCATAAAGCGCAAACAATAAACAACATTGCAATCGCAAGCCCTACCATAATCATTTTGAGGAACTGCAATATTTTTTCAGAGCTACCAAAAAGTGTGAGTTCACCTACATTTTGTTCATGATGATAAATTGTAAGATGAACAGGCTCATTTAAAAACCAGTGATCAAACCAGCCTTCTAAAATTGAAGTTTGACTTGATAATTTAAAACTTTGGGCGATCAGATGATGTTCTGAATCATAAATATGAATAGTACGAATTGAATGATCATTCGTATATTCATTCAAAATCTGCTCTATTGTAATTTTATCATTAAACACGACTGCAGGCTGAATACGCTCTAATAGAGTATGACTAAGCAATTGCAAATTCTGTTTGGCATAAGTTTCCATAGTAAAAACGGAAATTGAGACAAACGTAAAAGAGCAAATAAAAAAAGTAATAGCAAAAATAGTAAATTGAGATTTTCTAAATAATGCGTGTAGTGAAGTGGACTGATACAACTTTGATATCATGATCCTTACTCCGCATTCTTAGCCAAGAGTAATACTCTCGGATCAATATGGACTTTGGAGTGACTTAAAGCATCTAAGTTAACTTTAAAGGTAGTGTAATTATTCTGAGTATATAAACAAAAGATACTTCCTATCTCGCACTCTGAATTATTAATACTTAAAGAAAGTAAAGAATGATAAGGATAGTTTTGAATAAGGTTTTGTTGTTGCTGCGGAGAAGTACTAGAAAAATAGACAGCCTGACAATGTGACCGAGCAAAATCTTTCGCATTTACAGTTTGAACACGATAATTATAAGACATTTGCTGGATGTAAGATTGAAAAGTAGATGTAATAGAAGGGTTATCAATTACACAAAGAGTAGGAGTATTTACATTCTCCCACTTACTGTAGCTTAGGATAGATAAAGTAAGTACATAGAAATTATGTTTTGAATTGGCATAACAAGGCCCACTCGTAGCAAGCACTACAAGTATGCAAACAAATACTTTTTTAGCGAACTGCCACATGGTGAGTTAATGCCAAACTATTGCACGAATAATCTATTCTACATGAAGTTGATAACGTAAAAAAAGTTTAATATCTCATCTAAAAGTGACCAAAAAGCTTAAAAATTGTCCAGTTGATGATATTGATTTAAAAAAAGGGTTGCAAAGGGGATGAGATGGTCTATAATGCACATCCATCGGCGGTGATGCAGATAGAAACTTGTTGAAAAACAGTTACTTGGAATTGAGTTGGTTGCTTTAAGTGATGAATTTGATGGTAAGTTGGTTTTAAGATTAAGTTTTAAAAATATCGAAATTACCTGTTGACTTTTAAGAGATTAAGAGTAATATAGCCGACCTAGCTTGCTGGTGACGAACCAGGAAGAAGATCATTAAGAGAATTGAAGAACAACTTGTGTGGATTTTTACTGATTGATTAATCGAAATAATT
>NZ_JEYA01000010.1:0-56849 GCF_000581835.1 Acinetobacter sp. 1542444 | reverse complement strand
CTCTCACATGGGTAACCCCACACTACCATCAGCGCTAAGAGGTTTCACTTCTGAGTTCGGGAAGGGATCAGGTGGTTCACTCTTGCTATGGTCGCCAGCACAACTGGTATGGATACTTGCTTCGTTTTATTCACTGTGTGATACGTTGCGTTTTCCAAATCTTTACAGATGGGCTGATTGGTCTGATTTTTCGTTGTTCATTTTAGCTAAGTGTTTAACTAAATCAAGTTGCTTTGCATGTTTATGAATCGATTGATGCTTCATATACAACTGCTTGGGTGTTGTATAGTCAAGCCTCACGAGCAATTAGTATTGGTCAGCTTCACATATCACTATGCTTCCACATCCAACCTATCAACGTCCTAGTCTCGAACGGCTCTTTAGAGGAATAAATTCCTAGGGAAATCTTATCTTGAGGTAGGCTTCCCGCTTAGATGCTTTCAGCGGTTATCCCTTCCGAACATAGCTACCCGGCGATGCGACTGGCGTCACAACCGGTACACCAGAGGTTCGTCCACTCTGGTCCTCTCGTACTAGGAGCAGATCCTCTCAAATTTCCAGCGCCCACGGTAGATAGGGACCGAACTGTCTCACGACGTTCTAAACCCAGCTCGCGTACCTCTTTAAATGGCGAACAGCCATACCCTTGGGACCTGCTTCAGCCCCAGGATGAGATGAGCCGACATCGAGGTGCCAAACACCGCCGTCGATATGAACTCTTGGGCGGTATCAGCCTGTTATCCCCAGAGTACCTTTTATCCGTTGAGCGATGGCCCTTCCATACAGAACCACCGGATCACTAAGACCTACTTTCGTACCTGCTCGACTTGTGGGTCTCGCAGTTAAGCGCGCTTTTGCCTTTATACTCTACGCGTGATTTCCGACCACGCTGAGCGCACCTTCGTACTCCTCCGTTACTCTTTAGGAGGAGACCGCCCCAGTCAAACTACCCACCAGACACGGTCCTCGTCCCGGATAACGGGACAGAGTTAGAACCTCAACATTACCAGGGTGGTATTTCAAGGACGGCTCCATTGGAACTAGCGTTCCAACTTCAAAGCCTCCCACCTATCCTACACAAGTAAGGTCAAAGTTCAGTGTCAAGCTGCAGTAAAGGTTCACGGGGTCTTTCCGTCTAGCCGCGGGTACACTGCATCTTCACAGCGATTTCGATTTCACTGAGCCTCTGCTGGAGACAGCGCCGCCATCATTATGCCATTCGTGCAGGTCGGAACTTACCCGACAAGGAATTTCGCTACCTTAGGACCGTTATAGTTACGGCCGCCGTTTACTGGGGCTTCGATCAAGAGCTTCGCTTACGCTAACCCCATCAATTAACCTTCCAGCACCGGGCAGGCATCACACCCTATACGTCCACTTTCGTGTTTGCAGAGTGCTATGTTTTTAATAAACAGTTGCAGCGGCCTGGTTTCTGCGGCTGTCGTCAGCTCAGGAAGCAAGTTCCATCACCAACAACAGCGTACCTTCTCCCGAAGTTACGGTACCATTTTGCCTAGTTCCTTCAGCAGAGTTCTCTCAAGCGCCTTGGTCTACTCGACCTGACCACCTGTGTCGGTTTCGGGTACGATTCCTGTGTAACTGAAGCTTAGAGACTTTTCCTGGAAGCATGGTATCAGCCACTTCACTGTACAAGTACAGCTTGCTATCGGATCTCAGTATAGAGTACCCCGGATTTGCCTAAGATACATACCTACATCCTTCCACCTGGACAACCAACGCCAGGCTGACTTAACCTTCTCCGTCCTCTCATCGCATTACACAGAAGTATTGGAATATTAACCAATTTCCCATCGACTACGCCTTTCGGCCTCGCCTTAGGGGTCGACTCACCCAGCCCCGATTAACGTTGGACTGGAACCCTTGGTCTTTCGGCGAACGGGTTTTTCACCCGTTTTGTCGTTACTCACGTCAGCATTCGCACTTCTGATACCTCCAGCATACTTCTCAATACACCTTCATCGGCTTACAGAACGCTCCCCTACCACTTGACTAATGTCAAATCCGCAGCTTCGGCACATAGTTTTAGCCCCGTTACATCTTCCGCGCAGGCCGACTCGACTAGTGAGCTATTACGCTTTCTTTAAAGGGTGGCTGCTTCTAAGCCAACCTCCTAGCTGTCTATGCCTTCCCACATCGTTTCCCACTTAACTATGATTTTGGGGCCTTAGCTGGCGGTCTGGATTGTTTTCCTCTTGACTACGGACGTTAGCACCCGCAGTCTGTCTCCCGGATAGTACTCATAGGTATTCGGAGTTTGCATCGGTTTGGTAAGTCGGGATGACCCCCTAGCCGAAACAGTGCTCTACCCCCTATGGTATTCGTCCGAGGCGCTACCTAAATAGCTTTCGGGGAGAACCAGCTATCACCAGGCTTGATTAGCCTTTCACCCCTATCCACAAGTCATCCCCTGGCTTTTCAACGACAGTGGGTTCGGTCCTCCAGTTAGTGTTACCCAACCTTCAACCTGCTCATGGATAGATCGCCTGGTTTCGGGTCTATACCCAGCAACTAAACGCCCTATTAAGACTCGATTTCTCTACGGCTCCCCTATACGGTTAACCTCGCTACTGAATATAAGTCGCTGACCCATTATACAAAAGGTACGCAGTCACACCACGAAGGTGCTCCCACTGCTTGTATGCATGCGGTTTCAGGATCTATTTCACTCCCCTCACAGGGGTTCTTTTCGCCTTTCCCTCACGGTACTGGTTCACTATCGGTCAGTCAGGAGTATTTAGCCTTGGAGGATGGTCCCCCCATATTCAGACAAGGTTTCACGTGCCTCGCCCTACTCGTCATCATTATGTGTGCCCTTTCGTGTACGGGAATATCACCCTCTACGTTCGCACTTCCCAGAGCGTTCCACTAAAACACACATAACTTAATGGGCTGATCCCCGTTCGCTCGCCGCTACTGAGGGAATCTCAATTGATTTCTTTTCCTAAGGGTACTGAGATGTTTCACTTCCCCTCGTTCGCCTTGCAACACTATGTATTCATGTTGCAATACCTACCTTAAAGTAGGTGGGTTCCCCCATTCAGAAATCTCCGGATCAAAGGATATTTGCCGCCTCCCCGGAGCTTTTCGCAGGCTATCACGTCTTTCATCGCCTCTGACTGCCAAGGCATCCACCACATGCACTTAATTACTTGACTATACAACCCCAAACAGTCGTCAACACCTACAAGTGAGTGTTGTCCGTGCGATTCTTCATCGCTACTATCTGTTGCCTGTGTACTTAAACACTGTACAGCTTCAATCTAAATTCATATACCAAAACGCTTGATTCAGTTAATTTGCTAGTTCTCAATTCATCTAGATTAATTGCTTAATCTAAACTCTTGAGTGAACAATTTATTTCAGACTCAATTTTGCCAATCTGTTAATGAATAAACACGCCTTCGTCAGGTCATGCTTAATACCGTGATACTTAAATCACAGAAGTTAATAAACCAAGACCAAAATCTCTATTTACTAATTTCTGTAATCCGAACTTCTCTTAAGTTCTGGTGGAGACTAGGAGAGTCGAACTCCTGACCTCCTGCGTGCAAAGCAGGCGCTCTACCAACTAAGCTAAGTCCCCAGCTTACATCATCAGTCATGTATCTTTTATCTATAACTTCAACCAGTCAAAGTCATGGTGGGTCTGACAAGACTTGAACTTGTGACCCCACGCTTATCAAGCGTGTGCTCTAACCAACTGAGCTACAGACCCTCAGATACATCTATGAAGAACAACTTGTTGTGGATTCTTACCAATCGTCAATCTTTCGTTAAGGAGGTGATCCAGCCGCAGGTTCCCCTACGGCTACCTTGTTACGACTTCACCCCAGTCATCGGCCACACCGTGGTAACCGCCCTCTTTGCAGTTAGGCTAGCTACTTCTGGTGCAACAAACTCCCATGGTGTGACGGGCGGTGTGTACAAGGCCCGGGAACGTATTCACCGCGGCATTCTGATCCGCGATTACTAGCGATTCCGACTTCATGGAGTCGAGTTGCAGACTCCAATCCGGACTACGATCGGCTTTTTGAGATTAGCATCCTATCGCTAGGTAGCAACCCTTTGTACCGACCATTGTAGCACGTGTGTAGCCCTGGCCGTAAGGGCCATGATGACTTGACGTCGTCCCCGCCTTCCTCCAGTTTGTCACTGGCAGTATCCTTAAAGTTCCCGACATTACTCGCTGGCAAATAAGGAAAAGGGTTGCGCTCGTTGCGGGACTTAACCCAACATCTCACGACACGAGCTGACGACAGCCATGCAGCACCTGTATGTAAGTTCCCGAAGGCACCAATCCATCTCTGGAAAGTTCTTACTATGTCAAGGCCAGGTAAGGTTCTTCGCGTTGCATCGAATTAAACCACATGCTCCACCGCTTGTGCGGGCCCCCGTCAATTCATTTGAGTTTTAGTCTTGCGACCGTACTCCCCAGGCGGTCTACTTATCGCGTTAGCTGCGCCACTAAAGCCTCAAAGGCCCCAACGGCTAGTAGACATCGTTTACGGCATGGACTACCAGGGTATCTAATCCTGTTTGCTCCCCATGCTTTCGCACCTCAGCGTCAGTGTTAGGCCAGATGGCTGCCTTCGCCATCGGTATTCCTCCAGATCTCTACGCATTTCACCGCTACACCTGGAATTCTACCATCCTCTCCCACACTCTAGCTAACCAGTATCGAATGCAATTCCCAAGTTAAGCTCGGGGATTTCACATTTGACTTAATTAGCCGCCTACGCGCGCTTTACGCCCAGTAAATCCGATTAACGCTTGCACCCTCTGTATTACCGCGGCTGCTGGCACAGAGTTAGCCGGTGCTTATTCTGCGAGTAACGTCCACTATCTCTAGGTATTAACTAAAGTAGCCTCCTCCTCGCTTAAAGTGCTTTACAACCATAAGGCCTTCTTCACACACGCGGCATGGCTGGATCAGGCTTGCGCCCATTGTCCAATATTCCCCACTGCTGCCTCCCGTAGGAGTCTGGGCCGTGTCTCAGTCCCAGTGTGGCGGATCATCCTCTCAGACCCGCTACAGATCGTCGCCTTGGTAGGCCTTTACCCCACCAACTAGCTAATCCGACTTAGGCTCATCTATTAGCGCAAGGTCCGAAGATCCCCTGCTTTCTCCCGTAGGACGTATGCGGTATTAGCATTCCTTTCGAAATGTTGTCCCCCACTAATAGGCAGATTCCTAAGCATTACTCACCCGTCCGCCGCTAAGATCAGTAGCAAGCTACCTCTCTCCGCTCGACTTGCATGTGTTAAGCCTGCCGCCAGCGTTCAATCTGAGCCATGATCAAACTCTTCAGTTAAAATCATTTTGCACCTTATTTAAAGACAAGGTGCCAATTCTGGCTCATCAATTACTGACTTAAATTTCGCTCAAATAAACTTCGAGTAATTTAAACCAATCAATCAATGAAAATTATTTCGATTAATCAATCAGTAAAAATCCACACAAGTTGTTCTTCAATTCTCTTAATGATTTTTCTGCTCTTCGTCAGAGACAGAATTCAACGCAACACCAAGCTTTCATCTTAACCCTGTAAGCTAAGATATTCTCGTGTATCGCGTCGGGATGAGTGCATTATAGGGAAAAAAAACTGGTACGCAAGCACTTTTATAAATATGTACGTTCGACCGGTTCTTTTTCAGCCAAAAAAACTCTCAAAAACAAACAAATATCTGATTTATATAGTTAATTTATTTTTGAAGAGTTTTAAACTTTATATCTACTATCTTTATAGACTGTTTTGGTACGTTTTGATGCATGCCATAGTTTGATGTAGGGACCTGAACAATACGGTCAACCACTTCCATTCCTTTAATTACTTTTCCAAAAACTGCGTAACCCGCATTACCCGCAGAACGATTTAAAAAATTATTATCTGCAACGTTTATGAAAAACTGACTAGTAGCTGAGTCAGGATTTGCAGTACGAGCCATCGCCAACGTTCCGCGTGTGTTAGCAATTCCATTTCCAGCTTCATTTTTGATAGGTGCTCGCGTAGTCTTTTCCTGCATATTTGCAGTAAGTCCACCGCCCTGCACCATAAAACCAGGAATTACGCGGTGAAATATCGTATCTTTATAAAAGCCTGACTTTATATAGTCTTTAAAATTCTTCACACTGTTTGGTGCTTTATCATCATAAAGTTGTATTTCAACATTACCCAAATTCGTTTGCATTTCAACTAAGGTGTCAGCCCATACTGAATGACTGCTTATACCTAAACAACATAACATTAATAATTTTTTCATATCTTCCTACAACAAAATGCCAAACTTAATAAATGATAAATTTAATCATCTATATAAAAGAATTCTAGTGAGTATTTATTATCTTTTATTTAGTACTTTATATTTTAGATTTGAGTATTAGTCCACGTTCCACGTGAAACATGGACTAAGCTTTTGTTTAACTATTTTTATCCCAGAACTTTCTGAAGTTTTTACTGATCTCGATGGTATAGCGTTTTGCCTTTTTCGAAATAGGTGTCAAGTTTATAAAACCGTGGGTTTGATCCGGATATTCTTCATAATGCATTTTGACGCCATTTTGTCTTAACTT
This sequence comes from Acinetobacter sp. 1542444, assembly GCF_000581835.1. Classification (NCBI taxonomy): domain Bacteria; kingdom Pseudomonadati; phylum Pseudomonadota; class Gammaproteobacteria; order Moraxellales; family Moraxellaceae; genus Acinetobacter; species Acinetobacter sp. 1542444. Next base: position 50,257 of record NZ_JEYA01000010.1, on the reverse strand, counting down.
ATAGCTATAAATTTTCGCTTCATCATGCAATACGTCATGACCAGCCGTAATCACAAAAGCTGGTGGATTCTTTTTCAAATTACCATAGGTTGGAGAAATAATTGGATCATCTAATTCTACATTATGCTGAGTTGCATAATATTGGGTAACATAATTGATATCATTATCTGTTAAAACCAATCCTTCATTATAGGCATAGAAAGAAGGATGTCGGCTTTTAAAATCAACTGTAGGGTAAATGAGAAGCTGTGCTTGTGGAGCATAAGGTTTGTTTACTGATCGTTGAGCCACAACCGTACTAATATTGCCGCCTGCACTATCCCCTGCTACAGCAATACGATTTTTTAATATTTTTAGTTGTCTGCGATTTTGATATACCCAAGCTAATGCATCTTCACATGATTGGATTAAATGTTGAGGTGAGACCTCAGGTGCAAGTGGATAATCAATACTGAGTACTTGTACTTTTGCATATTTTGCCAATATACGACAAACCTCATCATGAGTATCTAAACCACCTACAACGAACCCTCCCCCGTGATAGAAAACAATCAGAGGTAATTTTTTATTCGGTGACGGATGATAGTGTCTTGCGAAAACAGTTCCACTTTGAAGCGGCAAACGAATGTCTTCCACTGACTCAATTTCAGTTGATTTCTGGCGTATAGCCAACATTTGTGTATCAAACTGCCGTCTAGACTCAATAGGATCTGAACCAATGAAACCAATACGTCCCTGTTTAATTTGTACGGCCATCATACATTTAGTAAACGAATCGAGCTCCGGGTATTGGTAGGCATATCCAAGGATTTTGGCAAGTGATTCTTGAGCTAATCGAGGTAACTTATCAAGAGCTCGAGCAGCAGGCCCTTGGCCCTTATCTAGCAATGTTTGAATTTTTTGATTAAATGCTGTCATGCCTATCTCCATGAATTCCTCTTATCCTTCATATTTTCTACAGAATTCTTTGTTGTTTGACTATATTCGCATACAACTCATGTAATCAAGATACAAAGGTAAAAACCAATCTACGCTAATCTGATTTATAGCAAATGTCATTAACAAATCTGTCGTTTAAAACAGGACTTTTTTGCCAATTATTGTTAACAGACAAAAGGAGATTGTGCTATGTCAGCAAAACTAGTTGTTACTTTATTAGCAACCAGTCTTTTAACTGTAGGTTGTGTTGCTTATACAGATGATCCTTATTACCGCGGTGGTTATGGTTACCATGATCATGATGATGACCGCTATGATGGACGTCGCTATAGTGACTGGGAACGAAAACGTTGGGAAGAGCGTAAGAGAATATACGAACAACAACGTAAGGATGCTCGCGAACAGGATAGAAATCGTCGTGAGTGGGAAAAAAGACACCGTGAATGGGAGAAGAAAAGATTAGAAGATCGTGATCACAATCATAGAGATTATCATGATGATGACTAAAATCTATTGGAATATGGAAGCCCCAAAGAAAAAATCTCTTGGGGCTTTTTTGTTGAGAAATCCACATTCTCTTGACTATAGAATAATGAGTAGCAGCTCATTTCATATATAAATCGGCATCTTGAATATATGTACTCTATAATCTTTTAACTGTTCTTATCGCTAAGAATTACTGAGCAGTTGCAGAACCTGAAACAGAACCAGAAGCACCAGCATCAACTTGACCTGGTTGTGCTTGACCAGAAACACCAGCATCTACACCAACACCAGCTTGTACGCCAGATGGGCTAGCGCTAGTTTGAGCTGAACCTGATGCATTTAAGCCAGCTTCAGATGCACAACCAACAGCTGTAAAAGCAACACCAGCAAGTACTACAGAGATAAGACCTAATTTTTTCATAATCACTTTCCTTTCATTACGACAAACATTTAAATGCAAAGTTCATCTTCGCGCTGCCTATAATTCACAATTTTTTTTTCTGGCGTGCGTATCATTGGTTGTCTTTTGTAGTAATAGAAGTACAAATTGTGCAATTTTTTATTAAAACCTCTTCCTTAGCCCCACCTCTACCTTTTATATAGAAGCTATAACTTAAGCTTTTGTTTATTTTTATCAATTTCTAATTTTTATCTTAGCCTTTTACTCTCGTTAAAAATTTTCTCTTCATAGAAACGCTATATAAGGTGCGTAGAATGTTACACAAACTTTTTACTTGAAAATGCCTTATTTCATAAAAAAAGCCGAGGATAGACCACGGCTTTTTTAAAAATTTATAGTGTTTCGATTCAAATTATGGCCATTGCATCTCGCCTTTTACAACTTTTGCACCTAGCTCTAGGCTATCTACACTCTTTAATGTTGGATATTGTTTCTGCATGAGCTGACTTAGCTCACTCGCATTTTTACTTACTTTGACCGCTTTCTCATAGCTCTTGAGATAGTCGATAGAGAAGTTAACCGCATCCAAACCTTGTGGAGCCCCCTCAACCATATGAGCTGGAACAACTGTTTGAGGTTGGAGTGATTTAATAGTTTCTAAAGCTTGAATCACTTCATTGCGATCTTTAACTTTTGGTGTATCTGCCATCCATAAATGAATACCTGAAGAGACAGGAATACCGCCTACAACTGCTTTTGAAGAAGGAATCCATAAATAAGTAAGTTCTTTCTTACCTTTAATCTCGATTGACTCATTCTCTAGTTTTAAAGTTCTAGCGGTATAAGCTTGAGGCACAATAATTTGGCTAGGCGCATTTGCACCCATTTGTGGGCCCCAGTATTTTACTTTAAGCGCTTGAGTATCTTGGATATGTTTAACAGTTTCTGGTGTTGCAATGATTTGTACATTTGGGAAGTATTGTTTAAATACATCTAAGCCAAAGTAATAGTCCGGATCGCCATAACTTACGAAAATTGTCTTTAGTGTTTTACCGCTATCGAGAATATCGGCAGCAATACGTAATGCTTCAGATTTTGAGAATTGTGCATTCACCAACAGAACTTCTTTATCGCCTTCAATTAAAGTAGAAGTCACGCCGAAATGTTCGGGTTTAGCCAGAAAACTTTGGATCTTCAAATCTTGCGCAAAAGCAGAGGAAGCTACCGTTAAAGCAGTGGCAGTTGCTAGGGCTGAAGCAGTTAATTTAAAAAATTTCATTATATATTCTCCAAATTCATGAGAAATACTTTAAATTGCAATTCTTGTAAGGTAAATGCACTAAATTAAGATAAACTGTTGCATATATTGTAACAATGATAAAGTATATGGACACATTAAAAGCCATACACGTCTTTGTTTCTATTGCTCAACATGGCAATTTAACCAAAGCCGCCGAACATCTAAATTATTCCCGTGCGATGGTTTCTCGCTATCTTGAGCACCTTGAGCACACCTTCTCAACTCGACTATTTCAAAGAAATACACGAAAAATATCTCTCACTCCAGCAGGCGAAAAAGCCCTACTCTACTGCGAGAATATTTTACAACAACAGCAACTTTTACAAGAGTTAGCCGCACCCGAACAACATAACGGTACGATTCGCTTTACCTGTGGTTTATTTTTATTTCAATTAGGGGTTGGGGAATGTATTCGCCAATTTAAACAGCAACATCCACATATTCAATTTGATGTATATCTGACTGAAAATACGATGGACTTAATTGATGCTCAGGTCGATTTAGCCTTACGTATAACGCAAAAAGTTGCCGATGGTTTAATTGCACGACCTGTTTGTCAAATCGAGTCTGTATTCTGTGCTCATCCTGATTATTTAAAGCAACACAGCCCCCTCTCCCATCCACGGCAACTTATTCAACATGAATGTTTAGCTCACCATAGCCAACATCAATTTTGGACACTTTTTGATACTGAACAGCAACCTCAGAATTATCCTTTGAACGTCACCTTTAAAAGTAATGATGTAAATGCTGTTTATGACATGTGTGTACATGCTCAAGGTGTGGCAATGTTACCGACTTTATTAGTTAAAAAAGATTTAAAAGAAAAACGATTGGTGCCTTTATTTAAAAACTATTCGGCTCCCGAATTAAGTTTGTCGGTAGTATATGCTTCAAGACAACATTTACCCAAAATAACTCAGGAATTTATTGCTTTTATGATCGAAAATTTAGATTTTTACTTAAAACCGCAAAATTAAAAGTTTTAAATTGCCGTGTACGCTTGAATTTTTAGGCAATGCCCATACTTCATCCCTATTAATGAATTACAGCATATGCATGGCAGTTCAGGTTTTACCCAGTAAATGCTGATGCCAAAAGGACTGTACATGTTTAAAAACCCATTTAAACGGAGATCATCAATGGCTAATGAGCAAAATGAGCAAGCTCAAGACATTCAAGACGAGCAAGCAGAGCAATCTAATGAGCAAACTCAGGCTGAAGGTGTAGAGCAAGCAAACGACGTTACCGTTGAATCTTTACAAGCGCAAATCACCAAATTAGAAGAAAGCCTAAAACTTGAAAAAGCACGTACTGCAAATGCAGTTTACGAAGCACAAAAAAGTGTAGAGCGTATTCAACGTGAGTCTGACAAGCATAAAGAGACTGTGCTTGAAAAATTTGCAAAAGAGTTACTAGATTCTGTTGATAATTTAGAGCGTGCAATTCAAGCGGCTGGTGATGAAGAAACACCAGTACTTGAAGGTATTAAACTGACCTTGAAGTCGCTGTTAACCACACTTGAAAAATTTGGTGTTGTAGAAGCTGATACGAAAAATGGCTTCAATGCGGATTTACATCAAGCTGTAGGTATTGACCCAAATGCTAAAGCGAATGAAATCGGTAGCGTTTTACAAAAGGGCTATACGTTAAATGGTCGCTTATTGCGCCCTGCTATGGTTATGGTTGGTCAATAAATAATTTTTTCAGAGTTTTTAGATTTTTTTTCGCTAAAACGCTTGAAAAAAATAGATTCACTCTCATATCGGATAACAAGCAAAAACATTGCAAAAGAATTTTTGAGGAAAACGTCACATGGCAAAAATTATTGGTATTGACTTAGGTACTACCAACTCATGCGTTGCTGTACTTGAAGGCGATAAAGTAAAAGTAATCGAAAACGCTGAAGGCGCACGTACAACTCCATCGATCATTGCTTATAAAGATGGCGAGATCTTAGTAGGTCAAAGTGCTAAGCGTCAGGCAGTAACTAACCCGAAAAATACATTATTCGCTATCAAGCGTTTAATCGGTCGTCGTTATGAAGATCAAGCGGTACAAAAAGATATCGGTCTTGTACCTTATAAAATCATCAAAGCAGACAATGGCGATGCTTGGGTTGAAGTAAACGATAAAAAATTAGCGCCTCAACAGGTTTCTGCTGAAATCTTGAAAAAGATGAAGAAAACTGCAGAAGACTATTTAGGTGAAACAGTTACTGAAGCAGTTATTACTGTTCCTGCTTACTTTAACGATGCTCAACGTCAAGCAACTAAAGATGCGGGTAAAATCGCTGGTTTAGACGTTAAACGTATCATTAACGAACCAACTGCTGCTGCACTTGCGTTTGGTATGGACAAAAAAGAAGGCGACCGTAAAGTTGCAGTTTACGACTTAGGTGGTGGTACTTTTGACGTATCAATCATTGAAATCGCAGACCTTGATGGCGACCAACAAATCGAAGTGTTATCAACAAACGGTGATACTTTCCTTGGTGGTGAAGACTTTGATAACGCCTTAATTGAATTCTTAGTTGAAGAATTTAAGAAAGAACAAAGTGTGAACTTGAAAAATGATCCACTTGCGTTACAACGTTTGAAAGAAGCTGCTGAAAAAGCAAAAATCGAGCTTTCTTCATCAAATGCAACTGAAATCAACCTTCCATACATCACTGCTGATGCAACTGGTCCTAAACACTTAGTGATCAATGTAACACGTGCGAAACTTGAAGGTTTAGTTGCTGATTTAGTTGCTCGCACTATTGAGCCTTGTAAAATCGCACTTAAAGATGCTGGTCTTTCGACTTCAGACATCTCTGACGTGATCTTGGTTGGTGGTCAGTCTCGTATGCCACTTGTACAACAAAAAGTACAAGAATTCTTTGGCAAAGAGCCACGTAAAGACGTGAACCCTGACGAAGCAGTTGCAATCGGTGCTGCGATTCAAGGTGCTGTATTGTCTGGTGACAAAACTGACGTTCTTTTATTAGACGTAACACCATTAACTTTAGGTATTGAAACAATGGGTGGTGTATTAACACCAATCATTGAGAAAAACACGACGATTCCTGCGAAGAAATCACAAGTGTTCTCTACTGCTGCTGACAACCAGCCTGCTGTAGACATTTCAGTTTACCAAGGTGAACGTAAGATGGCTCAACAAAACAAATTGTTGGGTAACTTCCAATTAGGCGACATTCCACCTGCTCCACGTGGTGTGCCACAAATTGAAGTATCTTTCGACATCAATGCTGATGGTATCTTGAAAGTATCTGCTAAAGATAAGAGCACTGGTAAAGAGCAATCGATCCAGATTAAAGCGAACTCAGGTTTGTCTGATGCTGAAATTGAAGCAATGATTAAAGATGCTGAAGCGAATGCTGAAGAAGATCGTAAGTTTGAAGAACTTGCAAAAGCGCGTAACGAAGCTGATGCATTAATTTCAAGCTCGAACAAAGCTGTTAAAGATCTTGGTGATAAAGTTACTGAAGATGAAAAAACAGCTGTAAGCACTGCCGTTTCTGAACTTGAAGCAGCAACAAAAGAAAATGATGTAGAAGATATCAAAGCAAAAACTGAAGCTTTACAAAACATCTTGATGCCTATCACTCAACGTGCTTATGAACAAGCGCAACAAGCTGGTGGTGCTGAAGGCTTTGATCCAAATGCATTCCAAGGTGGTGATGCGGGTCAACAAAAAGCAGATGATGGTGTTGTAGACGCTGAGTTCACTGAAGTTAAAGATGACAAAAAATAATTTGTTTCTTTAATAAAAAAACCGTGCTTAGGCGCGGTTTTTTATTGTTTACAAAAAGTAACAATAAGTTTTTTAATGATATTATTCAAATATTTCTGTCAGAAATATCAATTATAAAAACTAAATATTTAATTTTAAATAATATTTTTTTGTTAAAAAACCACTGTTATTTACTACATTAATTATTTGATTATTGCCAAGTCTGAGAACATCTTTTTTAATTTTTCGACGAATATCACAAACGCTACCTAATCTATTGAGATTTTTATCATTTTGACGAATTAAATTAAGTAGCTAACAATAAGATTTATTTATATTTTTTTATTTTGCCATGAAAAAATTTCTATGGTGGGGATTGAGCTTATGCTTATGCATGGGCTTACAAACAACACTTTTTGCTCAAAGCAATCTGCCAATTAATTCATCTCATCAGCCTTTAAAATACCGAATTGCTTTTATTGATCCTCGATTTCAACTCACTAAAGAACAATTAGTTGAGGTAAGCCAACAAGCTGCTGAAATCTGGCAAAAAGAAACTGGGAAGATCTATTTTATTTATGATTCACAGGCTCAATTGTCAATTAACTTAATCTATGATGATCATCAAATGCTTAAAGATGAACAACAAAACAATTTGGATGCACTTTTGCAAAAGCAGGAAGCTTGGCGCATTAAAAATGAAGAAATTGTTCTAAACAAACAGCAAGTTGCTCAACTATCAAGTGATTTAAACAAGAATAAGGCCAATCTAAAAGCGGAGTTTGAACAATATCAACAAGAGGTAACGCGCTTTAATCAAGGAGAACAGCTGTACTCTAGTGCCAATAATTTAAAAGAATGGCAAAAACAACTAGAGCAAAAATCGGAATATTTACGAAATGAATCCAATAGTCTAAATATTAAGATTCAATCACTTAACTTAAAAATTAAAGAGCTAAATCGAGAGCAAAGTGATTTAAGCGCTTTAAAAACACAATTCAAACTAGAGCAGAAAACGAGTATTCAACCCTTCCATAAAGGTTTATTCAGTCAAAACCAAATCCAGATTTACGGCTATGCTTCTTTAAATGACTTACGTTTGACCCTTGCTCATGAGTTCGGCCATGCATTAGGACTAAAACATACTACTGATCCTAAATCATTAATGTATCCACGATTAAAAGAGCAAGATATTCATAACTTTAAATTAACAGATTCAGATTTAGATTTATTAGGTTCAATTTATAGACCAAATTAAGGAAAAATCGTTAAAGTTAAATGATTAAAAAAACTAAATAAAACGAAATATATTAAATTTTTTCTAAAAAAATAATTTGGCATTTGGTAAAAAATAATGAGACTAAAGTCTCATTTATTTTCCTGATTTGTACGTTTTTTGATTGATTTTTCATTTTATATTCTTATAATACGTTTTTTTTAAAATCTCCCCTTTCGATTATGCGTTTAACATCTTTGTTATTAGGCGTAGCCTTTGCTTTTTCTAATTTTCAGGCTAATGCTAATCTTGCAACTCCAGCACATACTCAAATCCAGCAAAAAACAGGTCAACATTTGACTTATAAAATTGCTGATATTGATCCACGTTTTGGTTTAAGCCAAGACCAATTAATTCAAATTAGTCAACAAGCTGCGGACATTTGGAAACAAGGTACTGGACAGGATTATTTTACTTATGATCCAAATGCAAAGTTAGAAATTCGTTTAGTTTACGATAATAGTCAAAGCCGTTCTGAACAGCGTCAAAAAATCGCAGCTCAGTTCCAACAAGAACAGCAACGTGTAATTGATGAACAGCAACAAATTAAGCAATTGAAGCAAACCCTTGGTCAAACTCAGTCTGAGCTTGAAAATAAGAAGCAGATTTTGAATGGCAAATTGAAAAATCTTGATCAACTAATGATGCAGCTTAACCAAGGCAAATTAGCACCTGAATACAGCGCTAAATCTTTGGCTAAAACTCAGAAAGATTTGAAAAAACAAACTGTTGCTTTAAAGAAAGAAATTGCTGCATATAATCAGCAAGCTAAAGACTTAAATGTCAAAGTGACTCATTTTAATCAGATTAATAATGAGTTTAATAATTCATTGAACCAATTTAAGCAAAATGCTCAAGCGGATGTCTTTAAAAAAGGTATCTATAACGGCAAACAAATTGTGATTTATGAGTTTAAGTCTATTGATGATTTACGCTTAACGATTGCTCATGAGTTAGGACATGCGCTTGGTTTAAAACATAGTGATCAACCAAATGCATTGATGTACTCAGTACGTAAAGATGGTGACAAAAAAATCACTGGACTTACGGATGCTGACCGTGATCTATTAAGTGCTTTACCTCAATAATTAAGAGCTTGATATAAAATGATGTATCTATTTCTATGTAGATACATCGAAATTGGTATCAAAGTCATGTTATTGTGGTCATAAGAGCTAACGAAAATAGAATGGAGATCAAGATGAGTTATTATCATATCCTGATTGAAGTAAATGATCATATCAGCACAATTGAACAGACTCGCGACATTGAACTGTTTGATATTATTGAAATTAAACCATACCTCCATTCTATTTTAATTCCCTTTTTCAATGAGCATGAAATCGAGCTTGAGGATGAAAATATCGAATATAAAGATATTCTCCATCTTGAAGTAAAACAGACTCTGTTACCGATTGAACATTTAATTGAAGAAGAGCAAAAGCAATTACCAAGTGATACTGATGTCACGATCACTGCGTATGAAATCTTTAATGATCGTGATTTAAGCCAAGATGTTACGTCAGTTATTTTTGATATTTTGGAAGCAGTTAAATTAGAGTAATCCTCTTATACAAGTATCTATAAAAAAGGTCTGCATGAGCAGACCTTTTTTATTATTTCCAGTTTATTGCATCATTTTTTGAGCTTGTTCTTGACGGAATGCATGTAAAATTTGCTGCCCTGCCCGTCCTGTTGGATTTAAACCTAAACGAGTTTGTTCTTGACGAATAGCTACGCGGGTTTTATCTCCAATAAGACCGTCAACTGCACCAATATCATAGCCACGATTAATCAAAAACTGTTGGATTTCACGACGTTCTGCACGTGAAGTTCCCGGATCATCAGTTGGCCAAGACGCAACAAATGGACCAGCACCTTTTAAACGATCAGATAAATGTGCAATCGCAAGTCCATAGCTTTCCGCAGCGTTATAGCTGTAGATAGCATCAAAATTCTTAAATACTAAAAATACTGGACCATTTACACCTGCAGGTGCCATTAAACCCGCTGAAGTATTGCCAGATAAAGCCCCTTGAACAAGTGGAGAACCATCAATTCGGGTTACCCCTCGTGCACTCCAGCTACTTAAAGCTTTCTTTGAACGTCGCCCTTCTCCATCAATTGACATACCTTGGGGAACTTTGACTTCAAAACCCCAGGGCATTCCTGTTTGCCAACCTGCTTTATTTAAGAAATTAGCCGTTGAAGCCAGTGCATCAGCTGTACTCGACACTAAATCTCGACGACCATCTCCATCAAAATCAACAGCTAAACGTTCATAAGTAGATGGCATAAATTGAGTATGACCAAATGCCCCAGCCCATGAACCTTTCAATTGATCTTCGGTTAAATCACCACGTTGTAAAATACGCATAGTGGCAAAAAACTCAGTGCGGAAATAATTTTGTCGACGCCCTTCACAACTTAAAGTCCCGAGTGCTTGTAATAAAGGATATTTTCCAGAAATATCACCAAAATTACTTTCAACCCCCCACACTGCTACAATTGTTTCCGGCGGCACACCGTAGGTTTGAGAAGCACGGTTTAAAACATCTCGATGTTGCGCCAGTTTTTGTTTACCAAGCTCAACGCGCTCTTCATCAACTAGACCAGAAAGATAATCCCAAATTGGTGTCGAAAATTCTGGTTGATAGTTTAATTTATCAATAACTGAATAATCTGGGGTCAAGTTTTGGGTATAACGATCATAAGTTGTACCAGATACTCCAGCAGCAATTGCTTGAGAACGTAAATTTGCCAAACAGCTTTGGAAATTATTATTAGGCGTATAATCTTCACTCGTCACTACTGGAACAGTAGCACTGCTAGATATTGTAGAACCATTAATTACGAGCTCTGCTTGAGCCTGAGTCATCGCTAAAAATACAGAGCCAACAATACAAGAAAAACGTCGCATATTATCCTAGTTCGATTTTTAAATTTAAATTTGTAAGTACCATACCATTATGAGTCCAAAATTTCAGAGAGAAAACGTAAATTTGAATTCATAATCTCTACTTTAAATTCATTTCCCATGTTTTAAATTCAAATTTTCTACTTTATTTTTGAATTTAAAATTCTCTAGATCAAAATTATTGTTTTTGAATTCAAAACCGATACTCAAGTTTAAATTCAAAAGTACTTCTTTAAATTTAAACTATAACACAGGCGTTTCTGTGGATAAACTTATCCACAATCGAGCAAAAACAGCACTATTTATTGATTCCATTCTATATTTCATTATTCTTGATGACACGAAAAATCCAATCAACCAAACAATCTATATTTTTAAATTCAAAAATCACGCATAATTTAAATTCAAACTTACCGCGTTATTTTAAATTTAAAACACTTTAGCAAACACCACTAGTTTTGAATTCAAAAAACATGAGCTCTATCATCAGCTACAAATCAAACTCTCTTGTGGATAACTAACTTTAAATTCAAAATAATCAAGCTTCACTTTTTAAATTTAAAAAATATCATCAATATTTAAATTCAAAAATTCCTATAAAAAGTTATCCACAAACAAGAAATTACTCAGGATTTATTATCTTTTAAATTTAAAAGATAAAAAAAGCGATCCGAAGATCGCTTTTTAGAGAATTAAAAATACTTTTAGAGGGTCATATCTGCTGTTAAAGCGAGTGGTTCTGGCAAAATTTCCGCCAATTGACGGCATAAATTTGTCAATTCATTACTATCCACAGGCATTAAAGTGATATGACCTAATTTGCGGCCAGCACGTTCTGACTTGTTATAAAGATGCAGATGAGCACCATTTAAGGCAAGTACATCCTCAGTTTTAGGATGTTGACCAATAATATTGATCATAACCGTTGGGCGAACAACTTCTGTTGAGCCTAATGGTAATCCTGCAACAGCTCGAATATGGTTTTCAAACTGAGAACAAACCGCGCCTTCAATTGACCAGTGGCCTGAGTTATGCACACGCGGTGCCATCTCATTTGCACACAAACCTTGTTCTGTTACAAATAGCTCGAGAGTCAGTACACCAACATAGTTAAGGTGATTCAACAAACGAGTAATGTAGTCTTGAGCAACGGGTTGCAAAGCTTCACTATTCGGTGCAGGAACAATTGAATGCGATAAAATACCATTATGATGATGGTTTTCAGCCAATGGCCAAGTTTTTACTTCACCATTTTGGCCACGCACCGCAATAATTGAAACTTCGCGAGAGAATTTAACAAAGCTTTCGGCAACTAGACTTTTTGCAGGACCAAGCTCAGCCCAAGCAGTATCAATCTGGTCTTCTGAACGAAGTACAAACTGGCCTTTGCCGTCATATCCGCCAGTTGCAGTTTTAAGTACAATCGGCAAACCAAGCTCAGCTACAGCCTTTTTCAAGCTTTCTAAGCTATCTACAGCACGATACGGCGCAACAGGAATTGTCAGCTCATCAAACAATGCTTTTTCTGACAAACGATTTTGCGCAGTTGCTAAAGCAACACGGGGAGGGTGCAATGCTTTGGTTTGTGTCAAAACATCAACATCTTCAACTGGCGTATTTTCAAATTCAAGACTGAAAACATCAGCACTTTCAATAAACTGCTTTAAACCTTGCTCATCTTGGCTAGAAAAGACCTGGCCTAAAACACCTGCTGGACAATCTGTATTTGCTTCAAAAAAAGTACATTGAATATTTAATGGTAACGCTGCTTGAGCCATCATACGGCCCAGTTGCCCACCACCAAAAATACCGATAGTTTTATCCATCTCAGCCTCTTACACCTGACCCGGAATATTTTTGCTTGCAACTTTATCAGTTTGCGCAGCACGGAAATCAGCAACATTTTTTGCGATTTCAGGACGAGTTAAACCTAAGATTTGTGCAGCCATAATTGCCGCATTCGTTGCACCAGCTGGACCAATCGCTAAAGTACCAACTGCAATACCTGCTGGCATTTGTACAATTGAAAGCAAAGAGTCTACGCCATTTAAAATTGATGATTTAACTGGCACACCTAAAACAGGTAAATCAGTTTTTGCGGCACACATTCCAGGTAAATGCGCTGCACCGCCTGCACCAGCAATAATCACTTGAATACCGCGATCACGTGCAGTTTCTGCATATTCAAATAAACGATCTGGAGTACGATGAGCAGATACCACTTCCGCTTCAAATGGGACACCAAGCTGTTTAAGCATATTGGCTGTGTTTTCGAGAGTTGCCCAATCAGATTGAGAACCCATAATAATTCCAACGAGAGGTTGAACGTCTTGTGCTGCGGCCGCATTCATTGCTAATGTTCCAGAGACAAAAGTAAAAGAAGATAAATCTCGACGAGAGCCAAGTTTTAAATGGTTCGGAAGCCCATTATTATAGACTGATTTTTCATCTCACGAAAATTTAACTGACCAGCTCTGTGAATATTTTTAATATCATCAAAAAATGTCATGGTTTAACAGTGACACATTCTCAATTTTTATTAATATAACGCGCTTAATCAAATCAATAAGAGCTTAATAATGAAAAAATTTCTTGGAGCCCTAACACTCACACTTTGCACAACAACGGGTTACGCGGCTTTAGTAAATTTAAACATCGATGAATTTCAAAAAACCATTAAAACTTTAAATAAAGAAAAAGGTTATAACGGAGAAATCAAAAGTGGAGCATTAACTGGTAAAGTCCAAGAGAAATTTATTGTTACTGGAACATCTGCTACTGATGAGAGAGAACCAGTTCTGATGACTGGTTATTATCTTGGAGCAACTGAGGTAGGAAATTTATATTCAATTACTGAATATCGCATTTACTGTGACGATCAGACCTATGGTTTTGCCATGTCTAATTTTGAGCCTGATGGCGCCTTAAGTTTAACTACAACAGACAGTAATTATGCTTTTGACTATGAAGACCCAACGCCAAGAGATCAGCAATTTTCTAAAATTCTAAAAAAAGCATGTAAGTATTCAGCTAAATAAATAGTTATGTCTACTAACTATGGCTTGTTATTAAATAGAATAAATCATTTAATTCACAAGCCATAGGAGCTTACTGGCTTCTAAATACGAAATACACACAACCAAATAGGCATAACATCGCCCATAAGTAATCGAGTTTAAAGGGTTGCTTAAACAAGAAAATCATAAAAGGTACAAACACGACCAATGTAACCACTTCCTGAGTGATCTTCATTTCACCGAGTAACCAGCCTTGCGCGCTTAACATACGAGTGGCTGGGATCATAAAACTGTATTCAAGTAAGGCAATAATCCAACCGAATAGAATCGCTTGCCAAAGTGGAGCATGGTGCAAAAATTTAAGATGCCCATACCATGCAAGTGTCATAAAGCAGTTAGAAATAATTAATAGCGTAAAAGCTAAAACCGTTGGGCTCAAAGGCACATCCTTCATCATCACGATGATTTAAGTATTTTAACGATACAAAACATTATAAAAGATAAAACTGTAATTCAGCTTAAATCTAAAAAATAAAGCTGTAGTTTTATTAGGGTCTCAAACACATAGAACAACAACGATTTTTGACTATCTTTTCGAGTTTAGCCTTGCTATCGTTGCTGGCAAATTTATCAATAATGCACACACAGCAATTCATTTTAATGTTGTGTACAAAAGCAGTGGAGAAGGCGAGCAATGCATCTGCATATCTTGGGTATTTGTGGCACTTTTATGGGCTCTTTAGCACTTTTGGCTCGTGATTTAGGACATAAGGTAACCGGTTCCGACTTAAACGTTTACCCACCGATGTCTACCCAGTTAGAAAATGCAGGCATTACACTCATGCAAGGCTATGACCGTAGTCATTTACAGCCTCATCCGGACTTGGTTATTGTCGGCAATGCCATGAAACGTGGTATTGATGCTGTTGAATATATGCTAAACGAAGGCCTGCCATATATTTCTGGTCCACAGTTCCTTGCCGATCATGTTTTACAAGGTAAACATGTACTTGGTGTAGCAGGTACTCACGGAAAAACAACAACTACAACCATGTTAGCTTGGGTACTTGATCAGGCTGGTTTAAATCCGGGCTTTTTAATTGGTGGTGTTCCACTTGGTTTTAGTGAAAGTGCTCGTTTAGGCGGTGGTAAATACTTCTGTGTTGAAGCCGATGAATATGACTCTGCTTTCTTTGATAAACGTTCTAAGTTTGTTCACTATCACCCAAAGACGGCGATTTTAAATAACCTTGAATTTGACCATGCCGATATTTTTGATGACCTAGCAGCGATTCAAAAGCAGTTCCATCATCTTGTGCGTACCATTCCAAGTGAAGGCCGTATTATTGCGCCAATTACTGAAACGCATATTGATGAAGTGCTTGAAATGGGTTGCTGGACACCAGTAATTCGTACAAGTCTAGAAGCGAATGAAAAAGCTGCTCTCTCTGCCGAATTAATTTCAATTGATGGCAGCCATTTTAAAGTACTCGAAAATGGCAATGTCGTTGGCGAAGTGAAATGGAGCATGACAGGGCAGCATAGTGTAGCGAATGCTTTGGCAACCATTGCAGCCGCTCAACATGTAGGTGTTACGTTTGAACAAGCTTGTGAAGCTTTGTCTAACTTTGGCGGTGTGAAACGTCGTATGGAGTTACTCGGCACAGTCAATGGCATTGAGGTTTATGACGACTTCGCGCACCATCCAACAGCAATTGACACAACTTTAGATGGCGCACGCAAACGCTTAGGTGAACGCCGTTTATGGGCCATTATTGAACCACGTTCAAACACGATGCGTATGGGCAGTCACAAAGATGGCTTGGCACATTCAGCACGCTTAGCAGACGAAGTGATCTGGTATCAGCCAGAAGGCTTAGATTGGGATTTACAACCTGTGATTGAAGCTGCTTCTAACCATGCTCAAGTGAGCCGTTCACTTGATGAAATTATTGAGCGTATTGTCAATGAAGCAGGTGAGGGCGATGCCGTTGTGATTATGTCTAATGGTGGCTTCGGTGGCTTACATCAAAAATTAATGAGCGCATTAAAAGCAAAAGCTGCTTAAATTTCGCTTTAGATGATTCAATAAAAAAATGGGTTTCAAATTGAAACCCATTTTTTATCAGTAACTTTTAAAGCTTTTCTGGCTCTATATTGGCCATAAATTTATTAGAAACCATTAAACGTAAACTATAGACAATGCCCATCGCAAAAACGCTATATCCCACGTTATTACAAATAAAGGGAATACATAAGATAATGAGCGCTGTGATTGGATAAAACCATTTCGTGATTCCAGATAAGCATTGGAACTCATAAAGTATCCAAATACAGGTGGTATAAAGCACTACACTCACCGCAACAACTATTCCCATATATAGATCAGAAATATGCGCATGATGGGTTGTAACATCCACGGCAGCAGCAAGCGCAGCACCTACCGCAGCAATACTGACAAAAACAAAATAATGACCGTATCCCCAAACAAATGGGCGCACACCTTTAACATGATGGTGTTGTTCGCTACGGTCAAAATAAGCCCACCACATTGCGAACATCAACATCAATCCACCGACCATTAAGAAAATGGCAGGGATATTCATTGACTGAGCGGCTAAAGCATCACGTATGGCATTAAAACTACCAACAATCGACTCACCCAACACAATAATTGTGAGTAGGGCATAACGTTCTACAATATGATGAGGATGCCACGGCGTTGGAGAATATTTTTCTGCATAAATTGGAACAAATAATTCCACGACAACCAGAAATAAAAATAGAGGTATTGAAAGTACATGAGCAAAGTTAGCCACAAGCCAGCCAATTTGTACTAAGACTATACCTATTGCATAGCGATAAGCCGTAACTCGCCTTTCAGGATCATGTTTTGCTGCTCTGAGCCACTGAGTCACCAAGACCATGCGCATGATCACATAACCGATAATGATTACATCAAAATCCTGACTACGAAATACATCAGGGATACCCGCTGCCATCACCAATGACCCTACAATCTGTACAAAAGTAAGGCATCGATACAATGCATCATCGTTATCGTAAGCAGAAGCAAACCATGAAAAATTCATCCATGCCCACCACAGCGCAAAAAATACCATCAGGTAGCTTGGTAATGCATGCCAGAGGTGATTTTCAATAATTGCATGATGTAACTGCTGACCCGCTGTTGCAATCGCGACCACAAAAATTAAATCGAACAATAATTCAAGTGGAGTCGCTGCTCTATGCTGCTGATCAGGATCTCTTGGGGATAGGGGCCTCAAGCTTAATTTTTTCTGTTTTTCTTGAGTAGTCATAAAATTAACGTTCTCGAATAAAGTGCCAACACGTTAACACTTTAATATTAACGCCCAGAACACGCATTAAAAAATATCTAGACCTGCTGTTTAATCTTTACTCACAAACAAACTATATTTCATTTTTGTGACAATTCTTTATCAAGATAACAGGCTTAATTCTTTATCATAGCCTACGTTTTTTGTTCTTGTTTGGAATATGAATGTCTTTAGAAACACTCAACCTTAGCTTATTCCATGTGATTAATGGGGCTCAGGATGCGAGTCAATTTATCATTCGTCTTGCTATCTTTTTTGCTAATGATCTCCTCTATATTCTCTTATTCATCCTTACATTTTTATGGTTTTATGGCGATCAAGATTTAAAAAATAGGGTCATTAAATCTGTCTTTTTAACCTGCGTATCGCTTTTAGTCGGTTACGTTATTTCTCTGTTTTACCATCACGCAAGACCGTTTGTCATAGGTGTGGGTACGACTTTTATTGAACATGCACCAACGGCATCTTTTCCAAGTAATCATATGCTGATTTTTAGCACCATTGCTTTATCTTATTTGTTTGCTCAGCGCAAAATAATTGGAATTATCCTTTTATTTTTGTCATTTGTGGTAGCGTGGTCACGTATTTATTTAGGTGTGCATTTCCCTTTAGACATGCTGGGGGCTTTTATTGTCGCACTACTAGTCAATACAGCAGGTTATTACTTCTGGAATGCTTACGGTACAAGTTTGACCGCATTCTGTATTCACCTTTATCAAATTATATGCAAACCACTTTTAGACCGCGGTTTGATTAAATAACCCATAGATCTTTTTGGCATTCAAACCACGACATTAAGTTCAGTTGCGTAATACAAAAAAATCTGCCATTCTATGTGGACTTGGATATGTTTTATCCAAAAAAGAATTTAGTTTGACAAGGGGAGTAGCCTCCTCCAAACATAACAGCAATGTTATGTGTCAGATATCGTCAATACGCTTTTATTAAAAAGTCGGTATCTGAGCATCGTGAAATTCATGGTGTAGGCAAGACCTTGATCATGTTGATACAGATGTTTAATTCATCTGGCAACTGGTCGAGGTTTTTTTTATGCCCAATTGCCGGATGTATGGAGGATTTATGGAATCGATCGGCAATTTATGGCTGTACATAGCATTCTTTGGCATAGTCATTGTGATGCTCCTGATTGACTTTTTAGGCTTTAAGCAAAAGCAAGGTCAGGATGTCTCAATTAAGCAAGCTGCTTACTGGAGTGTGGCGTGGGTAAGCGTCGCAGCCCTATTTGGTGGTGGTTTATGGCTTTACCTACAACAAACAGTTGGGGTGACCTTAGCAAACCAAAAAACTATGGAATACTTTGCAGGTTACTTACTCGAAAAGTCCCTCGCAATTGACAACGTTTTCGTCTGGTTAATGATTTTCGCAGCGTTTGCTATTCCAGCTGCACTACAACGTAAAATTTTGCTCTACGGCGTATTAGGTGCAATCGTACTACGTACCCTCTTTATTTTTATTGGTGCATGGTTCGTTCAAGAATTTTCTTGGGTACTTTATATCTTCGGTGCGTTCTTGGTATATACAGGCTTTAAGTTCTTAAAAGGCCAAGATGAAGAAACCAATATTGAAGATATCAAGCTCTTAAAATGGTTACGTAACCATATGCGTATTACACCACAGCTTGAAGGTGACAAATTCTTTGTACGTCAAAACGGTTTATTGTGGGCAACGCCGTTATTTCTAGTTTTGATTTTGGTTGAAGCTTCAGACGTGATTTTCGCAGTAGATTCTATTCCTGCTATTTTCGCGGTAACTAGCGACCCGTTTATTGTTTTAACGGCGAACTTAATGGCAATTTTAGGTTTACGCGCAATGTTCTTTTTACTTGCTGGCGCTGCGACTAAATTGCATTACTTGCCATACGGCTTAGGCATCATCTTATTGTTCATTGGTGCGAAAATGTTGTTGCTTGATGTATTCCACATGCCAATCTGGATCTCGTTAAGCTTTATCGTAATAGTGTTAGCAATCACTGCTTACCTTTCTCTACGACACAACAAAAAGCAATTGCAGTCTTAATTCATCACAACAAGGCATCTACACGTGAGATGCCTTGTTATCTAAATTTTCAAAATAGACTGTACTTTAAAAAAACAGATTAATATCATATGCCAACTTAAATTTTATCTTTCCTAATCAGAAACATAATAGATAATAGCTATTCGGTATTTTATGCCGAACATACTTATTAAAATGTGTGGAGTCTCATGCGTTCTAAAAAAATTAATCTTGTCGTGGTCCCTCTATTACTCACGGCATGTAGCCATAATGATGGTCCTTTAGTACAAGATGTATATAACAACCAATATGACTGTGCTCGCGACTGGAATAATGAAACATGTAAACAAGAAAATAGCTCCAGTGGACATGGTTCTAGCTATGTTGGTGGTCGCTATTTAGGTCCTGCGTATTATCGAAATAGTCGGGAAGTTTCTTATCACGGCAATACCTTACATCCTTACAGCAATTTGAGTGTAGGCCGACCAATTATTTCAAGCACAGCGAAAAGTTCGTCTTTTTCATCCCCAATTCGTGGTGGTTTTGGCCGTAGCGGTTTTTCTTTCGGCGGCTAAGTCTTTAGGCATTCACTTAATATGAAAAGAAAAATATTTACTCCACGACCAGACTGGCAAGTGGAGCATCAAAATATTGGTTTTGATTATTTTAATTTACCTTCTCTTGATGGCTCAATTTACTGGTCTGAAGGGGTTGCGTATGAGTTTACCCTTAAACAGATTGAACAACTTGAAGATGCAGCAAATGAACTGCATCAGATGTGTTTATCGGTAGTAGGAGATCTCATTCAACGCGGGGACTACCCAGCTTATTTTCAAATTCCTGAAACAGCCATAAGCCATATTGAACACTCATGGAAACAAAATGCTCCCATGCTCTATGGCCGCTTTGATTTCGCTTACGATGGGCGAAATATCAAAATGCTGGAATATAACGCCGACACACCGACTGGCTTACTCGAAGCCTCTGTCGCGCAGTGGCTGTGGATAGAACAAGTCTCAGGCATTGCAAACCGAGATCAATTCAATAGCATTCATGAAGACCTGATTAAACGCTGGAAAACAATTTTACCGCGTGGTAGCCATGTACATTTTGCTGCTTGTCAGGAGGCTGGAAGGGAAGACTGGGGTAATTTAGAGTACTTGATGGATACCGCTTATCAAGCTCATCTACAAGTTTCCGAGCTTTCTATGGAGAACATAGGCTGGAACGGGCAAGATTTTGTTGATCTCCATAATCAGCCCATTCAAAACATATTTAAGCTCTACCCTTGGGAATGGATCTGGGAAGAAGCATTTTCTCAATATATCCACCCACAAACACAGTGGATTGAACCCTGCTGGAAAATGTTACTTTCAAATAAAGCGATTCTGGTTGAGCTTTGGAAGCGTTATCCAAACCATCCATTGTTGGTCGAAACCCATACATATGACCCGCAACAAGCTTTGTCTGGCAAATGGGTGAAAAAGCCGATTTTGGCAAGGGAAGGGGCCAATATTCGAGTTTTACAAGATGGTCATGACCAAGGCGCGGCTTCTGGTAGCTTTTATTTTGATGACTATGACAAATATGGTTATGTCGTACAGAAATGGGTAGATACCCCATTATTTTCAGGACAACTACCTACACTCGGTTTATGGATGGTCGGACATCAATGTGCAGGCATGTCTATTCGTGAAGATTGCTATGACATTATTGGTAATGATGCTCACTTTGCAGCACATTATTTTGTCGAGTAATAAGTGCCTAGAGGTATTTTAAAAAGCACTTTTTAGGTGCTTTTTTATTGTGCCTTCCACGCAGTCAATCAGTGCATTTTAAGCATATAGCGAATAATGAACTTTAGTTTCTAAAGCTAAATTAGAACAAAAATTCAAAAATATAATGACTTAATCTTATGTAATTTAATACTTTTATTCTTATTTCTTTAATTAAAAATCAATATTGGCAAGCTCTTTGCATCTCCTAAAAAGAAAAAAGCCTAGATTTTAAGGGCTCGTGAGAGCCCTGATTTTTTTAAGGAGTGATGCCATGAATGCGATTCCAACTTTAACGCCCCTTGCCATGCCGTGTAACAGCAGTTTTGAAGCAAAAGATTGGGAAATTTTATCTACTCACTGGTATCCCGTCGCACGTACTCAAGATGTCTCTACTGCACCTCAACGAGTCACGCTACTAGACGTCAATATGGCGTTATATAAAACAGAAAGTGGGGAAATTCATCTGGTTCGAGATATTTGCCCACATCGTGGGGTGCCATTAACCAAAGGTTGGGTGGATGGTGAGGAGATTGTCTGTCCTTATCATGGTCTACGCTATAACACTGAAGGGAAATGTACCCAAATACCAGCTCAGCCCGAACTGACTAAAATTTCTGATCGTTTTTCTCTGACCAAATTTCCAGTTGTACAAAGATATGGTCTCATTTGGACCAGTATTCATGGTCGTGATATTGCTAAAGCTAATATTCCTATATTAGATACTTGGGACCACGCAGAGCATCAGTCAATTTTACCGCCTTTCGTCGATATTGGTGGTTCTAGTGGACGTCAACTTGAAGGATTTATCGATGTCGCTCATTTTGCGTGGGTACATCACAATGCCTTTGCAAATCGCGATAATCCCATCGTCCCTAAATATCACACTGAACGTACCGACTATGGTTTAAAAACGGTCTATATCAGCAATGTCAGTAATTATCCGCATGAACTAAAACATCTCGAGCCAGAAGGCTTTTTGTGGAAGCGCACCTTTGATGTCTATCCACCTTTTTCAGCCGTCCTTACAGTCGATTTTCCAGAAGGTGGGGTCTTAAAAATCTTGAATGCGTGCTGTCCTATTTCAAGCAATAAAACCCGTTTATTTGTTCCACTCACCCGTAACTTTGATCAGACAGGTGATTTAGAAAAGGTATATGCATTTAATGCCCAAATTTTTGCCGAAGACCAAGATATGGTCGAATCACAAAAGCCAGAAGAACTGCCGCTTGATTTAATGATGGAAGCACATTTTGAAGCAGACCGTTCATCAACAACTTATCGACGGATTTTGGCTGAATGGGGACTAAGTAAACGTTATACCGTTTAAATATTGGCTAACTGGGGTACAATCAATCGAAAAAAGTGAAAATATAAAGGCTTTCCATGTCATTGATCGCAAATACCACTGTTGTGCGTGGTCGTTTTTTAGATATCCAGCAAACCGTCTCTGAGCCAACTGATATTCCAAATCAAGTGCGTTATTTAGAAGATGGTGTATTGGTTAGTGAACATGGAAAAATCAAATGGTTTGGTGCATGGGAAGACGCTCAAGCGCATCTACCTGCTGGGGTTGAGATTCAACATTATCCAGAACAATTGATTGTACCTGGCTTTATTGATACCCATATTCATTTCCCGCAAACAGAAATGGTTGGAGCATACGGCGAACAACTTTTAAGCTGGCTCAATACTTATACTTTCCCAACTGAAATCCAATTTCAGGACAAAGCATATGCAAGTGAAATTGCCCAGTTCTTTGTTCAAGAACTACTGAAACACGGTACAACCACAGCACTGGTTTTCTGTACAGTTCACCCCGAGTCTGTTGATGCCTTATTTGAAGCCGCAGAACACGTTCAGATGCGTTTAATTGCTGGTAAGGTACTCATGGACCGCCATGCACCTGAAGCGCTTTGTGATACGCCAGAAACAGCTTACAGCGACACCAAAGCATTGATTGAGAAATGGCATGGTAAGGGCCGTGCTCTCTATGCGATTACTCCACGTTTTGCACCAACGTCTACACCTGAGCAATTAGAAAGAGCAGGGCAGTTAAAACAAGAATTTCCAGATGTTTATGTACATACCCATTTAAGTGAAAACAAAGATGAAATCGCTTGGGTGAAATCTTTATTTCCAGAACAAGCTGGCTATTTAGATGTTTATCAACATTATGGCCTGACTGGTAAACGTTCTGTATTTGCTCATTGCGTTCACTTAGAAGATCAAGAATGGCAATGTATGCATGATACGCAATCGGCTATCGCATTTTGTCCAACATCAAACCTGTTCTTAGGCAGTGGTTTATTTCCATTGAAAAAAACATGGGAAAAACAAGTGAAAGTGGGCTTGGGTACAGATATCGGTGCTGGTACATCATTTAGTTTACTGCAAACCGTTAACGAGGCTTATAAGGTTCAGCAGTTACAAGGTGATAAACTTTCAGCTTATGAAGCGCTCTATCATGCAACTTTAGGCGGCGCAAAAGCGCTTGATTTGCAAGATCAGTTAGGCAACTTCAATGTCGGTAAAGAAGCAGACTTTGTGGTACTAAATCTTAAGCCAACTGCATTACAGCAACTTCGCCAGTCTAAATCCAAAACTGTTGAAGATTCGCTGTTTGCTTTATTCACTTTAGGTGATGACCGTAATATTGAGGCGACTTATATTTATGGAAAACGTGCTTATCAAAAAGAAACAGCCAAATAAAAAAGGCATTGTTAAGTTTTTGTTATTATTTGGAATATGCGCTCTTGCATTAAAGCGTGATCGACATAATCCGCAAAATGATAAAATTTCACAGCCATCAAAGGGTGCATGAAACGTCATTTTGCTTTAAAATTTTACCATTAACTCAGATTTTCGAGGTGTTGCAGGTCAACACCTTTTTTATTTTTTCTTTTATATCTTGTAGGAATCTGCCATGACTGTTGCAATGAGCATCATGATTTCAACCGAAGAAATTCAAGCAAAAGTCAAAGAGCTCGGCGAGCAAATTAACGCTCACTATGCAAATAGTGATAAAGAATTAGTTCTTATTGGACTACTTCGTGGTTCTGTTATTTTCATGGCAGACTTGTGCCGTACAATTACTAAACCGCATGAACTCGACTTCATGACAGTGTCTAGCTACGGCGGCGGTACGACTTCAAGTCGAGATGTCAAAATCTTAAAAGATCTTGACGGTGAAATTCGCGGTAAAGATGTATTGGTTGTTGAAGACATTATCGACTCAGGCAATACCTTAAGCAAAGTCGTTGAAATGTTGCAAACTCGCGAGCCAAATTCAATTCAACTCTGCACATTAGTGAGTAAACCATCTCGCCGTGAAATTGATCTTGAAGTGAAATTTTTAGGTTTTGAAGTTGAAGACAGATTCATTGTGGGTTACGGCTTAGACTACGATCAAAAATATCGCCACTTGCCATTTATTGGTGAAATTGGTTTATAAATTTCAGAGAAATAGCACCGCAAGGTGCTATTTTTTTATATAAAGCCTTAGCTTTGAACAAAAAAGACACAAAAAGTCGCAATCTGCTACAGACAAAATAGACAGCTCTACCGCACGATAGAATATGAAGCAAAATCATTAACTTCATCAAAAAAACAACTGGAGAACAAATATGTGGTCACTTATTGTTGCTATTGTAGTTGGTTTCTTTGCTGGCTTAATCGCTCGTGCTTTGCATCCTGGGGATGATAAAGCAGGTTTCATCGTAACGACCTTGATTGGTATTGCAGGTTCACTTCTAGCTACTTATGGTGGTCGTTTACTTGGACTTTACGGCGAAAACTCAGCTGCAGGCTTTATCGCATCCGTGATTGGTGCCATCGTTATTCTTTTTATCTACAACTTGATTGCACGAAAAAGC
Source organism: Acinetobacter sp. 1542444 (assembly GCF_000581835.1). Taxonomy (NCBI): domain Bacteria; kingdom Pseudomonadati; phylum Pseudomonadota; class Gammaproteobacteria; order Moraxellales; family Moraxellaceae; genus Acinetobacter; species Acinetobacter sp. 1542444. The sequence continues at coordinate 25,162 of NZ_JEYA01000010.1, read as the reverse complement.
TAAACTTTAATTCATTTATAAAAAAAGCACCTTATGGTGCTTTTTTTAATTTATTTTAAAGACCTAACTCTTTCCATACGGCCTGAATTTCTTCAGCAGAGCGTGCGCCAACCAGTTTGAAACCATTCGCAAAAATTAGGGTAGGGGTGCCGTTAAAGCCGAGTTTTTTTCCTAATTCCAAATTACGGTCAATTGGGTTTGCACAGCTCGTAACTGTTGGTTTAACACCTTGCTGAATCAGTTTTTTCCATGAGTAAGATTGATTTGGTGCACACCAAACTTGTCTAGAAACCACAATAGACTGAGGTTTTAAAGGATAGATGAACGTATAAATAGTCACATCTTTAAGCTTATCGAGTTCAGGTTCAAGCTGCTTACAATAAGGACAATTTGGATCAGAAAATACTGCTAAAACATGCTGGCCATTACCTTTGACTGTTTTAATCGCATCTTTTAAAGGCAGTTGTTTCCAATCAATTGAGTTCTGTCCTAAAACTAGATCTTTGGTTAAGTTCTTTTGGTCTTTTAACCGAATCATAGAGCCTACAAACATATGTTGCCCATCTTCACCAACATAAATGATTTGCTGATCAAGATTAGCGCTATATAGCCCGGGCATTTCAGTTTTCTGAATATTGCTAATTTTCAAATTAGGATATTGTTTTTTAATATTTTCCCTAACAGTATCTACATTAGCGAAACTCACACTTGTAGTTAGGCTAAATAACGCCAATATTCCTAATTTTTTAAGCATAAAACTGACTCATAGGTAGGAGAGGAGATCATTTTAATCAGTTCAGCTTTTTAAAACAGAACTGATTACCGAGTTATAACCAAACTTCCACTCATTTATGCCAATGTTTCACGTGGAACATAAATAGGTTTTAGAGTATTAATTTCTACAGATATATGCACGATTTCATCATGAATGGACAAAGCATGACGAATCTGATCTGCGGTTAAAGAAATATCATCAGTTTCGAGTGCCAAAATACAAGAAAACTTACCTTTCGCGACTTTCCAGACATGAATATCCGTAATTTCAATATATTTAGGAAACTCAGCAATGACTTCACGAATCTCTTCAACTACCGGATGATCCATTTCTGCGTCTAAAAGGGTTTTTCCTGTCTCTTTCATTAATCCCAGAGACCATTTTGCAACCAAAATAGCACCTAAAATTCCTAAAAGTGCATCTAAAAAATCCCATCCGAAATACTTACCTGCGAAAAGCGCAATAATTGCAAAAACAGAAGTTACTGCATCTGCAACCACATGTAAAAATGCAGCTTTTTGGTTTAAATCATGATGATGCCCATGATCATGTTCGTGATGGTGATGGTGATGGTGATGGTGATGGTGATGGTGATGGTGATGGTGCCCATCATCGTGAAGTAACCATGCACAAATCAAGTTAATGACCAAACCTAAAATTGCAATCGGAATCGCTTCATTATAAAAAATTTCAACTGGATTAAATAAACGTTGTATCGACTGAAACGCCATAAAAATGGCGACAACCATCAACAAAATTGCACTGCTATAACCCGCTAAAATCTCGATTTTCCAAGTTCCGAAACTAAACCGACGATCTTTGGAATAATGACGAGCCGCGCGATAGGCAAAATACGCTAAACCGAGAGCCAACATATGGGAACTCATATGCCAACCATCAGCCAAAAGTGCCATTGAATTGAAAAACCATCCACCGAATATTTCTAACACCATCATTGATGCCGTTAAAATTGTTGCAATCAAAATACGTTTTTGTGCAAGTGGATTTCCTTCATCAAACTGATGTTGATGATGACGTGATACACTATGATCCTGCATAATATTTAAACCCAATATACTCCCTACCAGTATATTGAATTATACAAGAGAACATAGATGAGTCACATTGGTCAGGATAAAAAAATAGTTAATCGTGTAAAACGACTAAAAGGACAAATCAACAGCATTGAGCATGCTGTTGAACAGCCAGATATTTCATGTATAGAAATACTACAACAAGTTGCTGCAATTAAAGGGGCAATAAACGGTTTGATGAGTGAATTAATGGAACAACATTTACATCATCACGTGCTCAAAGACGCACAAGTTGATCAAAATGAGCTAGATGAGTTTTTAAAGGTTCTAAAAAGATACGGTTAACAAGGTAACTGAATGACACAGCGATGTGCATCATTCAGAATTTTGTAATTATTTTCCAATACAGAATGAACCAAAAATCTTGCCTAATAGGTCATCGGCACTAAAGTCACCGGTAATTTCACCTAAAGCATTTTGGGCAAGACGTAATGACTCAGCAACCAGTTCACCTGCGTTAAACACAACAAGTTGCTCACGTGCTTCTGAAAGATAGAGCTGCGTGCGCTTCATTGCGTCTAAATGACGTGTTCTTGCAATAAAGGTGTCTTCCTCAGGGTGGAAGCCTGCATGCGCTGTAATCGCGTCTACGAGGCCTTGTACGCCCATCTCTTGTTTTGCAGAAACGGTTATATGACGGAAACCTTGAAAATCGCTTATTTCAGCTAATTGTCCAGTTAAATCGCATTTATTACCAATTAACATTAAACGACGCGGTTCAATATGTTCCGCAAAATACTCTTGAGCGAGTTTTAATGGGTCATCACCTTGGTTTAAATCATAAACCAGCAATAACAAATCAGCTTGTTCAATTTCTTTGATTGCACGACGAATCCCTTCTTTTTCAACGATGTCACCTGTTTCACGAAGACCCGCAGTATCTGTTAAGGTGATTGGTAGACCATTTAAACTAATTTTTTCATGTAAAACATCACGAGTAGTACCAGCAATATCGGTCACAATTGCACGCTCAACACCAGCAAGTGCATTTAACAAGCTCGACTTACCCGCATTTGGTTTACCCGCAATAACGACTTGTAGACCTTCACGTAATAATTGCCCTTGTCGTGCAGAGGTTTGAACGGCATGTACCGACTGCTGAACATCTTCAAGTAAAGCTAAAATTTTGCCATCTGCCAAGAAATCGATTTCTTCTTCAGGAAAATCAATTGCTGCTTCAACATGCAAGCGTAAATGAATCAGTTTTTCTAAAACGGTATTAATTTTTGTTGAAAATGCGCCTTGTAAAGAGCGAACCGCAGAGCGTGCCGCAGCTTGCGAAGTCGCATCAATCAAGTCAGCAATCGCTTCCGCTTGTACCAAGTCCATCTTGCCATTTTCAAAAGCACGCATGGAAAATTCGCCGGCTTTTGCAGCAATTGCACCAAGCTCAAATAGACGCCCAAGCAAGGCATTTTGGATGACTGGACCGCCGTGACCTTGTAGCTCTACAACATCTTCACCTGTAAACGAGTGAGGATTGGGAAAGCATAGAACAATCCCTTCATCCATAATACTGCCATCAGCATCATAAAATTTACGGAAACCCGCCATACGCGCTTCTGGCAAGTTTTTTTGTGTCAGGTTTTGAGCAATTTCATAAGCCTTAGGTCCAGATAGGCGAATCACGCCCACACCACCACGCCCAGGTGGCGTTGCAATTGCGGCAATCGTGGTTTGACTTTGCATATTATTCACCTAAAAACCTAAAATCCAGCCAAAGAAAAATCCGCCTAAGATTACCATCTTAAGCGGATTTATTCAGCAAAAGTTCAACGATTAAGAAGCTGATTCGGTCTTATTGATACGACTTTTCTCAACGCTCTTATTAATAAACGACTGCTGTAAAATAGTAATACTGTTGTTCACAATCCAGTACAGTACGAGACCGGCAGGGAAGAACAACATAAATACCGTGAACATAATCGGCATAATGCGGAACACTTTTGCCTGCATTGGATCAGCGGGTTGAGGGTTCAACATTTGCTGTGCAAACATGGTAGCACCCATGATTAACGGCAAGATGAACCAAGGATCCATTGCTGACAAGTCTTGAATCCAACCTAACCATGGTGCGTGACGTAATTCCACACTTTCCATGAGTACCCAGTACAAAGCAAGGAAAATTGGCATTTGTAGCAACAATGGTAAACAACCTGAAAGTGGATTTACTTGTTCACGCTTGTATAAAGCCATCATTTCTTGCGAGAAGCGCATACGGTCTTCACCGAACTCTTCTTTCATGCGTTGCATTTCTGGTGCAATCACACGCATTTTTGCCATAGAACGATAACTTTTTGAAGATAAAGGCCACAAGATCATCTTCACCATAATGGTAAGCAAGATGATTGACCATCCCCAGTTGCCCACAATGCTATGGAAGAATTGAAGACCTAAGAACAAGAGTTTAGCAATCGGCCATAACCAACCATAATCAACAGTCTGATTTAAACCAACAGCTAAATCTTTTAATTCAGATTGTACTTTCGGACCTGAATAAAGTTTTGCATCCACTTCCATTGAAGTGCCTGCCGGAACATTAATCACTGGTGAGGTAAAACCAATGATATTCATGTGATCAGCAGATTGACGAGATTCAAGCTTAGCTACATAAGGCTGACCATTCGCTTGAGTCAGCTTAAGGTTTCCAGGAATCCAAGCACTTACAAAATAATGCTGAACAATCGCAACCCATCCACCTTTCGCTTCAGTATTTACTTTTTCTTCTGAGAAATTAGCAAATTTAAGCTTGTTGTAATGTGCATCAGGCGTTCCCCAAGCTCCACCTAAGAAAGTTCCTAGAGTGAAAATACCTTGAGAAGATTTACCTGGATCTTCAGAATTATCGCGCTTTAATTGTCCAAACATCTGACCTTGCCAGCTTTGTTGGCTACGGTTAATGACTTGATGTTTTACAACAATTGGATATTGACCTTGAGTAAAGGTAAAAGTTTTAATAATTTCAACGCCTTCAGGTGTTTTAAATACCATCGGAACGTTTAAAACTTTTTCAGATTGACCCTTTTGGTCCTGTACACCTTTAGCATCAGCCAAAGTATATGATGTCTTTTCAACAGCATATAATGGACGACCACCACGACTACTATCTGGTCCATTCAAACCAATTAAGCCAGATTGAGCAACATATGTACGCTTGGCATCATTTTCAAGCATAACAAAAGGTTGATCGCTGTCTTTGCTTTTGTCGTGTGAGAGTAATTCAATACGAACAATATCACCACCTTTTGGATTAATCCAAATATGGTAAAGGTCAGTTTGTACTGAAATAAGCTGTTGATTCACAGGTGCAGTTGCATCTGTGGTTTGTGACTGCGCAATATTTGCTTGTGGCACATCGGAAGCCACTGTTGCATTTTTAGCATTTGGCAAATCAGCAGATACTTCATGCGAACTTACAGCTGCCGCTTGTTGTTGCGGAGCAGTTGCAGCATTTCCATAATCTTTTTGCCAAGCCAAAATGAGCAAATATGCGGTGACAAACATGGCCCCGAGAATTGCAAACCTGGCCCATTGTTGCATATCTATTACCCCAAATGGTTAGAGAGATTTTGCTTCAGTAAACGATCACGAAAGGGTACAGCAACATGATGCGTTTGAGAATCTATTTGATGAAACGAAATAAAACGAATTGCTTTTGGCGGTACCGGATCATATCCAGATCCTCCCCACGGATGACAACGACATATCCGTTTAGAAGATAACCAAACGCCTTTTATCGCACCATGAGTTTGCAATGCTTCTATCGCATATTGGGAACAAGTCGGGATATAACGACAACGGGGTCCAAGAAGCGGACTAATCGCAATTTGATACAGTCGAATCAACCAACGTAGAAAACGGACCATTGGCTATCTCTTAATTCTGCGAGGTTGTGCCAACTTTAGAATGTTTTTTTGCTAAGCGCTGTAATTTTTGCCAAGCAAAGTCTAATTGTTGATATAGCTCAGCATTCGTAATCGTTTCTATACCAACTTTCGGCATCACCACAACATCTATGTCTGATCCAAAATTCGGCTGATGTAGACGAAAGCTCTCACGAGCAAGACGTTTTATTCGATTTCTTTCATGCGCTCGGCGCACTTTTTTCTTAGCAACAACAATACCCAAACGGCTTTTAGGCTGTTCGGTTAATTTTGCAAGAAATAAAAAATGGGGTTGATGCACTTTAAAAAGCGCACCATCAAATACACTTTTATAATCTGCAGCACAGCGTATTCGCACGTCTGTGCTAAAACTGTAAAGTGTCATCACACCCAAGTCTGGTCAGCGTAACAGTATTAAACAGTTAAGCTATGACGACCTTTTGCACGACGACGAGCTAATACTTGACGACCAGCTTTAGTTGCCATACGAGCACGGAAACCATGAACGCGTTTACGCTTTAATTCAGATGGTTGGAAAGTACGTTTCATATTGAAACTCCCAAAAATGATCTTTCTATAAAGGTCCGCGATTTTATTGCGCAATGTTTACGCTGTCAATGAAAAACCAAGAAAGTTTTGTATTTAACCCAAATTTTTAATCTCTTCTCTTCTTTTTATCACGGTCATAATTCAGTGCAATATATAGCTTTAAAAGTTATACACAAAGTAATTGTCTATTTTTATTAGAACTTTTAATATATACACACCTTATATACATATTTATCAACAAAACAAGATACCATCTTGGTTTGGATTTGCTGTATTTGAATTTAAATTCATATTTTGCAGTTATCCACAAAAGATCTCCACCCTATTAAATAAATTCAAATTTAGAAATTTAAATTTATTCTTATTAGGGATAACTTTTCCTGTGGATTTCGCACTTTTAAATTTAAAAAACATATATTTGAGTTGTTGATAACTCTGTTTTTACTATATTTATGGATTGTGGATAAGTTTATGTGTTAATTTATCCACAGCTTGTGCAAAAAGTTATACACAAGCCATTTTGAATTTAAATTTATTCACAAGAGATTTCTTTTTAGACAAAATCAACTGAAATCGTCATGACAGATGTGGATAACTTGGTTAGAATGGCGACCCCTTCTCATCAGGAAGGGTTAATCTTTAGATTATTTGAATTTAAAAACGCAGAAATAGGGGATACACATGCTTTGGACAGACTGCTTAACTCGCTTGCGACAAGAGCTCTCTGATAACGTCTTTGCGATGTGGATTCGCCCATTAGTTGCTGAAGAAGTAGAAGGGACACTGCGTCTTTATGCACCTAATCCTTATTGGACGCGTTACATTCAAGAGAACCATCTAGAATTAATTTCTATATTGGCCGAACAGTTATCAGAAGGGCGAGTACGTCAGGTTGAGATTTTAGTTGATTCTCGTCCTGGTAGTATTTTGTCATCAGGTGAGCAGCCAGCAACTACAACTGCTGCTTTGCAAACTGCGCCCCAACAAAGTATTAAAGTAAAAAAAGAACCAGATTCTATTTCCAGTTCACCTACTACTAATAGTGTAGTGACCCCAAAAACACCGAAAAAGAAACTATTAAATCCCCAATTTACTTTTTCTTTATTTGTTGAAGGCCGTTCGAACCAGATGGCTGCTGAAACATGTAGAAAGGTATTAACACAATTAGGTGCTTCACAGCATAACCCTTTATTCTTATATGGTCCGACAGGATTGGGTAAGACTCACTTGATGCAGGCAGTTGGTAATGCTTTATTGCAAGCCAAGCCTAATGCACGGGTGATGTATATGACCTCTGAGAGCTTTGTTCAGGATTTTGTAAGTTCTTTGCAAAAAGGCAAAGTTGAAGAATTTAAGAAAAATTGCCGTTCTTTAGATTTATTGTTGGTCGATGATATTCATCTTTTAGCAGGTAAAGAAGCAAGTTTGGTTGAATTCTTCTATACATTCAATGCATTACTTGATGAATCTAAACAGATTATTTTAACTTCAGATCGTTATCCAAAAGAATTGACCGAGTTAGACCCGCGTTTGGTTTCTCGCTTTTCTTGGGGTCTTTCAGTAGGCGTTGAACCGCCAGATATTGAAACTCGTATCGAAATTCTATTGAAAAAAGCCGAAAATAGCGGCGTTGATTTACCTCGAAATTGTGCATTATTTATTGCACAACAAGTAGTTGCCAACGTACGTGAACTTGAAGGTGCACTCAATAAAGTCGTCGCAATTTCTCGTTTTAAAGGTGCACCAATTGATCTTGATGTTGTCCGCGAGTCTTTAAAAGATGTGTTGGCAATCCGTGCACGTACAATTAGTGTAGAAAATATCCAACGTGTGGTGAGTGAATATTTCCGTATTCCTTTAAAAGAATTGGTAGGACCAAAGCGGACTCGAATCTATGCGCGACCACGTCAGTTAGCAATGGGACTTGCTCGTGAGTTAACTGGTGATAGTTTTCCCGAAATTGGAATGGCTTTTGGTGGACGTGACCACAGTACAGTGATGCATGCTTGCGAAAAAGTAGTAAGTCTACGTGAAGAAGATCCGATTTTTGACGAAGATTATAAAAATTTACTGCGTCTACTCCAGAGTTAATGAAATGATAAGACGTTGTTGCAAAGTCTACGTAAGTGCAGCATAGTACACAGCTAAAAAATGAAATATTTGCTCCAAGTTGCTAGAGGAATGAATCGTGCGTTTGAAAATCGCTAAAGAAAGCTTACTCAATGTTTTATCGCATGTTGTCGGTGCGGTAGAACGTCGTCATACATTGAATATTCTTTCAAACGTCAAAATTCAGACTAATGCTCAGGCACTCACCATTACCGGTTCTGATTTGGAAGTTGAGCTGGTTGCCAGTACTGTTTTAACAGAAGGGGCATGCATTGAAGCAGGTGAAACAACTGTTCCTGCTCGTAAGTTGATGGAAATTTGTAAATCATTGCCTACAGCTGCATTGATTGACTTACAAATTACTGAAGATCAAAGATGTATTTTAAAATCTGGTAATAGCCGTTTTGTATTAGGTACTTTACCGGCAGAAGATTATCCATTATTGACCACTGAAAATAGTCAAGGTACACAAGTACAGGTCACTCAACGTGAGTTAAAGCGTTTATTTGAAAAAACGGCTTTTGCTATGGCTGTACAAGATGTACGTTTCTATTTAACGGGTACTTTATTAGAAATTGATGAAAATCAATTGCGTGCAGTAACAACAGATGGTCACCGTTTAGCACTATGTGAAATTACTGCTTCTTCTACATCATCTCAATTGGTCCAAGCAATTGTGCCTCGTAAAGCTGTTGGTGAATTACAGCGTTTACTTAGCATTGAAGATGAACAATTAACGTTGCTGATTGGTCGTGAATTGTTAAATGTCACAATTAATACGCCAAGCCGTGACAAAGAGCAGGGCGATATCACTGTTCGCTTTACTACAAAGTTGATTGATGGAAAATTCCCTGATTATCGTCGTGTAATTCCACGTGGTGGCGATAAACATGTATTAATTAGCCATGATGTGTTCAAACAATCATTACAACGCGTTGCGATTTTGAGTAATGAGAAGTTACGTGGTGTTTTCTTGAATTTTAATCAAGATTCATTACAGCTGCGTGCAAATAACCCAGAACAAGACGAAGCGATTGAAGATTTAGCGATTCAGTATCAAAACATACCGCTTGAGATGTCATTTAATGCGCAATATTTGCTGGATGTTTTAGGTGTGCTTGATGGTGATGATGTAAATATGAGCATGACTGAGGCAAATCAATCTGTATTGGTTCAAGATCCGGCACATCCTGATCAAACCTATGTCGTTATGCCGATGCGTGTATAATCTGGCTATCTAATATGCATCTTACGCGTTTAAATATTGAACGTGTGCGTAATTTAAAAACGGTTGCACTCCAAGGGTTGCAACCGTTTAATGTATTTTATGGCGCTAACGGTTCAGGAAAAACTTCAATACTGGAAGCAATCCATTTGCTTGCAACAGGGCGGTCGTTCCGCACCCACATACCTAAAAATTATATTCAATACTCTGCTGAAGATGCGATTGTTTTCGCGCAATCTGCAACTGAAAAAATTGGTATGCAAAAGTTGGCCTCTGGTGAGCAGTTGATGAAGGTCAATGGCGATACAGTGGCTACACAAGGACAACTCGCTAAACTGCTTCCTTTGCAGCATATTGATCCACAAAGTACAGATATTATTGACCATGGGGCGAAACCTCGGCGCCAGCTTTTAGATTGGCTGATGTTCCACGTGGAACCTGAGTTTTATTTTGCTTGGCAATATTATTCTCGTGCATTAAAGCAGCGTAATACTTTACTTAAAACCAGAAGGAATATTTCTCTAGCGGATTTAGAGCCGTGGAATAAAATGTTGAGTAATTATGGTGAAATTTTACACTCTCAGCGTTTAAGTATTGTGGAACAATGGAATGTCTTTTTTCAAAATGATTTAAGTCAATTGCTACCTGATCTAGAGATTGAACTGGAATATAGTCCCGGTTTTCATACAGAGCAGGGACTCATGCAAGACTTGCTGAATCAACACCAAAAAGACATCGAACGACGCTATACCGAATATGGCCCACATCGTGCAGATTTGCGCTTAAAAACCCCGTTTGGACATGCTGATGTAGTTTTATCAAGAGGTCAGAAAAAACTCTTGATTATTGCCTTAAAACTGTCACAAATTGCAATGTTACATGCGAGTAATAAGGAAACTGTGGTATTATTAGATGATCTGACAGCAGAATTAGACTTAACCGCACAACAACGTTTAATTGAACGATTAAGCCAACTTGGTAGCCAGGTTTTTATGACAACTTTAGATCATGCATCGGTAAAAAAACACTTACATGATCTGTCTATTTCATATCAATTATTCAATGTTGAATCCGGTCAAGTTAGTCTTGCTTCACCATAATTTTTTGATGTTACCCATCTTTGAATAAACCTATATTTGCTAGGGAGAAACCATGAGTTCAGAGTCTCAATCAGCCTCTCAAACAGAACAAACCAATGAAAAGGCTTATGATTCCTCTAGTATTAAAGTATTACGTGGATTAGATGCAGTTCGTAAACGTCCGGGTATGTATATTGGGGATACAGACGACGGTACCGGTTTACACCATATGGTATTCGAGGTTGTCGATAACGCAATCGATGAAGCTTTAGCTGGGCATTGTGACGAAATTATTGTCACGATTCACGAAGATGAATCGGTAAGTGTTTCTGATAATGGCCGTGGTATTCCAACAGATATCCACCCTGAAGAAGGGGTGTCTGCAGCGGAAGTAATTCTTACGATCCTGCACGCAGGCGGTAAGTTTGACGACAACAGCTATAAAGTTTCAGGTGGTTTGCATGGCGTAGGCGTTTCAGTTGTAAATGCGCTTTCAAGTAAATTGCATTTAATTATTAATCGCGCTGGCCAAGTGCACGAACAAGAGTATCACCACGGTGATCCGCAATATCCATTACGTGTGATTGGTGAAACGGATAGCAGTGGTACAACTGTACGTTTTTGGCCAAGTGAACTAACTTTTAGTCAAACTATTTTTAACGTTGAAATTTTAGCGCGTCGTTTAAGAGAGCTTTCATTTTTAAACGCGGGCGTGCGTATTGTTTTACGTGATGAACGTATTAACCTTGAGCACGTATATGACTACGAAGGTGGTTTATCTGAGTTTGTAAAATACATTAACGAAGGTAAAACTCATCTAAACGAGATTTTCCATTTCACTGCTGATACAGAAAACGGTATTGGTGTAGAAGTTGCATTACAGTGGAATGAAAGTTATCAAGAAAACGTGCGTTGTTTTACCAACAATATTCCTCAAAAGGATGGCGGTACTCATTTAGCAGGTTTCCGTGCAGCTTTAACCCGTGGTCTTAACCAATATCTTGAAAATGAAAATATTCTCAAGAAAGAAAAAGTCAATGTGACAGGCGATGATGCACGAGAAGGTTTAACCGCGATTATTTCGGTAAAAGTACCTGATCCGAAATTCTCTTCTCAAACTAAAGAAAAACTAGTATCGAGTGAAGTAAAACCAGCGGTTGAGCAAGCAATGAACAAAGAGTTCTCTGCTTACTTACTTGAAAACCCGCAAGCTGCAAAATCAATTGCTGGTAAAATTATTGATGCTGCGCGTGCACGTGATGCTGCACGTAAGGCGCGTGAAATGACACGTCGTAAGAGTGCACTTGATATTGCAGGTTTACCAGGTAAATTGGCAGATTGTCAGGAAAAAGACCCAGCACTTTCTGAATTATATCTAGTCGAGGGTGACTCTGCTGGTGGTAGTGCTAAGCAAGGTCGTAATCGTAAAATGCAGGCTATTTTACCGTTGAAAGGTAAAATCCTGAACGTTGAACGTGCACGTTTTGACAAAATGATTTCTAGTCAGGAAGTGGGTACTTTAATCACTGCACTTGGCTGTGGTATTGGGCGTGAAGAATATAATCCTGATAAGCTTCGCTATCATAAAATCATTATCATGACCGATGCCGACGTAGATGGTTCGCATATCCGCACCTTATTGTTAACATTCTTCTTCCGTCAAATGCCGGAATTGGTTGAGCGTGGGCATATTTATATTGCTCAGCCACCATTGTATAAGTTGAAGAAAGGTAAACAAGAACAATACATCAAAGATAATGACGCGTTAGAAACTTATCTCATCTCAAATGCGATTGATGAGCTATCTTTGCATACCAATGCTGAAGCACCTGCAATTACTGGTGAAGCACTTGCGAAGGTGATTCAAGACTATCAAGTTTCACAAAAGAGCTTACAGCGCTTAACTTTACGTTATCCAGCTAGCTTATTGGATGCTTTACTTGAAGTAGAAGCATTCAAGAGTGATCAAAACCATGATAAAGCTTATGTACAACAATGGGCTGATCAGGTGCGCGATATCATTACCAGATTACAGCCAAGTTTACGTCCAGAAATCTCACTAGAGGCCTTTGAACGTGAAAATGCTCAAGGTGAAAAATCTGCGCATTATTGGCCACGTATTACGGTGTATGTACATAACTTGCCGCATGCGTATTTGCTTGATGCAGCTTTATTGAATTCAGCTGAATATGCACGTTTACTGAAAAACTCGAAGAGTTGGTTCACTTTACTTGAAGAAGGTGCTTATTTACAAAAAGGTGACCGCCGTATTCAAGTAGCTAACTTCCATCAAGTTTGGCAACATATCTTGCAAGATTCTCGTCGCGGTATGATGATTCAACGCTATAAAGGTCTTGGCGAGATGAATGCTGAGCAGCTTTGGGAAACAACAATGGATCCTGAAAACCGTAATATGTTGCAGGTGACAATTGATGATGCGATTGAAGCAGATCGTATGTTCTCTTGCTTGATGGGTGATGATGTTGAACCACGTCGTGCATTCATCGAAGAGAATGCTTTAAATGCGGATATTGATGCTTAATTCATAACATGATTCTAAATCAGTCTAGGGAGAGAATGATGAGTCAGAAATTATTAGCTAGCCTATTAATTTCATGTGCGTTTTTAGGAAGTTCTGCTGTTTCGGCGGCAGACCTAGAAGCGAATATGAAAACTTTAGCTAAGAGTACTAAAGCATTTGCTGAAACGATGGATGTTGATAAAGCGAAACAACAGCTTGTTGTAATGCGTGAAGCAGCCGTTTCTTCTAAGCAGTATTTACCGCATAGGCTCGAAGGATTACCATCAGAAAATGTAAAGGTAAAAGAGTATCAAGCTGGTTTAGATCAGCTTGTTGCTGAAATTGATAAAGTAACTGTTTTAGTTGAGCAAGGACAATTAGATCAAGCCAAAGCTGAAGCAATCAATTTAGTCAAAATACGAAATGAAAATCATAAAAAATTTAGATAATTTTTTATGATGATTAAAGAAAAGGCTTTGTTTAATTTAAGACAAAGCCTTTTCTTTTATAAGAACTGAACTTTTAAACTATCATTTAGATGGTAGTTTCCATTTATATCAAGAGAATATAATTTTGAAAAAAACACAAAAACTCTTATGCATTGGAATCATATTTTTTAATTGCTTATTTCAACTGCATGCTGCGATAGCCCCCGCCTTTTATGGAAAATTAGTATTTCATCGTTACAGTGATTATGACGCATGGGACAGTAAGCTTTATCTTTATAACTTCACAACACAGCAGACCACATTACTCGGTGCAAATTGGAAAATTGACCATATGATGAATGGTCATTTTTCTCCAGATGGAAAATGGTTGACGTTCATGGGAGTTAACTCTGGGGAGCATTATGGTGATGCATGGGATGTATACGTTTGGAAAGTCGGAAGCATTGAGTTACCCATTAACCTAACTCAAGGAAATAATAAGCGCGATGAAGATCCTAAATTCATAGATAACCAGCGTATTATTTTTAAACAAAATGGCGATCTAAAAATCATTAGAATGACGGATCGTACGATGACTTCTGTGACTCAAAATGGTTGGGATATAGAAGAATCGATGCCTTATCCGATGGTGAATACCACCCAAATTTTGTATGCGAAAGGTGCTGGAAATAATTCTAGAATTTTTAGTATTGATCAATCGGGTGCTTATGATACACAGCTGACCAATATCGCTTCATATTATCCAGTATGGTGGCAAGGAAGTCGGTTCTTATATGTACGCTGGTACAGTTCAACAAATCCTCATGACCAGATATATATTTATGATATGGCTAATAAACAAACCACACGTTTGTCATTTAACAATATTAATTATGATACTTCCGATCCAGCTCCTTTAGATCAGCGTTACATGGTGGTGTCTCTTGCAGGACAAACAGGGAGTCGAGGCGGATACGATTTATATATTGCAGACAGCTTATCAAGCAGTGTTTGGCCTTTACCGATAAATACCAATTTAAATGAATTAGGGGCTTTTTATACGCCTTATTAACGAATAAAAAAGCCGATTAAGAAATCGGCTTTTTTATTTTAGAAAATTGATTAATCAAAAGAAGCTTCCATTTCTTCTAATTCCATCATGAGTTCCAAAAGCTGCTCTTCGTGTTGCTCAAGTTTAGCTTTCAGCTCTGTCTGCTCATTCATAAGTTTGAGTAGATCATCCTTGCGTGCAGCCTCATATAAAGATGTGTCTGCTAAGGATTCTTCAATTTTGGCGAGCTGCGGTTGTAGCTTTTCAATTTGTGATTCAACCTTTTCAATATTTTTACGAATAGGTCGAGTCTGTTCACGACGGCGAGCTGCTTCTTTACGCTGTGCTTCTTTATCAACTTTAGCCGGCGCTGGAGCGGCAGAGGATGAGTCATTCTGTGCTACAGCAGTCTGAGCATTGATTTGTTGCTGACGTGCTTCACGTAGCCATTTAGCATAGTCCTGTAAATCACCCTCGAACTCAGTACATTTACCTCCGTGTACCAAAAGAAGCTCATCACATACACTCGCAATAAGTTGGCGTTCATGGGAAACCAGAACAACGGCACCTTCAAAATCTTGTAATGCCATGCTCAATGCATGACGCATATCAAGATCTAAATGGTTCGTCGGTTCATCGAGAATTAAAACATTTGGACGCTGCCATACAATCAGTGCTAGAGCTAAACGAGCACGTTCTCCACCAGAAAAGCTTTCACATGGTGTATCCATGCGTTCACCGCTAAAGCCAAAACTACCTAAGAACGAACGTAGAGTGGCTTCACTGATTTGTTTATCTGCTATACGGGCAAGCTGTAACATTGGGCTAGCATGACCATCTAAAGCATCCATCTGGTGCTGCGCAAAGTAACCGATATTAAGCAGCTCGGAAGCTTTACGTTCACCTGCCAAGAGTGGTAAATCACCAACCAAGCTCTTAATCAATGTTGACTTGCCTGCGCCGTTCATACCCAGTAAACCAATACGTGAGTTAGGTGTAATTTGTAATCTGATTTTTTCGGCTATCTGTTTATCACTATAACCAATGCTGGCATTGTCTAAAGTCAGTAACGGTGAACTCATTTTAGTCGGTTCACGGAAACTAAATGTAAACGGCGTATCTACATGGGCTGGTGCAAGTTGCTGCATGCGCTCAAGTTGTTTAATACGACTTTGTGCCTGACGAGCTTTAGTCGCTTTTGCTTTAAAACGATCAATAAACTTTTGTAAGTGAGCACGTGTTTCTTGCTGCTTTTCAAAAGCTTGTTGTTGCTGGGCAAGACGTTCACTACGTGTGGTTTCAAATGTAGAGTAGTTTCCGGTGTAAAGTGTGAGTTCTTGATTTTCAATGTGAAGAATATGATCTGTAATCGCATCTAAAAAGTCGCGGTCATGCGAAATTAGAATGAGTGTACCTTCATAGGCTTTAAGCCAATCTTCTAACCACAGAATTGCATCCAAATCTAAGTGGTTTGTTGGTTCATCCAGTAAGAGTAGATCAGAACGACTCATCAATGTACGCGCCAAATTTAAACGCATACGCCATCCACCTGAGAAGCTCTCAACGTTCAAACGTAATTGATTTTCTAGAAAGCCAAGACCTGCCATGAGCTGCGCAGCTTTAGAGGGCGCTGAATAACCATGAATTTCATCAAAGCGGCCATGCAATTTAGCCAGTTCAAAATCAGTCAGTTGATCTGGTTGAGCAAGCTTATTTTGTATATCCCAAAACTCTTCATCACCTGAAAGAACAAAATCAATTGCAGGCATATCTAGGGCTTTTACTTCTTGCGCCATATGCGCCACGGTCCAGCCTGTCGGACGAGTAAGTGAACCTTCATCTGCACCTAAACTTCCAAGTAATGCAGCAAATAAGGTCGATTTACCTGCGCCATTTACACCAGTTAGACCAATCTTCCAACCTGGGTGTAATTGCATAGACGCTTTTTGAAATAGAACACGTCCACCGCGGCGTAAAGAAACTTGGTCAAATTGAATCATCTTATTGTATCGAGGTGAGTTAGGGATGCTGTATTTTAAAGAGAACTGCCGATGAAAACAAAACTTTCCGGATTTTAGTGAGCAGGTATTAATAATTAGATATATCCAGACATTCTAAATTTCGCTATTCATCCGAAATTTTCAAAATATTGAACAAGATAGAATACTTTTAAAAAAATATGGCTAAAATAAAAACAGTTTGAAATTTGGTTGATTAATGAGCTACTAATAAAACTAGACTAAGGAAAGTCAAATGAAAAAAAGATTGGGGATAATTGGTGCAGTATTTTGCTGTGCTGTGGGGACAGTACATGCTGGGCAAAGTGTCTGTGTGTTTGATTTATTAGGAAAGTCAGGTGAATCCTATAAAATGATGGAAGAGTGGGCGCTTGCAGCGAAAGAATGGCAAGCAGATATCACTTTAATTCCATTTCAAGATGAAGGCTTAGTTGACCGTAGACTGCGTGAAGGAAAATGTGACGCCGCTTATATGACCTCCATGCGGGCGCGAAATTATAATAAATTTGCAGGTTCAATTGATGCGATTGGAGGGGTAACCAGTAATGCAATCGCCCAAAAAGCTATTAGTTATGTTTTAGATAAGCGTAATAAACATCGCATGGTGACTACACAAACTGGAACCAATTACGAGGTCGTTGGTATTGTTCAGATTGGATTGGCTTATTTATTTGTAAGAGATAAAAACCTCAACTCAATTGAAAAAGTACGTGGGACTAAGTTTGCTATTTTGCAATATGACGCAGCACAAAAAATTATGGTGGAAAGCGTTGGCGCTCAGCCCATTCCTTCAGAAATTACCGATTTTGTGAAAAAGTTTAATAGTGGCCAAGTCGATGCAATTGCGGCACCAGCCTATGCTTATAAACCTTTAGAGATTGGTAAAGGGGTCGGCGTGAAAGGGGCAATGTTTACTTTCCCCGTAGTTAACGTTACGGGTGATTTAATTGCCCGAAGTGATAAGTTCCCCACAGATTTTGGTATAAAGTCACGTGCTTGGTTTATACAAAAATTACCTCAGAATTTTGCCATGATAAAGCGGCTAGAAATGGGTGTACCCTCAAAAATTAAAATTAATTTTTCAGCAGAAGACAAAACTAAATATCAAAAAATTTTACGTGAAGGTCGCCTCAGCTTAACAAAACAAGGTGTATACGATGCAACAATGATGAGTGTGCTAAAGCGTGCCCGCTGTACAGTTGAACGGACAAATTTTGAATGTACGCTTAATGGAGAGTAGTTTATTTTTTAAACACAAAAACGCTACATATATTTCAAAGCTGAATATGGGTATGAAAATTATGAATATAAAAAATAACTTACGGAAAATTAGCGATTTTTCCTTTTAATAAATAATTTAAAACCAACAAACAATGGTTCAATGAGATAAAAATATTTGAGTAAAAGCTCTATTTTTTTCTAAAAAACATGATTAATATCTGTGTTTGAAAGGAAACTTCAAACAAAAAATCTGTTCCGTGGAAGGATGAAGAAAATGAAAAAAATCGTACTTGCTATGGCTGCCGCTTCTGTTGTTGGTTTTTCTGCTTCAGCGCAAGCAGCGAGTACCGTATGTGTATTCGACCTCTTAGGAAAAGCAGGCGACTCATATAAAATGATGGAAGAATGGGCTCTTGCTGCAAAAGGCTGGGGTACTGAAATTAACTTAGTTCCTCGTCAGGACGAGGCTGTTGCCGATAATGATTTTAAAGCGGGTAAATGTGATGCTGTAGCAATGACAGCAATGCGTGCACGCCAATATAACAAATTCGCAGGATCTATCGACTCACTCGGTGGTGTTCCAAACAACCAAATCGCTCAACGTGCAATTACTTATGTATTAGATGCGCGTAATGCAGCAAAAATGACCACGAATATGGGTGGTAAAAAATACGAAGTTGCTGGTATTTCTCCGCTAGGTTCAGCATTCATTTTCGTACGCGACAAAAACATCAACTCTGTTGAAAAAGCTGCGGGTAAAAAATTCGCTGTACTTGGCTATGACGATGCACAAAAAATTATGGTGCAACGTGTAGGTGCTCAAGCAGTTCTTTCTGATATCTCAAACTTTGCTGCTAAATTTAACAATGGTCAGGTAGATATGGTAGGTGCACCTGCTTATGCTTACAAACCATTAGAGTTAAATAAAGGTTTAGGCGCAAACGGTGTAATGTGGAACTTCCCTGTATTACACGTTACAGCAGATCTAGTATTACGTTCTGATAAATTCCCAGCTGGTTTTGGTCAAAAATCTCGTGACTGGTTTGTTAAACAGTTACCGAAGAGCTTTGCAATGATCAACCGTTTAGAAGCGCAAATTCCTGGCAAATACAAAATGAACTTAAGTGCAGAAGACAAACTTAAGTATCAAAAAATGTTGCGTGATGGCCGTATGGACTTAACTAAACGCGGTGTTTACGATGCTGGAATGATGTCTGTACTCAAAAAAGCACGTTGTTCTGTAGACAAGGCTAACTTTGAATGTTCAATGCCTGGTGAATAATCTTAATTTTTCTAAAAAAGCCTAGACTGAGTTCTAGGCTTTTTGTTTTATATGAGCTGTCAGTTCTGCCATTGTGGATAACTAGAAAGACGTTAAGCTAAATTTAGATAAAAACTTCATAAGGAAACATGAAGGTATAAAAATGGATCAAGGACTTGAGTGATTAAAATAATTGCTAATAGATAGATCAATCGCTATCTATTTTTCAGGGAAATAAAATCATAAAAGCAAATACGGTCTATACAAATATTCCAACATGATTTTTATATGAAGCCTATCCGATTCATACCTGATCGGTGTGAAATTTCTTGGTATCGAAAAACAAAAACTCCACAAGGAAAGGAAAAAGAATATGCAATTTTCCAAAACGCTATTACTTGCGATGGGACTTACCACAGTTTCTTTTGCAGCCGAGGCTAAACAAACAGTATGTGTTTTTGACTTCGTTGGAAAAAATGGCGACGTTTATGCGCTGATGAAGGATTATCAACTTGCCGCTAAAAACTGGGGAGCTGATATCGAGCTTAAAGTAAACCAGAATGAAGCCGTGATTGCTGAAGATTTTAAAGCGGGTAAATGTGATGGTATTAGCGTGTCAGGGATGCGCGGGCGTCAATTTAACTCATTTACTGGTTCATTAGACGCAATTGGAGCGATTCCTGACCTCAAGCTTGCTGTAAAAGTGATGCAAGGTTTAGCGAGTCCGACTTTTAGTAAATATATGGTTAATGGTCGCTATGAGGTCGTCGGTGTTATTCCGGTTGGTGATGCTTACCTTTTAGTAAATGATCGCAGCATCAATACGGTAGCGAAAGCCGCTGGTAAGAAAATTGCTGTTCTTGACTATGATGAAGCACAAAAAATTATGGTTCAGCAGGTCGGGGCACAGGCTGTGAGTGCGGACGTAACAAATTTCGGTGCAAAATTTAATAACCATCAAGTTGATATTATTGGTGCGCCAGCAGCAGCATTTAAACCTTTGGAACTACAAAAAGGTTTAGGCACAAAAGGTGCGATCGTGAATTATCCAATCTTACAGGTCACAGGAAATATTATTATCCGTCCTGATAAGTTCCCAGCTGGTTTTGGCCAGAAATCTAGGGAATGGGTTTCCGGTCAGTTACCACGTGCTTTTACCATCTTGGGTAAAATGAAAGCTGATATTCCACAAAAATACTGGATGGATGTCCCAGCAGCCGATAAACCGGGCTACCAAAAGCTCATGCGTGAGTCTCGAATTAACCTTACACAACGTGGTGTATATGATAAACGCATGATGAAACTATTATGGCAATTCCGTTGTAAGCAAGATGCTAAAAACTTCGAATGTGGCTTACAAGACGAGAATTACAAATAATCTTGATAAAAATACTCAAGATTCGCTTTAAACTTCGAAGACAGACCCTATATTGATTATGCTATACTCAATATAGGGTCTTTTTTATTTTGAAAGGCACAGCAAAATCCGAGGAACAATCATCATGAATGCCCAAGCTCTAGTTTTGACAGATAATGCTGCCAATAAGGTACGCCAACTCCGTGATAGTGAAGGGAATGACGATCTCATGTTACGTGTATATGTGACAGGAGGCGGGTGTTCAGGGTTTTCATATGGCTTCAATTTTGCTGAAAGCGTCAATGAAGATGATGCAGAATTCGTAAATGGCGATGTGAAAATGCTGGTTGACTCACTTAGCTACCAATACCTCATTGGTTCAGTAGTTGACTATGTAGAAGGTCTTGAAGGTTCGCGTTTTATCGTACAAAACCCGAATGCAACAACAACATGTGGTTGTGGTTCTTCATTCTCGATTTAACAGAATTTTAAAATTTAAAAAACCTCTCTATTTTGAGAGGTTTTTTTATTGATCAGATCATTATCTTTTACGAACAGATTCTAAAAAATATTGCACGAGTTCAGGTGCATTCTGATATGGAATCCAGTGCGACGCATCCATAAAAACTGCTTCATAACTATTTTTAAAATAATGTGAGTTTAGCTCGGCACTTTTTTCTGTAACGGCAATATCATGTTTACCCCAAATAAAAAGAGTGGGGACGTCTATAGCTTTAAATGGATTTTGAGGTTTGTCCCAAAAAAAGCCACGATACCAATTCAACGCCGTGGTTAATCTATTTTCCTTTATAAACTCAGCCTCAAATATCGCAATTTGCTGTTCAGTCATTCCTGATGACTTTAGAAACTTACGACCCAATTTAGGTATCTTTTTAAATAAAAGTTCGGGCAAAATCGGTAGCTGAAAAATTGCAAAATAATAAGATTTAAAAAGTTGTCTACTGCTTAAACAAGCTTTTAAAAATGCAGCTTGGTGGGGCACAGAAACTAAAGTGAGATGTTGAATATATTGTGGATACTTCATAGCAACGCCCGAGGCAATTGCCGAGCCCCAATCGTGCCCCATTAAATAAACTGGCTGGCCAAGTTGTTTAATTAAACTTGCTACGTCTTCTACAAGTTCACTCAAGGAATATTGAAATCGGCTTTGAGGTCTAGCATTTAAACTATAACCACGTTGATGAATCGCAAGTGTTCTAAATTGATGCTCATGCAATAATTCCGAAGTCTGCTCCCAACTATGGGCAGTTTCTGGAAAACCATGCAATAAAACCACGAGAGGGCCATCTATAGGGCCTGAATCAATTACATCGAATGTCCAGGTCCCACGTGTGTATTGATGAATACGTTTGGTCAGATCCATAACAACATGCCTTACTTATTTTTGTTGGCATTTATCATGAATTTTTATGTCCAATTTAATAACAGCATTTCGGGTCAGTAAATGTGCTATGAGGTCTAATCTGTCCAATTAAATTGCACAGGTAGCTTTATACCGCCGTGATCGTACCTAGGATTCTGAAATCCGAAGCACCTGTTACTGCTGGCAAATTACCACTTAAACCATCTACAAAGCGCATTGCTAACCATGCAAATGCTGTAGCCTCGACCCAAGTAGGGGAAAGCCCTAACACATCGGTAGGTTGAACAGACCAATTGTGCTTACGAAGACGCCAACGTAATTGTTCTAGTAAATAAGAGTTATAAGCACCACCACCACAAACATACACTTCACCTGTTTCCATCTCAGAGCGATAAATTGCTTTTTGAATGGCACGCACAGTAAGTTTTAATAGGGTAGCTTGGATGTTTTCAGGTGTATCTTCTAACTCGTCATAAGTTAAATCATTTCGCCAATCGATTAACTGATCATCTAACCAGTCAATATTAAAGTCTTCACGTCCTGTGCTCTTAGGCGGTTCTTTAGAAAAATACTCGTGGGCATGGAGACGGTCGAGTAAAGAGCGGATAGGATGACCATAAGCTGCCCAGTCACCATTTTCATCATATGGATGACCTGTATGGCGATGGCACCAAGCATCCATCAAAATATTTGCAGGACCTGTATCAAAACCAAATACGCCGTCACTGTTATTGGCAGGCAGCATACTCACATTAGCTATACCACCCAAATTCAAAATTACACGATGAATACTTGGATGTTGAAATAATGCTTGATGGAAAGCCGGAACTAATGGCGCGCCTTGACCACCTGCTGCCATATCTCTACGACGGAAATCTGAAACAACCGGAATCTGAGTGATTTCAGTAATGATGTTGGGATCGCCAATTTGTAGCGTAAAGCCATGTTCTGGACGGTGACGAATGGTTTGCCCATGCGACCCAATTGCTTTAATTTGGCTACGGTCTAATTGATGCTTTTCAATCAGAGTATTAATCCCATGACCAATCATTTGGGCTAGAGCAACATCAGCTTTACCCATGCGGTCAATTTCATTGTCATCAGGTAAAGTTAATGCCATAAGCTCATCACGTAACTCGGGTTCGAATGGAACTGTAAGAGTGGCATGAAGCTGTAGTGGCTCAAATGAAGCCGCTACAATATCCACACCATCCATACTAGTGCCAGTCATTACGCCGATATAGATTGCGCTCATATGCAACTTCCCCTGCAAGACGCTGAAAAAATGTTAGTATATCGCACAAATTGAATAACTGATGTGTTTAGGTTTTGTGATGTCAAATTTCTTGCCCGCCGAAGAACAGCTTGCCCTCATCCAACGAGGCACGCACGAAATTATTTCAGAAGAAGATTTACTGAAAAAGCTCAAAGAGAATCGTCCTCTTAAAATTAAAGCTGGTTTTGACCCTACAGCACCAGATTTACATTTAGGACATACGGTTCTTATTAATAAACTAAAAACTTTCCAAGACTTGGGCCATGAAGTTACCTTCTTAATTGGTGACTATACAGCGATGATTGGTGACCCAACTGGTAAAAGTGCAACTCGTCCGCCGTTGTCACGTGAACAAGTAGAAGCCAACGCTAAAACTTATCAAGAACAAGTATTCAAGATATTAGACCCGAATAAAACAAAAGTACGTTTTAACTCAGAATGGTTTAATCAAAAGTCCGCTGCTGACCTTATCCAATTAGCAAGTCAGCAAACCGTATCACGTATGTTAGAGCGTGATGACTTTACTAAGCGTTATAGCAATCATCAGCCGATTGCAATTCATGAGTTTTTATATCCTTTAGTTCAAGGTTATGACTCAATTGCGCTTGAAGCTGACGTTGAGTTAGGCGGTACAGACCAGACCTTTAACTTACTTATGGGTCGTACTTTACAAAGCCGTTATGGCCAAGAATCTCAAGTGTGTATCACCGTGCCGATTCTAGAAGGTCTAGATGGCGTAAATAAAATGTCTAAATCTTTAGGTAACTATATTGGTGTATTTGATACACCAGGGGCAATGTACCAAAAAGTTTTATCAATGCCAGACTCTTTAATTGAACGCTATTTCGATTTATTAAGCTTCAAATCTCTTGATGAGATCAAAGCTCTATTAGATGAAATTGCTGCTGGTCGTAATCCGCAAGAAGTAAAACGTATTCTTGCGCTTGAGCTAGTTGAACGCTTCCATGATGTAGAGGCTGCAACTAATGCCCATAAGAGTGCTGGTAACCGTATTACAGAAGGTGAAGTACCTGAAGACACACCAGAAGTGACTATTTCACTTGGTGAGTTTGGAGGAGAGATCTTTATTGCTACGATTTTACGTGTAGCGGGGCTAAACCCAAATGCAGCTGCGGCAAAAGATGCGGTTGCTCGTGGTGCGGTAAAAGTTGACTGGAATGCCGTTGATGCAAGCTTCTCTGTAAAAGAAAAAGGAAGCTTTATTATTCAATCAGGTAAAAAAGCAATTGCACGTGTAATTTTCACTGAATAATAAAATAAAGTTATAGAGTAAAAAGCAGGAGTAATCCTGCTTTTTTTATTTCTGATCACAAAATCAATTAAGCGTTCCACGTGGAACAATTTGTAATTAACTTAATAAGTAGAAAAATAGAATAAGTAAAGAATAGAAAGTATTAATCAATAAATAGAGTATTTGCTCTAGTCCGTCTTTGGAATCTTTGGAATCTTTGGACTTAAGGAAGTATATAAAGACATAGGAAATTAAAAATATCCTAAATTCTTAAATATAAAACTAATAAAAGGCAGTGAAAATGCCTAAAAAAAAGCCATATATATCACTTTTTTCGCAAAATAGTAGAAAAAAACGGCACTCAAGTGAAAAAGGCTGAAATACCCCTTGCAAAGGGGATGAGATGGTCTATAATGCACATCCATCGGCGGTGATGCAGATAGAAACTTGTTGAAAAACAGTTACTTGGAATTGAGTTGGTTGCTTTAAGTGATGAATTTGATGGTAAGTTGGTTTTAAGATTAAGTTTTAAAAATATCGAAATTACCTGTTGACTTTTAAGAGATTAAGAGTAATATAGCCGACCTAGCTTGCTGGTGACGAACCAGGAAGAAGATCATTAAGAGAATTGAAGAACAACTTGTGTGGATTTTTACTGATTGATTAATCGAAATAATT
>NZ_JEYA01000009.1:0-62275 GCF_000581835.1 Acinetobacter sp. 1542444 | reverse complement strand
CTGGGTTAATTCTAACTACACGTAAGTTATAAGAGTCACTAGGTTGTAGTTTTAAAAATGGTGGACTAATTACAATCTCATCCGTAGGGACTAATTGATCTTGCCCAGCATTTTGTCTCCATTCAAATACACGCACCTGCAAATCAGCACTTTCATTTGACTGGTTATATAAACTAATGGAAGATGCAGCCTGATCACTCAATATTTCAACACTAACAGGTGAAAGGCGGATTGATGCTGCATTTAGCATACTAGGCAAAAATAACAATAAACTTGTCACAACAAAGATATTTTTTTTCATGATTTGCCCAGAACTACTTTTCTCAAATTGAGCTAGCTCCTTTAAAAAAGAGCTAGCAATGACGCAATAAAACTTATTAAAAATTAATAAGTCACTGTTACAGTCACAGTGTCAACATAGCTACCTGCACTTGGTAAAGTTGAGCCAGCAGGAATACGACCATAGACGTTAACTGTTTGTGCTGCACCAGTACCTGTACCGCTATATGCAGTTGTTGCAATACCAATTGCTGTGGCACGGTTAGTATCTGAGAAAAGATTGTAAGGAATGTATTCGTTGCTAGCCGCCCCACCAATCATACGACGTTGTGTCGATTGAGCATTTTTTCCTGCGTCAAAAGCCAAAGTCCATGGCACAGTGTTGTTACATAACACTTTAATTGCAGTCCCACCTGTTGTTGTGGTGTCTGCATCTACATTGCTCGCAAGCGAACTTAACGTACCAAAGTCTAAAATTGCATTTGACGTAGTACCTGTTGCAGAAGTGTTGAGAACACAACTGTTTGTAATCGTTGCTTTAACAGTTAGTGTACCGGTTGCGTTAGCTGCATTTGCAACATTGATAGACGTTAAACCCATAGCAATTGCTGATAAACAAATGAGAGACTTATTCATGGTTAAAAACCTTTTTACATTACGCCAATAAAATTAATAGATGTAAAAATTAGCCTTCCCCATCACAATCACTAGTTCTTCTGACTGTTTTTTCAAAGCGTTATTTTTTTACTCTACTAGTTGCGCATAATACAAAAAAACAACAAAAATACTAATGTTTGTTTCATTCCAAATATCAATTAATAATCAAAATTTTGATTGATTTCTCAATTATAAAAATTTTTATGGTTATCCCCACTCTTTTTATTAATTTTCGATAATTTCATTTATATTTTTATTAGTTTTTCTAAAAAATTTTAATTTTTCATTAGTTAAAATTTACCATAACTATTAATATTTTATAATTTTTTAAAGTTTGGTCAAAAAAATAAGAACAAAAAGTAAGCATATGATTATTCTATATATTTTAAATGAATAAGAAAATAATACTTTATGAATAAGAAATCTAAGTGTTTTATCACATCTTTAGAATTTTTTTAGACATTTCAATAGCTAGAGGCAGATCTTCACTACTAAAAGTATGTATTGCTAGCTCAACTATTTCTAAAAATTAAATGAAAAATCAAACCAAAAAATCCACCCACCATTGCAAAAATTAACTGTACATAAGCTTTACCGTACCAAGCTAGTTCTCTAAATTGATAGTCTGTGTTATCAGAATTGATCAATAAAATATTTTTAATGTCCCAACTATGAAAGCCTTGGGGTCTTTCAGCAAAAAAGTCTAAAATAGGCATAAAACCAAAAACAAATAAAATACCAAGTAAGGGGTAAACAATACATCCTGGAAAGATAGGAGTCTTTCTCCTTTTCATATAATCAAATATTATGGCTACAACAACTAATAAACTTTGTATTAGGGTGACCCTCTTGAAAGTATCAAGATCGAAGCCTAAATAAAACATTAAAGTTAAGAAAAAAATTATTGTTAAAAAAATAGAGAGTACTAATATTTTCCAATTCATTTCAGTCCTTAATAATTTTTATAAATTTATATAGTTGTATTTATATCTATTAAAATATCATTTCATTTATATTATCAAAAAATTATTAAATAGCAAAAACAAACCAATTTAAATTAAAATAATTTTTATTATTAAATAAATCTAAAATTAACTTTTACCTATAATAATTAAAATTACTTAATAAAAAATCCCCCATCCGATGAATATTTTAATTTATCTCAGTTCAAAAAAATAAACTCCAAATTAAGCCCTATTTATGAATGTATTCTTCCTTATTCTCCAAAACTAACAATTCCATACTTGTAGTTTGACTTGCTTCTTGGCAAGGTATGTACCAGTAAAACATTAGGAATTTGTTCCAATATGGCGAGCCCAGCACAAATCATTCGACATAAATTTCTCAATACATTCTTTTCACGCCATTCTCTCTGGTTTTTATGTATTTTTACTGCGCTCAGCATCACATGGTTTCGAACCGTCTATACCCCTCATAGTATCTATTATTTTATTTCTGATACTCTCCTTAATGGTTTATGGGTAGTTACAGGCGCTTTAAGCCTATTAGGCCTCTATGATGTTTTACAAAATAAACATTCTATTTTAAGAAACTACCCAATTATGGGACATTTTCGTTTTTTGTTTGAAGATATACGCCCCGAGATTCGTCAATACTTTATTGAAGCGGATCAAGATGCTCTACCTTTTTCTCGCATGCAACGAAGCTTAGTTTATCAACGTGCTAAAAACGAAAATGCAGATAAACCTTTTGGCTCAATTATTGATGTCTATCAAGAGAATTACCGCTTTATTGTCCACTCAATAAGCCCTTGCCCACCAGCTGATCCAAAAAGCTTCCGCATTCAGGTGGGTAATGCACAATGCCTTCAACCCTATAGTGCATCCATTATGAATATCTCTGCCATGAGTTTTGGTAGTTTAAGTGCCAATGCAATTCGAGCACTCAATAAAGGAGCGCAATTAGGTGGGTTTTATCACGATACTGGTGAAGGTAGCTTAAGCCCTTATCATCTCGAAAATGGTGGAGATATTGTTTGGCAAATTGCCAGTGGTTATTTTGGATGCCGTACCCTAGATGGAAAATTTGACGAGCAAAAATTTGCTAAACAATCTCAATTGCCACAGATCAAAATGATCGAATTAAAGCTTTCACAAGGTGCAAAACCAGGCCATGGCGGTATCTTACCTAAGCATAAAATTACCGAAGAAATTGCCCAAATCCGTGGCGTTTCACGCGATCATGATTGTATTTCTCCTGCTAAGCATTCTAGTTTTTCTACCCCAATTGAAATGATGCATTTCTTACAGAAGCTGCGAACATTATCTGGCGGCAAGCCAGTTGGTTTTAAACTATGTATTGGTCAACCTTGGCAGTTTATGAGTATTGTTAAAGCAATGCTTGAAACAAAAATTGTTCCTGACTTTATTGTTGTGGATGGTTCTGAAGGTGGTA
Source organism: Acinetobacter sp. 1542444 (assembly GCF_000581835.1). NCBI lineage: Bacteria > Pseudomonadati > Pseudomonadota > Gammaproteobacteria > Moraxellales > Moraxellaceae > Acinetobacter > Acinetobacter sp. 1542444. Next base: position 58,924 of record NZ_JEYA01000009.1, on the reverse strand, counting down.
CTGGTGCAGCACCAATTGAGTTTAGTGACAATATCGGTACCCCATTACGAGAGGGCTTACGCTTTGTCCATAATACTCTTGTCGGTGCAGGACTAAGAGATCAAGTTAAAATTGGCGCAAGTGGTAAAATCATTAGTGCTTTTGATATCGCTAGCACTTTTGCACTCGGTGCAGACTGGGTTAATTCAGCACGTGGTTTCATGTTTGCAGTTGGGTGTATTCAGGCACAAAGCTGCCACACCAACCAATGCCCTGTGGGTGTAGCGACTCAAGACAAAGATCGTCAAAAAGCAATTGATGTACCGACTAAATCAGAACGAGTATTTAATTTTCATAAAAATACCTTGCATGCATTATCAGAAATGATCGCTGCTGCGGGTTTACGCCATCCTTCTGATATTAAAGCTCATCATTTGGCTCAGCGAGTAAATGACCGTGAAATTAAGAACTATGCTCAGTTGCATTTTTTCTTGAAAGAAGGTGAACTTTTACAATCTGAACTTAATAATGACGATGATAATTTCTACTATCGAATGTGGAATATGGCTGATGCCAATCATTTTTAATTTATATTAATTTTTATAAGTTGAGCATCACCTTTATAGTGTGATGCTCTTCCATATTTAAACCTAATATGTGATTTTTGCTTAAATTTCACTCCCCTTTTAATTTGTATTTAATAGATTTTTCACCTAATATAAAAGTATAAATAACATACACATTTTAATTTTATTTAATAAAAATTTTTTAATGCTTATAACAAGAAGGTACCTCATCATGTTGAAAAAAACATTCATCTCTTCTTTTGTTGCAATCGCTGTAGGCTTAAGTAGCTATGCTGTTGCTTGTACACGTGCCGTATATTTAGGTAATAATCAACATATTATTACTGCTCGCTCAATGGACTGGAAGGTTGATACAGGTACCAACTTATGGATTATGCCAAGCGGGGTTAGCCGTGACGGTAGCGCTGGTCCCAATTCAATAAAATGGACGTCGAAATATGGAAGTGTAATTGCTACAGGTTATGAAGTTTCCACAACAGATGGAATGAATGAAGCAGGTTTGGTTGCTAATATTTTATGGTTAGTAGAGTCTGAATACCCAGATGCAAAAAAGACAGATAAGCCTTTATTAAGTATTGCAGCATGGGCTCAATATGTACTCGATAATTTTGCAACTGTAGATGAAGCCGTTAAGGCCTTAGAAAAAGAACCCTACACTATTATTACCGACAATGTTCCCGGTGAAACACGGCTCACCACCTTACATTTATCTATTTCTGATAAAACAGGTGATAGCGCAATTATCGAATATATTGGTGGAAAACAAGTGATTCACCATAGCCGAAGCTATCAAGTCATGACCAATTCACCTACTTTCGACAAACAACTTGCACTTGTTGAATATTGGAAGCAAATTGGCGGAACAATTATGCTTCCCGGTACTAACAGAGCATCTGATCGCTTTGCACGTGCATCATTTTACATTAACGCTATTCCTAAAAATGATAATACAAAACAAGCACAAGCCTCTGTATTTAGTGTGATTCGCAATGCATCTGTTCCCTATGGGCTAAATACTCAAGAAGAACCTAATATCTCTTCGACTCGCTGGCGAACTGTTGCCGACCACAAACAGATGCTCTACTTTTTTGAATCCGCTCTCTCACCAAATGTATTTTGGGTTGACTTGAAAAAGATTAACTTTAAAGATGGTCAAACACGTAGACTTGATTTAGGACCTGATCAAAGCCATATCTATGCAGGTGATGCCACCTCTTCCTTTAAAATTGCAAAACCATTTGTATTTTTAGGTCCAACTACGCGTTAATTTATGTCAAAATTTATTACTCTTAACATAAATAATATTAAACATACGATCTTGGAATTTATATGATGAAAAAATCTCTACTCTTATTGGGTTCATGTCTACTTACTGCGGCTTGTAGCACCACACAGGTTAGTACACCAGCTCCTAAAGAGGTAAAAACAGCTGGTCAACTAAACTGCTCACCAACTGAACTATGCCCAAGCTTATTGGTTAAATGGAATGAAAATCAAAAAAATCAGCTTCGAGTAGATGTTCATTTAAGTAGTAGTTATAACTTTTATGATATTAACGCTTTGACTTTTGATATTGATGGCAAACGATTCAATTACGAACCAGCTCAAGCCACTGAAAAGACAAATGTGAGCCGATTAGTACCTAAACATTCAACCACTTACTTTGTTATTCCAAGTCAATTCTTGCAAGAATTTAAAAATGCTCAAAATGTGAATGTTTTAATCAAAACAGATAAAGGAACAATCGAGCGCAATATGTATAGTCCACAAAAGCAGTCTTCGGTTTATAAAAACTTTATGCAGCTTTATCAAAATTCAAAATAAACTACAAAGATTAAATAATGCATCTATCTAGAATTTTGGATAGATGCATGACTTTTCTAATAATAAAAATGTTTTGGCTTTGCATGTAAAAATGCCGGAATCAAACCCGTTAAAGCCGCACGTATATCTGCACGTTCATTAATTAATTGATGAGAGCCTTCTTCAAGCATTAACAACGTCTGGAGTCTAAATTTACGACGAATAAATTCAATGTTGTAACGCCAATCAACCGTCTGATCGAGAGCACCTTGTGCAAGCCAGACTGGGATACGGCAAGCAGGTCGCTCTTCCATTTCCTGCATCCATTTTGACATTGCCAAAATCCAGTCCATGCCCATCATTCGGGGTTGCAAAGGATCCTTTAAACGAATAAAACGCAAAAATTCGGGATTATGATTATTACGTCTAAAATGCCTTGGTACCTGACGCTTAATACGGCGAATAATGCCTAATCCAACGGGGTTATGCCACCATGCGGTTTTTGCGGGGCGAATTAGCGGAGAAAGTAAAAGTACTCGATCTACAATCGGATCTTGGCGTTTTTCAGCATATTCTAATAAGTGATGCATCCAAATTGCTCCACCCGTACTTTGACCAATACCGACCCATGGTTTAGGTAACTGATCTGCATGTTTCACATATTGATAAACAGCCATCAAAACTTGCTGGTAATGATCAAAGTTTTTAATGCTGGCTGGTGAACCATCACTTAATCCATGCCCCGGCAAATCATAAGTAATAATACTAAAGCCCTGCTCAAGAATTTCACGAATAATTGGCTGGTAAATACCGCTATGCTCAAGATAGCCATGTAATAAGCAAACAGTACCTTGTATTTTTTCTACTTTGGGTTTGAAAACTTGCACATGCAAACGGAATAAAGGCATTTGGACATAGCCTTGCCAATGGTCACATTCAAGTAAATGTAAACCATACAATTTGCGATAGGCCAGCAAATCACGAGAAGGTTCTTCTAATGTGTTTAAATTAAGTGGACTCAAAACTTGCGGCGTAAGATCACGGTTAGGAACCGGTAAATCTAATTGTTTTAATACGGCAGGATTGAGAAATGGAATATCTGACATTAAGGAACCTCTCGACAATCACTTGAGCCAAACAACATGTCACGAATTGTCGCAAGTAATTCATAATTTGCACGGCGGCTATGATCGTAATTTTGCACACTTGGTTGCCAACGTGTCAGTGGAGTTGGCATTGGAGCTACAACAGGAATAGTTTCTATACCATTTAAAGCAAACAGTCGGCGTGTACGTGGCATATGGTATTCATCTGTAACCAACATGACTGTTGGTGCCCCGCCTTTTTTCTGAAGCAATAAAGAGCTAAAACGGGTATTTTCACATGTATTCATACTCCGCTTTTCTAATAGCTTTGCATCAACACCGCGCTCTTTTAACCAAGCTTGCATATAAGGTGCTTCTACACCGCTAAGTACAATAGGCAGATGATTTTGTTTTTCAACTTCTAAAGTTTTTTCTAATCGCAAACGCGTATAGCCATTAACAACAATATCCTTACCATTTTTATCTAAGGTTAATCCGCCCCCCAATACAACAATTGCATAAGGTTCTGATAACTTTTTAGGTTGTACTGGTAATGGATTTTTACGCACATACTCGACTTTTTGTTCAGGTTCACTGACAGCTTTTTGATGCTCTGGCACCACAGGTTTTCTTGCTAAAAACTCTGTATATTGCTCAGTAAGCGCTTTATTTTCAGAACTATTAATAAAGAGTGCTTCGTCAACAGGACTACTCGCCTCATCTGCGGCGTCAATTTCTGAGTTTTTAGCGACTAAAGGAACCGTTACAGATGCTGCTTGTTCTTCTGAATCCTGTTCCTTTTCTTCCAAAAGAATAATTTGCTGCAAGGCTTTATAATTCTCTTGAATATAGGTCAGATCAGATGTTCTTTTTTCACGTAACGCTTGCTCTGTCAGTTTTAAATAGGCCTGACGAGCGATCCATAAATTTGAACCCGGCTCTAAATTATCATGCTCACTTAATGCAGCCTGTCTTTGGCTCTCAGCAGCGACTTGATTAACATCAACAGGTACAAAATAGTTAAGCCCAGCTACAATAAGTTTTGAATAAAATGGCGAATATAAAAAAACCACGAAACAGCCTAATAGTACAAATAGCACGGTGACTACTTGTACTAAACGTACCATTAAGTGTACTTTTGGCATAAAACTATTCCGTATGATTTTCAATTAAACCTAAACTGTTATAAAGCACAGGTTCTGGTTCTAACATAATATGGAAAAGCTGATCAACATCATGTTGTACAGCCTGATAAGTTTTCCTTACATCAGCAAGAGATGCATTGGCATAATTCACCAGAACTAATGCCTGTTTATGGAACATCCCTACCATATCGAGTTGCTTCCCTTTCCAACCCGCCTGATCAATCAACCATCCTGCTGCAATTTTAACGTTTCCATTAGCTTGAGGATAATGTGGAATTGTTGAGAATTGTGTGACTAAGCGTTCAAACTCTTGAGGTTTAACAATCGGATTTTTAAAGAAACTCCCGACATTAGGATACTCTTTTGGATCAGGAAGTTTACTTTGACGAATATGGATGACCTGATTTTGTAAATTTTCGGCAGTCTGATTGTCTCCAACTGCTTGTTTCAAGTCGCCGTAGTTAAGTTTCAAATGCGGCTGTTTAAGCAATTTAAAAGTGACATGCGTGATAATGTAACGGTTTGGATCATCTTTAAAAATACTATGGCGGTAGGCGAAATTGCAGTCGGCCGCTAAAATTGTCTGAGTTTGCTTCAATTTACGGTCATACACTTGTACTGACTCAATAAACTCACCTACCTCTACCCCATACGCACCAATGTTTTGTACGGGTGAAGCACCGACTAAGCCCGGAATAAGGGCTAAATTTTGCAAACCAAACCAGTTCTGTTCAGTGCTGTATAAAACAAAATCATGCCAGACTTGGCCTGCGCCTACTTTAACCCGCACAAAATCATCATCGTTTGATAAAACTTCAATTCCCTGAATATCAAGATGAATCACTAAAGCATTGATCTGCTGCGGCAATAACATATTACTACCGCCCGATAATACAAGTACATTTAACTGATGCTGCTCAGCAAACTCTAAAGCTGATTCAATATCTTGAATACTGCCAACTTTAGTATAGTGAGAAACAGTTGCATCTAAACTTAGAGTATTGAATGGCTTAAGCTGTACTTGATTCTGAATTTGCATTGTGTTGAAAAACCTATTCTTAAACATTCAATTGTTTTTTTAAAATATTAACCCATGCCAAACTACTGGACTCACATTGATTGAGTACACGTTCAAAACCATCAGCACCGCCATAATAAGGATCAGGCAACGCTTGTTGTGGGTATTCAGGATCATGCTCACTCATTAAAGCTACTTTTGCACGAATTTGATGTGCGCCAAATTGGGAAACGGCTCTTTGCAACACGTCATGAATATCTTCAAAATTTTGATGATCCATTGCCAAAATCAAATCAAACTCTAAAAAGTCTTGAGTTGAAAGTTGTCTTGCACGTAAAGATGATAAGTCATAGCCCCTTTTCTTGGCATGCAACTGACTACGCTGATCAGGCGATTTATTGGGATGATAATTACTCGTTCCAGCTGAATCGACAACCACATTGAGTTGATGCGCGTCACAATAATGTCTGAAAACCACCTCAGCCGTGGGAGAACGGCAAATATTTCCTAAACAGACACATAACACCTTATATTGTGTTTCCATTAGAAATTACTTCCAAACATTTGAATTACATAAAAATAAACGGGATCATGCACAATCTTAACAGACTATAAGTTTATAAGAACCAAATTGACCAGCGTGACTTGTTGCATTTTGTCAAAACTCACTTGGGTTGAAAAGGAAAATAATGTTTATCAATAGATTAAAAGTTGATAAATCAGACGATAAATTAGCTAATCTTGTATTTTTGTAGTAATTAAATAAAAATAAAGCCCTAATTTATAGGGCATTACAAACATCACTTTGATGCAGTGATTAATTCAATCATTTCCTTTGTTGGTCTTAAGCTGCCTAACTGCCAATGTTCAGGAGGATGCTCATCAATTCTTATCCAGACATGTTCTCGAAAAGCAGGATTTCCCTTTCCTTCTATTTCTACAAATAAGTCCGTTATTCGCTTGAAAAGCTCAGCCTTACTATCTTTATCTAGTAAACCTTCTATAGTTTGTATATTTATAAATGGCATAATGCTACCTGAATCAAAGCTAGGTCTAAATTATAGACTCATACTAATTGGAGCTTCCACTGATGTCAAATCAAATTATTCCAGATCATAAATTTCCAGTAGATGTATGTGGGATCTTCAAAATTACAGAAATATTAAATGACAGATGGACGATTCTATTGTTAAGAGAAGCCTTCTATGGGGTAACAAAATTTAATGATTTTTTAGGAAATACAGGCATATCAAAGCAAATTTTATCTAATCGTCTAAAGCATCTCATCCAATTAGAAATATTTGAACTGTCAATTTATAAAGAAGTTGGTGAGCGAGAACGTAAAGAATACTTACTTACTAAAAAAGGCAAAAGTCTAAATATTGTCTTACTCGCCCTGCTTGAATCTGGCGGTAATTTTATTGAAGCTGGTAAAGATGTGGTGAAAGTTTTTAATAAGAGTACTGATGATGAACTTAAATTAAAACTTGTTGATTCTTCTAATCAAGTTATAGATTTTAAGAATTTAGAACTTAAGCTCATTCATTGCAAAAAATAAATTTTTATAACTTAGCTACACAGATCATAAATTCCTCAGCATGCTTTTATAGATAAATAAAAAAAGCCTACTCTTTCAAGTAGGCTTTCCCCTTATGACTTTTGCGCTGATCATTAAGGTTTATTGTTGTTTAAAGCAACGGAAGGATCTTACAGAAATACTTAAGAATAAAAAAGCCCTTCCAATAACAGTATTTAACAAAGCTTCCTGTACCGCGCCCTTCTAAGGCTACACAGCCTCTCCAAAACAAGCACTTGGCTTTACTGTTTTGTTTCTAAATTAAAACTCATCTATAAACTCTTCTGTAGTTATTACCTTAGCAAAAGCATTGTTAAAAATTTGGTTGTGGTGATCAATTATACGCTGAGCACTTAAATGCATAGAATCAAATGTAGTATGTGCATCTGAGATTAAAGTTACTTTATATCCCACTTCTGAAGCGGCTCTAATAGTAGAGTCAATACAATATTCAGTTTTCATGCCAGTAACTATGATTTGATCAACATCAAGTTTTTCTAACCAATCTTTTAGAACAGTACCCTTGAAACTACTAGGGTATATTTTCTCAATGACAGTATCTATATCTGGATTAAAAGATAATTCTGCTATCAATTGCGTATTAGCACCGTCTGGATCTAATGGAGTACCCTTTGCTCCAACGTGACGGATAAAAATAACTGGTCTCTTATTTAAGCGCTGATACTCAATAAGCTCACGAATATTTGAAAGTACACTTTGATGGTTATACGGCTTTAGCTCTCCTTTGAATAGGCCATTTTGCATATCAATAACGAGTAAAGCTGATTTTGATTGTTGACTTTTATCCATAATCTTTCTCTGTAAAAAACCAATAATGTGCAGAGAAAAATAAACCCAGCCATTATTGGCTGGGTTTGGTTATCTTATTAAGTCGCTCTAATAAAAAATCACACGCAGCCTTTTCTGTAGGTCGTGGTGGTTGTATTGATTTTCTTTAGTAAACAGTTCATGAATTAAACTTGCTCATCATTAAAGCGCAAATAAACATACCATAGTTTTTTCTCAAAAAACAAAGCTTATTTACTTAACTGAATGTAAGTACTCATAAGCTCCTTTTTCGTTACTCTCAAGTTTAATGACTGCATCCGTTTCATCATTTAGTGTCAGATTAAATACTTTTTCACCATCATATGAAATTTGGTGGCCCATACGAAACTCTGAATCAAGTGACTCAAGAATAATAAAATTTCCTTCGTTGTTCGAAGCGATATAGTAAGTGTTGTTCCGATGAACATATCTAATTGTATACATCACTATTTAAATTCCACCTAAAAATTATGTTTTTTCTTAATAATAAAAAGATCTTTGTTCCCTTCCCAATCAGAAAAGATCCTACCGAAAACTAAACCCTCCCTTATTAATTATTAACCCTGAGCATTTAGTATTTTTTCACCCTATACTATTAAATTGATATTACAGAAATACTTAATAATAAAAAACCCCGCCATTAGTCGATAGTTAGCGGGGTCTTTTGCGATTTAATTTTACTTTGATAGACTCATCTATCAGAGATATTTACCTCATTTCTGCAATAGAAAAATCATTTATTTTTAAAAAGCTTATCTGTCATAGTTCTATCAATTTTACTGCGATGCCCATTCTCAAAGTATCGATCGACATGGCATAGTTTTGTTTTAGTATCACAGAACACACCGTTTGAGAGCGTAAACGCTGAAGTATCAAAATCACCTTGAGAGAAGGCTTTATTCGCTTTATAAGTGCCTAAATATTTAGCTGTAAGCTTTTTAGAAACACCTTTTTTGTCAGCACAAATATATTTGTCACAAATTACACCTTTTGTAGGCGAATATACACTAGAGCTGGTTTTCGCGATTACTGCCGAGCTAAGCATCAAACACGTACATCCCATAATACTAAGAAAAGTTTTAGAAATTTTCACTTTTTAGAACCGATAAAATTATAAATTGTTAAGGTATTATATAAATTAGAAGCTTGCCAGAAAATCTACAGAACCCTATAAATAACAAAAAGCCCACTTTTCGACGAGGGTTTAAATATTTTGGTAATCCTCACTTACATGTCGGACCCAACATTGCAAAAAAGTATTTATCTATGGGTGGCACAAGGCTTAAGAAAAGCATAGTCACTTCAGAACTACTTTATTTTAAAGTTTCTTATGCTAACTTATTCGGAGATAGAATCTTATAGAACCATTCAACAATAATGTTCAAAAATAAGGAAATAATGTATATGAGCCATTTTCAATTTCAAACCGTTCCAAATATCATCTCTGGCTTAGGCTCTATACAAGAATTACAGAATGTTTTGTCGTCAAAAACTTACCGTAAGTTATTGCTAGTCACCGATGCAGGCATGGTTAAAAATCATTTACACCGTCCCATCCTGCAAATTTTAGATAACCTCAACATTGAACATGTCATCTATGCCGATGTACAAGCTGATCCACCTGAACAAGTAGTACTACATGCAGCCAATTACGCTAAACAGCAAAATGTTGATGCCATTATTGGTTTTGGTGGTGGTAGTTCTCTAGATGTTGCAAAAGTTATTGCTTTACTCGCCCACCCTAATCAGACCCAAAGTTTGCAAGAGATGTATGGCGTGAATCAGGTCACTACAGCTCGTCTTCCGCTTATTTTGATTCCTACTACAGCCGGTACAGGTTCAGAAGTAACGCCAATCTCAATTGTGACCACAGGTGAGACGACAAAAATGGGGATTGTCTCTCCAGTACTCTACGCCGACACTGCAATTCTTGATGCTACTTTCACTCAAAATCTTCCAGCACATATTACCGCTGCAACAGGTATTGATGCGATGGTACATGCTATTGAAGCATATACCTCTAAACATAAAAAAAATATTTATACGGATATTTTAGCCAAGCATGCTTTGAAATTGTTAAACCATAACTTACCGAAAGTTCTTAAAGATGGTAATGATTTAGAAGCACGTCAAAACATGCTGTTCGGTTCAATGCTCGCGGGTCAAGCCTTTGCAAACTCGCCCGTTGCTGCGGTACATGCTTTAGCTTATCCACTGGGTGGACATTTTCATTTGTCGCATGGTCATACCAACGCCTTAGTGTTGGTCGAAGTATTAAAGTTTAATGCACAAAATGCAAAAAAATACTATGCAGAACTTATGCAATGGCTTGATCCATATAGTAATGGCAGCACTGATGGCTTGTGTGATCTGTTTATTGACCACATGCAGAACCACTTAGACCGTAGTGGCTTGACTTTAAGACTTAGTGATTTGGGTATTGACGAGTCCAGCTTACCTCGACTTGCTCAAGATGCCATGTTGCAAACCCGTTTACTACAAAATAACCCACGAGACATGACAGAAGCCGCTGCTTTGGCAATTTATCAGGCGATTCATTAATGACTAAACCAGTTTTAAAAACCCGTGATCAATTTAAGTTCTTTTTAGACATTCAAACTCGCTGGGCAGATAACGATATTTATGGTCATGTGAATAATGTGACCTACTATAGCTATTTTGATACAGCAGCCAATGCTTTGCTCATCCAAAAAACAGGTTTTGATATTCATGAAGCAAAAGCAATTGGGTTAGTGGTCGATTCAGCTTGTAGTTTTCTTCAGGAATTGTCATTTCCAGAAATTATTCAAGTAGGTGTTGCGATTGGTAAAATCGGCACGACATCTTTACGCTATGAATTGGCGATCTTTAAACAAGGTCAAGATCAAGCTTCAGCTCAAGGACATTTTGTGCATGTGTTTGTAGATCGTGAAACGCGTAAGACTGTACCCATTTCTGAGTCAGTTCGTGAAGCTTTAAAAACTTATTTATTATAAAAAAATGAGGCAAAAAGAAAATAAGCAGCTCTTTTTGCCTCGTCTTGACTTACATCATTGCAGGATCACTAAAAGAATCTTCACCCGTTTCGACTCGGCCAGCAAAACGTCGGTAATAATATGGATCACTCTGACTGGTGATTTCAAAATCATACCAATGCCCAACATCGGCCAAAGCCCAATGTTGCTTAATAACCTGTCCCGCTTTTACGGTAAGTTGTAAAGGCGCATCTTGTCGATATGCACAAGGTTTTACTGTCAATATTGTATCCTTGGTACCTTCATTCATGAGTTCTACGTATACATCACCATTCGCAATGTCATAGCACACTCGAATTTCAGGTTTAACGCCACTACCAACAATACGTTGAGTATCGCCTTTGAAGTGACGATGGTAACCATTTGGACCAAGTACCCATAGGTCATAACGACCTAAATTATCTTTTAAAGCGTCCCATACATCATCTAGAGTCTTATTCGGCTCGACAATATAACGCTTTGGAATACGGTCTAAATTGAGCTTGTCATAAACATGGAAAACCGCTGCTTGCGTACCCGTATTAGAGAAAATCAATTGCACTTTGCCATCAGTATTACAGCGTGCGCTGGTGTGTAGCTCGTAAGGTAACGCACGTGAAAGACGTATACCACTTTGCTGAATCGGTAACTTTGTATCCGTGGGTACAGGAACAGCAGGCAAAGCTTCTTGATTTTCTCTTAATGCATCTGCCTGCACACGTGTTTGTTTACCATCCAGCTGTGGTAAAGCATCTGCATTTGGTGTTTTAAAGTTAAATGCACTAGTTAAATCGCCACATACTGCGCGGCGGTATGGACTGATATTCGGCTCTTTCACACCGAAACGTTTTTCTAAGAACATGAGCACTGATGTATGGTCAAAAACTTGCGAATTCACCCAGCCACCACGGCTCCATGGGGAAATCACATATAACGGAACACGAGGGCCTGGTCCATAAACTCGTCCATCAGGCGTAGGCTGAGAATGGCTTCCTTCAGGCGCAGCGTGGTCAAAATATTCATCCTGCATATCGGCACTACTTAATGTCGATTTGCCAGCATACTGACCATTTTTAAGTCGAGATGGCGCTGATGGCGATGGCATATGGTCAAAGTAACCATCATTTTCATCAAAGTTAATAAGTAGTGCGGTTTTACTCCAAACCTCTGGTACAGCAGTTAATGCATCAATAATTTCTTGAATAAACCATGCCCCTTGAACTGGGCTTGAAGGGTCTGGATGTTCGCAATAAATCGATGGCGCGTTAATCCAAGAGACTTGAGGTAATTTACCTTCCCGAATGTCGCGTTTAAAAGCGTCAAGATATTCTTCTGGTTTATTGCCCGGTAGCGTATTTGCAATGCCCTTATAAAGTGGATTTTTGGCATTATCTGTTGCAGCATCATAGGCTTTATAAGGTAGTTTTTGACCCGTATCCGCATACGGTTTATTCGGTTCGCCGCCACTTGCAACCGGATAACCAGAAGCAATGTTCGCCTTTCTAAATGAACGAAATGCCCCAAGCATGTTATCGCCCCATTCATCCGGCATATTTTGATAACAAATCCAACTTACCCCTGCTTCTTCTAAGCGTTCGGCATAAGTTTTCCATGTATAACCACGGTCTGCCGTCGCTGGGTTACCATCAATCCAGTCCCACTCATTGTTTACAAATGAACGCTTGGTCGGTGTTGCACCATTTGTACCTGTTAAATGATAAGACCGGTTTGCATCTGTTCCAGTGTGCATAGAGCAATGGTAGGCATCACAAATCGTAAAAGCATTTGCAAGCGCAAACTGATATGGAATTTCTTTTTCTTTAAAATAACCCATGGATATATCAGTTTTATGGGCTGGCCAGTTCGCCATGCGCCCATTGTCCCAAGCCAGCTGACTGTCGTTCCAAGTATGGGGCGTACCATCTGCACGCTGTGCATTATTGGCTGTACCATCTAAGTGAAAAGGCGTTAAAACTTGCCCATTACTTCTAAGCTGCTCCCAAACACGGCGGCCACTTGGCAAAGGAATCGTAAAACGATCGGCAAACCCTCGGACGCCTTTTAATGTTCCGAAGTAATGGTCAAAAGATCGGTTTTCCTGCATTAAAATAATAACGTGTTCGACATCCTGAATGGTGCCAGTTTTATTGTTTGCAGGAATTGCTAAAGCTTTTTGAATACTAGATGGGAAAGTTGCCAATGCCGCAGCACCAAAACCCATATTTAAAGAGTAATTTAAAAATTTACGACGTGTAATCATGATCAGGTTCTTTTTATTATTTAAGTTTATGGAGCACAGCGCATTACAGGCTTTTTACCTGTATCTGGTGTATTTGAATTATCATTTGCCGAGTCGTTACAACCACTCAGCAGAATCGCGCCGATTAATAAAAAATATGAATATTTAAAACTATTTATTCCAGTGCATTGCCTTTTCATGACGATATATAGTCCATTTAAAATCTAAAATGGCTAACATAGAAAAGTACAATGACAGTGACATGACCCAAATATTTCAATCCAGTGAAAAATATGAAAAGTCTATTATTTTCATATTCTGCACCAGATCAAAAATCAGATGAATTTAAGGCTTTAATTGAATATTTTGTAGTTCGCCATCAAAAGTTTCTATGAGACTCTTAATAACTGGCTGTTGCTGTAATAGCTCAGCTGCTCGGTGAAAGGCTTTTTCTTTACGTGCACTTTGAATGGTATAAGGGGTAGATGTATTCAAAGCACCATATTCAACTGTAAATTGAGTATTCGGCCATTGCTCATTTAATGCATCAATAAGGCCTTGTTGTAATTGGGTCAGCATATTTTCATATTCTTGAGGAATATGGAAAATAGTATTGCCGCCAATTTCACCAGTCATCACACCATGTTGAGCAAGTTCTTGAACAGCTGGAGAAAGCTGACTATTTCTAAACCAATATTCCCACTTTTCAAGTGTCCACTCACCTTCCAAAACTTGAGGAGAAAGCTTCAAAATATCTTGAGGCATCAACTGACCGTTATCAGTTGCACTAGGCTCTTTTACAACCGCAACTGTTTCAACAACTTCAGCCTGCACCAATGATTGCTGCTCAATAACAGGTTCAGAAGCAAGATCAGGCGTATCTTGGGCCAGCGAAAATTCAGCGCTAGGCGTTTCAAATAAACCCATAGGTTCAGCAGTGAAAGCTGGTTCAGGTTCAATATTTTTAGTTTGTGTTTCTGCCTGCACTTGTACTAACTTTTGTTCTGGTACAGGAATGAAATCTTCCTCTAGAACACTAACAGTCTCTTGAACAACTGCTGAATCAAGCCCAATCAACTCATGATGATTTGGGTCAAATACCATTAAATCCTGATTAGACTGAGGTTCAGGTTCAGGTTCAGGTTCAGGTTCAGGTTCAGGTTCAGGTTCAGGTTCAGGTTCAGGTTCAGGTTCAGGTTCAACCATAGCGGGCTGCTTAATAACTTCAACAGGTTGAACCGTATTTACTGGAGTAATCTCTTGGACTGTTGGCTGAGCTTGTTGACTCAAACCCACTAGTGCTTGTCCATTTTGTTGAACAGGCTCTGACACCACAATTTCATTTGGTGCTAAAGGACGGAATGCCAACAAGCGTAAAACACACATTTCAAAACCTTGCTCTTGCGTCACGGCAAGTTGCAAGTCTGAACGTCCTTTACATGCGATTTGGTAATAAAGCTGTAAATCTTGAGCAGAAATCAACTTAGACAGTTGCATGATTTTGCGATTGATTTCATCGCTATATTTCAAACTCAAATCAGGTAGATATTGTAAAATTGCCAATTCATGCAATGTCGAAATCAACTGATCAAGCACAAGTGAAACATCTAGCGCTTGATGTCTAAATTGCAATAAAAGCTGACTAACTTTCTCACGTTGATTTTGATGAATCGCCAATATCAAATCATAAATGATCGTACGGTCAATTAGACCAAGCATTTCTTTAACATCTTGATGATGTACAGAACCTTGACCATAAGCAATGGCTTGGTCAGTTAAAGATAATGCATCACGTAATGAACCTTGAGCAGATTCAGCAATTTGCCAAATTGCATCTTGATCAGCAGTAATCTGTTCTTTTTCAAGAATAGCACCAAGGTGCTTGGTAATTTCATCGACGGCCAAAGGTCGTAGAGTAAATTGCAAACAACGTGAAATGACCGTAATCGGTAGCTTTTGTGGGTCAGTCGTAGCAAACAGAAACTTAACGTGTTCTGGTGGTTCTTCTAGTGTTTTTAATAACGCATTAAAAGAATGCGTCGATAACATATGTACTTCGTCAATCAGGTAAACTTTAAAACGACCTTGCGTTGGTGCATAAGGAACGTTGTCTAAAAGTTCACGCGTATCTTCTACTTTTGTTCTTGAAGCAGCATCGATTTCAATTAGGTCAATAAAACGGCCTTCATTTACCGCTTTACACGTTGCACAAACTTCACATGGTGTAGAAGTCACACCCGTTTCGCAGTTCAAACACTTGGCTAAAATACGCGCAATTGTAGTTTTACCTACACCACGCGTTCCTGTAAATAAATAAGCATGGTGAAGACGACCGCGTTCCAATGCACTACTTAATGCACGAGAAACATGGTTTTGCCCCACTAACTCATTGAAATTACGTGGACGGTATTTTCTAGCAAGTACTTGATACATGTATGCTCCTTGTTACAGGCATAAGCATACTTTGTTTTTAAAAGAGTGTGAACGCATAAAGCTCATATCCGTACAGATAAACTGCGAACTGACTTCTTTTCTCTACCAGAACCGTTTATTTGTCTAAGGATGATCATGGTGTAACTCCTGATCAGTAACACCCTCATCCATCCTTTGCACGAGTCCCACACCATCCTTAATTTCAGCCGAATAATTTCCCTTCTCGGTAAAAATTTGCATGATCGTATAGTGGTCTTTTTGACTTTGAGTAATGGTAAAGAAATTTTGATTCGGATCGCCCTGATCAAATTTACCAGTCCACCGAACAATATCTTGGTCAACAGGTTCGATCTCTACAATTTTGCCAGTGCGATTAATGCCATATTCCAACATTTGAAACTTAACAGTGTCACCCACTTTTTTAAGCTCAATCACATTTGGATCATATTTAATGACCATACCTTTTGCATTTTTAATTAGTGGAAAATTAACATTAGAAGGCAGTTGATCCTTTTCTATTTCATTAAAAACAATCTGTTGCTGAGACAATCTTTCTTTTTCGGACGGACTCAAATTCAGTATATTTTGACGAGCCAATTCATTCTGATTATCTGCCAGTTTTTGCCCAGTCCCTTGCCCATTTTCTGAAGACGACGTTAAAGCAGAAGAGCTTTGCTGTGAAAAGGCAAACCAGAGTAAAACTGCTAACGCCACGCAAGCGATAGCAGTTCCTATTAACAATTTATTTTTCTTCATTATTTACAGCTAAAAATAGAGATTAGTTATATAGAGAAATTTTTTGTGCGTTCAGGTTAATGACACTAACCGCATCAATTTTTCCTTCTACACCTAAACGTACACCATATTTAGGGTTATATAGATAGGGACTCGAATAAAAATTAATGTTATTACCACCCATTGCTGTACTTCCTAAAGGATGAGCAAAGCCTGAACCAATATTGGTTGAACCATTATGGTAAAGACCAAGATTATGCCCAACTTCATGACGCATAGCAGCGAAAGAACAACCTGCAATATCATTTGCGCCAATCATGTTATATGCAGAAGCATTAATCCAAGCCCAACCACAACCACCGTCACCAGGTTCATTACCTTGATAATAAACTCCGTCTGCCAATACACGTTTACGCTCATTTTGTACCGTGGTGTCATCTCGTCCAGTCGAGATTGCTTCTTTTAAAGTGGTAGCAGGGATTTTATAAGTTAGATAACCTACATCTCTTAAATAAAAACGTGCATTCGAATTTTCAGCAGTTAAATTCGTTAAATTTACGCCTTCAATCATTCTAAGTTTTGCAGCGCTTTCTCCTAAAATTGAGTTTACCTCCGGGCTAGAAACCAACAACATATCAATTGTATAACTATCTACTGTCCAGCCTTGAGCGGTATAAATAAAACGGCGATTTTCACCATTTTTAATTGCGGTAGACAAGCCATTAGCAGCATTAATATAAGTGTCTGCCGATGCATTTGACACAATAACAACTTTATCCCCGATTTGAGCTTTAACTGGTAGTTGCAAGGTTGGCTGCCAATTTGAGGTAGACAGTTTCACTTTTAAAGTAGGCTGAGTCATATTCGGTAGAGTTGCAGGGATTATTGCCGTTGAATCAATAACCTTTGTAGGTGAAGAGATCAACTGCCAATATCCTTTGTCGCTTACATACATAAACTCATATTGATCGCCTGTTTTAAGCGTTAAAGTCGCTTGGCTATTAATATTAGTATTATTAATTTTTGCAGACCAAGTCGCTGTAGACTTGATAATAATTCTATCCCGATCACTTGCAGTGGTAGGCAAAGTGAAATTGGAAACCCAGTTTCCATCTCCAAATGAAATTTCTGTAAGTGGACTATTAACTGTCGCTAATGACGTTCCAATTTGCTGAACATTTAGCTTTTGAGGCTTTACATATTCAGGAACCCATTTTCCTAAAGCAGAATAATATTTAAACCAATATTCAGAGCCATTTTTTAATGTAAAACTGCTCGGGAATAGTAAATTTGTTTTATCAATGTCCGAACTTGCACTTGCTGTAGAAACAACTTGTACGGTTGTTCCATCACGTACATCACTCGGTAATGCAATGGTTTGTGCCCATTTGTCATTTTGAATAAGTACTTTTTGCATAGATGCAGTTATTAATGGAACAACTTCATAGGTCGCACCATTAGTAGGACTCACTGTCGCTAACTGAGCGATCCATTTATTTTGACTACTATTAAAAATGAATTGGTAAACATCACCACTATTTATCTTTAAAACTTCTAAGGGAATATTGGTATTAGAAGTATCTAAATAACTACTATAGGCAGCACTAGAACGAATTGTAATTTTGTCCAAATTATTAGCGCTTGTGGGTAAAGTAAGGTTTTTGACCCAATTCCCATTTGCTAGATTAAATTCTAAATCTGAATAACCGGATGGAATTGATCCACTATTATTATTCTGATTTGGTGAAAGTACAGTTGCGGCATATACAAGTGAAGACGCAACAATTGCTCCAATAATGAGTGATGTTTTTAATTTAAAATTCACAGCAGCCTCTTTTATTTGTTTTTAGATTTTTCGAATAGCAGGTTAGCAAACCATTTTTACGCAGTCAATTTCACAACAATTAATTTTTCATTAAATTTCAATTACATGACCACTGAATCATTTTGAAATAAAAATATGAACCCTTTTAAAGAATAGTTTATTTATGAGAATTAAATAACCAATTTTTAATATGTAGAAAATATTAAAAAGAAATTTAAGGATAAAAAGAAAGGTAGTCTCTCTTTTTATCCTTTAGTTTTAATTTACTTTCTTTGGAAAGCTCAGCCAGACAAATGCAGTTAAAAGGAAGAAGCAAATAGCTGAGATGGTAAGCACCCAACTATGGGCATAGCTAAAAGCTTGTTGCGCAACTGCAATTAATTGTCCTCCCAAAGGATTTTCAAGATTAGACGCTAATTGCATGGTTTCTCCAATCGAGATACTCGCTTTTTCAATTAAGTCCGTTGGGAGCTGTTCTGGCAAAATAATTGAACGACTATAAAACCAAGATAACATTAACCCAAATATAGCAACGCCCAAACCAGCCCCAAGCTCGTAAGCCATCCCTTCAATGGCACCTGCTGCACTCGCCTTTTGCGGAGGTACAGATGACATAATCGCAGCAGTTGAAGCAAGTAAGGCAATCTCAATGCTAAAGCCTAAAAAGACCATACACGTCCATGCTAAAAAGTGGTCGGTTGAAAAGTTAAGCTGGGCAAGTCCCCATAGACTAAATCCACTTATTAAAATACCAACAGTAGATACAAGTCTAAGTCCCCACTTATTCAAGCAAATTCCAGCTAATGGACCACCTAAACTAATCGCAATCATGAATGGAATAATAAACATGGCTGCCTGTAATGGAGAAAAACCATGTACAAACTGCAACTCTTGAGACAAGAGTAATTCAAAACCAACCAAAGCAATCATGGAAACAACAGCCATGACAATGCTGGTAGAAATCACTGGATGTTTAAACAATTCCAGATCAATCATTGGCGTCGTAGCTCTTTTTTGGCTTCGAATGAAGTGGATTAAAGTACTTATACCAATTACAAACATCACGACTGTAAGTACCGAAAAGCTGTACATAGCCGATTTGATTGAATAGATCAGGCTTAAAATGGCTACAACCAAAATTAAAGCTTGCCCTAAATTAATTGGCTGATCAGTCTTCTCTTGTTGTTTAGGGATAATCATCACAATCATGACCAGAACCACTAAAATAATCGGGATATTGATAAGAAATACAGCACCCCAATGGAAGTGTTCTAGTACAAAACCACCGACTAATGGACCAAAAGCTGCTCCACCACCACCCACTGTAGACCAAAGACCAAGTGCAAAATTTCTCTGCTTTTCTTCGGTAAAAGCATTACGGATGCCGGATAAAGTGGCAGGAATAAGCATAGCTGCCCCTAGCCCTAAGACAGCACGAGAAGCAATTAAGGCATAGGCAGTTGGAGAAAAAGCCGCAGCTAACGAACCCACACCAAAAACTGCAGTTCCAATAAATAATAATTTTTTAAAGCCAATACGATCGCCAAGTGCACCCATCGGCAAAATCAAACCCGCCATAATCAGTGAATAAACATCAATGACCCATAAAAGCTGATTGGCAGTTAAATTCAATGCTGCACTTAAAGATGGTGTTGCAACATGCATCACCGTTGCATCAATCGTAACTGGTAAATATATAAGGACGATAATTGTCAGGATTAACCATTTTTTTTGCATAACGCTCTTCAATATCCAAAACTTGGACATGTGTTCAAATCATGGTTATTATATACACAATTGGACACTTGTCCAACTTTTAGTTTTAATGTAATTTGTGTCGAATTCAGTCAGGTGAAAAAACATGGCCTATCTTAATCGCGATCAACGCAGAGAAATGATTCTGCAAGCTGCCATGCAAGTTGCTTTGGCTGAAGGTTTTACTGCCATGACGGTACGTAGAATCGCAACAGAAGCACAAACCTCTACCGGACAAGTTCACCACCACTTTTCTTCGGCATCTCACTTAAAAGCTGAAGCTTTTTTAAAGCTGATGGAACAGCTCGATGAAATTGAACAAACTCTCCAAACAACCAGCCAATTTCAAAGACTTTTCATCTTATTAGGTGCAGAAAATATCGACAAACTTCAGCCCTACTTACGTTTATGGAATGAAGCTGAACTCTTGATTGAGCAAGATATTGAAATACAAAAGGCTTATAACCTTGCCATGCAAAGTTGGCATGAAACAATTGTGCAAGCGATTGAGTGTGGCCAAAAAGAAGGTGAATTTAAAAACAGATCAAATTCCACAGACATTGCATGGCGACTCATTGCCTTTGTTTGCGGCTTAGAAGGTATTTATAAACTTGGTTTACAAGGTTTAGCTGAGGAAGATTTCAAGCGCCATACCGAAGCGATTATTCGCCTAGAATTATTATAGGTATTGAGCTGGCATTGATTAGAATGCCAGCTTTAAAATACTAAAATTAGAACCAGCCTTTACGGCCTTTTAAAATTTGGTCGGTGCAACGTAAAGCTTCTTGGGTCAGTCCCCACAAACGATAATCACCTGTGATTGAACCAATCTGGAAGTTATGGGTATAAGCAAAGCTGAGGTCACGCTCAGGATCGCACCATGCACCTGAACCATTGTAGCCAATATGCCCAAATCCATTTTTAGCTCGTTTACCCATGGTAATAATACGGTGATAGCCTAAACGCCAATTCATCGGAATTGGCATAACACGATCACGTGCATAACTTTGGATGGTGCTGAGCTCTTTAAATACTTCTGGGCAAATAATTTGATGTCCATCCCATTCACCTTGATTTGCCAGCATCGCATAAATTTTAGCAAGACTATTTGCAGTAAACGTACCGTTTGCCGCTGGAATAACTGCTTGCAATCCCTCGTCACTAAAGAAACTAAGATGTTTCATTCCTTTTGGAATCATGGCATCTTGAAAGTCTTGAGGGTCTTGTCCAGTCCAAGTAATCATTTTTTCAGAGAGTGAGCTCTTGCGCGTCTGCGGCTTTTTAGGTTTTTCAACTTGAGTAGACGCTGGCTTTTCTGGTTTTTGTTGAATAATTAAACGTGCTACACGATCCAACTCATTTGCAGGCGTCCCAAAATAAGCCCCATCTAACTGTAACGGTTCAACAAGATATTTTTGCATGAGCTGATCTAAAGATTGACCAGTTGCTTTTTCAAGTACTCCACCGACAAGCCAGCCAAATGTTAAAGCTTGATACGCATTGCCTTCTCCGGCAAGGAATCTTGGCTTAGTCGCCGCGACCACATCTAACATATGTGACCAGTCGAGCATTTCCCTCGCACTTTCGATAATATTTCGAACATCAAACATACCGCTTTGATGACTTAGCACATGACGTAAAGTCATTTGCTCTTTACCATTTTGAGCAAACTCAGGCCAATAAGTCGCAATCGGTTTGTCGTATTCTAAAAAACCTTCACTTACTAAAATATGCGCTAAAGTTGCAAGTATGCCCTTACCTGTAGAATAACAAACTGCCAATGTGTCAGATTGCCAAGCTTCGGTTTGTGATTTTAGACCCGTGTAGATATCTACAACTTTCTGACCTCTAAAATAAACCGCTAAAGCAGCTCCACCTTGTCCTGTTCTAGCATCTTGAAGACGGCTGAACTGGTGAGCTAAATCAATAAAACGTTCATCTAAAATACCGTGATAGTTATGGGTATCGGCCAGTAAAATTTCTTTAATCACATGAAGTTCCTTGCATTTTTTGTTATTTTGCTCAAAAGCAGCCCAAACCTCTGTTCAGGCTGCTGATATTTTTATAATGCTTTTACTGTTCCTGCAACATGCGGTTTTTGGGATTTCGCATTACGAATTAAGAAATCAGTCTTTTTATCTGTATTGGCAGTTAAAAACTCAACTTTTGACGGTAAGAACATTGGCAGCTTAAACCATACATCTGCTTCATAAGCATTTGGTAATTCAAGGTTTGCTAATGCTTTAGCTTTGCTCCACATACCATGTGCAATGGCTTGCTTAAAGCCAAATGCTTTTGCAGTAATGGCATGAATATGAATTAAGTTAAAATCACCAGACACTTTCGCATAACGGCGACCTGTGTTTTCTAAAATATTCCACTCTGCCTTTGGAACATAAGCTGGTGCTTGTTCTTCTTTGGCTTTCTCACCTACTCTTTTCTCAACTTTTTGGCGAGATAAATAAGTCGTTAAGCCTTCCATCATCACTTCATTGCCAACTTTTGCCGTGGTAATAAAGTCGAACTGAACACCTTTATCATGCGGTTTTAGTTCCCCAAATTTACATGACAAAGTTAATTTTTCAGTCACAGCAATTGGTCTGGTCTGTTTAATCTGGTTACGAATATGGACTAAACCTAAAATTGGAAATGGAAAGGCTTCTGCCGTCATCATGTGCATTTGCAAACTTTGAGAAAGTACAGCCAAATAAATTGCTGGTACAAAGCCATTATTTTGAAAGCCACATACTTCGTTATAAGCTTTGAGGTGGTTCTGATCAATTTCTAAAGTATCTACCACATATTCAACTTGCGGTAATATTTTTGGACCTTTCGGCTTTTTAAAAATTAAACCTTGCACTACTTTTGGATAAGCCAATGCCGCTTTTGGTAGCTGGCTAAAATGACGAGTATTCATACCTAACCTTTTATAATTTATAGATTCTTGAATAAAAAAGGGATGCACAAGCACCCCTATTTAGTTAAAAGTGCTTAAGCGCCCAACAAGCTTTGACCACACACTCGTACAACGTTGCCGTTTACGCCTGTAGAAGCAGTTGATGCAAACCATGCAATCGTTTCTGCTACATCAACAGGTAAACCACCTTGTTGCATTGAGTTCATACGGCGACCAGCTTCACGAATTGCAAATGGAATCGCAGCAGTCATTTGAGTTTCGATAAAGCCAGGCGCTACTGCGTTAATGGTAATACCATTTTTTAAGATAGGCGCAGTAAATTTCACTAGACCAATTACACCTGCTTTAGATGCAGCATAGTTGGTTTGACCAAGGTTACCAGCAATACCGCTAATTGATGATACACAAACAATTCGGCCATTTGCATTTAGACCATCATTTTCTAACAAGTAGTCATTTACACGTTCAGCAGCAGACAAGTTAATGTTAATTACTAAGTCCCAAAGCTCCGGCTTCATGTTTGCCAAAGTTTTGTCACGTGTAATACCTGCGTTATGAACGATAATATCTAAACCGCCTTGTTTTGCCGCAGCAGCTTTAATTTTTTCGCCCGCATCAGCAGCAGTAATGTCAATTGCCAATGTAGAACCGCCAATGTCAGCTGCTACACGGTCAAGGTCAGCTTGTTGTTGTGGTACGTCTAAACAAATAACATGCGCGCCGTCTCGAGCCAATACATGTGCAATTGCCTCACCAATACCACGGCTTGCACCAGTTACTAATGCAGTTTTTCCAGCAAGTGGTTTTGCCCAATCAACATCAACCACATCTGCTTTAGATACACGAATCACTTGACCAGATACATAAGCTGAACGTGGAGAAAGTAAGAAACGTAATGTTGATTCAAGGTTTGCAGCAGCACCTTCATCAACATAGACAACTTGAGCAGTAATACCCTTTTTAAATTCTTTACCTACAGATTTGATAAAGCCTTCAAGTGCACGCTGAGCGATTGCTTGTTTTACAGTTTTTGCAGTTTCAGGAGTTGTACCAATCACAATCACTCGACCAGAAGTCGCAACTTGACGTGCAATCGGGTTAAAGAATTTATAAAGTTCGTTCAACTGTTCTGAGTTTTGGATCCCAGACGCATCAAATACAACTGCTTTGAATTTTGATTCTTTGTCGCCTGCATTGAATGGACGTAAATTTAAACCAACTTTTGCAGCTTCTTGTTGTAAAGCAACGTTATTGCCTACATAGCTATCTGCATGAACATTGCTAAGTACTTGTGCAATTTCACCAGACAAAGCACTTGACGGCGCTGCGCCAACCAATACTGCACCATTCACTACTGGCTGAGCACTTTCAAAACGCTCTAATACAACTGGCGATGGTAAACCCAGATTTTTAACAACGAATTTACCAATAGGAGATTGTGTAAATGCTTGGTATTGATCAGTCATGATTATTATCTCTCAAAGAAATGAATTTTCTACGACAGGCTTCATTATGTTATGAGATGGATAGAAACAATATGAAAGCAGTCGTTCATTAGAGTTACTCCAAATCATACTTGACTTCATCTTTGGATGTCTTGACCTGAATGCTATCTACAATGTCATTCTAGTCAATACAGGTCTATTTGAATTGTGTTAAGGTAGCTTACAAGAATATCGTTATTATGCTTGGAAAAGCCTTATGAGCAAAACAACTCAAGAAAATCCAGCAGTCGAGAATTCTGCTCAGGAAAAAGTGTCAAATACATCAAAGTCGGCTTCTAACACGGCTAAGCGTAACAACACTACTCCTAAAGCAGCAACTAATACATCAAAAACGACACGTACTCGTTCAACGACTGCACCTGCACGTAGCCCTCGCACTAAGAGCACGGCTACAGCAACTACTTCTACATCTTCAAATGTAGCTGCAGCACCAAAAGCAACAAAAACCAAAACTTCTGTTCAACAGGATAAAACCATGAGCCAAAACACTGTTCGCCGCGTTGCAATTATTGGTGGCAACCGTATTCCATTTGCACGTTCAAATACTGCTTATTTCAAAGCGTCTAATTCTGACATGCTGACAGCAGCATTAAACGGTTTGGTTGAGCGCTTTAACTTACAAGGTAAGCGTATTGGTGAAGTCGTTGCTGGTGCTGTTTTAAAACATAGTCGTGACTTTAATATGACTCGTGAAGTTGTATTGAGCACAGATCTTGCTCCTGAAACTCCAGCTTATGACATTCAAATTGCTTGTGGTACAGGTTTACAAGCAGCTTTTGTTGTTGCAAACAAAATTGCACTTGGTCAAATTGACGTAGGTATTGCAGGTGGTGTAGACACCACTTCTGATGCACCAATTGCTGTAGGTGATGGTTTACGTAAAGTTTTACTTGAACTCAATGTAGCTAAAACTGGTAAAGACCGTCTTAAAGCTTTAACAAAAATTGATTTTAAAAAGCTTCTTGATGCACCAAGCAATGGTGAACCACGTACTGGCCTTTCAATGGGTGAGCACCAAGCCATCACTGCTTTAGAATGGGGTATCACTCGCGAAGCACAAGATGAGTTAGCTGCTAGCAGTCATCAAAAACTTGCTGCTGCTTATGAGCGTGGTTTCTTTGACGACTTAATGACTCCATTCTTAGGTCTTAACCGTGACAACAACTTACGCGCAGACAGCACAGTTGAAAAACTTGCTAAATTGAAGCCAGTTTTCGGTAAAGGCGAAACTGCAACAATGACAGCGGGTAACTCAACTCCGTTGACTGATGGTGCTTCTGTGGTATTGCTTGCTTCTGAAGAATGGGCAAAAGAAAATGGGCATGAAGTTTTAGCTTATCTTTCTTTCTCTGAAACAGCAGCTGTTGACTTCATTGGTAAAAACGGCCCTAAAGAAGGTTTGTTAATGGCTCCTGCTTATGCAGTACCTCGTATGCTTAAGCGTGCAAACCTTAAACTTCAAGATTTCGATTTCTACGAAATCCATGAAGCATTTGCATCTCAAGTGTTATCTACATTGAAAGCTTGGGAAGATGAAAAATTCTGTAAAGAACGTCTTGGTTTAGATGCACCTTTGGGTTCAATTGACCGCTCTAAACTAAACGTAAATGGTTCATCTTTAGGTGCAGGCCATCCATTTGCTGCAACTGGTGGTCGTATCTTAGCAACTGCTGCTAAATTGATTAATGAAAAAGGTTCAGGCCGTGCATTAATCTCTATCTGTACAGCAGGTGGTGAAGGTGTGGTTGCGATTGTAGAAAAATAATTTCTATAACGACCTAACAAAATAAGCACCCATGTGGGTGCTTATTTCATTTCAATATATTAGCTTAATGAAGTGATGCAGCTTTGGCATCTGGGAAAAATTTATCTTCAATATGGTCATAGCACCACTGGAAAATAAAGGTATAAACCAAAATACATAAGGTTAAACCAATATCTAAAATAAGTGCATCAATGACACTCATCTGAAGCATATATGCAATCATTGGTACAGTTGCAATCAGCAAACCACCTTCAAAACCAATCGCATGTAAAATCCGCACAGGGATCGTTCTTTCCCAATTATATTTATGCTCTACTTTTTCAAAATAGTGGTTAAAAATCATGTTCCAGAAAACTGAAACCACTGCCATAAACACACCGAGTGTACCGGTTACATCCATTGGCATATCAAAAATAAAACTTAATGCAATCGCAATGATGACCAATAAAATTCCTTCATAACTGATTGCATGAATGAGTCTTCTCTTGGAAATCAACATTTTTAAATACTCAATAATAACTTGGATAATGTGCATTTTATTTTTATAATATTGATTAATCCAATCAGGTTCTTTCAGTTTTTTTGACAGATGAATATTAATCAAGAACAACTACTCATGTTTCAAGCCGTGATTGAGACCGGCTCTTTTTCTGCAGCAGCCCGTAAACTTGGCAAAGTTCCTTCGGCTGTAAGCATGTCTATTGCCAACTTAGAGATTGATCTGGACTTAACTTTATTTGACCGTAAAGGCCGCGAACCTATCCCTACTGATGAAGCACGGGTTTTATATGAAAAGACCTCTCAGCTTTTGATTGAGATGAATCAATGGAAACAGCATGCTCACGCGTTAAGTACAGGTTTGGAAGCTAATTTAACTATTGTGATTGTGTCTGAGCTTTTACACACCAATTGGACCGACTATATTTGTCTTTTAGAGAGTCGTTTCCCTGACCTACAAATCAATATTGTGTCTGCTCCCCAAGAAGATGCTCTGCAAATGTTATTAGATGGCTCTGCTCAACTTGCACTGATGTTTGAACGTGAGCATCTAGATAACAGAGAACAATTCGTAGAGCTAAAACGTGAGGCTCTAATTCCGGTTATTTCAAACAACCATCCTCTAGCAAGCCAAAATCAAGTTTCTTATGAGCAGATTCTTACTACACGACAAATTGTAGTTGCAAGTCGTGATGAGACTTTAAAGCCTGAATTACTTTTTTCAAAACATTATTGGCGCACCGATAACCACCACTCTGCTTGTTTAATGATTTTACGTAATCTAGGTTGGGGCGTTCTTCCTCAAGAAATGTTTAAAGAAAACCCTGAATTAAAAAATAAACTTAAGGTATTGGATTTATTAGATTTCACCCCTCGATTTGAATATTATGTCGACTTGGTTTGGAGCCGGGAAAGTGAACTTGGTGCCGCTGCTAGATATCTCATTGAGTATATCCGTAAGCAACGAATGCAATCGCCGCCTTAAAAATATTTCAAATTTGATGCAGAACCTAAACGTTTTTCTTTGAAATATAACAATTGATATATCGACAGCATGAATAGACTTTGTGCTATAAAGAAAATATAAGATTTATTACCGAAGATGTTGAATATCAATGACTCATACAGCACTTGACCAATTAAAAACATTAACGACCGTTGTTGCCGACAGTAGTGACCTTGATGCAATTCGTAAATTCCGTCCATTAGACGCAACGACTAATCCTTCATTGATTACGGCAGCAGCAGAACAACCAGAAAGCAAAGAGCTCATTGAAGATGCTTATTATCAAGCCAAAGAAGAAGGCTATAGCAACGATGAGTTAATCGAAAGAACCATTGATATTTTAACCGTAAAATTTGGTGTAGAAATTTTAAAACTGATTGAAGGCCGTGTTTCAACGGAAGTTGATGCTGCTCTTTCATATGACACCGAAGCAACCATTAAAAAAGCGCATGAATTATGTGAGCTTTATAAAGGATATGGTATCGATCAGTCACGTATTCTTATTAAAATTGCATCGACTTGGGAAGGTATTCAAGCTGCCAAAGTGCTCGAAACTGAAGGAATTGCTTGTAACCTCACTCTCCTTTTCGGTTTACATCAAGCCCAAGCGTGTGCAGATGCAAAAGTGACTTTAATCTCACCATTTGTAGGTCGTATCTTAGATTGGTACAAAAAAGCTGAAGGTGTAGACGCTTACCCAATCGAAAAAGATCCAGGTGTCGTTTCAGTTAAGAAAATCTATACCTATTACAAACAGCAAAACATTCCAACTCAAGTGATGGGTGCGAGCTTCCGTAGTATTGATCAAGTGCTTGGTCTAGCTGGATGTGATTTACTGACGATCTCGCCAAGCTTACTTACCCAGCTTGAGCAAGATACCCGTACAGTTGATGCGGCACTTGATGCATCTCAAGCAAAACAAGCAGAAGCCATTGTTAGACCAGCTCAAGATGAGCAAAGTTTTAAAGATGAACTTAACCATGACTTAATGGCATTCCAGCTTTTACAAGGTGGTGTCGATGGCTTTATTAAAGCACGTGACCAATTAAGCCTTTTGTTACGTCAGTCTTTTGGAATTGATGCGGAAATAAAATCTTAAAAAACTGCACTTTTCATACAAAATTGCCGATTTTTGTTATCATGACAAAAATCGGTTTTTTTATTGGGTTTCTCGTGTTCGGCATAACAGATTTAACAACATATATTATTGGTACATTCCTAATTGTGTTATTGCCAGGACCCAATTCTCTTTATGTGATGTCAATCGCTTCGCGCTACGGGATTAAAACCGGATATATGGGTGCATTCGGTATTTTCACCGGTGACCTTATTTTAATGCTATGTACAGTACTCGGAGCTGCTTCTCTACTTAAGGCATTCCCATGGGTATTTGTCATTCTTAAATTAACAGGTGCACTTTATTTATCTTATTTAGGCTTTAAACTGTTACAAGGCAGTATTCAACGCTGGAAACAACGCAATCAAACTCAACCAGAAATGGCTGATTTACCTGCTTTAGATAAAGTTCATCCTTATAAAACAGCACTCAGTATTAGTTTACTCAATCCTAAAGCGATTTTATTTTTCCTCTCTTTCTTTGTTCAATTTGTTGAGCCAGATTATGCTTATCCTGCTCTGAGCTTTTTAATTTTAGCGATTATTTTACAGATCATTAGCTTTAGTTATTTAACTGCATTAATCTTCTCTGGAATTAAACTCTCGGCATTTTTTAAAGAGAACCATAAAATTGCAGCAAGCGGAATCTTTTTAGTAGGAATTCTATTTTTTGGATTTGGTTTAAAACTAGCAACCTCTACAATTTAATTATTTTAATCTAATAACTTTTGCATTAGAAAGTTAAAACATCATGAACTGCTAAAAGTCCAGCATGCCATCTGTTTTAACTTCATTAAGTACAAAAAAAGTTCTGACTTGTCTTACTCCGGGTAAGGCAATAATCTTTTCACTATGAAATCGGTTAAACGCTGCTAAATCTTTAACACGAATTTTTAGAAAATAATCGACTTCTCCTGCCACCAGATAACACTCTAAAACATTTTCCAAATCACCCGACGCTTGTTCAAATGCTTGAAAGCTATCAGGAGTTGAACGGTCCAAAACTACACCAACTAACACCACAGTACCACGTTGAACGGTATTGGGATTGATCCGAGCACGGACATCTAAGATTGCTCCAATCTTAAAAAGACGCTGAGTATGATTCCAACAAGATGATGTACTAATACCTACAAGTTTAGCCAATTCAGCATTACTTAAACGCCCATTTTCCTGTAAGGCACGCATAATTTTCAGTTCTAGTGGAGTTAAATTTTCGGCTTTCTCATCCATAAAATAATATTCTTGATTCATTGTTATTTATGAAACAAATAATAGCATTATTTAATAATTTAAAAAGATTATTTATTTTTTAATCTGAAAATAGAAAGCACCTTCTTAAAAAAAATTGTTAAATTCACCCCAACTGGAAGCAATGGCAGAAGCCTATTAATTTTTCTTGGATTTAGAATACGTATCATGCAAAAAATTCTTCAAGATTTTTCAATTCCAGCAGTATTTGCTGGTTTTATTACCTTTCTCATTGGTATTAGTGTTTCGGCTGTTTTAGTGATTCAGGCGGCTCAAGCTTTAGGTGCTTCACCTGAACAAATCACTTCATGGTTTTGGGCTTTGGGTTTGGGTATTGGCTTATCAGGACTCATTCTTTCTTGGAAATTTAAATATCCTGTAGCGACGGCATGGTCAACCGCAGGTCTTGCTTTAATTATGGCAACAGGTAGTGGGTATAGTTTAAATGAAGCGATTGGTGCTTTTTTAGTTGGTGGTTTACTCACTGCGATTTTAGGCTTTTCAGGTATTTTTCAAAAAGCGCTGTCATACATTCCTCAAAGTTTAACAAGTGCCATGCTGGCAGGCGTCCTACTCAAATTTGGTATTTCACTTTTCGCAAGTTTACAAAATGATTGGGCATTTGTTTTGTCCTTACTTAGCATTTATGTCATTACAAAAAGATTATGGCCGCGTTATAGCATTGTATTTACCGTAATTGCAGGTATTGCCCTGTGCCCTGTCTTTTTAGAATTTCATATGCCTACAATTCAGTGGTCTTTAGCAAAACCTGTTTGGATTAGACCTGACTTTAGCTGGTCAGCACTTTTGGGCTTAGCACTGCCACTGTTTGTGATTAGTATGGCTTCTCAATATTTACCGGGTATTGCCATGATCAAAAGTTATGGCTACAAACCACACGTGAATCAACTCATTGGCTGGACAGGTTTAACCCAAGTTGTGCTTGCACCGTTTGGCTGTTATAGCGTCAATATTGCTGCGATTAGTGCTGCCGTAAGCTTAGACGACCAAGTTCATCCTGACCCAAGCAAACGCTATATTGCAGGTATAAGCTGTGGTTTTTTCTACATCTTAATGGGTTTGTTTGCCGCAACACTTACAAGTTTATTAATGTCTTTCCCTCATATTTTTATTGTCGCTTTGGCTGGTATTGCATTACTTGGTACGATCAGCCACAACATTGCGATTGCTTTTGCTCAAATTGAAGAACGTGAAGCTGCATTATTTACCTTTTTATGTAGCGCTTCGGGTATTCAATTCTTCGGGATCGGCTCAGCATTTTGGGGATTGGTGGTCGGAATTATTGTATTTGTTGTGCTCAAATTTAAAGCCCAAAAAAGCTAATAAAAAAAACGTTCATAGCTCTCTATTTTCAATGCTATGAACGCTTTTTAGTATGTTTTCTTATAACTCTCTTACTACGACTGATTTTGCCATTTTGTCGTGCCAGCCTTGTTTTTTAGCGTCAAATGCCACCCAAAAAAGACCAATACCAAATACTAAAATTGATGGAATATAGCCAATATATCGAATAATACTTTGCATGACTGTGAGCTTATTACCTGTTTTTTCATCTAAAACTTTTAAGCGCATCAAACGTTTGCCGGGCGTACCTGCAAAATACAACCAACATAAAACTGAATATAAAAAAGGAAATGCGTAGTTCACAATCAGGTCAAACCAATAGTTTTGTGGCTGACTACTTAAGCCTGTAGCAAATACTAAGTCGTAATCTCCCCGATAAAAAATCCATGCGGCTGGAATAATTGCCAAACAAAGAATAAGACTATCAATAATCATTGCGCCAAATCTTAACCAGAACCCTGCATACTCATACTTATAAGTCATGCTCACCTCACTTTGTTATTGTTTAATAGCTAAAATGGTCTTACTACTTTACTTTTATCCTAAATGAAACCTTTTTATTTTTAAATACTTAAATAAATTTTAAATTTCTTACTTTTATATTTTATTGTAATTATTTTGATCAAAAATATCATTAACCACATATCTATACAAAAACTTAATTTAATCTTTTAAAAACTGACATTTTTTTATGTCAGTTGTATCGAAATATGTTTATAAATAAATTAAATTACAAATAAATATTATATTTATTGCCAAAATAAAATATCTATTTTAAATTCTTTTTTTAATAAAAGTGCTGCAAATAATAGAGCCAATCCGATTGTAATTAAAAAAACACTTAAAC
Organism: Acinetobacter sp. 1542444; assembly: GCF_000581835.1. NCBI lineage: Bacteria > Pseudomonadati > Pseudomonadota > Gammaproteobacteria > Moraxellales > Moraxellaceae > Acinetobacter > Acinetobacter sp. 1542444. Next base: position 26,632 of record NZ_JEYA01000009.1, on the reverse strand, counting down.
TGATTAATCCATAAACAATTGTTATACCGCCTAATATAGCTAAAATATAAAAAATAATTACACTGATTGTTGGCATTTCAATTTATTCCACTACTTAAAATAAAAGCAATTTATTCTATCGAGTTTATAAACGATTGCTGTTTTCAAATGTTGATTACACTATTATTTTGTATCATCATACATTAATAATGTTATTAAACTTATTTAATGTTAATTTAGTTTAATAGAAAGTGATGAAGTTCACATAAGTTTTATTTAATTTCAAAATAATGTTTTTCAGTCACAAGTTTAATTTTTAAGTTTTTATATAAGCGTTCTTTTGAGTCTTCTAGTGAAGGAACAACTTTTTCTGCAAATTTATCTTCAGTCATCAGTCTTGCATAAGTTTTGTAGCCAATGATTAACTTTTGAGGTTCTTTACCTGTTTGACTAAACTCTTCAATGAGTTTATTGACTTTCTTTGCTGTTAAATCTGCCATCTTTCTTAGCCCCCCTTTAATTTACTATTTTGTTATACGGCTTCTTTGTGACAGAAATATGAACCGTAATTTTTTGTAATTTTCATGTAAATATTAACAATTATTGGTCTACAGCATACTTATCAGTTCAAAACCAGCAAAGCAATCAATTCAATTATTTGATTTATATATAATTTATTTAATTTCAATTACTTTTAATTGAATAGATGTCTCCATAGAATGAAATATGTTAATCTTTAATTAATAAAAGCTTCATACATATAACAACTGTAAATAAGAGGAATAACATCATGAATTACCAACATATTATTGTACCAGTAGATGGTTCTGAGATTTCTTTAGCAGCAGCTCGACAAGCAGCTCACATTGCAAAAGCATTTGGTAGTAAATTGACCGCCATTAGTTTGGTTGCGGTAGATCCTTTTAGTGGCGTAGATTTTTATTACATCTCACCTGTTGTAAAAGATTATTTTGTTGAAGCACGCGCCAACGCAGAAAAAACTCTCGCAAAAGTTAAAGCTTTATGTGCTGAAGAAGGCATTGATGCAGAGACTCAAATCATCCAAGGTGAAATTTCTTCAGATGGTATTTTGAAAGCCGTAGAAGACTTAGGTTCTGATTTAATTGTGATTGGTTCGCACGGTCGTAAAGGTTTCCAAAAACTAATTTTGGGTAGCTTTGCTCAAGATGTTTTAAATAGCACCAAGATTCAAGTTTTAGTTGTAAAAGAGTAAAATTCTTTAAAGATAAAAGCCCAATCCTATGATTGGGTTTTTTAATAAAATAACTTATAGAAATTTTACACCCACTAAAAAACCCTATAGAATAGTTCACTATTCCATCAATTTCGTGAGTCACGCCAATGAAGTAAGTCTTTTTTCTCATCAATTTTTTCTTTTTTTGATGTGCAAAATAGACTATTTTTTGTGATTTACTGTCTCTATTAAAAATTATCATTCTCCTATTTTGTACATCCTGTATTTATGAGGTTTTTTATGACTCAGCAGGCATGTGTAATATCGCAACTTACCTTAGAGTTCCCTTCAAAGGTAATGTTTAAGCATCTAAATTTTAGTCTTGAATCGAATCAGGTCTCTGCCCTAATTGGTCGTAATGGCCAAGGCAAATCTTTGCTTATGCAAATATTAAATGAGACATTTGCATTAGATTCAGTTGTTACATCAGGGCAAATATCTTGGCATGTAAAACATGCGTATTTACCACAATTGCATCGTTTGACGGCACTGACGATTGCTGAAGCCTTAGATATCTTAGATATTTACGACGCTTTTAAAAGAGTTGAACAAGGTAATGCCGACTTCGATGACTATGATTTATTGGAAGGTAAATGGGACCTGCCCACTTTATGGAACAACCTCTTAGAATCTGCTGGTCTACCAACAGATTTAGATTTCCCAGTTAAAAATTTAAGTGAAGGTCAAAAAACTAAATTGGCTCTAAGCTGTTTATTTTTAAAATCAGACCACTATCTATTACTTGATGAGCCTAGTAATCATCTAGATCAGGAATCTAGACAATGGTTAATCGATCATTTAAAAAAACACCCGGCAGGTAGTCTTATCATTAGCCATGATCGGACTTTATTAAATGAAGTCGACCATATTTATCATTTAAATGAACATGGTCTACATCACACCACCGGAAATTATGAAAAATTTTATGGGCAGTATCAAACCAATATTGCAGCTCTAGAGCAATCTATTCAACAGAGCCAACGTGAAGTTAAGCACATGAAGCAAAAGCAACATGATGTATTAATGAAAGCTCAAAAACGTGAGCGTGCTGGCAATAAATTAAGAGAATCAAATTCTCAAGCCAAGATTTTGCTCGACTTTAAAAAGGAACAAGCAGGCCAAAGCATTGCTGTTATACAGTCTCAACACCAACGTCAGATTTCGAACAGTCAAAATGATTTAAAAGATAAGAAATTGTTTCTCGAAATGGTTAAACCTCAACAGTTTTTCTTCCCGTCTTTTCATAAGAAATCTGGTGAAATTCTGCGGATTAAAAAATTGAAACTGAAACATGGTACTCAAAAACCCATCGATCTAGCTGTACAAGCAGCTCAAAAAATTCACATAGCAGGAGAAAATGGTATTGGAAAATCAACTTTACTTAAGGCAATTCATGCAGAGAACAATCAACCCTGTGACAGCATTCACTTATCTGTAGAGTGTTTCTATCTCGACCAGAACTTTAGCTTTTTCTGTGATGAAATGACTGTTATTGAAAATTTATCTCACATGAATAATGAACTTTCAGAACTCGAATGGAGAAATTTGCTAGGTCAACTTCGAATTCGTGGAGATAAAGGTATCCAACTATTGTCTCAGTTAAGTGGTGGTGAAAAATTAAAAGTAGCTTTATTGGCCCTTAGCCAGATAAAACCTGCACCTGAACTTCTGTTATTAGATGAACCAGAAAATCATTTGGATATTGAATCTAGAGAGCTACTTGCTAATGCTATTCAGAGTTATGAAGGTGCGGTATTGCTCGTTTCACATGATCAACTGTTTGTTGAAAGCTCGGGCATTCATGAGTCATTTTCTTTAATGTGATCGTTAGTAATATACCAATTTTCAAATTTACTAGTTCTCATTTGAGAGCTAGTAAATTTCATCAGTTATTATTTTTTCACCTTGTTTAATAATTCGAGATCTAAATTATATTTCACAGTTTTATTTTTACGAGCACTATTACGCATTTGATAAACTTGAATAATATAATCGCCGTCAACTGGTAAAGTAAGCTCTCCTTTAAAACCTATGGTTGAGCCAATCAACAATGCATTATCTTTACCTGGTTTTTTACCAGGTGCAAAAATATTAATGTAGGCTAAATTCCCCAGACTATTGATATCGAATTTTAATATTTGGCCTTTTTTTCCATAAATTCTATACCTTACATCATCATAGCCCTGAAATTTTCCATTTAAAGTGGTATGTGGTGAACTTTGTAAAAAATTAACTTTTTGCTCAGCATTTTTGGCATAGATAGTGAACGAAGTAGCTGAAATAAGCGTAGATAGTAATAATATTTTAATGATTTTTCTCAACTTATTGACCCTCAAAATTATTTTTAAAGTGATTATATTAAAAATGATTTTTATAAAATTTTACTTTATGTATGAGTTTGATGAGTAGTAGTTGCTTTTTATAACCAGTAACAAATAAAGTATTTTAGAAATCTAAATTATCTTTCTTTTCAATAATTATTTAAAAGTTAAAGTATATGGATAATCTATAAGTCTGGAAGAATTTTTAATGAATATTATTATTCGTGATGAGCAAGCCGAAGATATTGAAGCCATTGAAAAATTGACAAAAGCAGCTTTTCAAAATGCTGAGCACACAAGTCATACCGAGCATTTTATTGTTAATAGTCTCAGAGCTCACGGACAACTTACTATTTCTCTCGTTACAATTGAAGATGAGTCTATTATTGGACATATTGCTATTTCTCCGGTTGAGATTAGCTCAGGCGAAATAGGTTGGTATGGTTTAGGTCCTATCTCAGTTCATCCAAATAAACAAGGATGCGGTGTTGGCTCTCTTCTCATCAATAAATCACTAGAAAAATTAAAACAACTTGGCGCTCAAGGATGTGTTTTATTAGGTGATCCAAATTATTACAGCCGATTTGGTTTTAAAAATTATCCTGAGCTAATTTTGCCTGATGTACCAAGTGAATATTTTCAGGCTCTAACTTTCTCGGGCAATATTCCAAAAGCTAATGTCAAATACCATGAGGCTTTTAATGCAACGCAATAATAAAAACTTACTATCTTCAAAAGAAAACTCCTAAAAACAGGAGTTTTCTTTTTCATTGTTTTTGAACAATATTTACTTAAAACATTAGCTTTTATTTAACACGTTCAATTTGGAAAACTTCAATATCGGTAGGCTTAACTCTATGCTTATCTATCTCACCAACGACACGTACTTTATCCCCTGCTTTTAGCTCAAGAGGTTTCCATAAGTCATCATCGATATCAATTATGATTGAACCCGTAGCATCTTTTAACTCAAAATGATCCCCAGCAATATGCTTTACGATCGTACCAGTTAAAGTTACTCCAGATTCATCAGCCAAAGTTTTTACTTTGGACACTGTGACTACATTTTTTGTTGCTTCGTTTAATAAAGCAGCATCTGGTTTAGCTATCACAGCACTACTTCCTAATAAAGCAAATCCAGCCAATGCTGTTAAAAGTATTTTTTTCATGACGATTACCTACTTTTTAATATTCTTAGTTATATAAACAAATTCTTTTAAAGTTATAGATTTAGCTTTTGTGGCTTTTTGTATCTTATTAAGTTCTTTGTTTAATGAGAATAAATAGTAACATTAAAAAATTTCTTTAAGTTCTCTTTTCCAACAACTATTTTATGGCCTTTATTTTTTCGTGAATTTACTTAAGAAAGCTTTTTCTTAAGTAAATTAAACTCAGCATTAAAATATCACTTCATTGTTAAGCAACAAGTTGTCCTAAATTCAATAAAATATTTATGGCTTCTGTCTCGTCCTCAGTTTGCATAACAATCATTCTGTCATAAGAAATTCCACCAACCTCAATATAAATTTTTGGATGTGGAAGCTGAGGAATATAGACTTTTAGTGGTTGATAAAGAGCAAGAAGATAACCAAATGAATCATAAGGATAATGATCATCTTTTAATGTCTTCTTTATAACAACATAGTTGTTCAATATATTTAAAATAAAACCATATTCATTTTCAGAATGAAATTTAGCGTCCATACCTACCTCCTTGATTAGTTAATATTTTTATAATCAAACTTAAAGGTTAAATTTCTGATCTGAGGATATTTGAACCAATTTACTTTAAATATAGAGTTCTATTTAAAATAATTAGTGTCGAATTTAAATATATTTAAAACCTAGTGTATTAGTCAACATATTTTGAATGGCGCCATTAAAAATAAATATTTTGAGTTACAAATCACACTTTAAGACAAAAATAAAAAGATATAAAAAAACCCATCTTACGATGGGCTTTGAGCATTCATTTAGATTATGAATCTTTATCCATTGAATGAGGAGTTGTGGTTTTATCTTGCTGTTTTGTGTCGTTTTCACCTTGGCAAGCACTCACACTCAAAGAGATAAAGGCGGCTAAACCCAAGGTCGCTATAATTTTTGTCATGTTTCACCTCATGAATTGTTTAGATTGATGAGTTAATAAATACTTTTTATTAGTTTTACGATCAGCATAGGTTTCTAGGCTTTTTTGTAGATTTAGCGCAAAAATGTAAAGCTATTTAGTTTTGACTTTAAGTGCTCATTTAAATTTAACTCAACAATTTCAAAGCCGAGCACCTAAAATAAACTTAAATTAAATATTAACTGAATGCCTGAGCGTTTTGAGGAGTAAGTCATATAAGTGATCCACAGCTTTAGACTCCAAAGATGCCCTGCTTCGGTAAACAGCGACCTCCATAGGTTCTAAAGGTCCTAGGCCATGATCAGCACTTAAAATAGTTAAATGCTCGGGTGCACTACACTGGGTGAACACGGCAATTGCTAAACCACTTTCCACTGCTGCAATTTGACCAGCTAAACTTGAACTGTTGTATACTACCCGATAACGGCGTCCCTGTAAGGCCAAAGAATTAATAGCACTCTTTTTGGCTTGACTAGTACTTTCATAAACTGCAATTGGGAGTGGATCTTCTCGCCAGAGTTCAAACTGTGGAGAGCCTACCCACACCATTGGTTCATGAAATAAAAGTGTTCCTTGACGAGCGTTATCTCTCGAAATTAATGCCAAGTCTATATCCCCAGTTTCTACCCGTGGTATTAACGAAGTAGACTGCTCACAAATTAATTCAATTTCAACACCTCCATAACGTGGAGCAAAACGCTTAAGTACAGGCGTTAAATATTTTGCAGCATAATCATCGGGCACCCCAAGGCGTATACGCCCCTTCAGCTCATCTCCGTGAAAAGCCATTTGGGCTTCTGCATGTAAGTCAAGAATACGGCGCGCATAACCTAAAAGTAGCTGTCCTTGAGACGTTAATTCAATTTGTCGGTGCGTTCGTATTAAAAGTTGGCAATGTAGGGCTTCTTCAAGTTTTTTTAGTTGCATGCTAACAGCTGACTGTGACCGATATAACTCAGGTGCTGCGTTTGATAAAGAGCCTGTATCTACTACGGTGACAAAACACTTTAGCCAATCAATCTGTAAATTTTTTAAAGTCATTAGAATTTATCTATTCGATTTTCAAATAGTATATAAAAGAATTATGCGCTTTTCTTTATTTATTGTCTCTTTCATACTGAGCTTATAAGAAGTTAAAACAATTTATTTTTAACGTCGCTATCGGTGAATTGATTAACAACTGAATAACTCGTTAATCATTGTCCTTACTAACAATTTTATCACTTCGTATTTCTTAGGTATTACGCACTAGGAGGAGGTTTTATGCGCCTAAATAAACAGATGCTTGCATCACAAAGTGCGACATCCACTTTCGTTTTACTTTGGGGAAGCGCTGCGATTTTTACTCGATGGGGACTCGACAGTGCCTCACCTATAGCATTATTAATTCTGCGCTTTGCCACAGCTTTGTTTGTTTTATTGTTAATTGCTATTTTTACAAAAAGACTTTTACCTAAACATGGAACTCGAAAGCAAGTTTTATTAACTGGACTCCTCATTATTGCAGGTTATTCAATTTGTTATTTTAAAGCCATGGCTCACGGAGTCACCCCTGGTTTAATGGCCACAATCATGGGAATACAGCCAATCTTGACGCTTTGTCTTTTAGAAAAGAATTTACAAAAAGAGAGATTATTAGGTCTATTGATTGCTTTAGCCGGACTCATACTTTTAGTGTGGAAAAGCTTAACTATGTCTTTTATCGCTCCAATCGGAATATTCTTTGCCTTAGCAGCACTGATCTGTATCACTTTTGGTGCCATCATGCAAAAAAACATTCAACAAGCCCCAACAGATGTCTTACCGCTCCAATATATAGTTAGCCTTCTAGTTTGTTTATTTATAGTTCCATTTGAACATTTTGAAATAACGTGGAATTCACAACTCATTATTTCGGCCTTATTCCTTGGAATTTTAATTTCTGTAGTTGCTCAACTTTTACTTTACCGTCTTCTAAATCAGGGCAATCTTGTAAATGTAACAAGCCTATTTTATTTAGTGCCTGTCGTTACTGCACTTTTAGATTTTTTAATTTTAAAAAATAAGTTGCCGCTTGCGGGCTTAATAGGAATGATTGCAATTTTAATAGGCTTAACGCTTGTATTTAAAAAGAAATAACTCATTTAAGGTACATTATAAAACCCTCGAATGAGGGCTTTATGCTGAGTTAAAGACTAGTCTAAACTTTTCCAATCTTTACCAATTTGAGCTAATGCTGGCAGTTCATCGCTATTAAAAACATTAGAATTACGATCAATAGCAAATCGATAGATGGGCACAGAATCAGCTTGAGTTTTTTTATAGAAGCTGAAATTTTCAGTAATATGGTAATTGCCGGCTTCTGTAGATTTTACAGCTGTTCCTGATGGAATATGAATATAACTTTCACATTCCACTTCAATATTATTTCCAGCAAGATCTTGGTAGGAAAATTTCATGTTTTGATCCTTTCTAAATTTTTATGATTGAGAAAAACTTAACATGCTATCTGGCTAGATTATTGAAACTTTTTTCAACTAATTGTTTAGGTTTGTGTATTTAGTTAAAACTAAAAAAGTTGTTCAAGATAAAAATCCTATTTCTAATACTTCTACTCTCTCTCACAATCCCAATACTTTAAAAGCTCGCTCATCAAGTTCTTTAAGCTCCTCAAGTGTATATAACCGTCCTTCTGGGTCAAAAAACTTATCAAAGTCAAATTCTCCTTCTTTATATAGTTGATATCTTTTAGGCCCTAACCACTCTTTTTGAAAAAAATCATCTGTTAGTTTAAAAAACTCTTTAAATGACATATTTGCATCTAATTGGCCAATTAAATGTTCACGTTCATTTTTAGGAATATCCCTAAATTTTCTCTCATCCATAATGAAGGCTCGGTTGCCAACTAGCTGACCATTTTCATGAGTTGGAACTAGAATACTACGGCAATGAGGATGCAAAGGCGGAACTTTTTTTGTAGGATCATTGATATTCCACACACTACTATCAAGGGCTGCACATACTTTTGAGGTTCTGCCATCAAGAACACTTACAAATCTGACATATTCAAACTTTAACTGTTTATAGCTGTTTAAATAGGCCTGATTGGATATATGACTTCGAATCGTACGCACAGTTCGTTCAATATCAATCTTAGAGCTATTTAGTAGTCCATCTTCATATTTAAGGCGTTTAGTCCCAAGAATCCTTTGAATAATTTGTTGATTCGTCGCTCCAGTATTGAGGCCATCCCGAATTGCATACTCCACTCTTTGACGGGCGACCTCGGCAATTGTAGAAAATAACTCATCCACCAATGCTCCACCCGCTAAAGGAACACGTTTAGCAGCTTTATAGAGCTGTTCACCTTTTAACTCTTTATGTTTGCCACCAAAAACTTTTGACATATATTTGGCTTCATAGACAGCCAATGCCACAGCAGAGATGGTAAAAGTTTCAATAAGCACATCGTTAGTGGTATTAAACCACTGAGAAATCAGTGCACGTATCTCTTTTAATGGGGCTGTTGAGTAAAGCCCCCCCGCCAATGCAGTTTTTTCCTTTTCATTTAGCTCATCTAACAGCTTACTTAGTTTGGTAAGCATGTTAACTGTTTCGGAATTAAATAAATTAAGAAGTTCATTAACTGATCTTGAAGATGCTCGATATAGATAAGCTTGATGTTGAGTCAGAACATCAAAAAGTGATTTCTGATGAAGATTAACCATAAAAATTACCTCTACAGAATTGCCTTTTTTGTTATTTTCTATTTTCTGCCTTACCTTATGTAATTTGCTTATTATTAATATCTCTAGAATAAGTTATGACTAACAAGTGTACCTACGTAAAGTTATTTAGCTAATAGCTTATCCTTGTAATTTATATCTTTATAAACTTGTCTCGTGTCTAACTACACCATCTCTTTAATGCTGAGTAAAACAGCATTACTCGGAATATTTTTAAGTATTTTCTTTTGTTGTTTTCGCCATTCTTTATGAAATTTTTTATCAGATTTTTCGGAAAAACTATCTCTATGCTTCTGACAATCAGTATCTTCTAAATTTGCTGATTGTATACATGGCCAATTGTTTAATTGAGGTGTTAAAACCGCATTACTCATCAATGAAAGTTCTTCTAATCTAATCAAATTCATATTTACTTCCTTGGTTACATCTAGCTCCTGATGTCTTCAATATGTTCAAAACTTCATATTGCACCGTTAAAAGATAGCTATTGTTTTATTTCCTAATCCAATCAGAGCCTACACAAATACCACATCCATAAAAATGCAAAGTGCAAGTTTTGTGTATTGATTTACCAATGATGTAACTTGCTATACGCCCAAATAAATTAAGTTTAAATAGAATGAAAAAGGTATTTATAAGGTTTTCTTCTCAGTTGCTCCAATTTCAGATATACTGAACTTAGTATGAGATGAGCCTTATATAGTTCATTGGTAGATCAATGAATGACTAAGCCCTTCGCTTTCGAGCAAGGGCTTTTTTAATATGTGTAATTTGGAAAAATTACTTTGATCTGACTCAGCAATTCAAGCCTCGGTTTGCCTTTACCGAACAGGTCTGTTAGATTGGTCATGTTCATCAACTCCTATTGTCGATGAATACTGAAGCCTGATTCGTAGCATCAGGCTTTTTTTATGCCTAGATTTTATTAAAGATCGGAACGGCTTTTCTGATAAAAGCCTATAAAAATTAAAAAGACTATGATCCTAAAAATAATTTCTTTTCAATAGCACGGCGTCTAACCAATCCAGCCAAACGCTTACCGCCTGCGTTTACCCATACATCAAATTGGTTTGCGGCCCCTTTGTAATCACCTGAATTTAATTTTTTTAATAAGGTCGATTTTTTAAAGGCTCCTGCCCCGATGTTATAACTTAGTGAGACTAATGCGTCGAATTGATTTTGCTTTAAAGGAACTTTTACAGCGCCATTGACTGCACGCTCAAATATTTTCAAATCATGCTGCATATATGCTTTGGCCTGCTCAAGAGTACATGTGTCACCTTTTTGAACGCTCAAACCGTTTGGGTATCTGGTTGTGCCATAACCAATGCTCCAGACACCTACGCCATCATCATAAGCACTGAGCCTTAATCCTTCAAAATTACAAATATTGTTTACCCCTTCCTGACTCAGAGACATCTCATCTACCGCAAAACCAATTTCCTCATCGCCATTGTCTGTTGCGGTAGCAATCGGACTATTTGTAGCGGCACGTGACCGAGACTTGGTAGTAAAAAGCTTGCAAAGATAATCCAATATTTTTTGCATCTAATCCTCTGTCATCTTACTTTTTCTCTGTAACCCAAAGGGTAATATACCCTTGAACTACAGGCTGTCCATCTGCTCTATAGGCATTTACTTTTATTTGCATATCGCCAACTTTCCATTCTTCATCAATTGTTGCGACGACTCTAATATCAGAATCGGCTTTGGCGACATAATTTACGTTCATGCCTTTAGGTAGCCATCTTAAATGTTGAGGAATAGATGCTTCTGTTAGTACACCCATAACAAATTCTAATCCATTACATATGGCAATAACGTGAACTGTTCCTATGTGATTTTCGACTGATTTATTCTTTTTGATGAAAGCTTCACACACGTCAGCATCTAGTTTTTGAATAATTGGATTTACTGTTTGAAAATATGGAGCAACACGGCTAACAACTTTTGACAACAACGTTAATCCACCTGGTATTGCTTTCAATGTTCTAAAAGCGAGCAAAACGTCATTAATTGGTGGTACAGCGTTATATTTGATTTGGTTGGCAAATTTATAAATATAATTACTCATAGTTTTACTTCTGGCTGAGAATAAGAATTTAATAAATATATAGCCTCATATCTCTAGACTCATTGCTTAACTTTCATGTTTTTTAAGTCATTAATGATAATTTTTGAATAACATCTAGGGTTTGTTGTTGTTCAACCAAATACGCTAGAAATTAAAATGCCCAATATAAAATTGGGCTATAGATTATTCTTCGACTTCTATAGGATCGCCATCCTCAGGTCGAATATGTCGCTCACCATCATCTGCCGGATCGACACTAGAGCCATCTTTGGTAATACTGTTATACAACTCATCCTCTTTTTTATCATCGATAAATTCTTCATCTGCAAAATCAAGAGGCTCTTCATCATCATCAAAATTTAAGGGTTTTTCTTCATCTATCATGAGATTTATCCTTTACTTCACTTGTCTCATACCATGCTCAAATAATTAACAGATACATTCAACATGAAACAATCATCATTTATGTAACAGACACTTTAAGATACATATAACAAAGAAAACCGCCCTCGAAGGCGGTTACTAAGCTCTAAATTGATAGAGATAATTGGCTTATAACTTTTATATATTTTAAGAAGGTAGTTTATTATTTTTAATATAATCATCTGATTTAAAATAATTAACAATCATTTCTGCATTTTCTTCTTTTACAGGTAAAGTAGTTACTGGAATATTTTCATTTCCCATACTAAAGCCTTGAGGGACCAATTGAGAAATAGGAGGAAATTTGGCTTTACCTCCCTCAGTTATTCTTTCAATAAATCCTGCAAGCCATAAAATAAACTCACCTTCATTATCAAACTTAGGCATAAGACTAAAATCAATTTTTACCGAGCATTGCTCGATGGGCTTAGTTAAGCAGTCTTCAAAATTAATAAAATTATACTTTAATTTGAATTCAGTACCTTTTATCGCATTACGAATAAGCCCAACCAAACAATTTAAATTTTCTATTACATCATCAGAAAACAAGTTGTCATTTTTAATTTTTTTATAAACCTTATCTGCTATAGCTAGATATTTTGGCATCGTAACCTCCTATCTTCTCATGCGTATATTTATATACTTCTTTAAACTATTATTTTTTTATGTAAGATAGGGTAAAACTCATCAACTAAATGTAAGAAATACAAGGTTTTTGAAAGTTAATAGTAATGCATTTATCAAAAGCATTGAAAAATGTGAAACATGCAACATAAGACACCAAAATAAAAGAAGATTTTGAAAAATTTTCTTTCAATTTATTTTTATACATGAGCAATACTTCCAATACTAACTTACCATCCATTTAATATGAAATATGCTTATATAAGATATTAATTTACTAAGATATTTTTTAATTTTTATTGTTTTCAAGGTGATTCAAAATACTACTAATTTTTAAAAACAAATAACCGAAAAGTAGTCCATTAAATATAATAAAAAGACCAACAGTGACCATTTCTTTAGACCATACTTGAATAATGTCTAAATTCTCATTTCGAGTTTCAACTTGCCCATATGACAAAATAAAAGCTAAGCCTAAGACAATTCCAAACAAAATCACAACCCATGCTACAACTGATGTTGTCTTACTTTCTTTAAGAGATTTTTTCACTTCACTCATAATTTTTCTTGATAAACTTATAGATTTACATATTCTTTTATATTAATTCGCTATGTACTTAAAGTTTTATTTCTTTAACTTTTTGATAAAAATGTTATTAATTTTTATATTTTGTTTATCAAAAAATATTAATTAGTATATTTAATATTTCTGTAACATCAAAATTTTAAAGTAAATAGTATTAAAGATATTTATAACAAAGGGGCGAATTTAATATAAATAAACGAAAATCCTTTAAATCCGCTCCTTATGTTTAGTAAGATCTTCTTTTATTTTACCTGAAATTTAATATTGAATTTTCTTGCTTGTTTTCTTACTTCCGGATTAGATGGTAAAACAAATGGACTTGAACGCCAAATAGCTTTTTCAATACTTGTTTTAAATTTTTGCTCTTCTTTATCTAAAAAGATAATTTGCTCAATTTCGCCAGTATCCGTTAAAAAGACTTTAACGCTTGCACTCATACCTGTAGAAGACTTGGGAATATCCCATGTTTTATAAATTTTCTTTTGATATTGTTTTTTATATTTTTCAGCCTCTGAAATAATTTTATTATCAGCCACTGGCGCAGGAGTGACTTGTTTGTGACCTGTGGCACACCCAACTAACAAAAATAAAGAAGCAACAATAGCGAAGTTTTTCATTTAAAATACCTTATTTTCAATAACTAAAATTTAACAGTTTAGAATTTAAAAAACCACCCAAAAGGTTGTATTAATCATTAATTATTATGAGTTAGCAAAGGTGTGAGGCCACCTTTGCTCTTCCCTTTTTTTAGTTAATATTTTATTTTCATTAAAAAGGAACTTCATAACGAAAATTTAGATTTGAATTTTCTGATATATTTATATTATAGACATCTCGATCAGTAAAAATCCCGTGTTCAGGTGTTTTAAAACTACTAAAAGCTTTATTCTCTGGAACTATTGGAGGTTTATTCAAATAATTTTCTTGAGAATTATATGGAGATGAAGCACAACCAATCAGCCCAAAACCCAATAAAGATATAACTAAAAATGTCTTCATAAATTTTGTCCACTTTGATAAAAGCTACACAATTTAACAAATTGAACTGCTATTGTCACACCAGAATAATTTAGTTTAACTTAACAATAAATATATCGAATGTATTTTAAAAAGAAATAACTAATTTCAACTTCTATAAAAACAAATAAAGCTGGCCCATATAGGTTTTCAAAACTGGATGTATTAAAGACTCTATTCTAATTTTAAGATTTCCTTGATTTTTAACCAATGATCTATTTATTAACGTTTAGATTTTAAGGATTATTATGCGGCTACATTTTATTGTTCATGAAGATTTTGAAGTGCCTGGGGCATATGAAATTTGGGGCAAAATGAATAACTTCAAAATTACCTATTCAAGAGTGTATTTAAATGAAGTTTTGCCAACTTCTGTTGAAGATATCGACTTTTTTATTGTAATGGGTGGCCCACAAAGTCCCGATACTACATTAGATATGTGCCCTCACTTTAATTCATTAGCCGAACAAGTAATCATTAAAAAAGCAATTGAAGCAAATAAAGTGGTTATTGGGGTATGCCTAGGATCTCAATTGATCGGTGAAGCTTTGGGCGCCAAATTTGAACATAGCCCTGAGCGAGAAATTGGTAAGTTTCCAATTATGCTTACAGAATATGGAATAACACATTCTAAGTTTTCTCACTTAGGAAAAATGACCGAAGTTGGCCATTGGCATAACGACATGCCAGGCTTAACTCCCAACGCAAAAATTATTGCTTTTAGCGCAGGGTGTCCAAGACAGATTATTGAATATTCCAAATTAGTTTATGGCCTACAATGTCATATGGAATTAACTTCAGAAGTAGTTGAATTGCTGATTCAACATTCAGAAGTCGAGTTAAATGATGCTCACAATTATAAATTTGTGAATACTCGTGAAGAATTACGGGCGCATGACTATCAAGAAATGAATCAAAACCTCTTTATTTTTCTGGATAAATTGAAAGAAGAATATTCAAAACGATCTTAAAAAAAAATGAGTGTAAAAAGCCTTTTTAAATTGGCTTTTACGCTCCGCTACAGATCTTATTATTTACCAGTTGATCAAGCATACTTGAAGTCAAACCTTCAAAAATCAAATTTTAATGTTACAATACAGTGATTTACTCAATTTCAATTGGACTCCCAAAGAAATGAATAGATTTTTATTAACTTTTTTATCTTTAAATATTGGGCTTTTTTCTTCTTCCACTTTTGCTGAAACAAACACATTTCAAACGAAACAAGAATATAACCGCCCTAGATTTAATCAGCATAAAAGTATGCTTGAAATAAATGCTAACACTCAGAACCATCAGCTGACTGAACAACAAAATTCATTTGACTCTCCTCATTCCCAAAACGTAGATTTTTTTGAAATTGCAAAACAATATCAAGAAAATGAATCAAAGCCTTCTTCATTTACTGATGAAACAGTGAATATGAGCGATCATGAGCGTAGTCTTTACTACATGAGACATCATGATAATGTGGGGATTCAAAGAGAAATTCGTGGCCAACAGTTTAAATCGCTAAAACAACAGCGAGATAAAGGTGTTATTTCTAATGATGTATATAAAGAAAAGGTCTACAAAATCTTAAATCAACCTAACTTTAAATAAATTTGAAGCCCTCTTGGGAGGGCTGTTCTGTGAAAATGATTAGTGAAAAGCTATGTTTAGTTTTTCTAAAAAAATTAACTTACATTTATAAAATTTTGTTACTTTTTCGCTATAATGATTATAATTATCGTTTAGGATTTCGATACATAAACATGGACCGCTCAACCCCTCTTTCACTACCAAATTTTAAGTTCAAAGTTTCTAAGCTTAGCTATGCAATCGGAATTGCTTGTACTTATCTGGCACTTCCTGCACATGCTGAAGATACAACGACTAGTGCATTACCGACTATTACCATTAAGGCACAAGGTAACTGGTTAGAAGAAGCAAATGCAGAAACTATTCACAAACATGCTGGCGCTCGAACTATTATTGACCGTAAGCGTTTAGATGAAACGGCGGCAACTTCACTGCGCGAAGCTCTAAAGCAAGTTCCTGGAGTTCAAGCTCAAGACAGTAGTGGAACAGGCGGTAGTGATATTTCACTCAATATTGGGGTTCGTGGTTTAGCATCCCGCCTATCACCTCGCTCAACAGTTCTAGTAGACGGCGTTCCACTTTCATTTGCACCTTATGGTCAGCCACAGTTATCTTTAGCTCCTGTTTCGATTGGTAATATTGAGTCAGTTGACGTTGTGCGCGGTGCAGGTTCGGTACGTTTTGGACCTCAAAACGTAGGCGGAATTATTAACTTTGCGACTCGCTCAATTCCTCAAGATTTTAGCGGAACTGTTAGCCTAACTTCAGAATATGCTTCTGGTACTGACCAAGTAAAACTGAGCCCTAATCTATTTGTGGGTGGAACTTTAGATAATGGTTTAGGCCTTGCCCTTTTATATTCAGGGACCAAAGGAAACGGTTATCGAGAAGCTAACAATAAAATTGATATCGATGACGTAATGCTAAAGTCTGCTTATCAATTTAATGATAAAGACTCGGTTGCTTTAAATTTGCATCATTATGAAGGTCGAGGCGAAATGCCAGAGGGTTTAACTCAAGCGCAATATGCTGAAAACCCTTATCAGTCTTCTGGTGAAAAAAACTATTTTGCAGGTCGACGCACAGATGTCTCTTTACGTTATAACCATAAAGATGAAAAAAATAACTTCGAAGTTTTGAGTTACTACATCGACTCTTTCCGTACTAGTAATCTTGAGACTACACTAGCGAATGGGCAAAAACGTCTCGATTCTGCTCCACGTGATTATAAAGTCTATGCAATTGAACCGCGTTACTCACGTATTTATGAATTTGGTAATACTCAAAATGAAGTAACGGTTGGCTATCGCTATTTAAAAGAAGAAAGTTCTGAATTTGCAGGACGTACTGCATCTTATGCGGCAGGTTCATCAGTGCCAGATTTTGCTCCGCGTAGTAGCAGCGAAGGCGGTACTAAAGCACATGCTGTATATATCGACAACCGTATGGAACTCGGCCGTTGGACGATTACACCAGGTGTTCGTTTCGAATCAATTGAAACCCATAATAACTTCACAGGTTATAGCAAAGGACAACCTAATACTGTTTATCCAAAAATTGATTCAGACGAATTTTTACCAAGTTTATCCGTGATGTACTCAGCAAATGAAAACTGGAATATATTTGCAAACGCAGGCGTATCGTTCGGTCCACAGCAATACAGTCAATTAGCTCGTCTTGAAGGAACAACCGCAACGGCTACAACCGAAGGCTTACATCCTGAAAAGTCGAACAACTATGAAATTGGCACCAAATATTTGGGCAATGGTTTAAATGCCGAATTTACCGTGTTCTATTTAGACTTTGATAAAGAGCTTTCATTGGTTCGTGATGCTGCTAATAACGGAATCTGGACAGATTTAGGGGCAACCAGCCATAAAGGTGTCGAAACAGGTATTAGCTATGATTTCGGACAATTGTCTGATGCACTGGAAGGCTTAAAAGTATATGGAAACTATACTTTCACCAAAGCAGTGGCTGAAGCTGGTCAATTTAAAGATAAAGACCTACCGTTTTACTCGCGTCATGTCGGTAATGTTGGGTTAGGTTACACAGTAGATAAATGGTCTTTAAATGCGGATATGTTTGCTCAATCTAAGCAGCATTCACCAGATCTTCCAGATAGTAATGTCTATCAAACAGAAGAAACTGCTGATGGTAAATATGGAGATATTCCGGGTTACACCACTTTTGCGCTACGTACCTCTTATGACTTAAGTTCACAAGTTAAAGGTTTAAAAATCGCTGGTGGAATCAAAAATGTCTTTGATAAGCAATATTTTACTCGCTCAACAGACTCTACTGGCGGTAAGTATGTAGGACTGCCACGTACGTTCTATCTACAAACATCTTTTGATTTTTAAAGCTAAACCAAATTGAATAAAAAGCCCTCTTCGGAGGGCTTTTTCATAAGTTAAACACTAGAATATGGATCAATTTAAGCGAGCGTTGACATAAAATATTCTAATAATTTATCCCTTTCATCAGTACTATTCGCACTTAAAAGCTGGGCCATTGCCCCATCAATCACAAATAAAAACATGTAGGCATCTTCAACTGTAGCGTTAACTTTTACAGTTAAAAGGAATTTATGAATTTCTTTAATGAACCAGTTCCGGTAGTCAATCACGATTTTATAGGCCGCAGGATAAAGCTTTTCAATTTCAAAAATGGCTTTAAATGGTAAACGATAAAAGCCTTCTAAGTTTGCATGTAAAAAGTAAACTTTCTTAAGTTTATCGAATGCCATGAGTTCACGGTACGAATGAATAATTGAAAACACCTCATGTTTTAATGCATCTGTTTGAAAAGTTAAGCTCATCTGAATGAGCCTTTCTTTGGAGTGAAAGTAGTTATAAAAAGTGGCTTTGGGAATTTTGGCTTCTTCAATAATTCGGTCAATCCCAATATAAAACCCATATTGTTTAAACAAATCTCTTGCCGCGTGTAACACGCGAAGTGCTCTAAATGATGCTTCTAAATTTGGCATTTTTATACCGTTTAAAATAATTTTTTGTTGTAAGTAAATGAGATAGAAATGCTGTCACTCTTAAATTGAGCGTTAAAAACAAGCATGCAAAAACGGCACAAAAAAGGTGTGCTCGCCTATCTCAGGTTTATTGTTGCTATGATTTTTTAGTCGTAACGATTCTTAAGGTGCAAAAAACCTAGAGTCGATTAAACCATTTGAAAGACTGTTTAAATGGAATGTATAGAGAGATTTTGGCAAAGACCAATAAAGAAGAAATAGTACGCATGAGCGAACTCCTTTGGCTATAAAGAAATTTCACCGCATTACTGTCAAATAATGGTGGTGAAACGAGAGAAGGTTGACAGACTGATAGCCAAAAGATCAGCACACCCGAAGGTGTCCCCCTCCCGTTCCACCGCAGAGGGGGCACGCAGGGATGCCCACAAAAAAGAGAGACTTTTTCGTGTGCGTTGGCTATCCGACCTGTCAAAGTCGGCTGGCAATGTGGCCAGCAGGCAAAGGATAATCGGAGAGATTTTAGGTGTCAATGTTCAAAATTGAAGAAGTGATAGTATTGAATATAAAAAGATCTTTAAATAACAAATACTTTTTAGTATTTCACCTTAATTATGGATATCTTTTATTACCACCTAATATAATACAATAAGTCCCTTTACGATATCTGATCCAATTATTTGATCCACTACACAGGCACTCAGAGGAACTATTACTAGAACCAATATAACTACTTCGTCTATTTAATGATTTAGAATAGCAACTATGGCTATTGAATGATTTCCCCCTCCCCATTCTACCCCTAGGTCAATTTGAGTTAAAAATATTATCTGCAATAAGATTCAAAATATACAAAACAATTCTCATTTACACCTGAAATAATAAACTTGGTAATTTATGTTTTAAATTCAGACTAAATTTTAATAATTCAACTGTATTAGAGAAAAATAATACATTTTGATGAATATAATTTAATCTATCAAATAGATAATAACTCTATAAGGTTATTAATTACACACAAAAAAAATGTAATAAAATGCTAATATCAATTTATTAAAAAAATGTAAGTTTTTAAAAAAAATATATATTTTATTTTACTCGTAAAGAAATATTAAAAAAATTGATATATTTTGCCACATACAGACCTGTCTATATACACGTATAATTTTTATATAAAAATACAACTTTAGTCTGATGTATTTTTACAAGAGAATAAAAATAATATGGCGGCGGGGGAAATAGTGAATAAATAATTATACTCCAAATATCTTCAATAAATCAGGAACATAAAAATGAATTCGCCTTTAATAAAGAATTATCTTAACTTTGCTTCTGGAATCGCACATCAGCAGTATTTGCCAGCCGAAGAAGGGATTGTTAAGGCATTTAATGATGGTTGTACTCACTGGTATGTAGATGGAAGTCTACATGGAGAAATGGTTCCAGATTGGTCTTCTGAACGAATTGAAAATCTAAATAACTTAATAAAAAAATATAATGTTCAACCTATTTTCCACGGTAATTTTAAAGCCCCATTAGGTAGCGATGTAGATTATTTACGTGAAGCTGCTGTGGCATATGTTAAACAAGAGATTGATATTGCCGCAAAGATTGGTGCACCTTTAGTGATTCATGGTGGTGGTATTGTTGAACCTAAAAAAATTGTCCTCGCTAAACAAAAAGCTCTAGACAACTATATTTTGTCTATTAAAGAACTCGCTGAATATGCGGCTGAAAAATCAGTTGATATTTATTTAGAGAATTTATCAAACTATAAACACTATCGTCCGTTCCATTATGTCTTTACCCATATGGAAGAGTACGATTATGTTTTCAACAAAATTGATCATAAAAATGTGTATTTCTTTTTAGATGCAGGCCATGCAAATGTGGGTGAAGGTGACCCTATTGCCGTTGTAGAAAAATACCATCAAAAAATTAAGGGTATTTCTTTTAGCAACAACAATGGCGAGCAAGATCAACACTTTAGTATTGGCCGTGGTACTGTAAATTATTCTGATTTTATCGAGACTATTAATCGAAATAATTGGAAAGGTCTTGTTGCTTTTGAGGTGAGAGACAAAAGTACTTTAGATTCAGTTAAAGAATTGGCAAGCGCATAAAATTAAAAGCCTTCTGAGAAACATCAGAAGGCTTTTTAAATATAAATAATTCATTTTTAGAAGGATATATTAAGTGAGTGGTTTACTAGTTTTCATAACAATTGCCTTTCTTACATTATCAAGCCCAGGGCCTGGTGTCTTATTTACAGTGACAAATTCAATAAATTACGGTGTTCGTACTGCATTATTTGGCATTATTGGCTTAATTATTGGTATGTTTGTCATTGCAGTCATTTCGGCTAGTGGCGTTGGTTTAATTATTACTAGTAATCCCACTATTTTTATTGTTTTAAAATTTATAGGTGCATTCTATTTAATGTATCTAGGCTATAAGAACTTTGTGAAAACTTCCCCTTCTCAAGACTTATTAGATACCGAAACAAGTGAAAAAACTGTTAGAAAGTCCAAATTATTTTATCAAGGTTTGTTCGCTTCTCTTCTAAACCCTAAAACTATTGTTTTCTTTATTGCTCTTTTTCCACAATTTATTGATATAAAAGAAAAAATAATAAATCAATTTTTAGTGTTATCTTTAACCTTTTGCCTTATCGGATTCTTAATTCATCTGGTCTATGCTAATTTTTCTTCAATCTTTAAAGAAAAAATGCTATCTGGAAATAACTTTGCCAGGTTAAATAAAATTAGTGGCTGTATATTTTTCATTCTCGCTGTTTTATTAATTGTTCAATAAATTAAAAAATACTGTAAACGCTTTTTAGGGAAAAAGCGTTTCCCTCTAAAGTATTTCACTACTCATCCAAGTATTTTTCTACAAATTTAGGCTTAAAGATATTGCTGATTTAATATGGATTTAATCAGCAATTTATACTCCGATTTAAGAAATTCAGTCTTTTAACTTAATTTTGTTTAATGCCACACATAAAGCTTTTTTGTCGGCTTCTTTAAGTTGAGGATGCTGAACAGGCCACATATAGCTACAGCCATGAGGCGCTTTATTGTTATTTTTCTTAAGTTCATCGGCGATACTTTTTAGAAGCTCAGTGTTTAAAGAACTAATTTTTAAACGTACTTCTGCTAAATCTTGTGGCTTCCAATTGCTTTCAGGGCTCGACAACCAATCAGCCCGATAGCGATATTGAATGGCCTTGGCAACATTCATTTGACTCACAATAAATGGCTTTACTGTTTCGCTATTTAAGCCAAAAGATTCGGCTTCAGAAAGTGATTGATCCAGAACTTTCTTTTCTTGAGTTAAATCTTCAATAGGTAAATGCTGCTCTGCTTTATAACCTGCTACATCTTTCATATAAGCTAAACGCTCGTTAACTAAACGAGCAGTTTGATCATATTGATATGCTTGGGCGAGTGAAGAAATACACATAAAAGCTGCCAAGGTCGACACGATCTGAACAGTTCGCTGAAAACTCGTTATATTCACCATTTAAAACCTACCAAAATTATTGTTCTATGATCATTTCAGCTCAGTACTGTATTTCAAGAACATGCGAAAGTAAAATTTTAAGATAGGCTGAGTTCTTGGCTCCATGCAGAATCAGGTTGTTGATAGATGTGTTGGCATACTTGTTTAAGAGATGAGGTAAAGTGCTTGTCTTGCCCTTCCCATTTTTCAACCATGCAATAAGCAACATGAATACCTTTAGGCTGAAACTCTCTTGCCAATGACTGCGATAAAGCTCGAATGCTAGCAAACATGCTTTGGCTTAACACATCGTAATGGGTCGAGTGATTAGAGGGTGCGCCAAGAAAAATAACTGTGCCTCGCTGTTGTTTAAGCATAGGCTTAATCACAGTTTGAGCGACACTTACTGCACTTAAACCTGTGGTCTGCCAACTGTGTTCAATCTCTTCTAAAGATAAAGCTTCGATATTGGGCGAAGATGAAAAACTCGGCTGAAATACACAGAGTTCAATGGTATGCCCGTGTTTTGAAATATAACGCAATAAGCATTTTAAGTGATCTGCATTCACTAAGTTTAATTGAACTGCTGTCACCCCATCATTTACAGAATGGACCTGCATATTTTGCGCGGTTGAATCATGCACAACTTGATAAAGATGTAATGGAAAATGTCCATTTTTATCTAAAATTACAAAATCACGCTCAATCAGTTGAAGGTCATGACCAGCCACTACAACACAGCCCTGCTTTTTTTGAAATCTTTGGAATATTTTTTTTAACATTTTAGTCTCTCAAAATTTTTCTTGATAAGGGCGTAAATCCAACTCATGTGTCCAGAGCTGAGGTGTTTGTTGGTAAAGCATCCAATAATTTTCTGCAATTGCATCAATATTGAGTCCGCCAGTGCCACGCGTAAGACGAGCTAACCGCCCCAGACCAAATAATGCTTTATTCACTCTATCGCCATCGACCATGCCATCAATAATCACATGAGCAATATGTATGCTTTGTGACTTATAGATTTGGGCTAGATTTAAGGCATAAGCTCGCAAGGCAGATTTCCCCATTGTAAAAGCTGCGAAAAAAGGTTTGCCGCGTAGAGATGCACTCGCTCCAGTAAAAATAAGCGTACCGTGATTTTGATCTTTAAAGATTTTTAGACAACTTTGAGAAACCAAATAGGCCGATAAAAAAGTGGATTGCCACATTTGAGTAAAAAACGACAATGGACTGCGTAAAAAGATAGAAGGAATATTCCCTCCCACATTATGAATTACAGCAGTAATGCGCTCATTTTGACTTATAATGGTGTCAAATAGGGCTTGTACTTGGTGTATATCTTCTGCATCTAAACGAAACGCTACAGCTTCCCCTGCATTTGCATGAATTTGGGCAGCCACTGCTTCAATTTTCTGGAAAGTACGTCCAGCAACATAGACTTTTAAGCCTTCTTTGGCGAAAAGACGACACACCGCTGCACCAATACCTTGTGATGCCCCGACGCCAATAACAACCGCACAATCTTGTTTTTTATCTAGTGTTGCTGATGTCATAGACATTTCACCCTGTTTGTTTTTTATACCATAATGCAATAAACGGACGATTCAAAATTTCTTTACTAAATTTTTTACTGGTACGAATCACTTCACCGAGTTGAGCAACCACCGCAATATCTGCAATGGTTTGGCTGTTTCCAACTAACCATTCACTTTGTGATAAAACCTGCTCAATACGGTCGAGGTGTCGTATAAATTCTTCTTCAACATTTTCAGCTTTCATACGTCCTAAGCCTTGAAAGAATAGCTGCGTTTTCAACTCGGCTAAAATAAAACCTTTTACCATGGGCTTTTCATAGGCCGGACGACCAATGCTACTAATGCGAATCGCTTCTTCTAAAGCTTCTGAGTCATTTACGCGTAAATAGACTTCATAAAAATAAAGAGATTCATCTGCCCAATCTTCCCAAAGTTCAGCAAGCGCTTTTTGCTTTGGATCTTCAGGGTAAAGCCGAGGTGTGTCTGGAAAGGCTTCATCTAGATAGCGCGCGATTCGAGTGCTGTCTTGAATCCGTTGCCCGTTATGGTCAATTATCGGTACTTTACCCACTTTACTGAGCAAAGGAACTTTAGCCCCCAAAATGCCATTATAGTTAACTGTGTCAAATGAGATTCCTTTAAATCTCAAAGCTCTTGAAATTTTTTGACAAAATGGAGAAATTTCCCATTGATGCAAAATAATATTCGACATTTATTCACCTTTATTTTTAATTGCCTTTATCTAGTTCTTTTTTAGAACTAATCAATAAATATACAGAATGCTTTTTTAAGTCAAACTGTTTTTGATGACGAACAAGTTCCAAAAGCTAAGAATTATTTGATTTTTATTATTTATATCTTAATAATTTTTAAGCAATATACTTTGAACTATAGGGAGCTCTGCTATAAAAAGAGCTCCACATATAAGTTTGAAAGCTTAATAAGTCACCGTAACGACAACACTATCAGAATAGACGCCAGGTCTACTTGCGATGGCAGTACCTTGCGGAATCTTTCCATACACAGTAGTCGTTTGAGCGCTTCCTGTACCTGTTTTTGAGACCCCTCCTGTTCCCCCAACATTGGTTACGCCTCCCGTGGCATCCCATACCGTACTATAGTTAGAATCTTTATATAGCTGATAGGGAATAAATTCATTATTACTATTAGTCATACGCCTAAAACCCCCAGCTATACGGTTATTGCCGTCCCCTAAATAAATACTGTATGGCGTTCCAAAGTTACAGGTCGTATTCACGGCCCCTTGCGCTGTGTAATCACGCATAGTCGTACCAATGTCATTAATATCGCCGAAATCTACAGTTGCGGTTGAGTTTAATTGACACAGACTTGGTACTACAAAGTTCGCAGTTAAAGTTACACTTCCAGAGTCCCAGCTGAGTAGATCACCTAAACATAACACCGCTAGAAGATCCATATCCCAAAATAGTTGAACCGTAGCTGTATAGGTCCCTTGAGGATAGGCAATGAGCGATCCTGTACGTGCGGGTACTTTTACATTTACCGAGTAATTAAGAATATTATTTGAAGCAAGTGTTACCACTGGACCATACCAAACATTGGAGGTTTGGTTGGTGGTAGAGGAACCTGCCCCACCTACAGTTGCAGTGACCGTATACGGTAATGAAACACTATTATTCGCAGTGGTTGCTCCTGTAAATACTGTCTTCATACACATAAATGGAGATATCTGAGGTATTATTCCTCCATTCGTGCAAGTAATTGTTCCTGAAAGGTTTACAATTGCATCACTATTAATATTTGCTGCTGTATAGATAAAAGTGTTATTTGTGGTCCCACTTACCGTACAAGCTGCATGTGCCGGACTAAAAAATGCATAAACGAGATAAAATAAGCAAATACCTATAAAGTATTTTAAAAACAATTGAAAAAACTTATAGCTCTCTATTTGAGCCTTATTCATAATATTTAATGACATACATAAGGTCCCAATTTTTTAGTTGAGTACTGATTACTGTTATAAGTGAAGTCAACTTGGCAGGAGCCATGATCTAGAAGATCGACTTCAAGTTTGTTTTGTTTTAACAGGTTTGGAATAAATACTTCACCGTCATACCCAACCATCCCATCTTGCTGACCATTAATTCGAACGGCATAACCCGGCATTAACGGTGAATTGCTTTGATCAACAAGTTTCACTAATCCAGAAATGACCTGATGAGCACCGAAGTCAACCAAAGTTCCTTGACGGTAACCCACCACTGTTTTTTGATCTGTAGATTTAACATTCCAATTCAGAGGGAGATACGATGGATCTAAATAAATATGGTTCACTTGATATGGCATGAGACTAGGAATCAGAAATCTTCCAGACTTGTCAGTTTCTCCCAAATTGACCCCGCCATTTATAATTTGGCTTTGTGGCCCAGCATTGGTTACGACCGCATAGCCGTCTCCAATTTCATTGGCCGCAAAGATGCGTCCCGCCGCAGCAACCAATGAACCTGTTGCTGAAAGTGCAACCTGATCGTTGTCGCCAAATCGGTTATAGCGTCCCGTCAGGTAAGCTGCTCGGGCACGGTAAGAGGCATAAATCGATGCATTGTTTTCTTTTGCATCCTGATCTCGCTCAACATAGCCACCCCAGCCAAATGAACCAATTTGTGGTTCTGACAAACCGAATATTTCTTGGCGATACCGTAGGTTACCGCTGTCACTAGATACACTCGTGATCGCATTCACTTTACTGGACGGGGTATATCTCAGCGCAAAGTAAACTCCATAGTCCTTATGGTTTTCATAATCTTTATAAGCAGATGCATAAAAACCCCAGTTCTTGTCCAGACTTCCACTTAAATTGGTAGACAGTAACTTGTAAGAGTTGTCACTATATTTAATCTGGTTATAGCCCA
>NZ_JEYA01000008.1:0-89692 GCF_000581835.1 Acinetobacter sp. 1542444 | reverse complement strand
ATGTAAGAGTCAAGCGCTTCAACAAGAGCAAGAACTGAAGACTCACCATATTGACCAGCATCGCCTTCCAACGCTTTAAGCGCAGAACCACGGATAACTGGAGTGTCATCACCAGGGAAGTCATAAGTAGAAAGAAGTTCACGAACTTCCATTTCTACTAATTCAAGTAATTCTTCATCATCAACAAGGTCACACTTGTTTAAGAATACGATGATGTAAGGTACACCAACCTGACGAGAAAGAAGGATGTGTTCACGAGTTTGTGGCATTGGACCGTCAGTCGCAGCACACACAAGGATCGCGCCGTCCATCTGAGCAGCACCAGTAATCATGTTTTTAACGTAATCGGCGTGGCCCGGGCAGTCAACGTGCGCGTAGTGACGAATTGGAGAATCGTATTCTACGTGTGAAGTATTAATTGTAATACCACGTGCTTTTTCTTCAGGTGCTGAGTCGATTTGTGAGTAATCTTTCGCTTCACCGCCGTAAGTTTTTGCACAAATTGTTGCAATCGCAGCAGTTAAAGTTGTTTTACCATGGTCAACGTGACCGATTGTGCCCACGTTTACGTGTGGCTTATTACGTTCAAACTTAGCCTTAGCCATGTTTATAGTCCTCGTTTACGTCGAACACAATTCTGAGCAAAAACTCAGCATCGACATATCGCCTAAAAAATCAAACACCCAATACTTGAAAAGCAGACTAATAAGCCTGCTTTTTAAATCTTTGTAGAAAATCTACTAAACTGTATCTGGAGCTCTTATCGAGATTTGAACTCGAGACCTCTCCCTTACCAAGGGAGTGCTCTACCACTGAGCTATAAGAGCGATTATCCTTCGATGGAGCGGGAGACGAGGATCGAACTCGCGACATGCAGCTTGGAAGGCTGCCGCTCTACCAACTGAGCTACTCCCGCACTGTGTTGGTATATATACCACTTCAATCGAAGTTAATGGTGGTGAGAGAAGGATTCGAACCTTCGAAACTTTCGTAGCGGAGTTACAGTCCGCCCCCTTTGACCGCTCGGGAATCTCACCATATCACACTTATTTCAGTGTTGTTCTTTACTTCACAACTACACACCTTTAAGATGGTGCCGGCACACGGATTCGAACTGTGGACCTACTGATTACAAGTCAGTTGCTCTACCAACTGAGCTATGCCGGCTCTTCTTAGTGTTTCGTACGTTTCGTATCGGAACGGTGTGCAGTTTAGCAAAACTTCCAAACGATGCAAGCGGTTTTTTTAAAAAAACCGCTAAAAACTCATAAAATCAATCCGTTTGATGATAATTCAACCGCTTTGATCACTGCGCGAGCTTTTATTTGCGTTTCATTCCATTCAGATTCAGGATTTGAGTCCGCAACCAGACCTGCTCCAGCCTGTACATAAACCTTTTTATCTCGAATAACACAAGTACGGATTGCAATCGACATATCCATTTCGCCGTGCCATCCTAAATATCCCACTGCCCCACCAAACACACCTCTTTTCACAGGCTCAACTTCATCAATAATTTCCATTGCACGAATTTTTGGTGCACCCGATAAAGTACCTGCAGGGAAAGTTGCTTTGAATACATCTAGTGCATCGATATCATCACGAACTTCGCCTTGCACATTTGAGACAATGTGCATGACATGTGAATAGCGTTCAATCACCATTTGATCCGTTACTTGGACCTTACCTATTTTTGATACGCGTCCCACATCATTTCGACCAAGGTCAATCAACATTAAATGCTCTGCGATTTCTTTTTCATCAGAAAGTAAGTCTTTTTCTAAAGCAAGATCTTCTTCTTTAGTTTTACCACGCGGTCTGGTACCTGCAAGAGGACGCACTGTTGCAATGCCATTTTCCAAACGAGAAAGAATTTCTGGCGACGACCCTACAATATGGAATGGCTTTTTATCAGTAATCGTTTGCCCTTGTACCAAGAATAAATAAGGCGATGGGTTCAAATGACGTAAAGCACGATAAACCTGTAAAGCCTCCCCATCGAAATCAGAAACCATACGCTGCCCCGGAACAACCTGCATCACATCACCAGCACGTATATATTCTTTAACTTTTTCAACTGTCTCTAAGAATTTCGCTTTACCAGTAATTGATTCAAAATGTGGAGGTGTATGTGGCTTAGCTTGCAAACTAACTGGAGTAGCTAACAACTGCTCTAATTGATCTAATTTTTGCTGAGCGTCTTCATAAGCATTGCTCTGCTCTGTATCCGCATGAACAATTAAAAATAAAGTATCTTTAAGGTTATCAAAGACTATAACTGTCTTTGATAGCATTAACCATAAATCCGGCAATGTAATTGGGTCAGCTGTAGGAACATTCTTTAAACGTGGCTCGATATAACGGACTGCGTCGTAGCCTAAATAACCTACTAATCCGCCCGTAAAACTCGGTAAGTTTGGCAAGAGCTCAGCAGATGGCACTTTAAATTGCTTCTGAAATTCACGAATATACTGAAATGGGTCTTGGCAATCTTGTTGAGTAATTGAGCCATCAGCATGTTGTATAGACAGAACACCTGCATTACATGAGAAAACTGTCGACTCACCTAAACCAATCATAGAATAGCGCGCCCAATTTTCGCCACCTTCGACTGACTCAAATAAATAAGCTTGGGTGTGGTCTTTAAAACGAGCAAAAACAGATAAAGGAGTTTCTGTGTCTGCTAGGCGTTGGCGATAAACTGGAATCGTGTTGTAACCAGCAGCCTTAAGTTGCTCGAATTGCGCTAATGTTGTCATGAATTTTCTCTAATATGGTTTCGATTTAAAAGTGTGTTTTTCTAGATTCGGTTTAGACACGCCATCGAAAAACCATACGCTTATTCATTCTGATCTCCATTTCATTCATTAGATAATTAACTCAGCAAGACTATCAACAACTTGCTGAGGTTGGCAATCATAGATATTTTCTCCATGATTATAGCCATAGCTAACCACAATACAATCAATTCCAGCACGACGCGCAGCCTCAATATCATTACTTGAATCGCCAATCATTAATGATTGTGAAGCAGATATTTTTAGGCTTTGCATGCAATGCAATAATGGCAATGGATGAGGCTTTCTCTCTGGTAAGCTATCCCCACCAAGTACGACTTGAAAATATGGAGAGAGCTGTAAAGCATCAAGTAAACCTTGGGCAAGTTGTACAGGCTTATTGGTAACGCATGCCATTTGTATATTCAAAGTTTTACAATGTTTTAAAAACTCGGTTACACCAGGATAAATTTGAGTATTTACACAGAGTTCTACACTATATATATCAATAAATTTTTGTAATAAGACTTTGTGCTGTTCAGGATCTAATTTTCCAAAAATATGAAGCAGAACACTTTCACAGAGTTTTGAAGCTCCTTTACCCACCCATTCTCGTATTTGAACTTCTGTTACCAATGGCCAACTTAGCGCCTCTAAACTTAAATTCATAGACCGATACAAATCAGCAGCAGAATCAACCAACGTCCCATCTAGATCAAATAAAATTAAATCGCGCTTACTTAGTTGTGCAACAGACATCTTTTTTCTACTCAAAATTAAAAAGGCATGCGTTTAGCATGCCTTGATTGTAAAAGCAGCAACGGATTATTTAAAGAATAACCATGCCAATACAGCTAAAATTACTAAAATAATAATAGTGATTAAACCAACTGAGGCATTCTTTTGTTGCTCTTTTTCTTCAGCAACACGAGAAACCGGTTCATCAAAAGCGATAGGTGTTTGCTGTTGTGCATTAACTTCTACACCCTCTGGAATAGGTGCAGGTTTTGGAATAGAAATATTCTGCGGCATACCATCGCGACGAACTTCTACTTCTGCGGCACGCTCTGCAAGGCTCGGCATTCCTTGATCGCTTAAATCTGGAGAGGATATCGTATTTACAGGTTCGGCTTCAATTTCGGGTAATTCCGTGATTTTCTGTGCAGGAGCCAATACAGAAAATTTAAAACTAGCAAACTGAACAATATCACCATCATGCAACTGCTTTTCTTGCTCAATACGAATATCGTTTACAAATGTGCCATTCGATGAATTAAGGTCTTGCACCCATAGCGCTTGATCTTTTAGAAGCAATGCAGCATGGCGACGTGAAATTTCAGCAGCTTGCAACAATACATCGGCATCTTGATGACGCCCTACCAACATATCACGATCAACATTAATTTCTTGGCCAGTAATTTCACCAGTAATTGCTTGTAGTTTCCAAGTCATGCGTATGTCCTATTCACTTTTTTATCAATCATAACATGCTACTACTGTGCTGTGCTTGGGCGCAGTGTCGTTGTTGTTACTGTATTTTTAGTACGATTAACTTCAGGATCAGGTAACTGTAAAGTTTGCTTTTGCACTGCTGGCTCTACAGCTACAGGTGTAGTTACCGTCGAGGTTTTTCCACCTGAAGGAACCTGTTGATAGTTTTTCGGCTGAGAGGCAATACTAGGTGGTGTCATCTTTTGATTATATACATCATCAACTTGCTCAGGCAGTTTTGCAAAATTGCCGTTTTTATCCATAGCCAATTGCAAGCTATAAAGCTGGCTATAGCGCTGCTGAGACAAACGGCGCACATCATTTGCATCACCCACAATTGTTGGGTGGATAAAAACAAGAAGGTTACGTTTTACATTACTTCTATTATCTGAGCGGAACAATCGACCAACATAGGGAATACTACTTAATCCAGGTATACCTTGTCTTGAAAGTGACGTGTCATCCGACACCAAACCACCAAGCACTACTGTCTGTCCATGCTCAGCCAAAACAGCAGTTTTAATGGCACGTTTACTTGTCACCAAGTCAGCCGCTTGTCCACGACTGTCTTGAACAGCAGAGACTTCTTGTTCTACTTCCAGACGAACTGTACCGCCTTCACCGATATGTGGAACGACTTTTAATGTCACACCGACATCTTTACGTTCAACCGTGGTGTATGGATTAATACCTGTACTGTTTGTAGTGACCGATCCTGTTACAAAGGGAACGTTCTGACCAACAACAATATACGCCTCTTCATTATCCATCGTCACAATGGATGGTGTCGAAAGCAAATTTGATTTGGTATTAGTTTTAAGTGCTTGAATTAATGCACCATAAGCCTTACGAGAATTCTCAAAATTACCCAGAGCCAAGGTTGCCCCATTACCTTTATTAGCGCCACCAGCAATAGCTGATGCAGCCCCAGCCGAACCACCCGATAAATAACCAGCAGCAATAGAAGATAAACTAGCCCCTACATTACTAAAGCTAAGTAAACCAATCCCACTAGATAAATCACCCAGCGCCCATTGAATACCAAGTTGATCTGCATCATCTCCTGACACTTCGATAATTGCAGCTTCAATCAGAACTTGCTGACGACGCACATCAAGCTGCTGAATAGCAGATTCAATTTCGCGCATTAATTGAGGATCTGCCTTAACCACTAACGAGTTTTGGGCATTATCCGCAATAATACTCACACCATTTTGGCTAAAGCTAGAGATACTGTTCTGATTATTATTGTTCGAATTACCATTTAGATTAATAGATGGCGTAGAAATTGAGCTACCATTTGAACCAGAGGTATTTGAACTAGAATTCTGGTTATTACCCATCAAATTATTGATCGGATTCGATGAATTAGAAGAACTGTTATTACTATTTGACGAAGAAACGGCCTGTCCTGTTACAAGACCTTGTAAAATTTCAGATAAATTTTTTGCACTTGCATATTTCAAGCGAAAAACTTTTAAGCCCCCCAAGCGATCAGCCGAAGGCACATCCAGCATTTCAATCATGTGGCGAATGCGCTTACGCGTTTCAGGATCGCCCTTAACTAAAATACGATTGGTTCGATTGTCTGCAATAATACGGATACGTGCACCATTAAAATCTTTAGATGCTCCCGTAGCACTCATCGCCTCAAGTTGAGTAATAATTTCTTCCGCTTGGCTCGATTGGAGGCCTATTGCCTCAATATCATTCTGGCCAGTACCATCTAAATTACGAATAATATTTTCAAGTTGATAAATATTTGCCGCACGGTCCGAAACAATCAGTGCATTAGTCCCTGCAATTGCAGCCATATGTGCAAATTGCGGCATTAATGGACGAAGTGCTGGAATTAAATCATTAGGATTGGTATTTTCAAGCCAAATGACTCGGGTAACAATCTGATCACCACGCAATTTATTTCGCGAATCGTAAGGAATTCCCGAATTTTTAACATTGCTATCTGGAACCAGCTTAATGGTGTTACCCGAAGGAATTGCCACTACCCCATTCACATTTAAGACCCCAAGGAATAGGTCATAAACTTCATTTTTATTAAGGGGTTTATTCGATATTACTGTGACGTTACCACGCACTCGTGGATCTACTGCAAAGTTTTTACCCGTAATGTCTGCCACTTCATTAATAAAAGCAGTTAAGTCAGCATCACGTAAATTGATCTTCCATGTTTGGGCATAGACGCTGCTGCTCACTGTCGCAATCAATGGGGCTGCTGCAAGTAATGCCCAAAGTGGACGTTGATGATTCAATAAAGCCATAACTTGCGATAATTCCTAACTCTTATGGTGACGTGTTATCACTAAAAATTTTGTTGTATGGTCATCACTTGATCACCACGTTTTATTTCTATTTTCACTTGCCCAGCTCGGCGAGCCTGTTCAAGTAACTGCACATCCGTTTGTCCCTGCCCAACCGTTTGACCGTTTAAAGAAACAATCCGATCACCCGGCCTTAAACCTAACTTATTTCGAAGCGCAGTGGGTGTACGTTCTGTAACTTCAAAACCTTCACCAGAGTTCCCACTAACGCCCATATCACGCAGATATTGTTCACGGTTGCCTTGCATTTGCTGAATAGCCTGTCCTAACGCCTCTTGAGTCGTATTAACAGGTGCCGATGACTGAGGCGCCGTAGCATTTGGCTGTGGAGCATCTGGCGTCATAGGTTGATATAAACCGTTTGGCAAACCTTTAAATTGGAGTTCACGAGTACTTCCATTACCTTGACGCAATATCACGTGATCCCAATAA
Source organism: Acinetobacter sp. 1542444 (assembly GCF_000581835.1). Taxonomy (NCBI): domain Bacteria; kingdom Pseudomonadati; phylum Pseudomonadota; class Gammaproteobacteria; order Moraxellales; family Moraxellaceae; genus Acinetobacter; species Acinetobacter sp. 1542444. The sequence continues at coordinate 82,653 of NZ_JEYA01000008.1, read as the reverse complement.
ACTTCTGCTAACTGATAAGAGGTAGAACCTATTGTTTCTCCTACACGATATCGGTCAGCAATATTATCTAGCTTAATAACAGCCGAAGAAAAACGGTTCGGATAGCCCACCATTACGCCTTGTAATTCTAGGTTGACATTTTCCTGAGCTGCATTGGCTGAAGGTTCATTAAAAAGCGAAAAAGTACTAATGTTAGGAATTTGCGGCTGCTGTGATCCTAACTCGACTCGATCAAACTGCATCATTTGAGGAGGGGCAATTACCCACCAAAATAATGAAGCTAATTTCCAACACAACCATAAAATTAAAAAGGCAAATACAACTACACTTAACCGATCTAATTTTTGCCACTGTAATTGCTGTAATTTCTCAATCCATACTTTCATTAGTTACCCCCTTGTATTAAGGGTTGACGAGAACTAATGACAAACGTATCCAAACCAGCTTTTCCATCATAAGATGGAATATTAAGTAATAATCTTTGGGTGAGCTGCACATCAAGCATCATGTTGGCATCTAATAAGAGATTCGCCATTTTTTGACTGCGTTGATCACGTATATCAACTTGTAATTGACCATTTTGATCCGTTAATTGGCCATTTAAAGAAGGCATATTCATACGGTCTTGACGATCACCAATATTATAAATTAAAGCACCGCCACCCCAATGTAATTGACCATCAACTGCGGCGAAACCCTGCTCTTTCTTATAATTAAACTCAATATCTTTCAGTTGAATGCTGTTCGTAGGCCATTGCCAATTCACAATTTGTTTTAATGTTTCAGGCGCAATTTGACCATTCATAGCCTTTACAATTACTTTTTTCCCCACACCATAGCCCATTACCCCAGCTAATTGGGTATTACCACTATGGATATCTACATCAGCAGCGAACCTTAATAAAAACAGGTCAAGAGGTCTAGTTTTCCAATGAATCGAACCTCTCAAAGTACCACGCCGCCAATCTGCTTGGCCTTGCCAGATATTTCCACTTACATTGTGTAGAGTTTGATTATTCTTTGAAAATTTAGAAATAAGCCAAGTCGCCGGGATCTGTAAAATAATAAAAATTAAAAATGCAATGAGGGCAAAAAACCACCACTTCCATTGCTTAGACTTTTTCTTCATTCAGCCTTACCAACATGCAAATTATCGTCCTTATTTTGAGAGTAGCTCCCTAGTCTGACATTATGCATACTTTTTCAACATCGCCAATTCACTTCATATAAAAAAACCAAGCAATCGGGCTTGGCTTCGGTATTGAGACTATAAGTTGAACGTATGACAAAATCATGAAAACTTGGCGCTCAATGAAGTAAATGCACATTTGATCTCAACAATTCATTTAAAGAGCAATTTAAACACTCAATTTTTTAAATAATATTTATAGCAAAATTTTGAGATATTTTTATCAATAAAAAAGCCAAGCAAATTTGCTTGGCTTTTAAAAACGGAAATTTGATTAGATTAAGAAATCTTCAAGTTTTGCGCCTTTTTCAATTTCAGCAACTAACCAGCGTGGTTGTTTACCGCGACCAGTCCAAGTCTCTTCACCATTGTTTTTGTTGCGGTAACGAGGCTCAACAGATTTACGAGTTGTTTTCTTACGTTTTTGAGCACCAAACTCAAGAAGTTGTTCAACACTGAAACCTACATTTTCAGCAATCTCGATAATTTGATTATAAGCATCTTCGATTGCTTGATCTTTTTTACTTGCAATTAAAGCTTCTGCTTCTTCTTGTAAGCGTTTTAACTCTTCAACAGATAATTCACTGATATCCGGTTTCATTAATAAATACTCCAGTCTTACAGACAATTCAAAATAATACAGACAAAATTTAAAAACATAAAATCAAGACCAATATTATTTATAATCTATTCAATAAGCAATAGTTTGAAAGCCGTGTTCATCAGAATAATCAAAAAAATTACCTTTTAATTACATTACCAATTATAAATGAAATATATTTTATTAATATTTATTTAAGATAAATGTATTAAGTCATGCCCAACTGATTTTTCTAGCTCAATAATTTTTTGTTTTATTTCCTGTGGTATTTCACATTTTCGTTCTGTTAATTTATCTACGCATACCATAACAGCTTCACCAGTAGCGACTATTTGTTGTTGGGTTTCACTCCACAATATATAAGCCATACGGAATGCGCTATTACGGAGCTCTTCCACGCGAACACCAACTTTCAATACGTCAGGATAAAAAACAGGCTTTAAATATTTACACTGACTTGAAGCAACAACGGTATATAAATGTGGGGTTAATATATTGATTGCTTCCATATATAAAATACGTGAGCTTTCAATATATCGATAATACTGTACATTATTGACATGACCAAAAGCATCCATATCTCCCCACGCTACTTTCTGTTCATATATTACTGGGTAGACAGACAGTTCTTTCATTTTTACCTCATATTTTAAACTTTAAAAAATTTGCATCATTTTCAAAGATTAGATTTAACTGTTTGATTAACACGTCATCTTCTTTAAGCGTAGACTTAATACGTAAATAGCTCATTAAAATATTATCTGGATATAATGATAATAATGTTTCAGCTTCTGTTTGACGTCCAGTTGCTATATAGATATGCCATTTTGCAAAGGTTAAAACTGGCAAATTCATATATTGATTTTCAAATTGAATAATTTTTTCTTCAACATCGGCATAGTCTGGAATTTGTTTAAGCAACTGCTGCTGAAACCATAGATAAAACACTTCTGGGTCAAACTGCTCTTTTAACAAATGTAGTGTTAAGGCCGCATGCTGCATGCTCATATCTGGCATACGTGCTAATAGTTTTAGCCATAACAACTTACTGCTATAAGGTCGAGTTTGTATTTCAGACTCTAAATCCAAATAACGTTGCTGCAAGGCATGTAAGTCATCGATAGACGCTTGGTCAAATTGCTGAAGAAGCTGCTGTAACCATAAATCACGGTGTTCTGCATCTAGCAAACCGTATTTCATAGAACGTAAATATACCCATGGATGTTGCAGCGCTAATTGCCCCCATAAAGCCGTTAATCTTTGCTGGTAAGCAGTTTCTATTTCTTGTAACCACGGTGATAACTGATGTTGGTATAAAAACTCGAGATGAGTTAATGCACGATCGGCTTCATTTTCGGCTAAAAAGATTTCAATTCGTTGTAACTCTGCCAATTCAAATGCCATCGGTGGTGATTGATCGAGAGCAGCCAATGCTTTTGGATAGTCCCCACTTAAAACCAGAAACTTGGCATCAATAATATTTTTTAAAAGCCCTGATTGAGTAAAAACACGTTCAATAAATACACGTTGATCTTCGGCCGCTTCTAACAACCAAACGATACCTAATTGTTCATAAGGATGAAGGTTTTTAAATTGGAAGATGTTTTCACTTTTTCTTTGTTCACGAGATGAATAACGTTTAATCCACAGCCATAAGAGTTGAGCAATAAAACTCATCACTACAAAAGTAAGAGTTAATCCCCAGACATTTGTTTGCAGCTGCAATTGTCGCCAGTAAATATAGACATACCCCATTCCATAGCCATAACTCAATAAAGCTAAGGCTGCGAAAAGTATTAAGCTGATGACGAAATAAACCCACAGGAGGTGTTTCATATATCCTCCTTATGAGCCGATTAGCCCAAGTGTAGAGAGTTTAGGAACTGGCACCACAGATAAATGTGCCACTTTAGCAATACGTTTTTTTAACTGCTGACTGGTTGCATCAGGCATTTCATCTAACTTTTGCATCACAGATTGCAACTCATTTTGATACTCAGTCATTTTTCCTTGATTGAGTGCCTGTTCGGCAATTAACAATCTTAATTGCACTTCTTTAAGCACAACGCTTCGACTCATTAAATTAATAGACGGCGTTTCTACCTTTTCTATACGGAACCACTTTTTCCACCAAGACACAGTCTCGGATTGATCCATTTCAAGTTTAGGCTGGCTTAAGGCTTGTTGAATATTCTTATCAATGTTCTGTAATAAATCATCGATTAATTGATGGCGTTGATTTTGAGCCAAAGTAAACTGTTGAACTGCCTGCTTATCCTGCTCGAGCGATTGATTCAAGCTATGCTGCAATGCAGGAGCAATTTCATAGTGTACAAGCGATTGCTGTAACTGATTTAATTGATCAACTGCATAAATCAACTGCTGCTGATCAATCGCAAATTGAATTAAATCTAACTTTTGTTTAATTAAAACTGTAGGTGCAATACCTGTCGGTGGAGCATCTGGTTGAGCTACTGAACTCGTTTTATTCCCTGTACTTACGGGTTGATTCTGCAACTGTCGCTGTAAAGCAACCAATTGATCATTTAAATTGGCATAGTGCTGTTCTGATTGCAGCAGACTTTGTTTAAGCTCGGGAACAGTACGAGAAATTTGCCACATATCGTAACTGAGCTTAGCCAACCAAGCTACGCCCAGTAAAATGATGATAGAAACAAGTTTTCTCATACGAATCCTTATAATGCCTGAATGTGATGAATCATCCCCGAAGGCGATAAATTTTCAAGTTGAATAATGTGAAAATGAGCCTGTTGCTGATCGCGATACTCTTTAACAATTTGAAAAAGACGAGGTCCTAAAACCAGATATACACCATCAGGTTGTACATTATTTTTTGAACAAAGCTCTAACCAATATTTCCAGCTCGCTTCACTGGTGATTAAGACGAGCCATTTATTTAAATTATAATTTGAATTCTGTGTCAGATGTTTGAATGTAGAATATGAAGCTTCTGGGCACTGCCGATGATATAGAACAAAATTTAAAATCTGAATTCCTTGTTGTTGCAAGGTCTCCATCATAAATTGGCGTCCACCTTCTCCCCGCCAAAAAGCCACACTACCCGTCTGTTGCATATTGTGCAGAATAGGTAGGTTCAACATCCCCTCAGAAGTTTCAACATCTGGGATATGTGCTTCTATTCCATATTCGTTTAGACAATTGGCTGTTGCTTGCCCTACCGCAATCCACTGAATATGTTTTAAGTCGCTAATTTTTAAACCGCTTTTTACTAAATACTCCATACCCACTTTAACAGCGGTTGGGCTGACGACCACAATAGCTTGCGCCCTAATTAATTGTTGGTAAAGCTGGAGTAAGTGTTCGGAAAAGGGCTTAGCAACGAGCTCTAAAAGAGGTAAAGACTCAACCTGATAACCTTCATTTTGCAAAGCTTCTGTTAATTCAGCTGCACGCGAATCAGGTCGAGTATTAATAAACAACATGGTTTAGTAGAGGGCCTTTAATAGCTCGCCCGCACCTTGATCAAGTAAGTTTCGAGCAAGGTTTTCGCCCAATTGATGAGCATTGCTGGCTTCATCTGTCAGTTCAGCACGCAATAATGTTTGTCCATCAGGGCTTCCGACACGCCCTTCAATATGGATTTTTCCATTTTGTAGTGTTGCATAACCTGCAATTGGGACCTGACAACCACCTTCAAGATAGGCATTAAATGCACGTTCAGCACGTACACATACATCTGTCTCTGGGTGTAGAAGTGGCTGAATTAAAGTCAATACATCTTGGTCAGCTGCACGGCACTCTAAACCCAATGCACCTTGTCCCACAGCAGGCAAACTAACATCTGGTGTTAAACAATGACGGATACGTTCTGACAAACCTAAACGCTTCAAACCGGCACTGGCCAGAATAATCGCATCGTATTGACCTTCATCTAGCTTTGCCAAACGTGTGCCAACATTTCCACGCAAGTCAATAATTTGCAAATCAGGACGTTGTTTTAAAATCTGAGATTTTCGACGCAAGCTTGATGTACCGACTTTTGCACCTTGTGGTAAATCAGCGAATTTTTCAAACTGATTTGAAACAAAAGCATCTAACGGATCTTCACGCTCACAAATTACTGCTAAAGTTAAACCTTCAGGCAAAGCCATTGGGACATCTTTCATTGAATGTACAGCTAAGTCCGCACGCCCATCTAAAAGTGCTGCTTCCAACTCTTTAACAAACAGCCCTTTGCCCCCAATTTTTGCTAAAGGCGTATCTAAAATTTTATCGCCCTGCGTGACAAACTTAACCAATTCCACCGTTAAATCAGGGTGAAGCTCCTCTAAACGGGCACGAATATGTTCTGCCTGCCAAAGAGCAAGTGGGCTTTGTCGTGTAGCAATTTTCAAGGTTTTCATAAATTCAAGCATGGGCTGGTCAAACAATACACCCTAAACTTAACTTGATCCCTTAAAATTGCAAGTAAAATCTCGCAAGTCCAAGATAACTCTTTTAAATTTAGAGCTGATGAATTCGCTCTCTAAGCGTAGACAAATGTCGACGGCTCACTGAAAGTCTTTCATCAAGACCGCGTAATCTAACCTGATATTGCCCTGAACTGATCAGCTCCAACCCATCTAAATATGCGACTGCAACCAACGCATTTCGATGAATACGAATAAACTGATCTGCGAATTCGGTTTCAAGCTCTTTTAATGTTTCATCTATTAATACACTGCCATTTTTATGTCTCACAGTGACATATTTCTGATCTGCTAAAAAGTAATAGATATTTTCAACAGGAATTAGCTCAACACCACGATAGGTTTTTGCAGCAATTTGATGACGCTGTGTTTTTAAATCTTGTAAAAGCTCAGAATTCGGTAATGCATTGAGCTGTGCTTGAGTAAGTTGGGTTAGCTGGTTTAAAGCTTGCTCAAGTTCAACCGGATCAATCGGTTTAAGAAGATATGCTTGAGCCTGAGCTTTAAAAGCTTCCAATGCATGCTGATCGTAGGCGGTACAAAATACAATTGCAGGTCGAGGATTGAGCTGACTTAACTGTTCCGCACAGACAAGCCCATTCATACCTGGCATTTGAATATCAAGCAAGATTACATCCGGTTGATGAAGCCGTGCCTGTTCCAAGGCCTCCTGTCCATGATGAGCCGTTGATACAACCTCATGTCCCATCTTTGAAACTAAACGTGATAAACGCTCCACTGCAAGTGGTTCATCATCACAAATTAGCACCTTCATTCATCCTCCTTGTCACCGTTAACTTGGTCCATTTTTTTATGGTTAACTCTGACTGACTTATTATTTTGTTTGATATTGATAGCTCATAATAGTGGTATATAAAGCTTCACCTTTATAAACCTGAAACCTAACGGTGTTCCCATAATACGCTTTCAAGCGCTGCTTAACATTTTCAAGAGCGATTCCATGCCCTTTCCGTGAATTTATTGTATCGTCTGTATATGGGTTGGTAATGACTATACTGACCTGATTTTGCAATATTTCAACCAATACCCCTATGGTTGCTTTACCTATCATTGGTTCTACCCCATGAAAAATACTATTCTCTAACAACGGTTGTAATGTCAATAAAGGAATAGTGATCTGTTTTAATTGCACAGATGAAAGCTCAATCTTCCAATCTACTTTTAAACGTTCTCCCAAACGGACCTGTTCAATCATTAAATATTGTTTACTCAGCTCGATTTCTTCATGCAGACTCACCAATTTTAATTCTTGGAAACTCGCGCGAAATAACCGCGACAAACTAATGAGCATGCTTTCTGCTTTATCTGGATCTATCGCAATTAAACTCACCACATTATTTAGACTATTAAATAAGAAGTGAGGATGAATTCGTGCTTGCATGGCCTGAATACGGGCATTTAACTCGGCATATTGCTGATGCAACCATTGTTCCCTGACATATAAATAACGTAAGCAGAAAGCCCCGAGTAATATTCCATAGCTTAGATATAAAGGTACATTGGTAAAATAAACACTCCAGCCCTGCGTTAAAGAAGCATGTTTATTTAAAAGACCAAACTGAAAAAAATTACTCATTAAAGTGGTCAAAACAACAATACTTTGCAGCATGACAAAACCAATAGCCAAAGCAAATTCTTGACGCAAGCTGCTAAAAAAACCTTGAAAGCGTTCAACCAATGCAAAAAAGGACAATATTACCCAGTTAATAAAAACGATGTATTGAAAAAGCCTTCCTCCCCTTAAGGCTTGCCAAGACTGTGCTTCAGCCAATGCCAAAACCAGTGCCAAAACATTACTTGCGATAATTAATTCGAATAAGTGTTGCCAACGCCCGCTTTTCGTAAAAAAATAGGAGGAATTTTGATTTCGGTATGCTGTAGGAAACAACTTTGTTTGTTGAGCTTCGGCAAGTGATATACTCTTTTTTATTTTACTGAGCCACCATGACCACATCTTCAAATCCCCCTAATTCAGTAACCCCAGACCAAACCTCAGGTATGTGGGGTGGTCGTTTTTCTGAAGCGACGGACGCTTTTGTAGCCGAATTTACCGCCTCTGTTCAGTTTGACCAACGTTTTTATAAGCAAGACATCGCTGGTTCGATTGCGCATGCTACCATGCTTGCGAAAGTTGGCGTACTCACAGAAGCAGAACGCGATGACATTATTGAAGGTTTAAGCACCATTCGCTCAGAAATTGAGGCTGGAAACTTTGAGTGGCGCATCGATCTTGAAGATGTTCACATGAACATTGAATCACGTTTGACTCAACGTATTGGCATTACAGGTAAAAAATTACACACAGGCCGTAGCCGTAACGATCAGGTTGCAACTGATATTCGTCTTTACCTGCGCGACGAAATTGATGATATTTTAAAATTATTAGAACGTTTACAAAAAGGCTTGTTAGGCTTGGCTGCCAAAAATGTAAATACAATTATGCCAGGCTTTACCCACCTACAAACTGCTCAGCCTGTGACTTTTGGTCATCACTTGTTAGCATGGTTTGAAATGTTAGTACGTGACACTGAACGACTTCAAGACTGCCGTAAACGTGTTAATCGTATGCCACTTGGTTCTGCCGCTCTTGCTGGTACAACTTATCCAATTGACCGCGCATACACAGCAGAACTTCTAGGGTTTGAAGCTGTATCTGAAAACTCGCTTGATGCTGTATCTGATCGTGACTTTGCCATCGAATTTAATGCGGCGGCTGCACTCATCATGATGCATTTATCACGTATGTCAGAAGAACTGATTCTTTGGACTTCTGCACAGTTCAAATTTGTGAATATTCCTGATCGCTTCTGTACTGGTTCTTCAATCATGCCACAGAAGAAAAACCCAGATGTTCCAGAACTTATTCGTGGTAAATCTGGCCGTGTATTTGGTGACTTAATTAGCTTACTTACGCTCATGAAAGGTCAACCATTGGCATACAACAAAGATAACCAAGAAGACAAAGAACCTTTATTTGATGCAATCGATACGGTTCGTGGTTCACTCATGGCATTTGCAGACATGATTCCTGCATTGGTTCCAAATATTGAAATCATGCGTGAAGCTGCTCTTCGTGGATTCTCAACTGCAACTGACCTTGCTGACTACTTAGTGAAAAAAGGCGTTGCGTTCCGTGATGCGCATGAAATTGTAGGTAAAGCTGTTGCATTAGGTGTTGCGGAAGAAAAAGACTTATCTGAACTCACACTTGAGCAATTACAGCAATTCTCTGACTTAATTACAGCAGATGTGTTTGACAAAGCCTTAACTCTAGAAGCTTCTGTAAATGCTCGTGATCATATTGGTGGAACTTCTCCAAAACAGGTTGAAGCTGCAATTGCGCGTGCCCATACACGTTTAGAACAGTTATACGCTTAAGGATAAAACATGAGTCGCCAAGTATTTTGCCGTAAATATCAAAAGGAAATGGAAGGTTTAGACTTCGCTCCTTTCCCAGGTGCTAAAGGCCAAGATTTTTTTGAAAATGTTTCTAAACAAGCATGGCAAGAATGGTTACAGCATCAAACTACGCTCATTAATGAAAAGCGTTTAAACGTGTTTGAACCAGAAGCTAAAAAGTTTCTGGAAGAACAACGTGAGAAATTCTTCAATAATGATGAAAGCGTAGAAAAAGCTGAAGGCTGGAAACCAGAATAATCGGTTTTTTTTAGCTTACTCATCATTAAAAAGGCGGGTCTATATACATAGATCTGCCTTTTTTTACGTGAAACTTACACAAACATAAAAAGCCTTACATAGAGCGCACAGGACTCTACATGACATCAAAAAGCGAAGAACTTAATATCACTCTATAGCAAGAAGAACACGATCCCTGTCGTGTTTATGCACTTGATTTTCTGTCCTGAACTTCCCCCCAAAGTTCGGGACATTTTTTTATCTATTATTTTTTAAAAAACAAAAAAGCCTTGTTTTAAACAAGGCCTTTAAATATTTCAGCTCAAGATTACTTTTCGTGGACTTTGGCTTCAATTTCTTCAATTTTGGTATGACGAGCATCAAAGCCTTTCGCCATATAAATCACTTGCTCAGCAATGTTACGTGCATGATCGCCAATACGCTCTAATGAACGTAAAACCCACATGACATTAATCACACGAGCAATATGGCGCGGGTCTTCAATCATATAGGTCATTAATGTACGTGTTGCTGATTGATATTCACGGTCGATGTCAGCATCAGCTAAAAGTACACGTAAAGCTTGATCTGCATCTAAACGTGCAAAAGCGTCAAGTGCATCATGAATCATGACACGAACTTGGTTACCAATATGACGTGTTTCCATGTAGCCACGCGGTGACCCGCCCTCTTCACACAGATTTTGTGCAATACGGGCAATTTTTGCAGCTTCATCACCAATACGCTCAAGGTCAGTATTGGCTTTGCTCATGGCAATAACCATACGCAAGTCAATCGCTGCCGGATGACGACGCGCCAAAATCAACGTTAAGCCTTCATCAATATCACGTTCATATTGATTGACTGTATTATCTTTAAATTGAACATCAATCGCTAAATTTGCGTCGGTATCAAGTAAAGAATGGATTGCATTTGCAACCTGCTGTTCGACCAAGCCACCCATGGTCATAAACTTTGTGTTTACATCTTGCAAATCTTCATTAAATTGAGAAGAAATATGATGGCTTAACACCGGATTACTCGGACTCAAGGGAAGCCTCCAACATGATGGCGCGGGAATAAAATGATTGAGCATTAAAACACAGCAATCATTAAGTTTTTATGACAAAATTAAATTTCAGATAAAAGCATTTAATTACTGATAAGTTAACCAGCTATTAAGCTCAACCAGATCTTTTTCACCTAACTGGCCTACCGCAGCTTTTAAACGAAGCACATTCAATAAATAGTCATACTGAGCATTAAGATAATCCTGTTTTGCAGAAAAAGCATTACGCTGCGCCAATAAAACATCAACCATACTTTTCAAGCCTTCGTTATAACTCGCTTTTGAAGCTTGAGAAACTAAAGAAGATGAATCCATTGCAGCCTTTCTTGCTTCAAGTTTGGCTTGATCTGTGTCTACCTGCATAAACGCACTTTTCACATCGACATTGGCACGGCGAATGGCTGCATCAAGTTGTGCCTGCGCTTTACTGACTTCTACAGTGGCTTTTTTAATTGATGTTCGGGTCCGTCCACCATTAAATAGATTCCAGTTCATTTCTACCCCGACCTGATCAAATTTTCCGTCAGTCGAAATGAGTGTCTCTGGTGTTTGTTTGGTATAGCCATAACTTGCTACGGCATCTATTTGAGGATAAAGCGCTGCCTTTTCGACACGGCGCTGATCTTCACTATATTTTTGCTGTAAACGGGCTTGCTGGATCTTTAAGTTTTTTTGCTGCGCCAAAGAAAGCCAGTCATTAAGTTCTGCTGGATAAGGCTTTTGAAAACTAAAATCACTTCGCAGTACAGCGAGTTTATCTTGATAAGAACCAATATATTCAGAAAGCTGCTCTTGGGCTAAAAGTAATTGAACATTGGTTGAAATACGATTGGCTCTGGCATTTTGATATTGGGCATTTGCTTCACTTACATCACTACGTGCCACCAACCCTTCTTTGAGTTTGGCATTCATCATATTGAGCTGTTCAAGCAAAGCCTTTTCTTCTTGTAAGTATGCAACACTCAATGCCTGCTGACGCAACACATTAAAATAGGCTTCTGCCACATTTAAAACATGATCTTGTTTTTGCAGTCTTAAGGTAATTTCACTTAAGGCAACCGAAGTTTTAACTTGCTTATAACCTTCCCAAGCATCCATTCGAAATAATGGCTGACGTGCTGTTAAGGTCGCTTGCCGAGTCGTTGAGGTATTACTCACCAAAGCATCAGAAAGCCCTTCTTGATCAACACCCGGAAAATTTGAACGTTTTACAGTTTGCCGATTACGGGTAATATTTCCAGACAATGTGACAGTGGGTAATAATGCCCCTGTTGCTAAGCCTAAGTTCAGTTGATCTGCTTCATATTGTTGTTGATTGGCTTGCCACGTCGGGTCATTTTGTTTTGCGCGCTCATAAGCTTCAACTAAATCTAGAGCAAAACTCGAAGATGCAAAACTCCAAAGGCCAACAGCGACCATTAATTTTATTTTCATTGTTCAAATCAACGATAAAACTTGCCTTTAAGACTAAGAAAAATTCAAATCAAACTCAAGCCATTAAAAGTTTTAGTTTTTTAAGCGCTCTTAGTTTTTGACAAGATTAAAATACAAATAAAAATCAAAAACATGCCAATCCAACCCACCCATGAAACATGCTCGCCAACCAAAACAATCGCAAAAATCGCAGCCACTAAAGGTTCAAATAAAGTTAGGGTGGTCGCTTTGCTGGCATTTACTGTTTTTAGACCAAATCCAAAAAGCAAATAACCCAAAAACATAGGAATTAGCATCATATAGCCAGCCACAAGTAGATTGGTTGAGCTTTGTAGTAACCCTCCACCTGTAATCAACAAAGTAGGAAGCAAAATAACCGCTCCACCGCCCATAATCATGCCCATTGCAGCTTTAGCAGCAACACCCCGATCTATTAATCTTTTCGCGGCCCATGAATAAAGCGAATAAGTTGTAGCAGCGACCAGCCCAAGAAAAATACCGAAAAATTTATTCCATTGATTTGTACTCTCTTGAACCGCATGACTTTCCCCCACCGACAACATACTTACACCAAGCACACCGCACACAAAACTTAGAAACCAGATAGCCGATAAAGCTTTGCGATCAAAGAATCGCTCTAAAATTGCTGCGATTAGTGGAGCAGTACCAATTGAAACCACGGTGCCAATCGTAATGCCTGCATAATACATTGAAGAATAAAAAGCCAAGGGATAAATACCCACCGCCGCTATGCCTAAAAGCAGTATTGAAAGATTTTCTCTTATAAATTGTCGGTTTTCACGTATCGCTCGTGATGCAACCAAAGCTTGTAAAAGACCTCCACCACCCATCGCTACAGCGCCAATAGCAAGTGGGCCAAGAGTCGGTGCAAATGCTGCCGCCGTACCTGTTGTTCCCCACAAAACAGAAGCAACCAAAATCGCAATTGTGCCTCCATAACTACTATTTTTAATGAGGCTAATCATGTGGGCATTCTCTATTTAAAATATCTTCTGCCATTTGTTTTGCTAATAGAAGTTGACGACTGTTTCCTTCTAAGCCTGCTCGTGCCATAGAACCCTCTAAAAGAAAAGAAAGCTGGGTGGCTACATAGTTAACGCGCTGTGACTCTGTGATTAATTTTTTTAAATGCTCAGCAACAATAGCCTCCACTTCTTCTTTATGCTGCCTTACAGAACTACGCCCTGTACTATTGGCCGGAAACTCAGCCGCAGCATTCAATAAACCACAACCTCGAAAGCCTTTTTCGTAGGCAAATTCCGCATGGTCTTGATAGGCATCAAATACGGCCAAGATGGCTTCTTTAGCTGTTTTTATTTTTTCTAAACGCTTTTGGTAGAGATCAAGCCACTCTTGATGGCGTGCAGCAATGTAGGCATCGACAAGCTCACCTTTTGAAGAAAAATTATTATAAAGCGACATCTTCGCAACATCTGCTTTAGCCGTAACTGAGTTAATTCCAGTTGCAGTAATGCCATCGTTATAAAACAAAGTTGCCGCTGCATCGAGAATTTTCTGTCTTGCTGTTTTATCATTCATAGCTTTTACTTAAGTAGACCGACCTACCTAATAATAAAGATTTCTAACAATGATGCAATCTTTTTAAGCGTTATAATTTGAGCAATATTAATTTCTATAAAAGTACAATGATGAAAAAAGTTCTAATAATGAGTATGTGCGGTGCACTACTTTTAGCTGGATGTAATAAAACATCAGAGCAAGATCAGGCTGTATCTAAAGAGCAAAAACCAACTGAGCAAAAGGCCACTCAAAAACAAGACAGTAGCTGCTTACAAATTATGGTAGCTATGCACACGATTAATCAAAACAGCAAAATAGAAGACTTAAATCAAATTAATGAAAAGCTTAAAACCTGTGTTCCCTCTTTAAAAAATCATGAGCAGCTTAAGCTGATTGATGCATCAACTGCCATGTATCAACGTTTTCTAAAACAAGACTACACTGAAAAAACAGGGAGAGCTTTTGAAGCATTTGGCTATGCCGTTTTAGAACAGAAACAAGACCTTAAAAAGGTCATCCAAACTCAGAAAAAACTCTTTGACCAACTTAGCCCGCGTGATCAATATTTACTTCAACATGAAGGGCAAGCCTATATTGAACTTCTCTATCAAGGTGAAGGCATGTTTACCTATCGACGCCAGCCAAGCTATTTAGTTGACGTTTTTTCTAAGTCCTTACCCGCGGACCAAAAAGAGTTCTTAACGCGTATGGCGAAAGACAATCAAAATATTTTTTATAATGATGGTGCGTTGGCTATTTCATGGAAAGCGCTCACTGAACGCGCATTATTTTGGGAAAAGTTTATTCAAAAGTATCCAAAGAGTCACTTTATTAATGATGCCAAATTACTATTTAATGAATATCGTTATTTTATTTTCTTTGGCTTAGACAACACGCCAGTGTCAGATGAATATGCGCCGAACACATGGTTTGATAAAGATGCGCTTCAGCAAATTCGGTTTCTCTCTACACAAAATGAGTCGAGTTTAGCCAAACCTGCTCAACTGTTTCTTAAGTTTATTGCTACGCCTATCGATGAGCGTAATAAGCAATTTAAAATAGATTTAACTGATAAAAATGGTGATAAAAAATCAAATTATCAGATGACTCATGAACAACTTGAGCAGCTCTTAAAATTTGATTCGCCATGGAACACGGAAGTCTATCGTGACTGCCATATGGATGCGGTTTGTATAGATACAAATTGACAATGCCAGCCAACCTAAAACATGTTAGTCTTTAAATCGCTTGACGGAGCGCGAGTAATAGCTCGCTGAGATTGTGTAAATTCCGTGTTATCGCAACACAAGTTTGATCACAAGTACCGTTGAACCTGATCAGGTTAAGACCTGCGTAGGAATCAAGCCATCTGAAAACTTAAGCCTTAAATTTATCTAGTTAAAGATAAATCCGCCATCGTTTTTGGTCGTGCTTGATTCGTTGATGTTATTCATAAGGATCATGTGATGAACCAGTTAACGAATCTTTCTTCTGCTGAAATTTCAGCACAACATGAACAAGATGCAAAAGATTTAACTCGCATCTTACCCGCTTCTAAAAAAGTTTATATTGAAGGCTCTCGCCCTGACATTCAGGTTCCAATGCGAGAAATTTCTTTAACCGACACCCCTACCGGTCTTGGCGGTGAACATAACCCTCCTGTTATGGTATATGACACTTCAGGTGTTTATACCGACCCAAATGTTCAAATTGATTTAGACAAAGGTTTACCTTCAGTTCGCCAAAACTGGATTGAAGAACGTAACGATACTGACGTACTTTCTGGCTTGACCTCAAAATTTGGTCAGGAACGTTTAAAAGACATTCGCACCGCTGACATTCGTTTTGCTCATATTCAAAACCCACGCCGCGCTAAAGCTGGCAAAAATGTCACTCAAATGCACTATGCCAAGCAAGGTATTATCACACCTGAAATGGAATATATTGCAATTCGTGAGAATCAGCGCCAGCGTGAAGGTGTTGATATGCGTCAACATGCTGGACAAAATTTCGGTGCAAAGAACTTAAAAGAAATTACACCTGAATTTGTTCGTCAAGAAGTTGCTGAAGGTCGTGCGATCATTCCTGCCAACATTAACCATCCAGAACTTGAGCCAATGATTATTGGCCGTAATTTCTTGGTTAAAATTAATGCCAACATTGGTAACTCAGCGCTTGGTTCTTCAATTGATGAAGAAGTTGCAAAAATGACTTGGGCAACCCGTTGGGGTGCCGACACCATTATGGACTTGTCGACAGGTAAAAACATTCATGAAACACGTGAATGGATTATTCGTAACTCACCTGTTCCAATCGGCACAGTACCGATTTATCAAGCACTTGAAAAAGTTGATGGTGTTGCAGAAGACCTAACATGGGAAATCTTTAAAGACACACTAATTGAACAAGCCGAACAAGGCGTTGACTACTTCACCATTCACGCAGGTGTATTACTTCGCTATGTACCACTTACAGCAAACCGTTTAACAGGTATTGTGTCTCGTGGTGGTTCAATCATGGCGCAGTGGTGTCTAGCACATCATGAAGAAAACTTTTTGTACACACATTTCGATGAAATCTGTGAAATCATGAAAGCTTATGACGTTTCATTTAGCTTAGGTGATGGCTTACGTCCGGGCTGTATTCAAGATGCAAATGACGAAGCACAGTTCAGCGAACTTAAAACATTAGGCGAACTGACTCACCGTGCATGGGAACATGATGTTCAAGTCATGATTGAAGGCCCTGGTCACGTGCCAATGCACATGATCAAAGAAAACATGGACCTTCAGCTAGAAGTGTGTAAAGAAGCACCATTCTATACACTTGGGCCTTTAACGACCGATATTGCTCCAGGTTATGACCACATTACCTCTGCAATTGGTGCAGCCATGATTGGTTGGTACGGCACAGCAATGCTTTGCTATGTCACACCGAAAGAGCATTTGGGTCTACCAAACAAAAAAGATGTTAAAGACGGGATTATTACCTACAAGCTTGCAGCACATGCCGCCGATCTTGCGAAAGGACATCCGGGTGCACAGGTACGTGATAATGCCTTATCAAAAGCACGTTTTGAGTTCCGTTGGGATGATCAGTTCAACTTAAGTTTGGACCCTGATACAGCACGTAGTATGCACGATGAAACCTTACCAAAAGAGGCTCATAAATCTGCACACTTCTGCTCAATGTGTGGTCCAAAATTCTGTTCAATGAAAATCACTCAGAATGTACGCGACTATGCCAACAACCTCACCAATAACAATTCAGAGGTTGAAGAAGGCCTCAAAGCGATGAAAGAGGTTTATCAGGAGCAAGGTCAAAAACTGTATCATAAAGTGTAAATATTCAAAAAAAACACTTGCCTAGCCATGATTCTCGGTTAGGATGAAATAAATAGATTTCGTCCTGACCGAATCATGAGTATTGTTGAACGTCCAAGTTATACATCTAAAGATGTCGAAGTAACATCACGTGAATCTCTATTCCGTGGTTTTATTCAAGTTGAAAAAGTCAGCCTTCGACATCGTCTATTTAATCAATCTGAATATACTCATGTATTGCAGCGTGAACTCGTTCATCGGCCTGAAGCAGCTGGCGTACTACTCTACAATGATCAAAAACAACAGTTTGCACTGATTGAACAGTTCCGTGTTGGGGCTTTAGATGACTCTCAATCCCCATGGCAGCTGGAAATAATTGCAGGCGTGTTAGATGGTGATGAATCGCCAGAAAGTTGTCTTCGAAGAGAGAGCCTTGAAGAATCAGGTTGCGAAGTTCAAGATCTAGAGCATCTATTTAGCTTTTACCCGTCAGCTGGTGCTTGCTCAGAGTTATTTCATCTCTATGTTGCCGAAACTGAATTACCCGCTGAAGGGGGTGTATTTGGCGTAGATGATGAGGGGGAAAATATTCAATTACACTTATTTAATTATAGTGAAATCCAGACTCTACTCGACAGCGGACGTTTAAGAAATGCTCCTGTCATTATGGCATTACAATGGCTGGCCCAACACAGCAAAACGATAATAAACCCGAAGAGGTAGGACGGTGACTTTTCAAGTCTCAACACTTTCACAAAAAGACCATGTCATTATACAAATTACCGATACCCACCTATTGGAGTATCCGCACTTAGAATTTGTGGGTATGAATCCTGAAGAAAGCTTTCATGCCATTATTCAGCAAATACGAAATAAACATCCTGAAATTGATGCAATTATCCATACTGGGGACCTAGCTCAGGCACCAACGCCTATTACCTACAACCGTTATATTCAATATATGCAAACGCTTGGTCTGCCCTTTTTTCAGACCTTAGGTAATCATGACAATGTTGACCATTTCCCATTGCATAAAGAGAATCATCAGGAACCTGTAGTTATTTGCTTAGGAAACTGGCGGGTTATTTTATTAAATAGTGCGGTTAAAGGTCATATTGATGGGCATCTATCAGCAGAACAGCTAGAGAACTTAACGAATTTACTTGAAGAGTATGCAGATAACCCGATTTTGCTGGCTTGTCATCACCATCCTTTTGCCATGAAGTCAAAATGGATTGATCATCACAAGTTACAAAATTCTAATGCCTTGCTTACTACCTTGGCTCCATTTAAAAATGTAAAAGCTTTAGTCTGCGGGCATGTTCATCAGGACTCAATAAACACTTGGCAAGGGATCGAATTTTTCTCTACACCCTCAACAAGTGTGCAGTTTAAACCCTTTAGCAATGATTTTGCCCTCGATCAGAATGCTCCCGGCTATCGTTACATTCGTCTAAAAAACGATGGTAGTTTTGAAACCGAAGTCTTCCGTCTTGAAAATTTTCAAGGCTATATAAACACTGACATTTCAGGCTATTAGCCCTATTTCTTATATGCTTATATATAATTATGACTGGGGTAAACACGTTTTGAAAATATTTACGGGTCGGAATGACTATCATCTTGCAGGAAAAATCTATATGATGACGACCCGATGGGAAAATCCCATCGATGGTTTTCTATAAAAACACTTGCATATCACCATATTTTTTGCGTATAGATAATACGTGTATGATGAGGAATGCCCTATTATGGCGAATGACAACCACAACCAAGTTTTGGATGAACATACAGAAGTTGTAGTGGAAGGTGACAAAGCTTCTGCAAAACGTGCACGTAAAGTGAAACCTAAAACTTCTGACATAGGCACAACTGCAAGTTTATTTGGTATTGCACCTTATCAACCTAAGAAAAATGAAGAGTACATGTCTGAAGGACAGCTCGAGCATTTCCGACAAATTCTGCAAGCATGGAAAGCTGAATTAATGTCTGAAGTTGATCGTACTTTAAATACGATGCAAGACGAATCAACTGCACTGCCAGATGTAAACGACCGTGCTACCCAAGAAGAAGAATTTGCAATTGAATTACGTACACGTGACCGTGAACGTAAGTTAATTCGTAAAATCGAACAATCTATGGAAGCTATTAAGAATGAAGACTACGGTTTCTGTGAAACTTGTGGTATTGAAATCGGCTTACGTCGTTTAGAAGCACGTCCAACTGCAACGTTATGTATTGATTGCAAAACTTTGGCAGAAATCAAAGAGAAGCAAAATAACGGTTAATTGTGACTGTTGATAATTCTCCAGCCGAGCACAACTCGGCTCTTGCGCAGCAGTTAAAACGCCTGCCAGAAAAGCATAGCTTTTCTCTTGCGCAGCGGCGGAACAATGTTCCGCTTAATCGCTGCTCATACTCAGGTCGGTTTGCGCCATCGCCAACCGGCCCTTTGCATTTTGGATCACTCGTTACTGCTGTTGCCAGCTATTGCGATGCAAAAGCCCATCAAGGCAAATGGCTCGTTCGTGTCGAAGATACAGATATCCCTCGTATTTATCCCGGCAGTGAAGAGCATATCCTCACATCACTTAAAGCCTTCCAGTTCGAACCCGATGCAGAGATCATCTTTCAAAAAAATCGTTTAGACATTTATGAAAGCATATTAGACCAACTCAAAGAAGAAGGTCTTATCTATGCATGTCAATGTACCCGCAAAATGCTTGGTTCAAATGCAATCTATGCAGGTACTTGTCGCGATCTCAATCTTGATTTTCAAGGTCAAGCGATTCGGGTAAAAGTTCAAGATCAGCAGATCTGTTTTGATGACCGATTACAAGGACATCATTGCTCCAATCTACAACACGATCTTGGAGATTTTGTTCTTAAGCGCCGTGATGGGATTATTAACTATCAACTTGCGGTCGTCGTGGATGATTATTTACAAGGTATTACCCATGTCGTTCGAGGTGCAGACTTATTAGATAACACTGAACGTCAGATCTGGTTAAGCCAGCTTCTAGGTTATCCTCAACTAAGCTATATGCACCTTCCCCTTGCCATGAATGATCAAGGGCAAAAGCTCTCTAAACAAAATCTAGCTCAAGCACTCGATTTATCAAAAGCGCCTGAATTACTTCAAAAAGCGATACTGGCCTTGGGACAACCCAACGTTGATTTAGATCAACCTAGACTGATGCTCAAACAAGCTGTAGCACAGTGGAATGTTGATTTGATTCCCCATGGGCAAGAGCTCAGCGGAACATATCTATAAATAATAAAAAAGCCCGATATCAAATCGGGCTTTTTAAACTTCTAAGTACTCAATTAGAAGTTTGACTCTTCTCGTTCTGGGTTGACTTCTTGTGTTGATGCATCAATCTTTAAGATTAAGCTAATCATCGCAGCACACATCATTAAAGACGTACCACCATAACTAATGAATGGCAAAGTCAAACCTTTCGTCGGCATTAAGCCCATATTCATGCCCGCATTTACCAAAATCTGGAGCAAGAAAATAATACTAATACCGTAAGCTAGATAGCCTGCACGAAGGTAATGATGTTTCAAAGCACGATGACCAATTTTGATACAACATGCCAGCATCAAGAAAGACAAGCCAATAACAATAGAAATACCCACGAAACCAAACTCTTCCCCTAGCACTGCCAACATAAAGTCAGTATGCGCTTCAGGTAAATAAGATAGTTTTTGTACACTATGCCCTAAGCCTGTACCAAACCATTCACCACGGCCAAAAGCCATTAATGCATTTGATAACTGATAACCTACACCCAACGGGTCTGCCCATGGGTCAGTAAACGAAATCAAACGCTGGAAACGGTAGGGTTCAAATAAGATCAAAAACACAATACCTGTGACAATCGCACCAAGCATGATTAAGAACTGAGTTGGCGGCGCGCCCGCTAAAAAGAACACACCAACCATCATCATGACAATAACGACTGTTGCCCCTAAGTCAGGCTCAGCAATAATTAAACCGACCGTGATTGCCATAACCCCACTTAAACGCAATAAACCTTTCCAATGAGTACGAACCTCTTTGGCTCGGCGCACAACGTAGTCTGCGGTAAAGATCGCCATCATGACTTTGGCAACCTCGGTTGGCTGCAAGGTAAAGCCACCAATCTTAATCCAACGTGTAGAACCGTTGACTTCCGAACCCACCACCAAAGCAGCAAGCAACAGAACCATGGTTAATAACCACAGCGGGAAGGTATTTTTAAACCACGTATTCAGTGATATTCGATAGGTCAAATAAGCCACTACACCCGCAGCGACAATCGAAATACCATGACGAATCACATAGTGAAACGGGTTTTCATGCATATATTCAGCATAGGGCATCGAAGCAGATGCAACCATCACTGAACCGATACATAATAATGCAACGACACAGAAAATCAGGACATTACGTGGCGTCACTTCCGCTGGCCATTTAGGCAATATCCGTTCATACCAATGATTGATTTTCTGGATTGTGGTCTGAGCTAAGCCTGCCATACTACATTCCTAATCATGTTTTCTTTAAACCAACGAATTGACGCAGGCAACAAACTGCTGACCACGGTCATTATAACTTTTAAACATATCAAAACTTGCACATGCTGGTGATAACAACACCACATCTTCGGCCTGTGTTTCACGTTGAGACAGCTCTACAGCTTCTTTAAGCGTTGCTGCATGTAAAATTTTGGTTGCACCTTGAATGGCTTGTTCAATCACCGGAGCATCCTCACCAATCAATACCACAACTTTGGCATATTTTTCGATAGAAGAACGTAATGGACCAAAATCCTGACCTTTACCTTGCCCACCTAAAATCAAGGCAACCTTTCCTTTTTTCACTTCAATGGCAGCGCCTAAACCATCAATTGCTGCAAGCGTAGCACCAACGTTAGTGCCTTTAGAATCATTGTAATAACGTACATCATGCACGGTCTTTACATATTCACAGCGATGCTCTAACCCTTTAAATTGTTTTAAGGTTTCAAGCATAGATTCCATAGGCAGGCCTATTGCCTCTCCTAATGCGAGACAAGCTAAAGCATTTGCTACGTTATGCATGCCTTGAATATATAAATCTGAGCTTTTAATTAAACGCTGTAAACCACGCGCAAGCCAAAGCGTGCCATCGCCATCTCTTAAAACACCATATTGATTTAAATCTGGTGCATTTAAACCAAAGCTTTGCATTGGTGTGGTATCTGGAACAAGAGGACGACTTAAAGCGTCATCACGGTTAAATACTACTTTTTTAACGCCTTGGAAAATACGGTGTTTTGCTTGATGGTAACCCAACATATTGCCGTGACGATCTAAGTGGTCTTCACTCATATTGAGAACCACAGCAACTTCAGCATTTAAGTGAGACGTGGTTTCTAGCTGAAAACTTGATAGCTCAAGTACAATTAATTCAGGTTGATCTTTTAATAAATCTAGAGCTGGGCGTCCAAGATTGCCACCCACAGCAACTTTCTTACCCGCATCTTTAGCCATTAAACCAATTAAAGTCGTTACTGTACTTTTAGCATTAGAACCAGTGATCGCTACAATAGGCACATCAGTTGCACGGCGTAATAATTGAATATCACCTACCACAGAAATACCTTTAGCAATAGCTGCCTGAATTTCCGGTAATTGCGGTGCAAGGCCTGGGCTTAAAATAATTTCTTCTGCTTGTAATAATAATTCTTGATCAAGTTGACCGAAACTGGTTTTAACGCCAACTGGGATCTGATCATGCCCTGGTGGCGTGGGGCGAGAATCTGTTACTGCAACTTGGTAGCCTTGTTCATGCAGGAAATTTACAGCAGAAACGCCTGATATTCCCAAGCCTGCTACAACTTTTAACCCACCACGTTGTATTAACATTTTTGCCCCACAATTTATCAATCGACAGAATGGCAAAAATGTTAGCACTTTGCTGTTTTGAATGCTTTTTCAGTTTGAACTTTATTCATCTTTTTTTGTGTCAGTGCGTAAAAAAGCCATCAATATGATGGCTTTTTAAACGAAACAAGAAATACTAAATTTATTGCCATTTAATCGGCTTAATTTCTTGAACTGTATTGGTAGGTTTATCTTCGCTTGAACACCCACAACCGCCAGCACAACCAAAGGCCATTTTCGGTTTAAGCCATTTTGCCAAGGTTACCCAACCTTGCTTTTCGCAAAATGCAGAGAGTGAAGAAAAGACTGAATTTGCTGTTTTTGGAAATACTTTCTTAAAAACAACTACAGCACTCCAAATCACTAAAACCGCAATAATCAGATATTGAACCATATACAACCTCCTTTATTGCTTTAGCCCCAGTAGTGGGAAGCAATTTGATAGGTAACAAACGATGCAAAATAAGCTAAACCAAACAGATATGCAGTCATAGCTGCAACATGTTTCCATGAACCTGTTTCGCGACGTACCGTTGCCAGTGTTGCCAAACAATGTGGAGCATAAATGAACCACACTAAAAGTGATAAACCTGTTGCCAAAGACCAACCTGTTCCATCTGCACTAATCAGATGTGACAAACCTTGTGCCACAGCATCATCATCTGTTGCAGACAAGGCATAAACTGTACCTAATGCCGCGACAACCACTTCACGAGCAGCCATAGCTGGAATTAAAGCGATACAGATTTGCCAATTAAAACCAACTGGAGCAAATAAAGGTTGGATAAGATGTCCGAGCATACCTGCAAAACTATAATCTATGGCAGGTAATGTCGCCCCTTCTGGTGGCTGCGGGAAAGTACACAAGAACCAGAGCAAAATAGAGAGCGCAAAAATGATTCCGCCGACGCGTTTCAAGAAGATCTTTGCACGATCCAATAAACCGATTCCCACACTTTTTAAATCAGGGAAACGATAACTTGGTAGCTCTAGCAGTAAAGCATGCTGCGATTTATCTTTTTGCAAAAACTTCATTAAAAATGAAACACAAAGCGCACTCACAATACCAGCCATATACAGACCAAAAAGCACTAAACCTTGTAGGTTAAAAATACCCCAGACCATTTTCTCTGGAATGAAGGCAGCAATCAGCAAGGCATAGACGGGTAAACGTGCCGAACAAGTCATTAAAGGCGCAACCATAATGGTCGTAAAACGATCACGAGGGTCACTAATACTACGCGTTGCCATAATTCCCGGTACTGCACAAGCAAAGCTCGAAAGTAAAGGAATAAAGGCACGGCCACTTAAACCAGCTTGGAACATTAATTTATCAAGCAAGAATGCTGCACGCGGTAAATAGCCTGATTCTTCGAGTACTAAAATAAAGAAGAACAAGATCAAAATTTGTGGCAAGAACACAACTACGCCACCCGCGCCTGCAATAATTCCGTCAACAACCAAACTATGCAGTAGTGGTTGGGTAATCACAGTTCCCACTACCTCACCAAGCCAGCCGAAGAAGCCTTCAATACCATCCATGAATGGAGCTGCCCATGCAAACACTGCTTGGAACACAATAAACATCATGATGGCAAGGCTAAGTAGGCCTAAAACCGGATGTAAGAAAATTCGATCTAGAAAATCAGTACGCTTATCTCCATGATCAACATAATGAACTACATCTTTAAAAATCATATCGATTTTTTGGTGATGAGTCCCAGTTAAACCACTCAGTTCGGTTTGTGGCACACTGTATTTTTCTTGATCAAGGGCATGTAATAAATTTTCAATACCCGCATTACGGACGGCAACTGTTTCAACAACTGGTACACCCAAACGTTGAGACAACTTTTGAGTATTAATTTGGATGCCACGACGACGCGCTTCATCCATCATATTCAGTACAAGTAAAATCGGACGACCCAACTCGATCATTTCGAGTACTAGTCCTAAATGCAATTTTAAGTTAGTGGCATCAACCACACATAAAAAGGCATCTTGCTGCCCTTCTTCTGCAATCTTACCCAAACAAACGTCACGGGTAATCACTTCATCAGGGCTGGTGGCATTAAGGCTATATGTACCCGGCAAATCAAGTACACGCACTGCTCGGCCTGAAGGCAACTGAAAATGACCAACCTTACGCTCGACCGTTACACCAGCATAGTTTGCAACTTTTTGTCGAGTTCCCGTTAAATGGTTAAAAAGAGAGGTTTTACCACAGTTAGGGTTTCCCACAAGGGCAATACGTAACGCATCACTCATGCGGGTACTCCTTCTTCTACTTGAATTTCAATTTTTTCCGCTTCTGCTTTACGTAAAGCGAAACGAGTAAAGCCAATTTGGATTAAGATCGGATCACCACCAAAAATACCTTTGGTAATCACTTCCACTCGTGTGCCCGGTACAAAGCCCAGACTTTCCAAACGAATTGCGACCAAATCTTGCTGCTCGGACTCTAGTTCTATCCGATTCACTTTGGTGATGGTCGCCGCTTGCTTCACTTTTAAAGCTGATAAACGCACCGCATCCGATCCTAAACCTTTTTTAATAGTATACATATAAATGAGAATAATTACCAAATAAGGTTAAATTTCACTTCTTATTCAGTTTAATCGACAAACCTTAAAGTTTCTTTTACAGTACAGAGGTTTAGAGGATCTAGTGTATGTTGAATAAAAAACCGCGTATTCCAAGCCCTGTTCAAATTCCTGAACATTTGAGCTTTTTACAAGGTTTTCGTGACTATCTCGTTGCTCAGTCGGTAAGTCCACATACACGTAATGCTTATTTATCCGACCTTATTCAATGCAGTGAACTTCATAAAAAATCAGCTCTTCCAGAGTGGACAAGTGATGATATCGCTGATGTTTTGATTGAGTTGACTAAAGCTGGAAAAAGCCCGCGCTCGATTGCCCGTTGCTTATCTGCCCTACGCCAGTTTTACAAATTTTTACGTGAACAGAAATTACGAAGCGATAATCCTGTAGCAACCCATCATTCTCCAAAAATTGGCAGAGCCTTACCCAAAGATCTATCAGAAGAAGATGTCGAAGCACTGATTCAGGCCCCCGATATTGATACGGCACTTGGTTTACGCGATCGGGCAATGTTTGAAGTTCTTTACGCATGTGGTTTACGTGTTTCAGAACTGCTGAACTTGCGCCTAGAACTTATTAACTTAAAACAAGGCTATTTAAGAATTACTGGTAAAGGTAATAAAGAGCGTTTGGTCCCGCTAGGGCAATTTGCTTGTGAATGGGTAGAACGCTACTTGCAGGATGCTCGGCCTCAACTCTATAAAAGCTCTACTGACTATCTCTTTTTAACTCAACACGGCGGAATTATGAGCCGTCAGAACTTCTGGTATGCCATTAAACGTTACGCCTTACAAGCCAATATTCAAGCTGAACTCTCACCTCACACATTACGTCACGCCTTTGCAACACACCTGCTCAATCACGGCGCCGATTTACGCGTAGTACAAATGTTATTGGGCCATAGTGACTTATCAACTACTCAAATTTACACACATGTAGCACAAGTGAGAATGCAACAATTGCATGAAAAACATCATCCTAGAGGTTAAAAAATTTAAAACTTATTATTTGAAATACGCCTAACAATCACTTGATTTCGTTCACAAAGGTTAAGAAAGTTTTAACAATACACGCTAGATTTTTTGTTATGCTTAGCAGCTTCTGACTATAAATACTGATGAAATAAGGGTTATCTATGTCTTTTACCCGATCTCAACTTTTTCTTGCCTGTGCTTTGGCTTCTAGCCTGTTATTCAGTGCTTGTTCTAAAGAAAACAAACCACAAAAAGAAGATGCGCTCACTGCGACCGCACCTGCTACTGGGGAAGCTTCAACCATCATTGAACGCAATGCGAAACAGCGTTTAATTGAAACTTTGCAAAAACAATTTAAGAATGCAAACATCAACGCCAAAATTTTAGATATCAAGCCTACTGAAGTGCCTAACTTATATTGGGTAAATCTCGAAGGAATGACGTCGATTTATACAACCAGTGATGGCAAATACCTGATTCAAGGTGATGTCATTCGTTTAGGCGGTAAAGAACTACATAATATTGGCGATAATCTTCAAGCTTCAGAAAATAAAAAGCATCTTGCTGCTTTAAAAAATGAAGATTTGATCGTTTACCCAGCTAAAGGTGGTAAGGCTAAACATGTGATTTATGTGTTTACCGATGCAAGCTGTCCTTATTGCCACAAATTACATGAGCACTTACCTGAAATTAATGAAAAAGGTATTGAGGTACGCTATATCGCTTGGCCACGTGGTGAACAATTTATGCCGACTATGGAAGCTGTATGGTGTAGTGCAGACCGTAAAGCTGCCTTTAACCAAGCAGTACAAGGTATTAATATCCCACCTGCTCAATGTAAAAACCCTGTTCGTGAACAATATCAACTTGGCTTAAACATGGGTGTAAATGGAACACCAGCTATTTACAATGTTGATGGCGAGTACTTAGGTGGATACCTAACACCTGATGAATTAATTAAACGTCTGGATAAATAATATCCTTTAAGCTGATGAATGATTAATCATCTATCTCTTTTAAAAAGCGCTGCTGTGATTGCAGCGCTTTGTTTTTTCAATAATTAATATTTAAACAACCTCTGTTTAAAGACTGATCTACTCTTCTTTTCCAAACATCGCACTCTAATTCATTGAACAAGCACTAAAAGCGCTAGAGTCTGGCGTTTTTTTTAGCTATGATCTAGCTTCAACTAAATGATTAAATGATGAATGGAGTGTGACGTGAAACCAGTTCGCCTGGCAATACTCGGTCTAGGAACCGTAGGTGGAGGAGCCCTTAAACTACTACAAGAAAATGCCGCTGAAATTAAACGTCGCACCGGTCGAGAAATTCAAATTACCCACGTTGGAACACGTCGCCCTCGTCCAGATCTTGAATTGGAAGGGATTAAACAAAGCGCCGATTTACTTGACATCGTTCGTCAACCAGACGTTGATGTAGTTGTAGAAGTTATGGGTGGGATCCACCCTGCTTACGAAGTTATCATGGAAGCGATCAAACACGGCAAACAAGTCGTGACTGCAAATAAAGCGCTACTCGCTGAACATGGCAATGAATTATTTAAAGCAGCAGAAGACAATGCTGTGCAAATTGCTTATGAAGCAGCAGTTGCTGGCGGTATTCCAATTATTAAAGTGATCCGTGAAGGTCTTGCTGCAAACCATATCGAATGGTTGGCAGGTATTATTAATGGTACAGGTAACTTTATTCTGACTGAAATGCGTGAGAAAGGTCGTGCATTTGATGATGTATTAAAAGAAGCTCAAGAACTCGGTTATGCAGAAGCAGATCCAACGTTTGACGTTGAAGGTATCGATGCTGCGCATAAACTTACCATTTTAGCGTCTTGTGCGTTTGGTATTCCTCTTCAATTTGATAAGGTTTATACCGAAGGTATCAGCAAAATCACTGCGCAAGATGTGAAATATGCAGAAGATCTTGGTTTCCGCATTAAACATCTCGGTATTGCACGTCGTGCTGAAAAAGGTATTGAGTTACGTGTTCACCCAACACTTATTCCAGATGAACAACTTATTGCGAATGTAAACGGCGTTAAAAATGCTGTTTTAGTTCAGGCAAATGCCGTAGGTCCGACACTTTATTACGGCGCGGGTGCAGGTGCAGGTCCTACAGCTTCTGCAGTTGTTGCCGACGTTATTGATATTGTTCGTGACATCTCTTATACCGAAGATGGCGCAGGAACAATTCCTCAGTTGGCTTTTGAAGCATTAACCAATGTGCCAATTTTAAGCCGTGAAGAAATGACCACAGGTTATTACATTCGCTTAAATGCAGAAGACCAAACTGGCGTACTTGCAGATGTGACGACCATCTTAAGTCGCGCTGGAATTAGTATTGATGCGATCATGCAACAATCTCGTTTAAAAGACCTTATTCCAATCGTGATTCTGACCGATCCAATCGTTGAATCAAAAATGGATGATGCTCTTGCACAAATTCAAGCATTACCTGCAATTCGTGGCGAAATCGTAAGAATTCGTTTAGAATCGCTCGATAGTTAATCAGGTTGAGGGAAAGATTCCCTCTCCCGCTTCACCTCTAATTGGAACACCATCATGTCTAATGCCAATCGTTATACTGGTCTTGTAGATCGTTATCGTGACCGTTTGCCAGTTTCGGCAACTACTCGTGCTATCTCTCTGGGTGAAGGCAACACCCCACTCATTAAACTTGAGAATATTCCACGTATTATTGGCAAAGATGTTGAAATTTATGTGAAATACGAGGGTTTAAACCCAACTGGTTCATTTAAAGACCGTGGTATGACCATGGCTGTAACCAAAGCGGTTGAAGAAGGCTCTAAAGCGATTATCTGTGCATCTACTGGTAACACTTCTGCTGCTGCTGCTGCCTATGCTGCACGTGCAGGTATCAAAGCATTTGTTTTGATTCCAGAAGGCAAAATTGCGATGGGTAAAATGGCACAAGCGATGATGTATGGTGCGATCACTATGCAAATTCGTGGTAACTTCGATGATGGTATGCGTCTTGTAAAAGAAGTTGCTGATCAAGCGCCTGTAACGATTGTAAACTCAATCAATCCTTACCGTTTGCAAGGTCAAAAGACTATTGCTTATGAAATCGTTGAAGCTCTAGGTCGTGCACCTGATTACCACTGCTTACCTGTAGGTAATGCAGGTAACATCACAGCTCACTGGATGGGTTATACCGAAGCTGTAGCAAACCAACCTGCTGATCAGTTTGAACAAGTGATTTATGATGCTGCAACTGATCAATTCACTGGCCCAAAACCTGAAGGTTTACCAACAATGGTGGGTTATCAAGCTTCTGGTGCAGCTCCATTCTTACGTGGCGCTCCAGTTGAAAGCCCTGAAACTGTTGCAACGGCAATCCGTATTGGTAATCCACAAAGCTGGAACCATGCAAAAGCTGTAGTACGTGACTCTAAAGGCTGGTTTGATGAACTTCAAGACAGCGAAATTTTAGAAGCTCAACGCTTACTTTCTATGTATGAAGGCGTATTTGTTGAGCCAGCTTCTGCAGCTTCTATCGGCGGTGCGATCCGTGATATTAAAGCGGGTAAAATTGCTGAAGGTTCTGTAATTGTATGTACAGTAACAGGTAATGGCTTGAAAGATCCTGACACTGCAATCAAACAATGTGCTGATGCAGTGATGTTGTCAATTGATGCAACAATGGACCAAGTAAAAGATTCGATTTTATCTAATATGTAAGATCTGATTTTTCAAAAAAACGGCTGTATTAACAGCCGTTTTTTTATGTCTTTTTTATAGCCATAAAAAAACGCTTCTTGATAGAAGCGTTTTTTAGAATATTGAACTTAAATACGTTTTGGTAAATTACTTAACCAACCCAATAAGTTAGTTGCATCATTATTACGTGCCTGTGTACTTGGTTCACCCAGTAATACAATGACTGCCGGACGTGAATTTACAGTCGTGTGCATTACAACACAGCGTCCTGCTTCATTAATATATCCAGTTTTAGACAAGTTAATATTCCAACCACCATTGCGTACAAGAGCGTTGGTATTGTTAGACTTCAACACGCGATAACCTAAGTTAAAGTCATAAGTTGGTGTAGTTGAGAATTGACGAATCAAGCCATATTGAGAAGCTGTACTTGCCAAAATCCCTAAGTCACGCGCAGAAGACACATTACGCGGATCTAAGCCAGTTGACTCGTAGTAGTGAGTTGCGTTCATGCCTAAAGCACGTGCTTTAGCGTTCATTGCAGCTACGAATGCTGGACGACCACCTGGATAAGTACGTGCTAAAGCCGCCGCTGCTGGGTTTTCTGATTTCATGAGAGCAAACAGAAGAACTTCTGCACGGTTCATCTTGTCGCCAACACGTAAGGTTGAACTTGAGTTTTTACCATTTGCACCAGCAAAATCGATTTGCTCAAGTGTAATTTCTTCTGACATGTTTAAACGGGCATCTGCCGTTACAACTGCTGTCATCAACTTAGTAATAGAGGCAATTGGCACAGAAGCGTTGGTATTTTTACTGTAGAGTACTTCACCAGTTTGTGCGTCCATCACAAGTGCAGCTCGAGCACTTACACTCGGCTGGGCATTGTAACCAGTCGTATCACGGATTGGAGCAATCTTCGGTGCAGATGCTACAATTTTCGGTGCGCTACCACCACGCAAAGTTGTGGTTACCGATGTTGAACCTTGCGGAGTAGGTTCGTCATCTTCATCATTTAAAAATTGGCTAGCATCAGCTGAAGACCAATTTAAGCTTGCAGTACCACTATTCCCTGAGGATGGGTTATTGACGAGTTCTGCAAAGCTTGTTGAACTCAAACTAAGCAAAATAGACATGCTTAGCACATGCATTAAAGACTTTTTAGAATTTTTCACGGCACAATACTCGACTCAGGGTGATACACATTTGCGCTTACTATAATTATGCCTTACATTTGAGGTATAAGGTATAAAGCTTTTACCGACACAATTGTGCACAACTATTCGCTCACTATATAAGAATAGGATTGCTAATTTTGTCATTCCATTGCAAGCTAATTTTGCTTTATGTAACAAAAAACTTGTTTTTTGAAAGAAAGGAGGTCTTCTTGATTACAGTTTTAGTTGTGGATGACCATGAACTTGTACGTACAGGTATCTGCCGTATGTTAGAAGATCATGCCGATGTAGAGGTCATTGGACAAGCCGAATCGGGTGAAGAAGCAATTGCTATTGTTCGTCAGAAACATCCTCAAGTTGTGCTACTTGATGTCAATATGCCTGGCATCGGCGGCGTAGAAACAACACGTCGTTTACTGCAAACCGCACCAGATACAAAAGTGATTGCAGTCAGTGGCTTAGCAGAAGAACCTTACCCTTCTCTTTTGCTTAAAGCAGGAGCTAAAGGCTACATCACCAAAGGTGCTCCAATTACAGAAATGGTTCGGGCGATTAATAAAGTGATGCAAGGCGGCAAATACTTTAGTGCCGATATTGCTGAGCAATTAGCAAGTTCTTATTTATCCGATACGCAGCAATCGCCTTTTGACTCTCTCTCTGAACGAGAAATGCAAGTTGCAATGATGGTTGTAAATTGTATTAGCGCTCAAGAAATCGCAGACAAACTTTTTGTAAGTGTCAAAACAGTGAATACTTACCGCTACCGTATTTTTGAAAAGCTAGCCATTGATAGTGATGTTAAACTAACTCATCTCGCGATTCGTTACGGTCTGATCAAGCCTTAATCAGACTTACATGCAATTTCCCGTAAACTCATCCTTGTCCCATACGATATTTCGTTTGGGCACCTGGTATGGTTTATATCGCCTTATTATTGCGGTTAGCCTGAATATTATTTTGGTTTTAACCGATGCTCAAATCGACAATAGTCTACAACAACCCACTTTATATTCTTACACACTACTCGGCTATTCGCTCTTAAGCCTTCTTCAACTTTTATGCTTTAAGTTTATTGCTACTCAGGCCACAAGGCAGCTCATTTTATTTTTTGTAGTTGATATTATCTGTCTGAGTTTACTTACATTTTCTGTAGGTGAACCAAATCTTCAACTCAGCTTGCTCTATGTGATTGCCATATTTACTTCGGCCATTTTACTTAGCGCAAGAATGTCGTTGCTCATTACATTACTTGCAGTCATTGCGGTTATTTACCAACGCTTCGTTGGCAGTTTATTTGACTACAATAATTTAAATACGATTGGTAATAGCGCCTTATTGGCATTCTTGTTTTTTGTAGTACACGGAATCGGACAAATTGCGGTCCAGCGCTTTAAATTACTTGAAGCACTAACTTTCCATCAATCAATAGAACTCTATCAACTACAAAATATTAACCGCTATATCTTGGAACAAATTGAAGAGGGCTATTTAGTTCTAGATGAAAACTACGACATTGTTTTAAGTAACCCAGCCGCCTGCTCTCTTTTAGGAATTCCACCTCAATTTGCCAGTGAAAAATATTCCTTAGCAAAATGGCATGCTGACTTATTTGAAATTCTTAAGTTTGATAACCTAAAAGAAGGTGATCGATTTATTTTTGAGTCCCGACTGTCGGCTTATTCTATTAATATTAAAGTGCAACATCTTTTGGTGCCACAGCAAGCATTAACACTACTCATCTTACAAGATGCGCAGCAGATTAATCAGCAAGCTCAACAACTCAAACTTGCCGCTTTAGGACAACTCTCAGCAAGTATTGCCCATGAGATTCGTAATCCTCTTGCAGCCATCGTTCAAGCGAATGAATTACTCAAAGACAGTGATTCAGAACAGCAAAATACTTTACGCAATATGATTGGCAAGCAAACGAAACGCATTGATAGTATTGTTCAAGACACCTTAGGACTCGCCCGCAGTGAAAGAACGTATCCCATCCAGATTGAATTAAACGACTTTATAAAAACATTATTAGATGAAGATTTATCTGATGTTAAACATACGATCCAGCTTAAAAGTTCTGATTTATCCTTAAAGCTATTGTTTGATGAAAAGCAACTCAGACAAGTGCTAATTAACCTTGTGAGGAATGCTCTACGACACAATGCACCCGATTCACCCTATGTTCTGATCAATATCCATTCACAAACAAATAAAATTTATATTGATGTGATCGATTACGGTGAAGGTGTTTCAAAACGTGATATATCTCAATTATTTAAACCATTTTTTAGTACCGAAATTAATGGAACTGGTTTAGGATTATATTTGTCTCATAGTTTTTGTGAGGCAAACCATGCAAAGCTCACTTATGTAGAGCAAAAACAAGGGGCATGCTTCAGAATAGAATGCCCAATAATATATTGATTTTTTTATTAGGTTTTTGGGGAAATGGCAGAACAGCAACCACTCGTTTTGCTTGTAGACGATGAAGAAGATTTGTGCCTGTTAATGCAAATGACTCTTGCACGAATGGGGATTAAGACACATCTTGCTTATCGGGTTGAACAGGCCAAACAGCTCTTTACTCAGTTTCATTACGATGCGTGCTTGACCGATTTAAATCTACCTGACGGTAGTGGTTTAGAATTGGTTCAACATGTTTCTCAAACTTACCCACACACACCCATTGCAGTCTTAACTGCATACGGCAATATGGATATTGCAATTGCAGCATTAAAAGCTGGAGCTTTTGATTTTGTCAGCAAACCGATTAACCAAATTCATTTAGATCAGTTGTTAAAAAAAGCGCTCAACCAGCCAAAACCAGAGCATGAGTTCGGTGAAACAACATTAGAAAATGACTTATTAATTGGGCGTTCACCACCTATACAAAACTTACGGACAGCTATTAAAAAAATAGCCCGCTCCCAAGCTCCTGTATTTGTTACAGGCGAGTCTGGTACGGGTAAAGAAGTTGTTGCGAATCTGATTCACCGATTAAGCAACCGCAGTGAAGGACCATTTATTGCAATTAACTGTGGAGCAATCCCAACTGAGCTCATGGAAAGTGAACTTTTCGGGCATAAAAAAGGGAGCTTTACTGGCGCGACTCAAGACAAACAAGGTCTGATTTTATCGGCACACGGCGGCAGTTTATTTTTAGATGAAATTGCCGAATTGCCTTTAAGTATGCAAGTTAAATTGCTTCGGGCAGTACAAGAGAAAAAGATTCGCCCTGTAGGTTCAGATCAGGAAATTGATGTTGATTTTCGAGTAATCAGTGCCAGTCACCAAGACTTAGATTTATTAGTTCAACAAGGTAAATTCCGTCAGGACTTATTTTTCCGTATTCATGTTATGGATATTATGTTGCCGCCACTACGTGACCGTGGTGGAGATATTTTGCTATTGGCCAATCATTTTATTCAAAAGGTTTGTACGGAATGGGGAGTTTCAAGCAAGCAATTAACGGCGAGCGCTGAAACTTACTTATTGCAGCAAGACTTTCCGGGTAATGTTCGTGAATTAAGAAATATGATTGAGCGAGCTATTACTTTAAGTGATGATGAGCCCATTGATTTAACACACTTAGCACCTCCTCCTAGAGGCAGTAGCGTGAGCCCGCAAATCGTAACGAAACAACTAAATCAAACACCGGCTGTTCAGACTCACCCAAAATTTCCAATGGAAGGTTTAGAACGCTACTTAGAAAATATCGAAAAAGATATTTTACTGAATGCGCTAAATATGACTCATTGGAATCGAACTTTGGCAGCTAAAAAGCTAGGAATGACATTCCGTTCTTTGCGCTATCGGCTCAAAAAGTTTGGCTTAGATACTGAAATGGGAGAGGAAGTATAAAAATTACTTCCTCTTTAGGAATAAATCTGCAACGCGCTCTAAATATACGTCTTCTTTCATTTCTGCAGGTAATGGATAGGTCTGGTTAGGCTGAATACCCTGTCCTTCAATCATATTGCCATTTGGCGTGTAGTAGTGAGAGACTGTCATTTGTAGAGCTGCTCCACTCGGTAAAGGAAATAGCTTTTGCACTACACCTTTTCCATAACTTTTTTCACCCATCACCCAAGCACGCTGGTGTTCTTTCATGGCCGCAGTAAAAACTTCTGCTGCCGATGCAGAGCGGTGATTAATTAATATACCCAGTTTTATATTCTGAAATTCATTACCGGGCAAAGCCTGAAACTGCTGGTTACCTTCCGAACGGCTTTTGGTTGAAACAATAATTCCGTTATTTAAAAATAAATCTGCTGACTCAACTGCTGCCGATAACAACCCACCCGGATTGTTTCGCAAATCGATTAAAACAGCTTTTAAACGTGGAGAACTGTTTTCTTCAATTAATCTTTTAATTTCATTAGCAGTGTCTTGTTGGAATACTCTAATTTTTAGTACGAGCACCTGATTATGTAGCATTACAGGTTCTATATCGGTTTCTATTTTTTTATTACGAACTAAGTTGATATTTCCGTTTAGCTCTTCTGCTTGTACTTGAAGTGTACTTCCAATAGAACCGTAAAGTAGGCCAAGCACCTGATCTTGGTTTAAATTTTTTAAATCTTGGTTATCAATTTTGAGAATCGTCTGACCATTTCTCAAACCTAATTTATAGGAATCAGAACCGGTTTTAAGATCACGAATCATCCATTTATGAGCATGTGATTCAGGGCTTAATGCAAAATCAACTGATGCAAGATCACCCTCTGTGTATTGAATCAGTTGGCGATATTCTTCTGCCGATAAATAACGCGAATAACGATCTAACCCACTCACTAACCCTTTTATGGCTTTTTGAAATAAGGCATCGTCAGATTTCACATCAACGTAGTTATCTCGAACAATTCCATAGATTTGCACAAACTGTTGAATCGACTCGATCGGCACCTCTGCATAGCTATGTTCCGGTTCTTCCGAATCCGAATGCAAAGGTGACATTTTTTCTTTTACAACTGGCGCTGCAAAGGTAAATTGGCTGCAACACAGCAACATACTTACAATAAGTTTTTTATATTTAATGTGTTGCAGCATCCAATCACCTTTAACTTATGCAGATAGTGTAATCAGATTACGTCCTTGCATTTCGGCAGGAACAGGAATCTTCATTAAATTGAGAATTGTCGGTGCTACGTCTGCAAGCACACCACCTTCTGCAATTGTTGCTTGTGTTGGGCCAACATAGATAAACGGCACAAGCTCGGTTGTATGTTGAGTGTGCACTTGCCCACTTTCGTAGTCTTGCATTTGTTCAACGTTACCATGGTCAGCAGTAATGAGCATATGGCCTTTTTTCGCCATAACTGCCTCATAGACACGACCTAAACAAGTATCAACCGCTTCAACTGCTTTAACCGCAGCATCAAACACACCCGTATGACCGACCATATCACCATTTGCATAGTTCACAACCAATAAGTCGTACTCACCCGAATTAATCGCTTTAACCAACTCATCAGTGACTTCATAAGCACTCATTTCAGGCTTAAGGTCATATGTCGCAACATTTGGAGATGGAATTAAAATACGTTTTTCACCTGGATATTCATCTTCACGGCCACCACTAAAGAAGAATGTTACATGCGCATACTTTTCAGTTTCAGCAATACGTAACTGGGTTTTACCTAAAGAAGATAGATACTCACCCAATGAATTTTTGAGGGCGTCTGGCATATATGCAACTGGTGCATCAATGCTTGCCTGATAACGCGTTAACATCACAAATTTAGAAAGATTCGGTACAACTTTGCGTTCAAAACCAGCAAAGTCTTTCTCTACAAATGCGCGAGTAATTTCACGAGCTCGGTCAGCACGGAAATTCATAAATACAACGCTATCACCATCTTGAACTTTAGCAATATCACCAATACGAGTCGCTTTTACAAACTCATCATTTTCATTGGCTGCATAAGCTAGCTCCAACCCTTCAACCGCTGTTTGTGCAGTACGAAGTGCTTCACCTTCGGTTAACAAGCGATAAGCTTGCTCAACACGATCCCAACGGTTGTCACGGTCCATTGCAAAGTAGCGACCAATCATGGTTGCGATACGGCCTTGGCCCGGATATTGAGCAAATAATGCATCTAATTTTTCTAAAGACGGCTGAGCACTACGTGGAGGTGTATCACGACCATCAAGGAAAGCGTGCAAATAAACTTTTGCACCGCGTTTTAATGCAAGTTCACACATCGCCACAATATGATCTTCATGTGAATGGACGCCACCTTCTGAAAGTAGCCCCATGATATGGACAGCACCGCCAGCAGCTTTGGCTTTTTCAACAGCGTCGATCAACACTTCATGTTTAAAGAAGTCACCAGTACGGATATCTTTAGTAATGCGGGTAAAGTCTTGATATAACACACGGCCAGCGCCAAGATTCATATGGCCAACTTCAGAGTTCCCCATTTGCCCATCAGGCAATCCAACATCTTCACCTGAACCAGAAATTAGACTATTCGGATGCTTGGCTTTCATTGCCGCCAAATTTGGTGTTTTTGCTGCAAGAAAAGCATTATCTTCAATCGCTTCACGGTGTCCAACACCATCCATAATGACCAGAACGTGAGGGATCTTGCCAGCAGTTGCATCCGTCATAATCAATTTCTCTTTTGTCTACAATTTCGTCACAATATCTTACCGAATTTTCGGTCAAGACTCTATTTATTCCTATGGCTTTCACCAATATCCGCGATTGATGAAAACCATAAATATCACTTATTTCTAGCGAGCGCGGTAAAGCAAATAACTTCCGGCACCAAACATTAGCAAGATAGGCACAAGTACGAACCATGCTGGAGATGGAGAATAAACCAAGCTTGCATAGCCCAAGAAATCTTGCAAATAATAGAAACTCAAACCAATAAACAATGCGATCACCAAACGGAAACCCATCGATTGTTGGCGTAACGGTCCGAAAATAAAAGAACACGCCACGAGAACTAATGCGATGAGTGAAAATGGCGAAGCAACTTTTTGCCAGAAAGCCAATTGGTACGTTTTTGGTACTTGGCTATATTCATCCATATAACGCATAAAGCTAATCAGTTGGCTTGGTGATAAATCTTCAGGATCTAAAGTCACCATATGCACATATTTAGGCTGTAATGCTAAAGCAAGCGATTGTTCTTCATGGTCAGTTTTGATGGCATTGCCTGCCGCCAAAATGTCCATTTGTTCAGCTTTTTTCAAAGCCCATTGACCATTTTTAATAAACTGTCCTTGCTGAGCATTAATTAATGATTGCAAGTAATAGTTCTGGTCAAAGTCGACCACTTGAATGTCTCTTAAATTACCTTGAGAGTTAGCGTAGTCGATATAGATAAATCGCTGCCCTTCACGTGACCAATAGCCTTTAACTTCACCTAAAGCAGCTACTGAACGATGGCTTTTAACACTTTGTGCTTTTTCATTGGTATAAGGAATAACCCACTCACTTAAAGCAAATGACAAAATAATAAGTAGTAAAGCTGAGCGCATAACCCAACCAACAATACGCCATAAGCTAACACCCACTGAACGCATAACAATGAGCTCACTACTCGTTGCCAATGAGCCCAGTCCAATCACGGCACCAATCAAGGCAGAGATAGGTAAAATTTCATAGAGATAGCGAGGAGCTCCCCACAAAACATAAACGAGAGCTTGCCATGCGTTATAGTCTGGTTTGAGCTCACCCAACTCGCCAAGATATGTAAATAAGACCTGAAGAATGGACAAAACAACTGTGGTGCCAAACATCGCAAGCGCAGTGGTTTTCGTCACATATTTGGCGACTATTCGACGTGCTAACATTATAATTTCACTCGCTTGATCTGTTTCTTGATTTTTGGTCCTAACTTCTGCTTACGTGAGAATAAAGCGGCAGCAACGCCATACACAACTAACACGGCAGGATAAGCCCAAATATCGAGTTCTTCTTTACTAATACGAGTCTTGATTGCAATCATTAATACGATCAGACTGGAAAAAATAAAAATCGCCGGAATAAGACGGTAATAACGGCCTTGTCGTGGGCTCACCTCAGACAATGCAACTGATAGCATTAACGCAATAACAATCGTGAATGGCCCAAATAAACGCCATCCCAACTCACTTCTGATGACTGGATCATTTGTTTTTGAAAAGAGTTTTGTTGTTGATAGCGCTTCTACATCGCCACTCTCAAACTTAACATCTTTGTCATTTTCTAAACGTAGACGATA
The DNA here is from genome assembly GCF_000581835.1 of Acinetobacter sp. 1542444. NCBI lineage: Bacteria > Pseudomonadati > Pseudomonadota > Gammaproteobacteria > Moraxellales > Moraxellaceae > Acinetobacter > Acinetobacter sp. 1542444. The sequence continues at coordinate 42,805 of NZ_JEYA01000008.1, read as the reverse complement.
AGACTGGAACTCTGCTTGTGTATATTTTGGTTGTCCTGGGAATATCTCATAGCGACGACCTTGTACCAGATCAACGACATTGGCGGTATCATTTGCAACTTCTACACGAGTCGCCTCTTTTGCCAAAATCATAACATCTGGCTTATCTTCTTTAGCAGCGCGTTGATAAAAGAAAATATCCTTCAAATTCTTTCGGTCTTCTGATAATGAACCTGCATAGATCGTATATGGCCCAGAAGAAATAAACTCTCTTGGTCGAACCAAATCGAAACCTGTCCGAACAGCTTGTGTAGTTGTCAGTTTTTCAAACTCACGTAGTCCCCACGGCGTCATCCAGAGCATAAGCACAGACTGAAAAACCATATAAACAAGCGTCATTGGAATGAGTAATCGTGCTAATTGATGACGGCTTACACCACTACCATTTAATACAGCCATTTCATGGTCAACATATAAACGACCAAACACCAACATTAAACCAATGAAAAAACCCAGTGGTAAAATGAGTGTTAGAAATTCAGGTAAACGATATCCAATGATGCTAAACAAGATACTGGCATCTAAACGCCCCTGCGCCGCCACACCAAAGTATTTGATCAGACGACCACCCATCATGATTAAGGTCAGTAAAGAAATGACCACCAATGAGGTAGAGACAACTTGCTTGACGAGATAACGCCGAATAATCAAAGTAATACTTCCAAAAGGCTAATCGGGACGTGTGCTAGTTTACCCGAATGTTAAAAATATAAAACCGCACATTGCAACGCTATGCTTGAAAGTGTTTCAATGTTTTAATCCAACATAACTTTCTATAGGCAATCACGGCAGCCATGAAATTTACAACTTATACAACTTTTCCCGAACAGACATCTAATGAATCTTTGTGGGTTTTAGTTGATTCAGAACAGCTACAAAGCAACATCAACACATATCAAATCAATAACCTAGAAAGCGTTCTTACTGCCACCCAATTCAAAGGCAACTTCAATGAAACTCTGCCTTTATTCGGGCAAGTTTCAAATCAACCTCATAGCCAATTACTTGGCTTAGGAAAAACAGCCGAACTTCAGGCGGTTAAGCTCGCTAAACTTGCCCAAACCATTATCAAATCGACACAAAATAAATTTAAGCATATCGCGATTGATATTGCTGCGTTACCTGTCGAATACCATTATTTATTCGCTTTAAGCTTAACTCAAGCAGCTTATGGTTATGATGAGTTTAAATCGAAAAAAAATGAATTTGTGTTACAACAGGTTGATTTAATTAGTTCAACGACGAGCCTCGATGAAAAACAACTGGCTTTAGTGCATGCCGTACAGTCTGGTCAGTCGTATGCACGTGACCTTGGCAACCGTCCAGGCAACATTTGCTTCCCTGAATATTTGGCAGAACAAGCATTAGCTTTAGCTGCAGAATTCCCTGACTTACTCAAAGTAACTGTCTTAAATGAACAGCAAATGGCTGATTTAGGTATGTATGCTTTTCTTGCAGTCAGCAAAGGATCTGAACGTCCAGGTCGTATCGTAACACTCGAATACCAAGCTAGAATCGATCAAGCGCCTGTTGTGCTTGTTGGTAAAGGCGTTACTTTTGATACAGGCGGTATTTCTTTAAAACCAGGCCTAGGCATGGATGAAATGAAGTTCGATATGTGCGGTGCAGCCTCTGTATTAGGTACTATTCGTGCGCTATGCGAAGCAAAACTCCCTATTCATGTCGTTGGAGCAATTGCAGCTGCAGAAAATATGCCTTCAGGTAAAGCAACTCGCCCAGGTGATATTGTGACAACCATGAGCGGACAAACTGTTGAAATTTTAAATACCGATGCGGAAGGTCGTTTGGTACTGTGCGACACATTGACCTACATCAAACGTTTCAATCCAGCAGTCGTGGTTGATATCGCAACATTAACTGGTGCATGTGTAGTCGCTTTAGGTAAAGTACTGAGTGGTTTGTTCTCACCAGATGATGCTTTAGCAGCTGAACTCCAGCAAGCAGGTGAGCAATCATTTGACCGTGTATGGCGTATGCCAGTGATTGAGGATTATCAAGAATTACTTGATTCACCATTTGCGGATATTGCAAACATCGGCGGTCCATACGGCGGTGCGATTACGGCAGCGTGTTTCCTTGAGCGCTTTACACGTGAGTACCGTTGGGCTCATTTAGATGTAGCGGGAACAGCATGGTTATCTGGTCCAGCTAAAGGTGCAACAGGTCGCCCAGTACCATTACTCATGCAATTTTTAGCGAATCGTGTAAATACGAATGGCTAAAGTTAGTTTTTATCTGTTTGAAACCAGTGAAGAACGGCAAGTCGATAGTGCTTGCCGTTTATGCCGAAAGATTTTACAGAAGCATCCTAAAATCTGGTGGTATTGCCCAGATGTGCAGCTACAACAAACTCTTGATGAAAGATTATGGGATTTCGACCCTGCAAGTTTCATTGCGCATGGCATTGACCAAGCTGAAGCTGCTGTATGTATTTCGGCTAAACAACCGCTTGAACAAGGCTTGTTAGTATTTAATTTTAACAATCATGCACTTGAACAAGTTGATCATTTTAGCCACATTATAGAAATTGTTGAAAATAATGAAACAGCCAAGCAAATTGGCCGAGAAAAATTTAAAATGTATCGCCGTTTGGGTATAGAACCGCGGACCTTTAAATTATAACGCGCTAAAATGTAAATACTGTTGAACAAAGGAGAAGCATGGTGGCATTAAATGTCGGGCAAGATTTTAAAAAAAGATGGTTAAATGCGCCTGAAGCTGTCCGTCATGCCTATCAACAGGATCTGGCACGTATTTGTGATTTATTAGAACCACAAACCCCTATTCAGCTTTGGGTTTTAAATGACGAAAAAGCGCAGTTAGAATCACAGCAAAAAATTGAACAAGCTTACGCGGACCTTAAGGCAGAGCTTATTGAGCAAGCACGTATCCGTCGTCAACTCGCTTTAGAAAAAGCACTTGCTGATAAACGTGCATCAGAAGCTGCTTATGCTGCGGAGTTGCAAGCAGACGAAATTCGCAAGTTTAATGAACAGACTGAAACATTACAGACATTACGTAGTCATTTAGAACAAGAAGTTGCAGAACAAACTGCACGTTATCAGAAAAACCCTGAAACCCCAGCCGTCAATTACTCTGCTGGCGTAAAACTTAGTATCACCGATGATCAAATCTTATCTGAGCTTGAAAGTTTACGCATTCGTTTAGAACTTGAAGCTGAAAACTTAATTGAAGAGTCTGTAACGGCTTTCCGAGCCAAACTACATTCGGCAGCTCAAGAAGAAATTGAATACATTTTAAAGAACTCTAAGTTTTCTGATGAAAAAATAGAGAAGTAAAGCTTTTAAAACTTCTTCTGTCATAAAACTGACACCTATATGTCACAAAATAGACATAAATATTATTCTTGTAGATCAATTGATTATGAGAATAGAAAGTAGCGATTTTAAGATAATTAATGAGGGTAAGAAATGGACATTCCACATCAGATTTCAAAGCAACTTGAGCAGCTTAATCAGGGTGAGCAATGGACATTTTCAGCACAAGAACTTTATATGAGTCATAACGACTTTAATTCGCTTTCAATTTTGCTGACACGAGCGTCGGAAAAAGGTGAGTTTTCAATTACACGTACTCAGCATACTAAACCATGGGTCGGCACACATTCGGTTACTCTGACTAAGCATTAATTTTTAAAAATAAAAAAACCGGAGTATACGTCCGGTTTTTTATTTTGATGATCTGGCTTTTATTTTAAAAAACCATTTTCAGCTAAAAAAGCCATACTAATATTTGACTCAGTTTTTTGTTCAGCTGCTTTATCACCTAGCAATAAACGTTCGATATAACGCGCCAACACGTCGACTTCAAGGTTGACCTTACTGCCTACTTGCCATGTTCCAATATTGGTACGTTCTGCGGTATGCGGAATCAAATTCAAGCTTAAAATATTTCCACGTAAGTGGTTAATCGTTAAGCTAATTCCGTCAACGGTTACAGAACCTTTTTCCGCCAAATATTTAGCAAGTTCTGTCGGTGCTGTAACTTCATAATAGATTGAACGAGCATCTTCACGCACTACGGTAATTTCACCTACGCCATCAACGTGACCACTTACAATGTGCCCGCCAAAGCGCGTTGTCGGTAACATTGCCTTTTCAACATTGACACGTTGCCCAACTTTCCAGTTACCCAATGTTGTTCGATTTAAACTTTCACGAGAAACATCTGCCGCGTACCAGTTATCGCCCCATTCAATCACTGTAAGACAAATACCATTGGTTGCAATCGAATCACCCAAATGTACATCAGACATATCCAGATCTGTCTGAATACGTAGACGTACATCACCACCTACACTTTGCAGGCTTTCAACTTTACCTAAACTTTCAATAATGCCTGTAAACATGGCTCAATCTCCAAATCTTTTTACACTGCTTAAATTGCAGCGCTTACCAAAGTGCGAGCTGTGTACTATTGCCTGAGGTATCTACACCACCTAGCTCGGCGAAGTGGTAAAGCTGGCCTAATAACTGACGTAATGGTGGTCCTGACTTAGCATGAGTATCAGTAATCACAATAAACTCAAGCACGCGTGCACGTTCAGACTGTCGTTGTTTACTCACTCGATAGCGCGGAACATCTTGTGTTAACAAGGTCACTTTGCCTCGTTCCAGATTGGCCATAAGTAAATCTTTCGGCTCGATATTACCATCAGTTGAATAGCTGGTCAGAATATAGCGTGCATTGATCGTTGAAAGTAATTTCTCATATGCATCTTTTGCATGTTTAGAAGAGTTATATGGGCTTGGACGTTCTTTACGCCATGCTCTATCAATACCACTCTTATAACCTTTGGTATCCGGTGAAGGTAAATCCACCTGATCCCATAAAGTTAATGCATTTAAGACGTGGTAATTACTACTATATGCGTGTTGGTTATATGGTGGATCGAGATAGGCAACATCAACCTCAAAACCACTCATTTGATTTGCTAGATGTTGTGAATCTACACACCACATTTCAGCAGCCGGACGTTTGCGATCACCAATCTCACAAAAACGGCTCGGTGTTAACCAAAGTAATGACTCAATTCGTTCTAGCGCAGTTTGAGTACGTCCGCCCCACCCTTGGTGGAAGCTTTTAAATACGCCACTGGTGTTACTGACAAAACTAGCTGAATAGAGCAATGGCGCAAGTAAAGCACTCATCTCTACATCATTAATTGCACCTTGTGCCTGCCATGTTGCAATCTGCTGACGAATTGCATCGATACGCATACCGTTACGGCGTTTAAAGAATAAACGGTCACGAGTTGGATCGTATACATCATCGTTACGTGGACAAAGGTTATGCGTTACCCAACCTTTAACTTCAGGTAAGCGATTTAAATAATCGATTGCCTTTTGATAGCCACCCAGTTCTTTAAAAGCAGGTGCATCTACACAGGCTAAAATCGCATGATTTAAAGCATGACTATAAGGTTCCCAGTCATTCGCAATCACACGGTAACCATTTTGACGTGCTAAACGAGATACAACGCCACTGCCGGCAAAGAAATCGGCAAAAATCGGTGGATTCTTTTTCTTGCTATTCAGTGTCCCTGTAATTTCAAGGGCTTCTAAAATTAGATGGAGCAATCGGCGCTTATTACCCAAGTACGGCACAAGCTGATGGAAAAGATATTCGTCTGTCGTACGGGCTGCATGACGACGTTTGTGATAAACCGAAGGCTCTGAATTCATACTTTCTCTTGCGTAGGGATTAACCTTAAGCGTATATCTTGATCAATTTGTGTCACATCAAGAAGTGTAAAACGAAGTTGCTCTGCCATATATTCAAATTCTGCATTGAACATGGCCCTTGCACTTTTCCCCAATAAGGTCGGGGCAATATAACTGATCAATTCATCCACCAAACCTTCTTGCAAGAAGGCAGTAGACAATGTTGCACCAGCTTCAACCAACACATCATAAATTTGATGTTGCTTAGATAAGGTCTGTAACAGCATTTTTAAAGGCTGAATTTCTAATTGTATCACGCCTAAATCAGCAAGTTCTTGACGATACGGCCCCATTACCATCACAGTTTCAGGATTCTCTAAGATCTTAGCGTTAAGTGGTAAACGTCCTTGGCGATCTAAAACAACACGTTTTGGCTGAGCAACTGTCTCGATATCAAAATTATTGAGTGAACGCACATTAAGCTGACAATCATCTGCAATCACAGTTTCAATACCTGTAATCACTGCTCCAGAAATGGCACGCCAATGTTGTACATCTTGGCGCGCAACCGAACCGGTGATCCACTTCGATTCACCTGATGCCATTGCAGTACGCCCATCTAAACTTGAGGCTACTTTTAAACGTACATAGGGCATGCCTGTAGACATGGCCTTCAAAAAGCCTTGATTAAGTTTTGATGCTAAATCTTCACAAATGCCAACTTCTACTTCAATTCCGGCATTTTTCAAAATCTGAACACCCTTCCCTGCAACCAATGGATTAGGATCAGGACAAGCGACTACTACTTTTTTAACTTGGGCTTTCACCAATGCTTCGGCACAAGGAGGGGTTCTGCCATAATGCGCACATGGTTCAAGCGTGACATAAGCCGTTGCACCTTGTGCATGTTCACCCGCCTCACGTAAGGCAAAAACTTCAGCGTGTGGCTGACCTGCTTTAGGATGAAAGCCTTGTCCAATTAACTGATCATCTTTGACAATCACACAACCAACATTGGGATTAGGCTTGGTCGAATATAGTCCTCGTTTGGCCAGTTCAATAGCTTGCTGCATCCAATACTGATCTTGTTTCAACTCAGACATAAAAATCTCAAATGATTAGTGTTCACGTTGTTGCATTTGCTCTATTTGACGGCGAAACGCTTCAACATCCTGAAAATCTTGATAGACAGAAGCAAATCGGACGTAAGCAACATGGTCAAGGGCAAATAAAGATTGCATGACGATTTCGCCAATTGTTCTAGATTTCACATCACGCTCACCTAAACGGCGAATCTGCAACTGAATATCACTTAAAACTGTTTCGATCTGCTCTTGTGTGACCGGACGTTTTTGCAAAGCATGCATTAACGAACGGCGTAATTTGGCCTCATCGAAAGGTTCATTTTTTCCATTCGATTTGATCACACGGGGCATTACCACTTCATAGCTTTCAAAAGTGGTAAAACGTTCACCGCAACTTACACACTCACGACGTCGACGAATCTGACAGCCTTCGGCGGCTAAACGTGAATCGATGACTTTACTATCTGCGGCGTTGCAAAATGGACAATGCATAGCGGATTTATAGGGTCGATTACTTTGACCTAGTGTAGCAAAATTTCTACACTTACAGAACCAGCATTCTATAAGACAAAAAAACAGTCCTGAGCAAGATCAAAGCATCGCTTTGATCACAGCGCAAGACTGTTCTTTTAAGACAGCAGATATATTAATGATGATTATTCGATACGTTCGCCATGTTGGCTTAAATCCAGCCCCATGCGTTCATCATCAGCATTAACACGAATACCAATCACAAGATCAATCACTTTAAGAATAATGAAAGTCGCGATACCACTGTAAACCATGGTTGCCAATACGCCTTCAACTTGAACCCATAATTGGCCAGTGAATGTTGCTGCTAATGGAACGTTAGCTGCTTTAATAATTTCGTCACTGTAGAATACGCCTGTTAAAATCGCACCGACAATACCACCTACCGCATGCAAACCAAACGCATCCAAAGCATCATCGGCTTTAAGTAAGCGTTTAAGTGCTGTAATACCCCAGAAGCACACTACGCCACCAATAAGGCCCATCACTAAAGCACCGCCTACCCCAACAAAACCTGCTGCTGGTGTAATCACAACTAAACCAGCTACCGCACCAGAAGCACCACCTAATACAGATGCTTTACCACGGATCATACGTTCAACAACTAACCAAGAGAATGCAGCAGCGGCAGCAGCAACTTGAGTCACTAAAATTGCCATACTTGCACGAGCACCAGCGCCTAGAGCACTACCACCGTTAAAGCCGAACCAACCCACCCAAAGTAAGCTTGCACCCACTACAGTTAAAGTCAGGTTATGCGGAGCCATAGATTCGCGGCCAAGACCAATACGTTTTCCAAGCATGTAAGCAGCAACTAGACCTGCAACACCTGAGTTGATATGTACAACTGTACCACCAGCAAAATCTAATGCGCCTGCTTTAAATAACCAGCCATCTGCAGCCCACACCCAGTGGGTAATTGGTGCGTAGACAACGAGCACCCAAACTGCAATAAACACCATGAAAGCTGAATACTTCATACGGTCTGCAATAGAACCGCTAAGGATCGCAACTGTAATAATGGCAAAAGTCATTTGGAAAATAACAAAGAGACTTTCAGGAATTGTCCCACTTAATGCATCAAACGCCACCCCGTTTAGCATTGCTTTAGACAAATCACCAAAAAATGCACCTGTGCCAGAGAACGCGATTGAATAACCAGCAATCACCCACAACAAACTTACCAAGATTGCAGCTGAAAGGCTGAACATCATCGTACTGAGTACATTTTTTTTACGTACCATACCGCCATAGAATAATGCCAATCCAGGAATGGTCATTAATAGAACCAATGCGGTTGAAACTAAAATCCAAGAGGTATCACCCGTATCAAGCGTAGGTGTCGGTGCTGGAGCTGCTGGAGTTTCAGCAATTGGTGCTTCTGCAGTAGTTGCAGTAGCTGGAGATGTTGATGCAGCCGCAACTTCCGATGTTGGTGTTGTTACAGCTTCTTCTGCCCAAACGGCAGTACCACCCAAAAGAGCGCCTGATAGACTGAGCGCCATAAGCATTTTTTTCATTCGTGTCCCCCAACCTCATTTGCGAGTTATTTTCTACTCAGCAAGCTTTGTGCCAATTTAGACAGCATCCGGTCCAGTTTCACCCGTACGGATACGGATTACTTGTTCCAGGTTAGTCACAAAAATCTTACCATCGCCGATTTTTCCAGTGCTTGCTACGCGTGTAATTGATTCAATTACTGCGTCGACCATTTCATCACTAATCGCAATCTCGATTTTTACTTTAGGTAAGAAATCAACCACATACTCTGCACCACGGTAGAGTTCAGTATGCCCTTTTTGACGACCAAAACCTTTAACTTCAGTTACGGTAATCCCTTGTACACCAATGTCAGAGAGTGCTTCACGCACGTCATCTAATTTAAACGGTTTTACAATTGCAGTTACAAGCTTCATGTTTGTTTCCTTCGGCTTCTTTTCACCAGTAAGGTTTTATGTTCAATTTTCATGCCAATATTTCAAAGGTTGAGGGAAATGAATCTTTTGCATGAACTTTCTTTATAACCTATTTAGTGAGCAAGATGTAGATGAGCCATCAAAAATAAAATGAATTTTCAGTAGTGTTATATGCTGATTTAATGATCTATTTGCACTAAAAGAATTGAAACCTATATCCAGCGCTTAAGCAGTGTTAAACTGTAAACCATAAGGTAATACAACACTTTGGATATTTCATGCTAGAAACTTTGCTACAGGCCATTCTGGAACAAATTGATGAGCCTAAAAAAGATTTGGAAAAAAATTTACGTGCATTATTAAATGAAGCGGTCGAAAAGTTAGATCTTGTTTCCAAACAAGAGATCGACCGACAAAAGACCGCACTTCAATCAGCTAATCAACGTTTAGAAGAGCTACAAAAACAAGTAAGTTTGTTAGAAGAAACTTTAAAGAATAAAAAATAAGCACCAACGTAGCGCATTTATACTTTACAACGATTAAAAATGAAGCACCATAATGGAACAATAAGATGTCTTTTTCTAAAATTTATACACGGGGACTTTTAGGTTTACATGCACCTCTGATTGAAGTTGAGGTACATGTGAGTCAAGGCTTACCTTCTCTTACTATTGTCGGCCTAGCAGAGGCGGCAGTAAGAGAAAGTAAAGACCGAGTTCGCTCAGCTATTATTAATAGTGGATTTCAATTTCCAACTAAAAGATTGACCATTAATCTTGCACCAGCAGATTTGCCCAAAGATGGATCACGTCTAGATTTACCTATTGCTATAGGTATTTTAATTGCATCTGGCCAGCTCCCAGAAAACTGTGACGAAGATTTTGAATTAATTGGTGAATTAGCTTTAGATGGCCATGTAAGGCCAGTGTCAGGCACTTTAACTTTGGCAATGGCGTGTCAACAGGCCAAGCATAAAATGCTTTTACCTCTCGATAACAGTCAGGATATTAGCCATTTACCGAATCTTGAATGTTATCCAGTGAGCCATTTAAAAGAAGTTTGTGATCATTTCTTGGGCATAAAATCACTATCTTCGATTGAACCTGCAACGACCTCAAACCAAATGCCTTATAAATTTGATCTGGCAGATGTAAAAGGTCAGCTACGTCCACGTCGCGCACTAGAAATTGCCGCCGCAGGCGGGCACTCGCTGCTCTTTAAAGGACCACCAGGTACAGGTAAGACTTTACTCGCTTCACGTCTTCCTTCAATTTTGCCACCGCTTTCTAATCAGGAAACGCTTGAAGTCGCGAGTATTTATTCTATTTCAAATACACCGCATACCTTTGGTCAGCGTCCATTTCGCGCGCCCCACCATACAGCATCAGCGATTGCACTAGTTGGGGGCGGTTCACATCCTAAACCGGGTGAAATTACCTTATCTCATTTAGGGGTTTTGTTTTTAGATGAACTCCCCGAGTTTGACAGAAAAGTTCTAGAGGTCTTACGTCAGCCACTTGAATCAAAAGCAATCATTATTTCACGTGCAGCTCGGCAAATTACTTATCCTGCAAACTTTCAGCTCATTGCAGCGATGAACCCCTGCCCATGTGGTTATGCATTTAATCAAGATAGTCGTTGTCAATGTTCACCTGAGAGTATTAAACGTTATCAAAACCGTATATCGGGGCCGTTACTCGACCGTATCGATTTACATATTGATGTACCGCCTTTAAAAGCTCAGGAACTGCAAGATCCAACGCCTGCTGAAGACTCCAGTAGTGTTCGACAACGTGTGATTTCTGCTTATGAGCAACAAATGCAAAGACAAGATTGTTTAAATCAAGCACTTTCACCCAAACAACTTGAGCAATATGCTGTACTTGATAGTACTTCTCAACGAATGATTGAAATGGCTCAGCAACGTTTGAATCTGTCGGCTCGTGCTTATCATCGCGTTTTACGGGTTGCTCGTACTATTGCCGATTTGGCCCAAAGTGAGGTCATTCAAAGTCCTCATCTTACAGAAGCGCTCTCTTATCGAGGCAATCATTCTTAAAATAAAAACAGCGGATTATGAGTCCGCTTTTTTAATATTTATAGAAGTTATTAATAAGAGAATTTATTACTCCCTATGTATTAATAGAAGTAAAGAGGATGCTATGAAAATTTTGGCTATCTCAGGTAGTGCAAGAAAAGAATCTACAAATACTGCTCTATTAAGAGCAATGAAGGATATAGCACCGTCCGACATTGAATTGACAGTTTTTGATCATATTAATAATCTGCCTGTCTTTTCTCCAGATAATGAAGGAGAAAAAACGCCTACTGTAGTGGAAGATTTCATCAAATCTGTTTCTGATGCAGATGGCATTATCATCTCAAGTCCAGAATATATCCGTTGTATTCCAGGTGGTCTCAAGAATGCAATTGATTGGATGGTTTCCCGTACCGAAATTATAGATATACCTATTGTCCTGGTTCATGCATCTAGCCGCGGCGACGACATGCTAGTTTCTTTAAGAAGAGTATTGTCGACTGTTAGTAGCAATTTCTTTAAAGATTTATTTTTAAGGATTTCTCTCATCGGCAAATCTCCTGAACAAATTAGCGAGATGCTACAAACCGAAAAATATAAGTCACAAATTACTCCCTTTCTGCTTACCTTTGTCTCAGAGATTCAAAAATGTAGAAATGAATTAGAGTGAACTTTCTTAAAATAAAAGAGCGGATTATGAGTTCACTGTTCTTTTATTAAGAATCTCATTTAGCTTCTCGATTAAAGCAGTGATTTCCTTTTCTGATAAAGCAGCAAAGCCAAAACGAACACAATGGTTAGAAGGCTCTCCCTGTTTAAACTTCTGCTCTGTATCAATGTTGAGTTCTTTTAATTTCATAAGCTGATCTTGAGTAAATGGTTTCTGGAATTTCGCCCATAAGGCCATTCCACCTGCAGGTGATTGTATCTGAACAGTCTCAACAAAAACTCGATGGAACTCAGCTAAGGCATGGTCACGGCGTAGTTGATATATTTTTTTCATTTTACGGATATGCCGCTTGATTTCCCCTCGCTGCATTAAATCTGCTAAAGCAAGTTCCGTAATGTTATTGCCTTGCCGATCAATCAATAGAATATCTTCTGTAATCGATTGAATGATTATTGACGATGCCACGACGTATCCCAAGCGAATACCGGGTGCAAACACCTTTGATAATGAACCCACATGAATGACCAATTCCGAATGAGGCAAACTTGCTAAGGGTGGCATAGGCCGGCTGTCATAATGGAATTCGTGGTCATAATCATCTTCAATAATATAAACCCCCCATTTTTTTGAAAGCTCTAAGAGTTGAAGACGGCGAGACATGGTCATGGTGACAGTTGTAGGATATTGGTGATGCGGAGTTGTATAAATGGCAGCAACTGAGTGCTCTTGTAAAATCCGTTCTAGGTCGTCAATGACGATACCTTGTTCATCTAATTTGACAGAAACCACTTGAAAGCCATTTGATTGAAATGCTTTAAAAGCAGATGGATAATATAATTCTTCAACAACGATAACGCCCTGCCGATTGGGTAATGCTCGAGAGGCAAGAAAAATTCCCATCTGGCTACCACGTACAATACAAATCTCATCTTCGGCAACATTCATAAAACGTTCCATCGACAGCATTTGTTGTAAAGCCTGTCTTAGCTCAACCATACCTCGTGGGTCACCATATCCCATGTACTGGTTTTGCGTAATTTTAATCAGTGCATGCCGGTATGCCCGCGAAAATAGTTCGTAGGGAATAAGCCTCGGATCTGGCACACCATCGTTATGTGGGCGTTGAATCACTTCTTGAGTGATTGGTTTATCATTAACTGTTCGCTCAGATACTGGCTCTATTTGAAGCTGTTTTTCCGGCAAAACATCCGCCACAAATGTGCCTTTTCGGGGACGGGTCACAAGCCATCCTTGTGCCTCTAACTCTTCATATACTGCTTGTACAGTTTTTCGATTAATTCCTAGTTCTTTTGACAAGCTACGAGACCCCGGCAGCATCGTCCCCTGCACTAAACGGCCACATAAAATTTCCTGACTAATCAAGTTAGTCAGTTTTAGAAAAACCGTTTTTTCTTCTCTTTCATCGATACGAAAATTTACTTGCCAAGGTCTTAGCATATTCGCCCCATCTGGACCATACAACTTATAAAAACTGGATGTATTGATTCATCCAGCTATTTTCTATTCTGCCTTCACCTACTTAATTTGGTCAACTGGACTGGAGAAGAGATGAAGACTGCTGCTGTAAACAAACAAGACCTGATGCAACATGCGCAGCAAGACATGCAAAAGTGGATTAGCGACTCAGATTTAACTGATCGTCAAAAGCTTGCACTCACTTGCCGTATTTTATTTGACCATGGCCATGATGCTGGTTTAGCAGGCCAAATTACCTGCCGTAGTGAAAATAAAGAGTCCTTTATTACCCAACGTTTTGGTTTAGGTTTTGATGAAATTACTGCCTCAAATTTACTTGAGGTGAATCAAGATTTAGAACCAATCAATCAAGAAGGAATGGCAAACCCAGCTAATCGTTTTCATACATGGATTTATAAAGAACATCCAGAAGTGAACTGCATTATCCATACGCATCCTACCCATGTAGCGGCTCTATCGATGCTACAGGTTCCACTTATGATTTCCCAAATGGACGTTTGCGCACTTTACGAAGACTGCTCATTTGTAGGTCATTGGCCAGGTGTTCCTGTGGGCAATGAAGAAGGTATTTTGATTTCTTCTGCGCTGGGTAAAAACCGTGCTGTTTTGTTGTCTCATCATGGCCAACTGGTTACAGGAAAAACCATTGAAGAAGCATGCAACTTGGCGCTTTTAATTGAACGAGCAGCTCAACTGCAACTGCTAGCCATGTCTGCCGGACAAATCCAGCCCATCCCCCATGCTTTAGCAACAGAAGCTCATGACTGGGTTTCTACCGATAAACGCAACAAAGTGAACTTTGCCTACTACGCACGTAAAGCTTTGAAAAAACATTCTGACTGTATTTAAAAAGAGATTTCGACCATGAAAATAAACGGCATTATTGGCTACCCTGTTACCCCATTTTCTGATGACAACACCATTAATCTTCCTGTTTTAAAACAGATGCTGGATTTGCTGATTGCAAATGGCTGCGACGCGATTGCGCCTTTAGGCAGTACAGGCGAAAGCGCTTATCTTGAATGGGATGAATGGTGCTTAGTCGCAAAAACTTCAATTGAAAGTATTAATAAACGCGTGCCTGTCATTATTGGAATTTCAGAACTCACAACAGATCAAGCCATCAAAAAAGCCCAAATCGCGCAAAGCTACGGTGCAGATGCACTCATGGTGATTCCTATATCTTATTGGAAGCTAACAGACCAAGAGATTTTTGAATATTATCAATCAATTGCCCAAGAAACCACACTACCAATTATGATTTATAACAACCCCGCGACTAGCGGTGTTGATATGTCTCCAGAGTTAATTGTGCGTATGTTTAATAGCATTGCAAATATTACGATGGTGAAAGAAAGTAGCGGTGATATTCAGCGCATGCATAAAATTTATGAGCTATCAAAAGGAGAACTCCCATTTTATAACGGGTGTAACCCTCTAGCTTTAGAAGCTTTATGTGCAGGAGCAAGCGGTTGGTGTACAGCGGCACCGAACCTGTTAGGTCAGCGACCTCAACAGCTTATTGAACATGTGAAAAATGGTGAATTGGAACAGGCCCAGAATTCATTTTATCAGCAACTTCCTCTACTACGCTTTATTGTAAATGGTGGTTTACCTAAAACGATTAAAGCTGGTTTACAACTAAAAGGTGTCTCTGCGGGCTTACCACGCAAGCCATTATCTAAAGCTACGGATATTGAGCTTAACCAGTTAAAACAGCTACTTTCTGAAATAGAAAACTAATAAAAAAGCGGGTTACTCACCCGCTTTTTTAAAACTCAAACTTAGAATGTTTTAGTTAAACTAAACACCAAGCCCGTGTCATAAGGTTTCTTACCAGCATCAGTCATACCAGAAGTACTAATGTCTGTACCAACAACATCTAGCTCAGCAACAATACCCAAGATGTTATAATTCACACCAACTTTATAATCGATATAGCTATCGTCTTCACCTGGCCCACCCGCAACTACAAGTAAAGAGTCTTTGTTTTTGAGTTTGTTATAACCAACTGAAGCAAGTCCAGTAAATCCTGTGTCTGCAATTGGTGCTGAATAACCGACGTTGAAATACCAGAACTCATCAGAGTGGCCCCAGTAATCATCTGAATAGCTTACGCCCACACTAAGTGCATCACCTTTAAATAAAGAGTCTGCAAACGTTAATTTTCCGTAAAATTCGGTGAAGTCGAAGCCAGTATCACCATTGTATGGGTTAGTAAATTTTGAGTCAGAACCAATGTATCCATAATGAATTACACCCACATCATAAGTTGGTGCAAGCGTATCAGACAATTTTAATGTATTTGTATAACCTAAAGAGATATCGGTTTCAGTTGAAACGCCAGGTGTATTAAAGTCTACGCTTGACCCCCAAAGCGCAACGTAAGCACCTGACTTATGAGAAAAAGTGAACCCACCTTGAATAGCCGGGTTATTTGACGATTGGGTAACACCACGGAAACGGTAGTCTGTGGTCGCTGCCACACTACCTGTTGCCGTGATTCCATAAAAAGATGGAGCATCTTCAGCCATAGCCATAGTTGACCCTGCTGCAAAGATACCAAGAGTTACTGCCTTAAGTGCAAATTTCATCATTTTGATCTCCCCCACAATGAACGCACGATTTATAGGAATTAAACAAATTGTGTTACTTGAGCTTTAGCAATTGCTGTGCCAAGTACAAATTTGCTATCAGTGCTCTTCATTAATTTTGAGATCAAACTCACTTTATTATAAAATTGCTGTGTAATTTTTATAAAAATATATCTATAAAAAACATAGTGATAAAATAAAATTCTTATACAAGAAAAAATACTAAACATACGAAAACCCCTTATCGGAAATTAATGAGCGAGGTGAGAAGTATTCATTTGTTGCACATAAATTTTCTATTTAATCTTAGAGGCGAGATATAAAAAGTATGTAAATTTCTGAAGGACAGTGCTTGTAATGATCTGTGATTGCGCATTTCTACTCATTGGATTTTTTTATTTATTACTTGTTTAAAGTAGATGTACTATTTTGGGTCTTTTTTAAACAATAATATGGATAAAAAGAGTAATGCACAAAATACAAGCAAGGTATTGCACTAAATTTGATCAACCTAAACATATTTTGTTATCCGCCTGTAGTGATCTATTTTTGTACACTCCATTTTTAAAATAACGTTATATAGTAACAATTTAAAAGGTATAAAAATAAAAGTGACGAAAAAAGAAACTTAAAATAAGGTTAAAAAGTAAACATATCCAATAAAAAAGAGTAAAAAATGAACACAAGAATCAACTATTTTTTGAACTTTAAATACAAAATAAATGGTAAAAATCCACTAAAAATTAAATTACTTTTTTTATTTTAAACAATAGATTAAGTATAAAAGACGAATTATAAATTTATTAAACAACCCCTACCACATTAATCAAATCCTGCATAGCATATATAAAATAAAATGAACAAAAATATATCTTTTTTACAGATTACTTATACAATTGATGGAAATCCTAGGCCCTGAACAATAACAAGGCACAGGATTTATCGTTTTTATGAGGTTCTTTAAATATGCTAAAAGCACAAAAACTTACATTAGCAGTTCTCATTTCTGCGGCAATAATTTCCTCAGCTCAGGCAAGCGAGCAAAGTGAGGCAAAAGGATTTGTTGAAGATGCGAACGGTTCTATTCTCTTCCGTACAGGTTACATCAGCCGTGACAAAAAACAGGGCGCAAAAGATACTAGCTCATTTGCTCAATCAGCAATTGTAAGTATTGAATCTGGCTTTACCCCTGGTATTGTTGGTTTCGGTGTTGGCGCTGTGGGTGATGGTTCATTTAAGATCGGTGAAAATAAAAATGCCGGTAACCAAATGATCCCATTACATAATGATGGCTCCGCTTATGATCACTGGGCTCGTGGTGGTGGTAGCGTTAAAGCACGTTTCTCGAATACAACAGTACGTTACGGTACTCAAGTACTCGACCTACCTGTTCTTGCAAGTAATACTGGACGTATGGTTCCTGAATACTTTACAGGTACTTTATTAACTAGCCATGAAATCAAAAACCTTGAATTGGTTGCTGGTAAATTTACTAAAGACCAAATGTCTGATCAAATCAATACCGATGCTGACGTAAATGGTAATGGTCTTGATCGTGCAATTGTTTGGGGTGCTAAATACAAGTTTGATGATAATTTAAATGCATCTTACTATGGTTTAGACAGCAAAAATGCACTTGAACGTCATTATATAAATGTGAACTTTAAACAGCCATTGGCTAATGACAGTTCATTAACTTATGATTTCAGTGGTTATCATACTAAGTTTGATGAAAATGCTATTACATATTCAGAAACTACTGATGACAAATCTAACCGTAAAAACAATATTTGGGCAATTTCAGGAACTTATGCAACTGGCCCACATAGTGTGATGTTAGCATACCAACAAAACAGTGGTAATGTCGGTTATGACTATGGTCAAAATGCTGATGGCTTCCAAAGTATCTATTTACCGAACTCTTACATGTCAGACTTCATCGGTAACGATGAAAAATCTGCACAAATTCAGTACAATGTTGATTTTGGTAAGTTAGGCGTATTACCTGGTCTGAACTGGACAACTGCATTTGTATACGGTTGGGACATCAAAGTTAAAGGCTTAACTGATGATGCTGAAGAACGTGAGTTCTTTAACCAAGTGAAATATACAGTTCAAAGTGGTTTTGCTAAAGATGCAAGCCTTCGTATTCGTAACTCATACTACCGTGCAAGCGATGCTTATCAAACCAATGCTTACATCGGTGATACGAACGAATGGCGTATTTTCCTTGATATTCCTGTGAAATTATTCTAATTCACAAATCTATCAAGCATAAAAAAACCTACGTCTGGCAACAGATGTAGGTTTTTTATTAAGCTCAAAATATCAATTCAGACATTCTAAGCTTATCAATTAAAGCTTATTTAGCAGCTTCAATTGCTTTTAATACTTCTGCTTTAGCAACATCAGCACCTTCCCAACCACTGATTTTTACCCACTTACCTGGTTCTAAATCTTTATAGTGACTGAAGAAATGCTCAACTTGGCTAATCAATAACGGAGGAAGATCTGTATATTCCTTCACGTCTTTGTAAAGTGGAGATAATTTTTCGTGTGGAACAGCGATTAATTTCGCATCAATACCACCGTCATCTTCCATATTTAATTTGCCCACTGGACGGCAACGAATTACAGAACCAGCAGCAACAGGATGTGGAGTTACAACAAGTACGTCTAATGGGTCGCCATCTTCAGACAAAGTATTTGGAACATAGCCATAGTTCGCTGGATAGAACATTGCTGTACCCATGAAACGGTCTACAAACAATGCATCAGAATCTTTATCGATTTCATATTTAATTGGTGCTGCATTTGCAGGAATTTCAATGATGACATAGATGTCATTTGGCGCATCTTTACCTGCTGGGATATTGCTGTAACTCATATCAATACTCTTTCGTTATGAAGTCAGATGTAAAATCCACTCGATTATAGCGTGGATATCATCAAAATGATGCCGATTATACAATGGGCACACGCGAAAGTTGATATGAATGATGACAGAATGACACTCAAGTCAGTTTAATCGTGACCACTAATAGAAAGATTGGACACAATATCGATAAGAACCAAACAATCGAGCGTAAAGTTGCCCAGTTACTTAAATAGCAAATGCCATAAATAACTCTTAAAATAATATATGCCCAACCTAATCTCAGAATAAAATATTCCGGAACAACCATATATTCAGCCATTAAAATAGCTGTTAAAAATAAAGGCAGGCTTTCAAAGCTATTTTGTTGTACGGCGTTAGCTCGAGCAGCAAGGCCTGTTGTTTTAGCCAAAAAAGCTCTTGGGTTTTGATTATCGACGGGCTGAAAACCACCTGTAAATTTTGCAATTACGGTAAATGCGTATGGCAGCAAACATGCCACTAAAATAATATAGATAATGCCGCTGATGCCCTGCATAGTGCCATCCATCACTGAAAATACTGTTGATCATGCTATCATAACATTGCGTTTTTACCTGAAATTTTATGCAATCACTTGTCATCACTGATTAATAGGGCCATGTATGCAACAACCTGATCAAAAAGAATTGTTTGAAGTCTTAGAGAAGCAAAAACAAAATCAACTTCAGGTAGACCGTATATTAAAAATCGTACTTCCTATTGTCGCTTTTTTATTGAGTGTGATTTGTGCAAATCTAAATTGGCAATCGACATTAGGCACCTTTGTTATTTTAACAATTACTTTTATTGCAGTCGGTATTAAACGACTTCCTTTATGGCATTGGTTAATTGTGATTACCCTATATTGCCTAGCAGATAATTATTTAAGTTATGGTCAGCTCGATTTAACTCATCTGCGTTTACAATTGGGCACAATGCTAGTTTTTGTTGGAATGGTGGGAATTGGTCGTCCTTACATAGACCGCTGGTTTATGAAGAGCCACAACAAAATGTAAAAACAAAAAAAGCGCCCTAAGGCGCTTTTTTATTAACTTTTTAGGCTGGCTTACGTAAGTCTTTACGTAAGATTTTGCCTACGTTTGATTTAGGTAATTCATCCATAAACTCAACATAACGAGGGCGTTTATAACCTGTTAAGTTTTCTTTAGCAAAATTCAAAATTTCTTCAGTCGTTAAGCTTTGATCTTTTTTCACGATAAAGAGTTTTGGCACTTCACCTGATTTTTCATCAGGAACACCAATTGCTGCAACTTCCAATACTTTTGGATGTTTAGCAATAACTTCTTCAATTTCGCTTGGATAAACGTTAAAGCCAGAAACCAAAATCATATCTTTTTTACGGTCTACAATTTTAGTATATCCACGGCTATCCATAACGCCGATATCACCAGTACGGAAAAAACCGTCTGCAGTCATGACTTTCGCAGTCTCATCAGGACGCTTCCAATAGCCTTTCATGACTTGAGGACCACGAATAGAGATTTCACCTTGCTCACCTAAGGCAACTTCTTTGCCGTCATCATCTAAAATAGCAACTTCTGTTAAAGGTAATGGAATACCAATTGTGCCGCTAAATTCAGTAGATGCAGGAGGGTTTGCAGTCGCTACGGGAGAAGTTTCAGACAAACCATAACCTTCAATAATGGTTGTACCAGTAATCTTCTTCCACGCTTCTGCTGTAGAAGGTAGAACTGCCATACCACCACCCATCGCCATTTTTAGATTGCTATGGTCAAGTTGTTTAAATTCTTCATTATTTACTAAAGCATTAAATAATGTATTTACTGCTGGGAAGAATGATGGCTGATATTTACGTAATTCATTAATTACCGCTGGTAAATCACGTGGGTTTGGAATCAAGATATTTGCCTGACCTTTATACATACCGTACATCGCGCAAACCATGAACGCAAAAATATGATAAAGCGGTAATGCGCAAACAATACGGTCGCCTTTAGCACCATCATTTGCACCAAATTTACTTTGGAAGATACCATCACACTGTAAAAGGTTGGCAACCAAATTAAGATGTGTTAATTCCGCACCTTTTGAAACACCTGTAGTACCACCCGTATATTGAAGCACGGCAGTATCACTTAAAGTTAAATTTGGACGCTTATAATTACTCGGACTTACTTTATTTAATGCTGTATTAAATTTAACGTACCCTGGAATATTCCAAGCAGGAATTTGCTTACGTACTTTACGTAATACGAAATTTACTAATGTACCTTTAAGCGTACCAAGCATATCTCCTACTGTCGCAACCACAACATGCTTCACAGGAGTTTTACCTAAAATGCTTTGGTAAACACTGGCAAAGTTTTCGATAATCACGAGTACTTCTGAACCCGAGTCATTTAATTGATGCTCAAGCTCACGCGCAGTATAAAGTGGATTTACATTCACTAATACTAAGCCTGCACGTAACACAGCTAATGCAACTACAGGATATTGCAATACGTTTGGCATCATCACTGCCACACGAGTTCCCTTTGCTAACCCCAAATTTTGCAAATAGGTCGCGAACTTACGGCTTGCAAGTTCCAACTCGTTAAATGACATCGCTTTATCCATAAAGATAAAGGCATCACGAGAACCAAATTTTTGGAAATTACTCTCAAAAATATCAACAAGAGAGGTATTTTCCGCAGGCAATGCTACTGTTTCTGGAATCCCTGTTTTTTGGTATTCTGCAAACCAAATCTTTTCCATAATGCCATTATCTCCGATTCGTAATCCTTAGTAATAACTGTTATTCAATGCCCCAGCTATTCTTTAGCTTCTTGGTGCCAGAACATATTTAAAACTTATTGGCACATTCATGACACTTTCGAACAAGATTATGAGACAGAAGTTTTGACAATTTGACCCTGTCAAATTTTTTGCATGGAGTACAAATTGCGTACTCCAAATTGCTGTCCTTTTAATCGTTATCCAATACCAATAAGTTCAGTTCATTGCTTGAACTTATTGCCATATATAGCGTATTTATGTTGCCCGACGCTAGCTTTATCTCTGAATCAACAGTTTATTTGCTTTTTGATATCCACGTGGTAAGAGGTGACCTTTTGAAGCTCGTTTACCCATGTATTTCTGTAGATCATCACCTTTTAATTTTAGATGTTGTTGACCTGCAACCACCTGAATTATTTCATCTAAGTTCAGGGTTGTCATGGATAAAATCTGCTCTTTCTCTTCAAGTTGTATCAACTTATTACCTTTACCCTTATTTAAATTTGGCAGTTCTAATAAATCAATAATCAGGAGTCGACCTGCTGAGCTGAGTACAGCCAAATGTGTCATGTTTTGGGCAGATATTAACGGTAGCGCTTTTGACTTTTCAGGTACCGACAAGAAGCTTTTTCCTGCCTTAGCATTAGTATCTAACTGTTTGACTTGAGTTTTAAAACCATAACCTGATGAGCTAGCAGCAATAAGTTCTGACTCCTCATCATCTAAATAGACCTGAATAAACGCGACTCCACTTGCAGGAGCAAGCTTCGAACTTAATGGCTCACCTAAGCCTCTTGCTGATGGCAGACTGCTAATAGGCAAGGCATAACTACGCCCTGTCTCATCAAGGAAATAAATTCGTTGATTGGTTTTGCCCACCGCATGGCTTAAATATTGGTCACCAGCACGATAGTTTAAATTCTCTGCATCAACATCCGCACCTTTTGCAGCACGAATCCATCCCGCCTCAGATAAAACTACCGTTACTGCTTCAGCCGGCATTAAATCTTGTTCTCTAATTTGAACAGCTTCAGCACGTGCGACAATTGGAGAACGGCGTTCGTCACCAAACTTTTTCGCGTCTTCTTTTAATTCGCCAATAATCAGGTTCTTTAAAGATTCTGGGTTTTCTAATTGTTCACGAATAATCGCTGCTTTTGCTGAGAGCTCATCCTGTTCTTGACGGATTTCCATCTCTTCAAGTTTTGCTAAATGGCGTAACTTGAGTTCTAAAATTGCTTCTGCTTGTATCTCATCAATTTTGAAATGATCCATCAATACAGGTTTAGGCTGATCTTCTTCACGAATAATACGGATAACCGTATCAATATCGAGATAAGCAATTAAAAGGCCTGCCAAAATATGTAGACGTTTTTCAATTCGGTTTAAATGATATTCCAAACGGCGAGTAACCGTTTTTTTACGGATCTCAATCCACTCAAGCAAGATACGTCGAATCGACTTAACCTGAGGACGACCATCCTCACCAATCATGTTTAAATTAACGCGGTAGCTTGATTCTAAATCGGTAGTAGCAAATAAGTGGCTCATCACCGCTTCAGCATCAATACGGTTAGAACGAAGTACAATCACGAGTCGTGTTGGGTTTTCATGATCCGACTCGTCACGCACATCCACCACTAATGGTAGCTTTTTGGCCTGCATTTGGTCGGCAATTTGAGTGATCACCTTAGAACCCGATACTTGATACGGCAATTCGGTAATCACGATTTCATTTTTTTCGATGGTATAAACCGCTCGCATGCGGTAACTACCACGTCCAGTCGTCTGGATTTTGAGTAATTCTTCAGGCGGAGTAATAATTTCAGCTTTGGTTGGTAAATCTGGCGCTGGAATATATTCAGCCAATTTCTCGTCTGATGTTTGCGGATTACGAATTAAGGCAATTGTTCCTTTAATCACTTCACGCAAATTATGTGGCGGAATATCAGTCGCCATACCAACCGCAATACCGGTTGTACCATTCAGCAGAATATTAGGAACTCGTGCTGGCAAGGTAATCGGTTCTTTTAAAGAACCATCAAAGTTATCTTGCCATTCACTCGTGCCTTGTCCTAACTCACTTAGTAATAACTCGCTGTAGGCAGAAAGTTTTGCCTCGGTATAACGCATCGCAGCAAAGGATTTAGGGTCATCTGGTGAACCCCAGTTCCCTTGACCTTCAATCAAAGGATAGCGATAACTAAATGGCTGAGCCATCAACACCATGGCTTCATAACATGCTGAATCACCATGAGGATGATATTTACCTAGTACGTCACCTACAGTACGGGCCGATTTTTTTGG
Organism: Acinetobacter sp. 1542444; assembly: GCF_000581835.1. NCBI lineage: Bacteria > Pseudomonadati > Pseudomonadota > Gammaproteobacteria > Moraxellales > Moraxellaceae > Acinetobacter > Acinetobacter sp. 1542444. Next base: position 18,770 of record NZ_JEYA01000008.1, on the reverse strand, counting down.
CTTACCACTGCTTTTTAAGCCCAACTCGCTCATGGCGTAGACAATACGGCGCTGTACAGGTTTTAAGCCATCACTGATATGTGGCAATGCACGGTCCATGATGACGTACATGGCATAATTCAGGTAAGCCTGTTCAGTAAATTCGGCTACAGAGCGGTTTTCTGTCGCTTGATGCGCAAGGCTGGTCATAGTCAGCTTATCTTCCAAATCAGTCGTTATTTTAAATGAGTCTTATGCTAAGTGGGCTATGTTACAGACACAAGAGGGACTCTGTCACCTGAGCGTCAAATTATGTCTCATCTCTCTATATTTTTAGTTACTTGCTATAAAGTTAGGCAAAACTAGAGGCCTATCGACTCTAGTCTTTTACCTTGTGTTTCTTCACCTAATATTAAAATTACAGCTGCAACCAAAAGTAAAACAATAGTAAACATTATAAAAACATGGCTAAACCCATTTTTGGAAACCATCATATGAGTGACGACTATTGGCGCCAAAATTCCACCTAAACGGCCCATTGCCGATGCCCAGCCCGAACCAAAAGCTCGAATGTTGGCTGGATATTGCTCTGGTGTATAGGTATATAACACTCCCCATGCACCCAAATTAAAGAAGGACATGAGACAACCCCAAAACATAATGCTATTTACACTATCGGCTTGTCCAAAGAAATATGCAGACAACGCACAAAAACCGATAAATGCAGCAAGTGTAATTTTTCTACCTAATCGCTCTACAAACCATGCCGCTGCCAAGTAGCCTGGTAGCTGCGCCAAAATCATAAGCAAAACATATTCAAAAGATTTAACGATGTCATAGCCCTGTTTCACTAATAAACTTGGCAGCCACGTAAAGATACCGTAGTAGGAATACACAATTCCAAACCAGATGAGCCAAAGCATTAAGCTTCTGCGAGCGAATTGACCACTCCAAAGTTGTTTAAAAGAGACTTTTTGTCGCATGGCTACAGGCACGACTTCAATATGGTGAACAATTTGAACGCCTGCTTGAGCTTCTAATTTTTGAACCAATGCATGTGCTTCTTCAACACGTCCACGGTTAATCAGGTAAGGTATGGATTCAGGGAGTTTTTTCCAAATTACTAAAATATAAATCAGTGGGAGGCCACCCATAAGAAATGCAATGTGCCAACCAAATTTAGGAATAATAAAATAAGAAATGAGTGCAGCAACTAACCAGCCCAAACCCCAAAAACTTTCGAGTAGGACGATAAAACGGCCACGTACATGTGCAGGTATATATTCACTCACCAATGTCACTGCAACGGGTAACTGACCACCAAGTCCAAGACCAACAATAAAACGGAAAATTAATAACCACTTTAAGTCTGGAGCAAAAGCACATAAGGCAGTCGCAATGCTATAGATCGCCATGGTTATAGCAAATATTGTCTTGCGGCCAAAGCGGTCTGCTAAAGCTCCTGAGCAAACAGCTCCAATAGCCATTCCTACAAAACCAATACTCACAATCCAACCGCTTTCGGCTGGTGTTAATGCCCAGTCTTTAACAAGCGTTGTCATGATAAAAGCAATGATACCGGTGTCCATCGCATCAAACATCCAACCTAAACCAACCACCCACAGTAATGTGTAGTGAAATTTGCCAATTGGAAGATTTTGTATACGTGAAACCAGATCCATAGGAAAAACTCTACTGGAAAAAATAAGTGAGCAAGACAATATATTTAATTGTTATATCATGCTCACATCGAATTCTGCATGATTAATGTTCATCGGTTGAAGAAGCCGATTCTGCATCATCATCTTTATAAATAAATTTAGGCATTTCTAAGCCAAAATAGATTGCAATCAGACGTAAGGTAAAGCCAAAAATTAAAGTTGAAATAACGGTTAACTCTAAGCTTAATCCTAAATCCTGACAAACCCAGTAACAGATGACTGCCACAAAAGAGATACTCGCATAGAGTTCACGGCGGAAAACGAATGGAACATCGTTACATAAAATATCACGTAAAATACCGCCAGATACTCCAGTCAACACCCCAGCTACTGCCGAGACGACAAAACCATGTCCCATTTGTAAGGCAATCTGGCAACCAATGATCGTAAAACCAATCAAGCCTAAAGCATCGAGCACCAAAAAGATGTTATGTAAATGACGCATCCATTTGGCAATAATAATTGTGACAAATGCAGCACAGCAGGTCAGAACCAAGTATTCAGGGTGTTTTACCCAAGTTAAAGGATAGTGACCAAGCAACACATCTCGCACCGAACCACCACCCAAAGCAGTTACACAGGCAATCAGTACGACACCGAACCAGTCCATACTCCGTCGACCAGCAGACAATGCTCCTGTCATGGCTTCCGCAGTAATCGCAATAATATAAATAACGGTGAGTAACATCGCCCTTTCCCTCAGGCCAAACAGTGGGCGTATTTTAAGATAAACTTACAAAAATTGTGCACAGCATTGCTTAAATTTTTTTCCTGAACCACATATACAAGGTTGTTTCATGGTGACCTGCATATCGACCGTTGGGTCGAGGAAAAACCATTTTTGCTGGTGATAAACAAAATGTGAAACCTCGTGGTGAATTTGGGCTTTTTGCCCATCATGATAATGAGCCTTGAACTCAACCTGTGCGTGGGTTTTATCTAATTTTTCGTTGGTGTTAACTACATCTAAACCCAACCACTGATTTTGTTTGCTCCACTCTGCGATAGCATCTTTATCAAGTGCTGTTTGCTGACCTAAAGCAGTCGTTTGCACAATATAATCAATTTGCTGTAATGCAAAAGCGCTATAACGTGAACGCATAAGCTGCTCTGCCGTTAGTGCTTTGGCTGTGCCTAAATGTAAAGGCTCACAACATTGTGTATAGCTGCCTTTTCCACATGGACAAGTTTGTTGGGTCATTTGGTATTTCTCAAATAAAAAAATAGCTCAGAGTTGAGCTATTTTATGATGTTTCTAGACTTAAAACGTCATTTAATCTTTTGATTCATCTTGTTCGATAGAAACAATATGAACTTTCTCAATTTTATGACCTTCCATCGTAATCACTTCAAAGCGATAACCGTCTGCCTCAACAGCTTCACCATTTTCCGGTAAACGGCCTAAATGGAATAACAAGTAGCCCGATAAAGTTGAATACTGTTCACTTTCGTCAACGAGATCACGACCTAATAAAAGTGATACATGGCGAATATCAGTTGAACCTTCAAGCATTAATGAACCATCTGCCAAGCTTTCAGCAGCAGCGTCTAACTCATCTTCATCTGGGAATTCACCCGCAATTGCTTCTAAGATATCAATTGGTGTTGCAATACCTTCGATTGAACCATATTCATTTAATACGATCGCCATTTGTAAAGGTGCTTGGCGTAATTGCTCCATCACCATAAGTACTTGAGCATTTTCATGCACAATCACAGGTTCACGTAGATGCTTTTGGAAATCAATTACACCTGTTTCAATAAAGTTGTTTAAAACTTTATGCGTAAGTGCAATACCCTCAATATTATCAAGCTCACCGCGTGCAACGATCAAACGAGAGTGTGTCATCGACATTAAACGTTCTTTTAAAACTTCAGGTTCATCGTCTAAGTCAATCCACTCAAGTTCAGGGCGTGGAGTCATAACAGATTTTACAGGGCGCTCTGATAAACCCAGTACACCTTGTACAAGCACACTGTGATAAGCACCATTTTCTTCGTCAAAAACTTCATCAGCAAAAGCTTGCGTCGCTAATACATCTTCTTTATCAGAAGATTGAGTATCTGAAGAACTACTATTTTTACTGCCTAACATACGTAAAACCGCAGAGGCAGTGCGATAACGCAAGTCTGTAGTGGTAACTAGCTTTTCCTGATTGCGACGCATGCTCTGATTGATAACTTCTACCAAAACCGAGAAGCCAATTGCAGCATATAAATAGCCCTTCGGAATATGGAAACCAAAGCCTTCCACCACCAAAGAGAAACCGATCATCATCAAGAAGCCAAGACACAGAATGACAACTGTTGGATGTTTATTGACGAAGTCCATGAGTGGTTTTGATGCCCACAACATGATTCCGACAGCAATAACAACCGCAACCATCATGACTGACAGCTCTTTCACCATACCTACAGCTGTAATCACACTGTCTAACGAGAATACAGCATCAAGCACAACAATCTGGACAATAACCATCCAGAATGCAGCATGAACAGGATTATCTTCTTTATGAAGTTGTTTTCCTTCCATCCGTTCATGCAATTCCATGGTGCCTTTAAATAATAAGAACACACCACCGAATAACAAAATCAAATCACGACCAGAGAATGGATGATCAAAAATATGGAAGAGTGGTTCAGTCAGCGTCACGACCCAAGCAATCGAGGCCAAGAGTACAAGGCGCATTCCTAACGCGAGCACCAAACCAACTATACGTGCTTTAGCTCGTTGCTCTGGCGGCAATTTCTCAGCCAAAATCGCGATAAAAACGAGGTTATCGATCCCCAACACAATTTCAAGAACGATTAAAGTTGCTAAACCCACCCAAGCAGAGGGATCAGACATCCATTCAAAGATCATTGATCCTGCTCCTGTGTTGTTTGGATTTTATCTTTATTTGGCAACACAACAGGCGCGCCTATACAAAGGGGGGAAAATGTTTTTTTAAGACAAGAAATTAAAACGGAGCGACTACAACCACTACCCATATTTGTTCATATGTTGTTAAACGAATTTTTAGTATAGGCAAGATTTAACATAAATTCATCATTTTTATTTGTTCATGACTAGCATTCACCAAACCCATACAAAACATGAATCTTTCTTATAAATCTGCTTATAAAGTTGTCATATCTTTTGCTTACTGTAGACAAGAAATATGAACGTGATAAGGTAAAAATAAAACAATGAATAGCGTATTAACAATGGCAGTAAATGATTCACCAATAACAGCTGTAAAAACAAAACAACCTCTTATTGCATTATATTGTGGTTCACGTGCAGGAAATAACCCAATCTACCGAGAAAAAGCAATTGAACTTGCTCATGGAATCGCTGAACAAGGCTTTGGATTAGTCTATGGCGGTGCTAGTATCGGTTTAATGGGACAAGTCGCTGAGAGCGTTCTCGCAAACGGCGGAGAAGCTGTCGGTGTGATCCCTGAATTTATGCTTGATTATGAAGTCGCACATGCAGGCTTAACTGAATTACATGTCGTAGAAACCATGCATGAACGTAAAGCCATGATGGCTGAACGTGCAAGTGCATTTATTGCGTTACCAGGTGGTTTAGGAACATTTGAAGAAATATTGGAAATAGCCACTTGGGGCCAACTCAACCAACATCAAAAGCCCATGATTTTATATAACGTAAATGGCTTTTATAACGCACTTATTGCCCAATTAGACCATGCAGTTCAAGAAGGTTTCCTTCCCCTTCAACATCGAGCTAAATTAATTGTATGTGATGATGTTGATCAAATTTATAACGTCATTAAAAACTTAAAAATGCCAAAAAGATTTGTTGTCTAGTTGTCCACCTACTCTATTTAAAAAAGCGGTTCTGCCGCTTTTTTTGTTTTAACTATTTTCACCTCTGCCTTCAAAAGAACTTAGATTTAGTAAAGGGGTATTCAACATTGGCTTACTTCTTTTAAATTCAATTTGTTTTACACTAGACCAAAACGTTAATTTTCAAATGTTATGAATGCCACGCCGACACACCAAGCTTTGCAACCCGAATATCGACTACTCGTTCTTTTGGTTTCTATTGGCTTTTTTATGCAGGCCTTGGACACAACCATTGTAAATACTGCTATTCCTGCAATGGCTCATCATCTAAATGAAGATCCTTTACGCATGCACAGTGTAGTGGTGGCCTATGTATTATCGGTTGCTGCCTGTATTCCTCTAAGTGGATGGTTAGCAGACCGCTTTGGTGTTAGAAATATTTTCTTGTCGGCAATCGTAATTTTTACTCTGGCTTCTTTAGGTTGTGGTCTTTCTCAGAGTCTCAATGAGCTGTTATTTTTCCGAGTCATCCAAGGCATAGGCGGCGCCTTACTACTTCCTGTTGGCCGACTATCACTTTTAAAAATTATTCCTCGAACTCAGTTCTTAGCTGCGATGAGCTTAATGAGCCTTGCAGGTTTACTCGGACCTTTGGCTGGTCCAACTTTGGGCGGATGGTTAGTTGAAGTTGCAACTTGGCACTGGATTTTCTTGATTAATATTCCTATGGGCATACTTGGCATACTAATGACACTAAAAGTCATGCCAAATGTAAAAGAACCCTCAGTCAAAACATTCGATTTGGGTGGCTTTATCTTATTAGTCGTGGCCATGATTGGCTGGTCTTTAGGGATCGAACATCTAGCCTCACCTGAATATTCAAAATGGTTTAGTATTTCGCTATTAGTCGTCGGAATAATCGCAACGCTTTGGTATGCCTATCATTCACATACTCATCAAAATGCATTATTTCGTAGCCGACTCTTTAGAAACAAAATTTATGCGATTGGTATTTTAGGTAATTTCTTTGCTCGCTTTGGTGGTAATGCCTTACCTTTTGTTTTACCACTCATGCTACAAGTTGCTTTTGGTTTTGAACCATTTATTGCAGGTTTAATGATGATTCCCTTGGTCTTGGGCTCATTATTTTCAAAGCCAATTGTCAGGCCTATTATTCAAAAAATTGGCTACCGACGTTTTTTACTCATCAACACAACATTAGTTGGGCTATGTATTGCCTCTTTTGCAATCATGACCGTCGATACTCCAACTTGGTTTAGAGCCTTGCACTTTTTCTTGTTTGGCACATTAAATTCACTGCAATTTGTTGGCATGAATACATTAACCTTGAAAGACTTGCCTCAACAAGATGCAAGTAGCGGTAATAGTTTCTTGTCGATGATCATGATGCTATCAATGAGTATTGGTGTGGCGCTAGCAGGCACACTCATCAATATCTTTACTCATTATTATGGTGCAGACCACGTGACAACAGCGTTTCATGTCACTCTCATTTGTCTCGGTTGTATCAATGTCATCACTGCTTTTATTTTCTGGCAAATTCCAAAGGATACGTCTGTATAAGCGGTTGCATTTTTAACATGGTTTCTCGCTCGCGAATCACGCTATGATGTCGACTTCAAATTTTAACGAGTTTTGAATGAGCAAACTGGCTAAAACTTTTTTCACATCACGGCACGATACCCTAATCGGAATTGGCTTAGCTTGTGTTATGGGAGTCTTAGCTTATTTTGGTCTGTTCTATCAACAAAAAGCTGTTGCGCAGGATTATCCAGTGCAAGGGTTCGATGTTTCTCATCATCAAGGTGATATTAACTGGAAAAAAATATCACCGGAAAAATTCCAATTCGTCTATTTAAAAGCGACTGAAGGCGGCGATTACAAAGATTCAAAATTTCAGGAAAACTGGCTCAAGGCACGTGAACATGGGTTTCATGTAGGTGCTTATCACTTTTATCGTCTATGTCGTGATGGTAAGACGCAAGCAGATAACTTTATTGCGACTGTACCCAACAAAGCCGATGCCCTTCCTCCTGTTATCGATCTAGAATATGACGGTAACTGTATTAATGCGCACACCAAAGAACAATTACTTAAAGAAATAGGCATCATGCATGACCGCTTAAAACAGCACTATGGCAAACAGCCTATCTTTTATATTTCCAAAACTTTTTACCACATTGTATTAATAGGAAGTTTCCCTAATACACCACTTTGGGTCAGAGATTACGAAGGAAAACCTGAGCTGAAAGACAAAAGAAAATGGCTCTTTTGGCAGCATAGTAATCAAGGTAAAATTGAAGGCATGACAAAACCAGTAGACTTAAATGTTTATGAGGGTTCGGTCAAAGAATGGCATCATTTTTTACAGCAGCAAGGCATCGTGAAAGCACAATAATATGCGCAAAATCATTCATATCGATATGGATGCCTTCTATGCATCGGTCGAATTGCGAGAGCGTCCTGATCTAAAGCATCTTCCCGTCGTTATTTCTTCGCATCATCCGCGAGCTGTGATTGCTGCTGCCTCCTACCCTGCCCGTGAATTTGGTTTGCGTTCTGCCATGTCGATGAGTCAGGCAAGAAAACTATGTCCTCAAGTTGTCATTATTGAACCAAATTTTGAAAAATACCGTACGGTCTCCGCTCAAATTCACTCGATCTTTCAGCAATATACGCTACTTATTGAGCCTTTATCTTTAGATGAAGCTTATTTGGATGTCACTGAAAATTTAAAACAAATTGCGAGTGCAACTGAAGTTGCTATGCACATTCGAGAAGATATTTTTAGATTAACTGGGCTTACTGCATCGGCTGGTGTAGCACCAAATAAGTTTTTGGCAAAAATTGCTTCGGATTGGAACAAACCTAATGGTTTATGTGTAATCAAACCTTCGCAAGTTGCTACTTTTATTCAAGACCTTCCACTTAAAAAGATTCCTGGTGTGGGCAAAGTCACTCAGGAAAAATTGCAGCAGCTACAGCTACATACCTTAGGTGATTTACAGAAAATTGAAGAAGCTGTTTTGGTTCACCACTTTGGTAAATATGGACAACAACTCTATCTATATGCTCAGGGCATTGACCATAGACCCGTTCAAGCTGAAAGAGCTCGCCAACAAATTTCGAAAGAAACAACTTTTGATAGTGATTTTACTTTGGCTCAATGTCAGCCCTATTGGCAGGGATTAGCTGAAAAAGTCTGGCAAACACTAGAGAAAAAACAGCTTAATGCACGTGGTGTCAATATCAAACTTAAACTCAAGAATTTTCAGACTCTACAACATAGTAAAAGCTTTAAAAGACCGATCCAGTCGCTACAGGACTTAATCCAAGTTTTATTTTTATTGTTAAATGAAATGCAGATACCCGAACATTTCCAGTTTCGCTTGATTGGTATAGGCGTTTATCAATTACAAACGCAAGCTGATGACTTCCAGCTTAACCTCTGGTAATTGACTACTTTTCACTCAAAAGAGCAACTTTTAAACAAAATAGACTCCCTTTTACTGAAACTTTAGAGTAACCTAATCCACGCATATTCATTACCCATGTATTTGCAACATGCCAAAGCAACCTTTACTTTCGGCATATCGTCCTGTGATTGGCGTGACGACCAAATCCGAATATTGCAGGGCTCTTCTGATACATGGCTTAGATATCCCTTCCTCACAATAATCTACTGAAATTCTTTTCTACTTGCTTGCACCGACCTAGCAACTCTTCATAAAATCAAAACTATTAAATAAAGCCACTTTAGAGCATTTTTATGACGGTAAAGCGTTTACACGTTACTTCACGCTACTGCGAAGTTGCGATTTCAGGTAATTTGGTACACCTAGCTGGGCAACTCGCAGATGATACAAGCGCAGATGTCACAGGGCAGACTCAACAAACTTTAGATAATATTGACCGTCTATTGGCAGAAGCTGGAACAGATAAAACCCATATTCTTTCTGTCATGATTTTCCTAAAAGATATTGAAAAAGATTATGCAGCTATGAATGCGGTTTGGGATGCATGGATTAGTGAAGGGAACCCACCAGCACGTACATGTGTAGAATCAAAACTTTATGCACCAGATGTACTTGTAGAAATGACGGTTGTTGCGGTACTTCCATAATTTTTATAATTATAAATTCAGGTAAAATTGAGCAATATCTTAGGTGATATTGCTCAATTTTTTAGTAATTTTAAAATTTTGAATTTCAGCATTTTATTCAAATCTTCTTAAATGAACTCTCAGATCAATTCTGCTAATGTCGAATTTTTAAGGCTTCACAAAAGCGTTTGACATTCTTTCTAGCTGGGGTGTCGCATGCAAAGTTGCTAATTCTGATTCAGGACTCAATAAATCTCTTCTTAGGTCATGATAATCAGGCACACTGCTATAATGAAGCACACGATAGCCAGCCAATTGTAATAGGCGACGCTCATATTGTTGATGCGCTCGGCGTAAACCATTTTCCCCCAGAACAACAACTACAACTACCTGATAATTTTGATCAAGCACAACAAAATCAGCTGACATATTTTGATATTTACGACGTGTATGCGCGTATTTTGTAGTTAAAAGTGCATCAAAAGACACATGCGCCAATACTGTAAATTTGGGCAAAACTGTTTGTAGTCTGGTTAAGGTCATTTGCTCATGGCTAGTTAACACTGCACGGCGCTTTAAAGCACTATCATGTTGATGCCTTCGTGACAGACTTTTCACTGCCATAACAACAACCAAAAATAATAATAAGATCGTGATTAAATAATACATGGGCCTAATCCTTTAAGTTTTTTATAATGATTTTGCTAGATCACACTTTGTTTTAATTGATAACGACGACACAGCCGTTTTTTAAAAGGTTCACTTAGTAATTTCACTTGTAGTTATCAAGCTTGGCTTAAATTTAGCCACCCTCACATTATTTATAATCATAGAATCAATAACAATCAAGTGCAGCTCGTCAGATTTTGGCTATTTATCATTATTCGTTACGTTTTTTGTACTTTAAACCCTCAAAAATCTCATTATACGATTTAAATAGAGTCATAAAAAACAAAACAGGCTCTATTTAAGAGCCTGTTTTATCATTATCCACGAACTTTAGATTTAGGTTTACTTTTCCCGCCAAATGGTCTTTTCTCACCTGTTTCACGAGGAGGTAAACCAGTATGTTGCGTTAGAACCTGTCCTTTTTGTGGACGCTTCTGATTCGAATGATTATTCGTTTGCTGATTATTTCGTTTAACCGAATCGCCTGCTGTAGACGAATTTTTCTTGCGAGCAGACTTATATTCCCCTTCTGTGCCTTTTGGCTGATAAGTCGGAATTAAATGCTGCTTCGAATTACCAATTAAATCTGCACGACCCATCTCTTTTAAGGCTTCACGAAGTAATGGCCAGTTGTTTGGATCATGATAACGCAAGAATGCTTTATGCAGACGACGGCGTTTTTCACCTTTTACAATATCAACTTTTTCAGTATAGCGAGCTACTTTAGCAAGTGGGTTTTTACCCGAATAATACATGGTTGTTGCAGTTGCCATTGGCGATGGATAGAAAGTCTGTACCTGATCGGCACGGAAACCATTCTTTTTCAACCAAATTGCAAGATGCATCATGTCATAATCTGAAGTACCCGGATGTGCTGCAATAAAGTAAGGAATTAAATATTGCTCTTTTCCTGCTTCTTTACTGAAACGGTCAAACATTTGCTTGAAACGATCATACGTACCAATACCTGGTTTCATCATCTTAGATAACGGGCCTTGTTCAGTATGCTCTGGTGCAATTTTTAAATAACCGCCAACATGGTGTTGTACTAATTCTTTGACATATTCAGGGTTGAGTACCGCAAGGTCATAACGTAAACCTGAACCAATCAGAATCTTCTTCACACCTTTAATAGCGCGTGCTTTACGGTAAAGCTGCACTAATGGCGCGTGATCGGTATGTAAGTTTTGACAAACACCCGGATAAACACAAGAAGGTTTACGACAGTTCTTCTCAATTTCTGGGTCTTTACAGTGCAAACGGTACATGTTTGCTGTTGGACCACCTAAATCTGAAATAATGCCGGTAAAGTTTGGTGCCGTATCACGAATTTTTTCAATCTCACGTAAGATCGAATCTTCCGAACGGTTTTGGATAATACGACCTTCATGTTCTGTAATCGAACAGAATGTACAGCCACCAAAACAGCCACGCATAATGTTGACCGAGAATTTGATCATATCAAATGCAGGGAAACGCGCATCACCATAAGTAGGATGTGGCAAACGTGCATAAGGTAAATCAAACACATAATCCATTTCCTCCGTAGTTAGAGGAATTGGAGGCGGGTTAATCCACACATCTCGTTCACCATGGCGTTGAACGAGTGCACGAGCATTACCAGGGTTAGTTTCAAGGTGCAAAATACGGTTTGCATGCGCATAAAGTACTTGATCATTTGCCACTTCTTCAAAAGAAGGCAAGCGAATAACCGCCAACTCTCGTGGTGGCAATTTGTGTTTAATCGCTTTTGACGGTGCCGGCTTTAATTGAACGATTTGAGTGTCGTCATCAAGTTTGTCGCCTTCACGCACAATCGGATTTGCAACAATCTCTTTTTGGAAATTTTGATACTGAGCTAAAGAGTTACCCTTTTCTTTTTCAACCTCACAGCCATCAATATCTTCTGTCATGACATATGGGTTAATAATTGGATCAACACGCCCAACCGTATCGACATCATTACTCGCAACTTCAACAAACTTTGCTTTTGATGCTTTGTTATGTTTATTAATAATAAATGCCGTACCACGAACATCAGTAATCTCGTGGATTTTTTCACCTTTAGCCAAACGATGCATTACATCAATAATGGCACGCTCACCATTACCATACATCAGCAAATCGGCTTTTGAGTCCATCAAAATCGAACGACGAACTTTATCTGACCAATAATCGTAGTGCGCAATACGGCGTAAACTGCCTTCAATACCACCTAATAACACAGGTACATCAGGGAATGCTTCTCGACAACGTTGGCAATAAACTGTTGCTGCGCGGTCAGGACGTTTATTCGGTTCATTGTTTGGAGAATATGCATCATCCGAACGGATTTTACGATCTGCCGTATAACGGTTAATCATCGAATCCATATTACCTGCGGTTACACCCCAAGCAATCGTTGGCTTACCTAAAACGCGGAAGCTTTCAACATTGGTCCAGTCTGGCTGCGCAATAATTCCGACACGGAAACCTTGTGCCTCAAGCACACGTCCAATCACACCCGATACAAATGATGGGTGGTCAATATAAGCATCACCACAGACTAAAATAAAGTCACACGCATCCCAGCCGAGTTGGTCCATTTCTTCTCGTGACATCGGCAAAAATGGCGCTGGTTCAAAACACGACGCCCAATATTTGTCGTAATCAAACAGCGCTTTGGGCGCAGTCTGCATGGTGTAGGCAGTAGACATGGCTTGCGAATCTCGGCTAGCAAATGGAGGAGAGACATCTAAAGATGAAAGCCGATCATTTTAACATGAATTTCATTCATTTTCCCTGTTTATAAAACATGCGAAAACAACAATATAGAAATTAATTTGATTAAAGTTTATTCAATATTTTATTCTTGTAATAAATACGGCGGAACAGAATCCGCCGCAGTTTTAATTTTTATTTATAGAGCTTAGAACAAAGCTTTTGGCAAACGAATCTGAATAATCTCGTTATCGTCAGCCAGTTTTGCGTTACGTCCTGTCGAACCAGGGAAGTTATTATCATTGAAAACCGTCAGCGTTGTACCATTTTCAATAATCACATCTTCGATCGTCTCAAATGGAAAAGCAAAAACCTGCCCCGTACCAATATCCCCTGCTCTAGCTGTGCCATACAACATATTCGGGTTAGCAATTTTAATTAAATCGACTAAGTCTTCGCGGCTGACTAGCTGGCCTGACTCATTTAATTTAATACGAATTAATTTTTTATAACCACCTAAATTATTCTGCGTGGCATCACGTTCAATAATAATACCCTCATTATTATTAAAGAGTTGGAAATCACCAATATTGGTAGCTTTACTGTCTAACTGGAACCAATAATATTTTCCTGTATACGCTTTTTTCTTAATATTGAATTGGGAAATCAGCAACTGTCTTTCTGTTTCCCGAATTGATTTAATTGGCTTTTCTATAAGAGGGTAAAGATACTGCCCATCTGGCGAAATCGCCATTCCTTCAAAACCGCCACTTTGTTGAACAAGAGGTTCCACAAAATTAATTTGTGCTTTATTAAATTGATTTTGTGGTGAACGTAATTCTTGAGTTGGATTTAATGGATTTGGCAGAGCAATCGGTGCATCTAATAACACACCATCTGCTGAAAAATGAAGTAAATAAGGCCCAAACTCATCTCCAATCCAATAGGTTCCATCGCTAGTGCGTTGCATTGACTCTGGGTCAAAATCAGCACCCGTTAATAAACGCTCAGGTGTATTACCATTGATGATATTAAATGGAATTAATTTATTCGGATCACGCAGTTGGATAAAGCTTTGTACAGTAACTTGGCTCGTGCCTTTAGCTTTAGTTTTGAAATCAGGCTTTATTTTATAAATACGAAGTAAAAAGTCTGATGAATTATCTTGAGTGCCAAAACCGTTATCGGCCATTGCCATATAACTGCCATCTTCATTTTTTAATGCAGCAGAAAAGCCTTGTACAGGTTGACCTTTAAATGGAGGATAAATTCCATTTGCACCTTTCACATATGCGCCAGAGTCTGGACCAGCAGCATAAGTTTCTACAGGTAACTTAGCAAAAGAAATTAAGGTTGGTTCGGTAACGTTTTCAGTAGGTGAAGTTTGTTCGTGGTCGTTATCATCATTACATGCCGCCAATCCTAAACTGGCACAGCATAATAATACCGCTAATATTTTTTTGCTCATGGTTTTATACATTTGGTAAAAAATTAAGCAAATTTAATCAAGCTTATATGAAATTTTTACTTCAAAAAGATGAAATCTTTATGGCAAAAATATGACAAGACTAACTATTTAATACAACCTTAAAAATTCGACTTCTTTGCTGAAAACTGATTAAAGTTTTGTTGGCTGATATTCTCCAGCAATTGCTGCTTTTAAAAATTTTTGGAAAGTTGGACATTCCATATGATTTTCAGCAGGACATACAGCAGCATGTTCTAATCCTTGGCTGATAAAATGCAATCGTTTTGCCATTTGCTCTAATTGTTCAGCTTTATCTTTTAATTTTTGCCGATCAAGCTCAGGCTTACCATCTTGTCCAAACATTGCAGCAATCTCATTTAAAGAAAAACCCGCAGCACGACCCAAAGAGATTAATGCCAATTGATCAATAACCTGCTTACCATATTGTCGACGTAAGCCTTGCCGCCCTATCGATTTAATTAATCCCTTCTCTTCATAAAAACGTAGTGTAGCCGTTGTGACTTTTGCCTTTTTAGCAACTTCACCAATATCCATAATAACCTCTTGACTTCAAGTGAACTTGAACTTGCACAATAAATTTATCACGTTTCATACGTATAAAAGCAAGGTGTAAAAATGAATACCTCTACGTTGTTCTTTCAAGCTTTATGTCTTGGTATTGGTGCAACTATATTTATGGATATCTGGCTGTTCATATTAAAGATATTCAAAATTCCGACCTTAAATTTTGCCTTCCTCGGCCGCTGGGTTGGTTGGATATTTCAAGGGAAACTTATCCATCAATCTATTGCAAAAAGCCCTCAAATTAAGGGTGAATATTTATTGGGTTGGATTGCTCACTATAGTGTTGGGATTATCTTTGCATTGAGTTTTCTTTTCATTATTGGTTCAACTTGGCTTAGCCATCCTCAGTTTTACTCAGCTCTAATGTTTGGTGTAGTCACCGTTCTCATTCCATTTTTTATTATGCAACCTGCGTTGGGTAGTGGCTTTGCTTCATCAAAAACACCGCATCCTTTTTTGAACTGTCTAAAAAGTTTGATGAACCATAGTGTTTTTGGTTGTGGCTTATATCTCACTGCAAAACTATTTCAAATTTAAAGAAAAAGGAGACTGCTCATGAAGACTGTTGCCATCATTTACCATAGCCGCCAAGGTCACACCCAATTTATTGCTCAGCAAATTCAAACTGGTATTTTGAGCCATAAAAATATGAAAGCAGATT
Organism: Acinetobacter sp. 1542444; assembly: GCF_000581835.1. Taxonomy (NCBI): domain Bacteria; kingdom Pseudomonadati; phylum Pseudomonadota; class Gammaproteobacteria; order Moraxellales; family Moraxellaceae; genus Acinetobacter; species Acinetobacter sp. 1542444. The sequence goes on along the minus strand of NZ_JEYA01000008.1, from coordinate 3,072 downwards.
TACTCAATACTGAAGATATTATCAACAGCCCAGAAATTCTCATCCAATATGACGGCTTAATTTGGGGATCCCCCACTTATTTAGGTGGTGTGTCTTCCAAGTTAAAACAACTCATGGACGCAACTGGTCCATTATGGAAAAAACAAAGTTTTAAAGGAAAATTAGCGGCTGGATTTACCGTTTCATCTCTTCCTGCTGGTGATAAACAATCCACGCTAATTTCGATTTTCACCTTTTGTATGCAACACGGCATGTTATGGGTCGGTAACCCGATCATGCCTGAACAGCACCAAGGCATTCCTTATACGCAAGCAGCCAATCGTCTCGGTTCATGGTCAGGCTTAATGGCTCAGACTGAACATGGCAGTAATGCAGATGGTTTTGATGAAGGAGATATTAAAACTGCTCAACAATTTGGAGAAAATTTTGCATTGACCTTAAATGCTTATCAAGGAATATAAGGCCATGAAAGCACAGAAACTTTTATTCCTCTTAATTTTATTAGGAATGATGTCTTTTATAGTTTCAGGTATTTCAACTTTCAAGGCTGTAGGGCTAAATCATCACTTCGTTTCATTATGGTTATCGGCTTGGATCATTGCATGGATATTAGCTTTCCCAGATGTATTGATTTGTGCTCCTATAGCCCAGAAATTAGTCGACATCATATCTAAGAAAGTTGAAAAAAAACGACTGTAAGTTAAAACGTACAAAACTTGCGGTGATTTGCGGATATTCAGCTTTAGTATTTTTTCATAGTATATAAATCATAGAGAGACAGGATGTCTCATTGAAGAAGAATAAGAACGCAGGAAGCGGTAGTTGACAGGAGTTAGCTACATAAAGCTGAATACGAAGAAACCTCGACAGGATGTCGGGGTTTTTTCATTTCAATTATACAAAATTCTTACTTTATAGATGTGCTGAGCAACAGAACTTATATTGATCCGATAAGTACGGCTGAATACCATCATTTCATTTGAAATTTGATTATTGGTTTTGTATTTTGCTTACCTCATCTTTAGCTCAAGATCATTTTGAACCATTACAATTACACCGCCTTAGCCTCAAATTTTTTATTATTGCATTGATGACAATAATGACAGGGTGTACAAGCTTAGGACCTAACAGTGGCTCATTTTCCTGGCGCTCAAATAAACTCTCGTCTGGCTTACAAAAAGCTTATTCTGTTCCAGCGAGCACGGCTAATCGGCTATCTCCAATGATTATTCAAAGTGCTGACCAATATAATGTCCCCCCTCTTTTACTCGCAGCAGTCATCAGGCAAGAGTCTAGTTACAATAGTAATGCTCGCTCTCCTACTGGCGCCGTCGGTTTAACTCAAATTATTCCAAGTTATTGGCAACAAACTTGTGCGGGGAATTTATATGATGAAACTACTAATATTCAATGTGGTGCTTATATCTTAAATCACTATTATCAGTCAGCTGACAGTTGGTTCAAAGCAACAGCTTATTATAATGTGGGACCAACTGGATATGAGCGAAGCTTCTGGACACGACACAAAGCAAAAAAATATGCTCGATCTGTGAAACGTCATCAGAAAACTTTAAAAAGTGCATTATAAATTCAGATCAAATAAAAAAAAGCCCATCTATTAATGGGCTTTTTTACATAGTTAATTTTATTCGTCAAATAAACCTTCAAATAAAACAGAAGATAAATAACGTTCTCCGCTATCAGGAAGAATAACAACTATTGTTTTACCAGCATTTTCAGGACGCTCTGCAATTTTAGCTGCAGCAGCCAAGGCAGCTCCACTTGAGATACCTACCAAAATACCTTCTTGAGTTGCAGAGTTTCTCGCCCATTGAATTGCTTCTTCACTACTCACTGGTAAGACTTCATCAACCAAATCCAAATCAAGATTTTTTGGAATAAAGTTTGCACCAATCCCCTGAATTTTATGAGGTGCAGGCGTAATACTTTCACCATTTTTAGTTTGAGTAATAATTGGAGACTCAGCAGGTTCAACTGCTACTGAGTACAATGGCTTATTTTGGACCTGTTCAAAATAACGAGAAATACCCGTTATCGTACCTCCAGTACCTACGCCAGCAACTAAAATATCAACCTGCCCACCTGTTGCTTGCCAAATTTCTGGGCCAGTTGTGTCCACATGAATTTGTGGATTGGCTGGATTTTCAAATTGTTGTGGCAAAAAATAAACATCTGGCTGTTCAGTTGCTAATCGTACCGCTTCATCAACCGCCCCTTTCATCCCTTTCGCCGGTTCAGTTAGAACTAAATTAGCACCTAAAGCTTTTAATACTTTTCTACGTTCAAGACTCATGCTGGCTGGCATAGTCAAAGTAATTGCATAACCCTTCGCTGCCGCAACAAAAGCCAATGCAATCCCTGTATTACCACTAGTTGGTTCAACTATATGCATGCCTTCTTTCAACACACCTCTTTTTTCTGCATCTGCAATTAGTGCAGCCCCAATACGGCATTTCACAGAAAAGGCAGGATTACGACTTTCTACTTTCGCTAATACAGTTGCACCAGTTTTAATTAAACGGTTGATGCGAACTAAAGGAGTATTACCAATAGCTTCTGCATTATTTGTATAAACTGCAATACCTAAATTATTGGGTGTTGGGAATTGTTGATCGGTAGACATGTTATATCCTTATTAGACTTGATATGAATTTCTTCCATTATAATCATATAAAGAATTGTAGGTATAAATTCCCCAATAAAAAACACCCCCATTCATTAGAATGGGGGTGTTTAGAATAATGAGCTGGCGATGACTTACTCTCACATGGGTAACCCCACACTACCATCAGCGCTAAGAGGTTTCACTTCTGAGTTCGGGAAGGGATCAGGTGGTTCACTCTTGCTATGGTCGCCAGCACAACTGGTATGGATACTTGCTTCGTTTTATTCACTGTGTGATACGTTGCGTTTTCCAAATCTTTACAGATGGGCTGATTGGTCTGATTTTTCGTTGTTCATTTTAGCTAAGTGTTTAACTAAATCAAGTTGCTTTGCATGTTTATGAATCGATTGATGCTTCATATACAACTGCTTGGGTGTTGTATAGTC
>NZ_JEYA01000007.1:0-179974 GCF_000581835.1 Acinetobacter sp. 1542444 | reverse complement strand
TGATCATGGCTCAGATTGAACGCTGGCGGCAGGCTTAACACATGCAAGTCGAGCGGAGAGAGGTAGCTTGCTACTGATCTTAGCGGCGGACGGGTGAGTAATGCTTAGGAATCTGCCTATTAGTGGGGGACAACATTTCGAAAGGAATGCTAATACCGCATACGTCCTACGGGAGAAAGCAGGGGATCTTCGGACCTTGCGCTAATAGATGAGCCTAAGTCGGATTAGCTAGTTGGTGGGGTAAAGGCCTACCAAGGCGACGATCTGTAGCGGGTCTGAGAGGATGATCCGCCACACTGGGACTGAGACACGGCCCAGACTCCTACGGGAGGCAGCAGTGGGGAATATTGGACAATGGGCGCAAGCCTGATCCAGCCATGCCGCGTGTGTGAAGAAGGCCTTATGGTTGTAAAGCACTTTAAGCGAGGAGGAGGCTACTTTAGTTAATACCTAGAGATAGTGGACGTTACTCGCAGAATAAGCACCGGCTAACTCTGTGCCAGCAGCCGCGGTAATACAGAGGGTGCAAGCGTTAATCGGATTTACTGGGCGTAAAGCGCGCGTAGGCGGCTAATTAAGTCAAATGTGAAATCCCCGAGCTTAACTTGGGAATTGCATTCGATACTGGTTAGCTAGAGTGTGGGAGAGGATGGTAGAATTCCAGGTGTAGCGGTGAAATGCGTAGAGATCTGGAGGAATACCGATGGCGAAGGCAGCCATCTGGCCTAACACTGACGCTGAGGTGCGAAAGCATGGGGAGCAAACAGGATTAGATACCCTGGTAGTCCATGCCGTAAACGATGTCTACTAGCCGTTGGGGCCTTTGAGGCTTTAGTGGCGCAGCTAACGCGATAAGTAGACCGCCTGGGGAGTACGGTCGCAAGACTAAAACTCAAATGAATTGACGGGGGCCCGCACAAGCGGTGGAGCATGTGGTTTAATTCGATGCAACGCGAAGAACCTTACCTGGCCTTGACATAGTAAGAACTTTCCAGAGATGGATTGGTGCCTTCGGGAACTTACATACAGGTGCTGCATGGCTGTCGTCAGCTCGTGTCGTGAGATGTTGGGTTAAGTCCCGCAACGAGCGCAACCCTTTTCCTTATTTGCCAGCGAGTAATGTCGGGAACTTTAAGGATACTGCCAGTGACAAACTGGAGGAAGGCGGGGACGACGTCAAGTCATCATGGCCCTTACGGCCAGGGCTACACACGTGCTACAATGGTCGGTACAAAGGGTTGCTACCTAGCGATAGGATGCTAATCTCAAAAAGCCGATCGTAGTCCGGATTGGAGTCTGCAACTCGACTCCATGAAGTCGGAATCGCTAGTAATCGCGGATCAGAATGCCGCGGTGAATACGTTCCCGGGCCTTGTACACACCGCCCGTCACACCATGGGAGTTTGTTGCACCAGAAGTAGCTAGCCTAACTGCAAAGAGGGCGGTTACCACGGTGTGGCCGATGACTGGGGTGAAGTCGTAACAAGGTAGCCGTAGGGGAACCTGCGGCTGGATCACCTCCTTAACGAAAGATTGACGATTGGTAAGAATCCACAACAAGTTGTTCTTCATAGATGTATCTGAGGGTCTGTAGCTCAGTTGGTTAGAGCACACGCTTGATAAGCGTGGGGTCACAAGTTCAAGTCTTGTCAGACCCACCATGACTTTGACTGGTTGAAGTTATAGATAAAAGATACATGACTGATGATGTAAGCTGGGGACTTAGCTTAGTTGGTAGAGCGCCTGCTTTGCACGCAGGAGGTCAGGAGTTCGACTCTCCTAGTCTCCACCAGAACTTAAGAGAAGTTCGGATTACAGAAATTAGTAAATAGAGATTTTGGTCTTGGTTTATTAACTTCTGTGATTTAAGTATCACGGTATTAAGCATGACCTGACGAAGGCGTGTTTATTCATTAACAGATTGGCAAAATTGAGTCTGAAATAAATTGTTCACTCAAGAGTTTAGATTAAGCAATTAATCTAGATGAATTGAGAACTAGCAAATTAACTGAATCAAGCGTTTTGGTATATGAATTTAGATTGAAGCTGTACAGTGTTTAAGTACACAGGCAACAGATAGTAGCGATGAAGAATCGCACGGACAACACTCACTTGTAGGTGTTGACGACTGTTTGGGGTTGTATAGTCAAGTAATTAAGTGCATGTGGTGGATGCCTTGGCAGTCAGAGGCGATGAAAGACGTGATAGCCTGCGAAAAGCTCCGGGGAGGCGGCAAATATCCTTTGATCCGGAGATTTCTGAATGGGGGAACCCACCTACTTTAAGGTAGGTATTGCAACATGAATACATAGTGTTGCAAGGCGAACGAGGGGAAGTGAAACATCTCAGTACCCTTAGGAAAAGAAATCAATTGAGATTCCCTCAGTAGCGGCGAGCGAACGGGGATCAGCCCATTAAGTTATGTGTGTTTTAGTGGAACGCTCTGGGAAGTGCGAACGTAGAGGGTGATATTCCCGTACACGAAAGGGCACACATAATGATGACGAGTAGGGCGAGGCACGTGAAACCTTGTCTGAATATGGGGGGACCATCCTCCAAGGCTAAATACTCCTGACTGACCGATAGTGAACCAGTACCGTGAGGGAAAGGCGAAAAGAACCCCTGTGAGGGGAGTGAAATAGATCCTGAAACCGCATGCATACAAGCAGTGGGAGCACCTTCGTGGTGTGACTGCGTACCTTTTGTATAATGGGTCAGCGACTTATATTCAGTAGCGAGGTTAACCGTATAGGGGAGCCGTAGAGAAATCGAGTCTTAATAGGGCGTTTAGTTGCTGGGTATAGACCCGAAACCAGGCGATCTATCCATGAGCAGGTTGAAGGTTGGGTAACACTAACTGGAGGACCGAACCCACTGTCGTTGAAAAGCCAGGGGATGACTTGTGGATAGGGGTGAAAGGCTAATCAAGCCTGGTGATAGCTGGTTCTCCCCGAAAGCTATTTAGGTAGCGCCTCGGACGAATACCATAGGGGGTAGAGCACTGTTTCGGCTAGGGGGTCATCCCGACTTACCAAACCGATGCAAACTCCGAATACCTATGAGTACTATCCGGGAGACAGACTGCGGGTGCTAACGTCCGTAGTCAAGAGGAAAACAATCCAGACCGCCAGCTAAGGCCCCAAAATCATAGTTAAGTGGGAAACGATGTGGGAAGGCATAGACAGCTAGGAGGTTGGCTTAGAAGCAGCCACCCTTTAAAGAAAGCGTAATAGCTCACTAGTCGAGTCGGCCTGCGCGGAAGATGTAACGGGGCTAAAACTATGTGCCGAAGCTGCGGATTTGACATTAGTCAAGTGGTAGGGGAGCGTTCTGTAAGCCGATGAAGGTGTATTGAGAAGTATGCTGGAGGTATCAGAAGTGCGAATGCTGACGTGAGTAACGACAAAACGGGTGAAAAACCCGTTCGCCGAAAGACCAAGGGTTCCAGTCCAACGTTAATCGGGGCTGGGTGAGTCGACCCCTAAGGCGAGGCCGAAAGGCGTAGTCGATGGGAAATTGGTTAATATTCCAATACTTCTGTGTAATGCGATGAGAGGACGGAGAAGGTTAAGTCAGCCTGGCGTTGGTTGTCCAGGTGGAAGGATGTAGGTATGTATCTTAGGCAAATCCGGGGTACTCTATACTGAGATCCGATAGCAAGCTGTACTTGTACAGTGAAGTGGCTGATACCATGCTTCCAGGAAAAGTCTCTAAGCTTCAGTTACACAGGAATCGTACCCGAAACCGACACAGGTGGTCAGGTCGAGTAGACCAAGGCGCTTGAGAGAACTCTGCTGAAGGAACTAGGCAAAATGGTACCGTAACTTCGGGAGAAGGTACGCTGTTGTTGGTGATGGAACTTGCTTCCTGAGCTGACGACAGCCGCAGAAACCAGGCCGCTGCAACTGTTTATTAAAAACATAGCACTCTGCAAACACGAAAGTGGACGTATAGGGTGTGATGCCTGCCCGGTGCTGGAAGGTTAATTGATGGGGTTAGCGTAAGCGAAGCTCTTGATCGAAGCCCCAGTAAACGGCGGCCGTAACTATAACGGTCCTAAGGTAGCGAAATTCCTTGTCGGGTAAGTTCCGACCTGCACGAATGGCATAATGATGGCGGCGCTGTCTCCAGCAGAGGCTCAGTGAAATCGAAATCGCTGTGAAGATGCAGTGTACCCGCGGCTAGACGGAAAGACCCCGTGAACCTTTACTGCAGCTTGACACTGAACTTTGACCTTACTTGTGTAGGATAGGTGGGAGGCTTTGAAGTTGGAACGCTAGTTCCAATGGAGCCGTCCTTGAAATACCACCCTGGTAATGTTGAGGTTCTAACTCTGTCCCGTTATCCGGGACGAGGACCGTGTCTGGTGGGTAGTTTGACTGGGGCGGTCTCCTCCTAAAGAGTAACGGAGGAGTACGAAGGTGCGCTCAGCGTGGTCGGAAATCACGCGTAGAGTATAAAGGCAAAAGCGCGCTTAACTGCGAGACCCACAAGTCGAGCAGGTACGAAAGTAGGTCTTAGTGATCCGGTGGTTCTGTATGGAAGGGCCATCGCTCAACGGATAAAAGGTACTCTGGGGATAACAGGCTGATACCGCCCAAGAGTTCATATCGACGGCGGTGTTTGGCACCTCGATGTCGGCTCATCTCATCCTGGGGCTGAAGCAGGTCCCAAGGGTATGGCTGTTCGCCATTTAAAGAGGTACGCGAGCTGGGTTTAGAACGTCGTGAGACAGTTCGGTCCCTATCTACCGTGGGCGCTGGAAATTTGAGAGGATCTGCTCCTAGTACGAGAGGACCAGAGTGGACGAACCTCTGGTGTACCGGTTGTGACGCCAGTCGCATCGCCGGGTAGCTATGTTCGGAAGGGATAACCGCTGAAAGCATCTAAGCGGGAAGCCTACCTCAAGATAAGATTTCCCTAGGAATTTATTCCTCTAAAGAGCCGTTCGAGACTAGGACGTTGATAGGTTGGATGTGGAAGCATAGTGATATGTGAAGCTGACCAATACTAATTGCTCGTGAGGCTTGACTATACAACACCCAAGCAGGTGTATATGAAGCATCAATCGATTCATAAACATGCAAAGCAACTTGATTTAGTTAAACACTTAGCTAAAATGAACAACGAAAAATCAGACCAATCAGCCCATCTGTAAAGATTTGGAAAACGCAACGTATCACACAGTGAATAAAACGAAGCAAGTATCCATACCAGTTGTGCTGGCGACCATAGCAAGAGTGAACCACCTGATCCCTTCCCGAACTCAGAAGTGAAACCTCTTAGCGCTGATGGTAGTGTGGGGTTACCCATGTGAGAGTAAGTCATCGCCAGCTCATTATTCTAAACACCCCCATTCTAATGAATGGGGGTGTTTTTTATTGGGGAGTTTAATTTTTAATAAAAGATAGGTCCAAAATTAGATTTGTATTCTGGCTGTATTCTATGAATATAATGATGAACTCTATTATTTTGGGTACGTCCATGAAAATCAATTCTTTCTCTCCAATACCTGAAGATGATGAAGAGCTATCTTTGCCTGCATTGATTTATTGGGCATCTCTAGGTGATATCGATCAAGTAAATGAATTACTAATAGAGGGAGAGGATCCTAATCAGATAGATGATGAGGGATATAGTGCTCTACAGGCAGCTGCTGAAAATGATCATTTAGAGATAGTTCAACTCTTAATTGAAAAAGGTGCGCATGTCGCTTACAAAAGTGAGTACACAGCATTAGAGCTTGCAGAAATGGCAGGTAATACTGATGTAGTGAAGTATTTAAAGAGTTTATAAAATTAAAGGCCTCTTTTGTTTAGAAAAGAGGCCTTTTCTTCAATTAAGACAAATGATATTTCTGTAGTTTCTCAACAATAGATTGAAGACCTTTTACTTCAAACTCATTAGCTTCAAATTTTTCATCTTTATTACGTTTAAATATATCTCTTATCTCTATTACAGCATTCGGGTCAATAATACTTAAACTTGAGGTGACTTGACGTATTTGGCTAATAGAGCGAGAGCCATTTGTTGAACCATAACCAATAAATGCAGCAGGTTTACCACTCCATTCCTTACCGACATAATCAAGTGCATTTTTTAAAGCTGGGCTGTAACCATGGTTGTATTCTGGGCTAATAAAGATAAATGCGTCTGCTTGAGCAATTTTGTCTGCCCATTCTTGTTGTTTAGGTTGATCATAAATCCCAGTAGCAGGAGGGTGAGAACCTGAAAATAACGGTAAACTCCACTCTTTTAAATCAATTACTTCTGTCTGAAAATCTTCTAGATTAAATGATGGAATTGTGGATTCTAGCCAATTGGCAACTTTAATTGCTGTACGTCCTTCACGAACACTTCCTACGATAATATAGACCAGCATGTATTTTTCCTAAGAATTTTTATCTTTATAACTTAATTCATTATATAGGTAGGAGAGAATATAGAATTTGTAAGGATTCTTATGTCACTAATAAAAATTGAATCATAAAAAAGCCCTCATTTAGAGGGCTTTTTTATTTACATTAGCTTAATGCCTTGTTGGCCTTCAGGAGTAACCTTAAATATTTCTACTTCAAAGGTAATATTTTTCCCAGCTAATGGGTGATTAAAATCAATTTCTGTAATGTCATCATTAACTGATTTTACTACACCGAATAAGGTGGTTTTTGCCTTATCTTCAAATTCGATCATGTGACCAGGAATAGGGCGTTGTTCAAACTTAACTGTATCGAAAGTTTGAACATTTTCTGGATTCCATGGACCAAAAGCCTCTTCTGGTGGAAGGTGTACTGTACGGCGGTCACCTGCACGTAAACCGAATAATGCTTTTTCGAAACCTGGTAAAAGGTTTCCGTCACCAATAGTCAGACTAACTGGCTCTTCACGGCTACGTGTATTGTCAATTTCTACACCATTTTCGATAGCTACAGAAAAGTGTAGGTCGACTTTAGAGCCTTCTTGGATACGAATTTCTTCGTTAGGTTGAATAATTTCGGTCATATTATGCATCCGAATTTTGGTTACGTTGCTTCTCAAGGAAGAATGTATCAATGAGTAGCAAAATCGTACCTAGAGTGATGGCACTGTCCGCAATATTAAAAGCTGGAAAGTGATGATTTTGGTAATAAACATGAATGAAATCGACCACATAACCTAGGGTAATACGGTCAATTAAATTGCCTAAAGCTCCACCTAAAATTAAAGCGATGGCTACAGGTAGCACCACCATTTTTTTAGGCATACGCATTAACCAAAATACAAAAAGTACTGAAACTAAGCCCGCCAAAGATGTGAAGAAATAGCGCTGCCATCCTCCTGCATCAGATAAAAAGCTAAAAGCTGCACCATAGTTATGTAATAGTGTCCAGTTTAAAAATGGAAGTACAGGTACAGGATCTGCATAGTTTAGATGTGTACTCGCAATCCATTTTGTCCATTGATCCAATACAATGGCAAGGACTGAAAGTCCAAGCCAAATCAGATTATGTGGATAAAACTGGAATAAGCCTTTTTTAGCTTGTGAATTAGGCATATTTTCTCACTTCGCCACGACCAGTGACGTTCACAATACAACGACCACATAAACCAGGATGATCGGCATGTGTATTTACATCTGGAAGAACGTGCCAGCAACGTGCACATTTTTCACCTTCAGCTGCAGATATTTGTACACGTAAGCCTTCCATTTCAGTTGCTTCACCTTGCTCAGCAAATGGATGTACTACTACTTGCGAAGTAATAAGAACAAAACGGAGTTCATCAGCCAGTTGGTTTAAAACTGTTTGTAATGATTCACTTGCCCAAAGTTCAACTTTGGCTGAAAGATTACTGCCGACAAGTTTAGCGTTACGCGCTGCTTCAATCTGTTTATTTACTGCAGATTTTACGCTAATCAATGTTTGCCAATCTTCTTCAGAAAGCAAGTTTGCTTTTGATGAAACAGGTAAGTCATACCATTCTGAAGTAAATACATACTTTTCAGTTTGTTCTGGAATCAATGGCCAAGCTTCTTGAGCCGTAAAGCTTAAGATTGGGCTCATCCAACGGATAAATGCTTGAACAATATGATAAAGCGCTGTTTGTGCAGAACGACGTGCCTGAGAATCCGCTTTAGTGGTGTATTGACGGTCTTTGATAATATCTAGGTAGAAACCACCTAAGTCATTAATACAGAAGCTTGTTAACGCACTACACACCACATGGAAGTTCATTTCTTCATAGGCAGTGATAATGGTTTGTTGTACTTCATTCGCACGCTGTAAGATGTATTGATCTAGAGCGATAAGGTCATCTACGTCCAGAGCATCAGTACTTGGTTTGAAACCATTTAGGTTCGCAAGCAAGAAGCGTAGGGTATTACGAATACGGCGATAGCTATCACTTACACGGCTAAAGATTTCTTTCGATGCTGCGATTTCATAACGGTAGTCGCTAGACGCTACATATAGTCGTAAACCATCTGCACCAAGCTGTTTGATGATTTCTTCAAGCGGGATATAGTTGCCTAAAGATTTCGACAATTTACGACCGTTTTCGTCCACTGTAAAACCATGAGTTAACAAGGCTTTATATGGCGCACGATTGTGAATTGCCATAGATGTTAATAAAGAAGATTGGAACCAGCCACGGTGTTGGTCTGAACCCTCTAAATATAAGTCAGCAGGGCTTTCTAATTCATCACGTTGCTCAAGTACAGCGTAATGCGTTGTACCAGAGTCGAACCATACATCGAGTGTATCGCGAACAGCGTTATATTGTTCAGCATCTTCACCGATGAAGTCTTTTGCTTCACGTTTGAACCATGCTTCGATGCCTTCTTCTTCGATCAGTTGAGCAACTTCTTCGATGAGTTCAGGTGTACGCGGGTGTAATTCGTTCGTATCTTTATGAACGAAGAATGGAATTGGAACACCCCAAGTACGTTGACGTGAAATACACCAGTCCGGACGGCCTTCGATCATTGATTCAATACGGTTTTTACCCCAGTTCGGTACAAACTCGATATCATTTTCAATGGCATTAAGCGCACCTTCACGTAAACCTTTTTGGTCCATGCTAATGAACCATTGTGGTGTAGCACGGAAAATAATAGGAGTCTTATGGCGCCAGCAGTGTGGGTAGCTGTGTTTAATTGGTTGATGAGCCCATAAACGGCCTACAGCACCTAAAGCTTCGATAATCTTTGGATTGGCTTTATAGATGTGCTCACCAGCATAGATTGGAGCAGTTGGAAGATAAACACCGTTACCACCCACTGGGTTATCTACTTTAAGGTTGTATTGAAGACCTACTTTATAGTCGTCTGCACCATGGCCAGGTGCTGTATGTACGGCACCTGTACCGCTTGTTGCAATAACGTGCTCGCCTAAAATAACTGGAACTTGACGATCAGTTAGTAAAGGATGTTGTAGGGTAAGGTTTTCAAGAGCCGAACCAGTAAAATCAGCTAAAACAAATGGGTTTTCAAGCTTGTAACGCTCAATCGCTGAAGCAACTAGGTCTTTAGCAAGAATGAAGTTTTGCTTACCGCGCTCAGTTGTCACTTGTACCAATTGATATTCAATTTCGGCATGCAACGCAACGGCCTGGTTAGCTGGTAATGTCCAAGGTGTAGTGGTCCAGATCACGATATCTGTTGGATCTTGAACTTCTACGTTTAAGCGAGCACTTAAATCTTTTAGATCGACAACGCCAAAACCAACATCAATTGCGTCAGATTTTTTATCTTCGTATTCAACTTCTGCTTCAGCAAGAGCTGAACCACAGTCCATACACCAGTTCACTGGCTTTAAACCTGGCTGGATATGGCCATTTTTCTGGATGAGACCTAGAGCACGAACGATATCGGCTTCTTGTTTGTAATTCATGGTGAGATAAGGATTATCCCAATCACCTAAAATACCAAGACGTTTAAAGTCAGTACGTTGTAAATCAATTTGTTTTAGCGCGTATTCACGGCAAAGTTTACGGAAAGTTGCTGCGTCAACTTTTTCGCCCACTTTACCTACTTTCTCTTCAACTTTTAGTTCGATTGGTAAGCCATGACAGTCCCAACCCGGAACATATGGTGCATCAAAACCTGAAAGCGTACGGCTTTTTACAATAACGTCTTTGAGTACTTTATTGACTGCGTGGCCTAAGTGAATTGTACCGTTCGCATATGGAGGGCCATCATGCAAAATATATTTTTTCTTGCCAATACGCGATGCACGAATCTGCTGATAAATGTTGTCGGTATACCACTCTTCTAACCATTTCACTTCACGTACTGCCAAATTTGCTTTCATTGCAAATTGAGTATCCGGCAGGTTTAGCGTGGCTTTGTAGTCCACTGCATTCTCAGGAGTTTGCTTATCGCTCATGCAAGTTTTCTTCCAGTTTAATCAGCTTGGGAGCTGACATGTTTTACAATCAAAATTCGAATTAAAAAGGAAATTGTGTCGTGTCGTTACGGTATTGTCGTAACTGTTGCACGTCATTATCAATTCCAGCCTTAAGTGCTTCAAGCGAAGGGTAGTTCAATTCACCATGAAGATAGTGAAGAAAAGTCACCCGCATAAATAAGCCATACAGATTAGCAGAAACATCAGGGAAATGTACTTCTAATCTCCATTCTGGATGTTCTTGCTGAATGGCGGGACGTGTACCGACATGACCTGCGCCATAGAGGCTATTTTCATGATATCCGGCAATTCCCGGTTTCTCTGGTGTTTCTTGGCGCACTTTTTCAGTGAGTGAAGTTGTTTCGCAAATGACTTCAACGCCATAAATACCGTTTAAACAAGGTTTGTGGCGGTTGAGACGAACATTAATGGTTGGAAAATCAAGAGTTCGTCCAATTTGATCGCCATATTGGACACGTCCAGTAATACTGTACGGACGGCCTAATAATTTAGCTGCTAAAGCGAGATTACCCACTTGAAGTACTTGGCGAATACGAGTTGAACTGACACGTTCACCTTCAAGTTCAATCGTATGTAAATTTGTGACTTGGAAGCCATAATCTTTTAAAAATTCACTGTTGCCTTGACGGTCTTTACCGAAATGAAAGTCATCCCCCAAAACTAATGACTGGGCATTTAATTTATTTTTTAATAAATCTGCGAAGGCTGATGCGCTCATGCTACGGAAATGTTCATCAAATTTAGCAACCGCAATATAGTCAACGCCAAGCTCGGCTAGGTATTCAACTTTTTCCCGTAATGAATTAATACGAGGAGGTGCATCGTAACCTTTAAAGAACTCAAGAGGTTGTGGCTCAAAAATCATGACCAGTGTTTTTAAGCCTTGTGCTGCAGCAATGTTTTTGAGTTGAGCAATCATCGCTTGGTGGCCTAAATGGACACCATCAAAATTACCAATAGTCACCGCTGTTGGAGGTAACTGAAAATTGGGCGATAACGCATTGAGACGAAGCAGTTTCATGAACTTAAAATATGGCTATTTTTGCAAGGGCTATATATTGCCATAATCTCACAGATTCGTCTTGTTGTTGTGTTTTTACTCAGTTATTTTTCAAAATGAATATCTTTATATTTAAAATATTGATGAATTAAATAAAAATAAATCAATTTTTCTTATTAGTGGTTTGCTCTACTATGTCTTTATCCACTCTTTGATTAGAGAACTAAGATGAAAAAACCCCTTTACCAATTAAATCAAAGCAAAGATGTTATACGACATTTTACCCCAAATTGGTTTACAGCGACTATGGGTACTGGCGTGGTGAGTATGATTTTAATCCAGCTACCATTTGCTCAATCATTTTTATTCACGCTAGCAACTTTGTTATGGCAATTTAATATTATTTTGTTCAGTGTTTTTTCAGTTCTTTATTTATTGCGGTTGTTTCTTTTCCCTCATGAAGCGAAGCAAATATTTAATCATCCAAATATGAGCTTGTTTTTAGGGGCTATCCCGATGGGGCTTGCAACGATATTAAATGGTTTTTTAAGCTTCGGTGTCGGGCTTTACGGTGAAGTGACAATCCATATTGCTCAAGCTTTATGGTACATCGATGTCTTTTTAGCACTGGTCATTGCGTGGATTGTACCATTTTGCATGTTTAGCCGTCAGAACCATCAGCTACATACGATGACTGCAATCTGGCTTTTACCTGTGGTTGCTTGTGAAGTAGCAGCAAGTTCTGCCGGCATGTTGGTTGCACATTTACCAGCAGATATGCATAGCTTTCATTTATTAATGGCTGGCTATGTACTTTGGGGAATCTCTGTTTTACCAGCATTCGCTATTCTGACAATTTTAATGCTGCGTATGGCTTTGCATCAGCTACCTGAAAAAGAAGTCGCTATTTCTAGCTGGCTCTCTTTAGGCCCGATTGGTACAGGTGCATTAGGTTTATTGTTATTAGGGCAGCAGGCACAAAGAGTGGCGCCAAATGTAGGATTTGACCAATTTGCGAATATCTTTCAAGCTTTAGGAGTTGTAGGTAGTCTCGTGCTTTTAGGTTTTGGGTTATGGTGGCTTGGTCTTGCGATTTTAACAACGCTTCGTCACGCAAAGACAGGTATTCCATTTAACTTGGGCTGGTGGGGCTTAACCTTTCCATTAGGTGTATTTATTCTCGCACTATTTAATTTAGGACATCAGGTTGAAATTGTATTCTTACAATACGTTGCTGTCGCATTGAGTATTCTGTTATTGACGATGTGGGGCGTTGTAATGAAGAAAACGCTAGCAGGAGCATATAGTGGTCAACTGTTTTTTTCTCCATGCTTAATCGCTTTACAACAAAAAGTGCAGTAATGATGAAAAGGTGCAAAAAGCTTTTGCACCTGATTTATACTTATTTTCTAACTTATTTAATTTTGATTTGAGCTTTTTGAATGAACACTGATATTGCTTTAATTATGGCACTTCCTAATGAATCTAAGGGTTTATTTGAACAAGCAGGTGTTGAAGTCCATTACAGTGGTATTGGTAAGATTAATGCTGCCTTTAAAGCATTTGAAGTTATTCAAAAAACAGGATGCAAAACTCTAATTAATTTAGGTACAGCGGGAAGCTCTGCATTTAATCGACATGATTTAGTCGAAGTAAAAACTTTTGTACAACGGGATATGGATGTTTCACCCCTAGGTTTTGAAGTAGGTGTAACGCCGTTAGATGATCATTTGGCGGCAGAGATTCATCTTCAACCACATTTTATTGATTTGCCAAAAGCAGTATGTGGAACAGGTGATTCATTTGAAACAGGTCAGCCAAAAGTAGCTTGTGATGTGGTTGATATGGAAGGCTATGCTTTAGCTAAAGTGTGCCATAAGTTAGGTGTACGATTAATTTCTGTGAAGTATATTACTGATGGGGCAGATGACACTGCACATTTGGATTGGGAAGAAAATTTATTGTTAGGCGCTCAGAAACTCCTAGCTCTTTATCAAAACCATTTCTAAAAAAAGATCGGCAAATTTGCCGATCTTTTTTTGTTTTAACGAGGCAATACGCCGTATAGCATCATATGTACCGTATGCTCAATCGAACGCTGAAACATACTGCGGTTACGAAGCGTTTTACCAGTCACCATTTCCATTTGAGTTGCAAAATCTGCATAGTTTTGCGTAAGGCCCCAAATATTTAAGATTAATAATTCCGGGTCGATATCTGGGGAAATCTTTCCTTCTTCTTGCCAAGTCTGAATGACTTTAGCTTTGCGTTTAAATAGCTTTTTCAAAGGCCCTTTCAGTATAGGCAAAATATGTGGAGCGCCTTGAATAATTTCTAGTGCAAACAATCTAGATGCTTTCGGTTGGCTACGAGACAGTTCGATTTTTTGAATTAAATAGTGAGATAAGGCTTCGGCTGGTTCTAATTCAGCTTCTAAAGTTTGTAAGGGGGCCAACCATTTTTGTAAAACGGTTGTGAGCACTTCTACATATAAAGACTCTTTATTTTCATAGTAATAGAAAATATTCGACTTATGCATGTCGGCGAGTTGGGCAATTTCATCCAGACTTGCTCCACTGAACCCATAGACTGAAAATACGTCAAGGGCCGCAGCAAGAAGCTGATTGCGCTTTTGGGTACTCTTTTTTTGTTCCATCTGCTGCATAATTAAAAAAATAATATTCCCATTGTAAGGGAAATTGTTTGATTTGTGCACAGGTGTCTTGCTTTTTTAATCAAAAAACAGCTAGTTATTTGCGTAATAGATATACTATTGTGCAAAAAATAGAGAGATTCACTAGTTTATTGTTATTCTTAAAAATATTTTTTAAATTTCGCCCTAAAAAAGAGCAATAAAACAGCAGTTTTATTGCTCGTAAATTGGGCATTTTTCGGCTGAGATATTCTCATTACTCATCACAACCTTAAGTTGCCAAAACCGCATCGAGTACTTGTTGCTCAAGCTGAGCAAAAGTAATGCTTTTTTTACGCGGGCGTGGCAAATTGACTTGGAAACTTTGAGCAATCTGACCCTTATCTAATAAGATAATACGGTCAGCCAATTGCACTGCTTCGCTCACATCGTGTGTGACCAAAATTGCAGTAAAGCCTTGCTCCTTCCACAAGTGCTCAATCAAGCTTTGCATCTCAAGACGAGTTAACGCGTCTAATGCACCCAAAGGTTCATCTAACAATAAAATACGGGGAGTATGTGATAGTGCACGGGCTAGGGCAGTACGCTGACGTTGACCACCTGAAAGCTGGGAAGGCCATTGTCCCGCTTTTTCTTTTAAACCTACTTTTTCTAGTAATTCTTCTGCTAAAGCATGTTGCGATTTTGGTAGCCCAAGTTGAACATTTTGAAGAATATTTCTCCAAGGAAGTAAACGAGGATCTTGGAACATTACTCGAATATCATCGTTCGTAATGCCTTCACGTAAATGCCGGGCAGATTTAAATTTGATTTCCCCAAAGCTGGCTTTTTCAAGTTGAGCAATTAAACGGAGTAACGTACTTTTGCCACAACCACTTCGACCAACAATTGCTAAAAACTCACCCGGCTGGATGTGTAGGTCAAGATCTTCGAGGACCTTTACCTCGCCATAGAATTTATAAAGTTGTTCAATCAGAATCTCTGCACCCAATATCGGTTCTTGAGATTCTATTGGTTCTTCCGGAATGAGCTGCACTTCATTCTGATTAATATTTAAATTCAGATTTGTCATGTTCTAAGCTCCCTTATTTCTGATATCCAGAGTGCCAACGTAGTAAATAGCGTTCCAAAAGCTGTGCTAAAACATCTGCCAGTTTGCCTAGTAAGGCGTACAGAAGAATACCAACCAGAACTACATCCGTTTGTAAAAACTCACGTGCATTCATGGTCATATAACCGATACCTGCTTGAGCTGAAATGGTTTCAGCAACAATGAGTAATACCCAAACCAAACCCAAAGCAAAGCGTAGACCAACTAAAATAGAAGGCATCGCACCTGGCAAAATAATTTCTTTGTAGAGCTGCCAACGTGAAAGTCCGTAGCTTTTACCCATCTCAATCAATTGAGGGTCAACTGATCGAATACCGTGATAGGTATTAATATAAATCGGGAAGAAAACACCTACTGCGACTAAAAATAATTTCGCTGTTTCATCAATACCGAACCACAAGATGACGAGTGGGATAAGTGCTAAGGCTGGGATGTTACGAATCATTTGTAAGGTCGTATCGAGCAGGGTAGAGGCGAAACGCGAAGACCCGTTGAGTAGGCCTAATAACAAACCTAAACCGCCGCCTATCAGAAGGCCAAGCAGTGCACGACCAGCACTGACTTTAACGTGCTGCCAGAGTTCGCCACTCACCAGTAGATGCCAAAAAGCGGAAACTACAGCAGTAGGTGCGGGTAAAATACGGCTTTCTAAAAGACCCGAACTTGAGGCAATTTGCCAAACAACCAATAGAAGAATAGGGAAAATCCAAGGCAGCAAACGCTGCCCGATTTGTTTTGTTCCACGTGAAACAACACTTTCAGCTTTGCTCATGCAGGCTCCTTGACGGAACTATTTTGCTTCTTCTCGTCTGGAACATAATTGTTGGCAATAATTTCACCGAAGGGACCGGTTAAATTGGGCTGAGCAAGTTTAGCGCGAGTTTCAATTGGTAATAACGGGAATACTAACTCTGCAAAACGAATTGATTCTTCAAGGTGTGGATAGCCTGAGAAAATGAAAGTATCAATACCTAAATCAGCATATTCCTGAATACGAGCAGCAACTGTTTCAGGATCGCCTACAAGTGCTGTACCTGCACCACCACGAACTAAACCAATACCAGCCCAAAGGTTTGGAGATACTTCTAGTTTGTCTCGATTACCGCCGTGGAGAGCCGCCATACGTTGTTGGCCTACAGAGTCCATTTGTGCAAATTTTTTCTGTGCGGCAGCAATAGTCGCATCATCAAGATATTGGATAAGCTCGTTCGCTGCTGCCCAAGCTTGTTCGTTGGTTTCACGAACAATCACATGCAAGCGAATACCATAAGTTAATTTACGGCCTTTAGCCTCAGCTTTGGCACGAACATGTTCGATCTTTTGTTTTACGGCTTCAGGTGGTTCACCCCACGTAAGGTAAGTATCGACTTGCTCAGCAGCCAAATCGACAGCGACGTCTGAAGAGCCACCGAACCAAAGTGGTGGGTAAGGCTTTTGAACAGGTGGGTAAAGTAGTTTTGCATCATCCACTTGTAAACGTTCACCGTGGAATGTAAAAGCTTCACCTGTATGTGAGCGTGTCAAAATCTCACGCCAGATTTTTACGTATTCATTGGCAGTTTGATAACGCGTTGAGTGATCTTCATATAAGCCATCACCGCGTAATTCAGCCTCATCACCACCAGTCACTAAGTTGAGTAACACACGGCCATTCGACAAACGGTCAAACGTTGCAGCCATACGTGCTGCCAAAGCTGGTGTGGTTACCCCTGGTCGTAATGCAACTAAAAATTTAAGGTGTTGAGTTGCATCAATTAGGCTAGCCGCCGTAATCCACGGGTCTTCACATGAACGACCTGTTGGAATAAGTACACCTTCATAACCTAAATTATCTACTGCCACAGCAATTTGCTTCATATAGGCATGGTCAACCTGACGAGCGCCTTTACTTGTACCTAAATAGCGACTATCACCGTGGGTAGGAATAAACCAGAAAATTTTCATGTGCATTACCTATATATCTATTGAAATTACTTGGCGCCCCAAACAGCTTGTTTAATGCTGATTGGTTTTGGAATGATGCCTTGTTGAGTAAAAATGTCTGCGAGTTGCTGCTGCTCAGCAATCACTTTACTGCTGAGTGGAGCTGCTGATGAAGGACGAGGACGGCGTTTAATAAATAAGTCACTGGTCGCAGGCTTCAGTCCTGTGCTTTGGCCAATGGCTGTTGCCGTTTCTGCTTGATGGCTTTGAACCCATTTGTCAGCTTGATTGATTTGTTTGATGAGCCCTGAAACAGATTTAGGATGTTGTTTAACAAAATTTGGAGCTGCTAAATAAAATGTATAGTTCGGGCTTAAGCCTTTACCCGATGCAAGAACACGAGCTTGATCTTCTAGTTGTGCTGAAGCGAAGTAAGGGTCCCAAATGGCCCATGCATCAACGGCACCTTTTTGAAATGCTGCGCGAGCATCGGCAGGGGTAAGCCAGATGGGGGTAATATCGCTCCAGTTTAGGCCTGCTTTACGTACAGCTTGCACAAGTAAGTAATGTGAGCTCGAACCTTTTTGCAGTGCAATGCGTTTACCTTTAAGGTCTTTTAGCTGTTTGAGCTGTGAGTTTTTAGGAACCAAAATTGCCGATGCCAATGGTTTAGCCGCTTCATAAGCAATATAATATAAAGACTTGCCAGCCGCTTGAGCATAGACAGGAGGTGTATCTCCAGTAACGCCTACATCAAGCGAACCGACAGCTAAAGCTTCTAAAATTTGTGGACCGGCAGGGAACTCATTCCAAGTAATTTTTGCATTTGGGAATTCTTGCTCAAATAGCTTTTGCTGTTTGGCAATTGCAAAGTTAATCGAGCTTTTTTGAAAACCAATACGAAGTTCTTTCACAGTTGGGTCAATTGCCCAAGCTGGTGCTGTGATTGTTAAGCCTAATACAGTAATTGCACTGATGCGCTTAACCAATTGTGTCCACTGACTCTTAATAAATAATGACTGATGTTGCATATTGATATCCTTGTTCCCCTTGAGGTCAGGCACAGCATTTATATGATTATTTAAGCCGTGCCCAAGCTAGGTTTATTTCAGTTTTAAAATGGCATCTTGAATGGTGAGTTTGTTTGGAATGAGCTTTTGTGCATAAAAAGCATCAGCCACTTGTTGTTGTTCTTGTGCCACCTTGTCAGAGATTGGCTGAACTCCAAAACCCATACGTGAAATGGAAGTTTTGAGTACATCAAACTCAAGTGCGGTAGGTTTTTCGAGTAACTTGGCAGCTTCATCCTGATGTGAACTTACCCACTCAGTGGTCTGGTTAAGTGTCTGTACAACAGTGTTGAGTACTTTCGGATTATTTTCTGCAAATTTACGGTCAGCTAAATAGAACTGATGATTACTCACCAAGTTTTCGCCTGTTGCTAAAACTCGGGCCTGAATTTGATGTTCAGCCGCTGCAAAGAACGGGTCCCAAATCACCCATGCATCGACAGCACCTTTTTCAAAGGCAGCACGTGCGTCTGATGGCGGCAAATAAACTGGTTGAATATCACTTAAGCTTAAGTTGTTGGCTTCTAAAACTTTTAACAATAGATAATGAACATTCGAGCCTTTGTTAAGAGCAACACGTTTGCCTTTTAAATCTTTAATAGATTGGATTGGAGAGTCTTTTTGTACCAATAGTGCTTCAGCTTTTGGCGCAGCAGGTTGGTTTGCGACATAGACTAAATTTGGATTGGCAGCCTGAGCAAAGATCGGTGGTGCTTCACCTGCTTCACCGAGTGAAACACTTCCTACGTTTAAGCCTTCAAGCAATTGAGGGCCAGCAGGGAACTCAACCCATTTCACTTGCACGCCTTGTTCTTTTAATGCTTTTTCTAAGTCACCACGAGCCTTTAAAATAGGAAGAATCCCATATTTTTGATAGCCGATATTTAAGGTTGTGGTGGCTTGTTCCTCTTTTTTGGCACAACCACTTAACATCATCACTCCTGCAAGGCTGGCCGCGATGACTGAATATTTTGCCCATGAAGTGGTGTTGAAAAGTGCCATGAGATTTCGTACTCCCCGAAAGAGAAAAAGAAAAAAATAATTGGATGAGCAGATACCCTAAATGGATTTTTATTTCAGAAAAAATAAGTATTCGGTCTTTATTTATGCAAAAAAAAGCTAAACACAATAGGCTATAAACTTATGCGAAAAAAAGATTTATCTAATAGAAATATATTTAATGAATTTTGATTAAGTTGATGTAAATAAAATAAAAAATATTAAAACCTTAAAAAATTTAGATTTAAAAAAAAGTACAACCATAAATTAATCGTGTTTACGGTTGTACTTTTTGAACTAAGCTTATCTGAAATAAGAATATCTTAAAATTAGCAAAGTCTAAGGAAGCAGTTTCTTAAAGACTAAAGAATTTCTTTGATAGTTATAGAGTGCCTGACGAGCATTTGGTAAGTCATCAACACTCACCTGATGGAAACCGTGCTCTAAGAACCAGTGGGCGGTACGGGTGGTTAAAACAAATAATTGACGAATACCTTGTTCTTTTGCCTTTTCTTCAAGGAATTGCAAAATCTGGCTACCACGGTTCGATTTACGATAACTTGGGTGTACTGCGACGCAGGCAATTTCTGCTGAACGTGTTTCATTAAATTCGGTTGGAATTGGATAAAGTGCAGCACACGCTAGAATCGTACCATCGCGCTCAATAACAGCGAACTGGCTAATCTCTTGCTCTAAACGTTCACGCGAACGATAAACTAAGATACCTTCTTCTTCTAATGGACGTAATAAATTCATTAAACCGCCCACATCTTGAATGTTGGCCATGCGAACTTCTTCATAATGCGCATCGGTAATCATGGTACCGATACCATCTCGAGTAAATAACTCTTCGAGAAGGGCGCCATCATAGGCATAAGAAATAAGATGAACGCGGTGTACGCCTGATAAAGATGCTTTTTTTGCCTGTTGCAAATGCAAGGTGAGTGTTGGGCTAATGGTTTGGTATTGTTGAATATAGTAGTCCAGTTGATGTGGGCTTAATTCACGTAATATTTGCTCATCTTCATTCAGCAATCCTTGTTGCTCACCTAGAAAAATGAGTTTATCTGCTTTTAAATAAGTTGCTGTTTTAGTTGCAACTTCTTCAGCTCTTAAGTTGAAAACCTCGCCTGTGGTGGAGTAACCCGTTGGCCCTAGCAGTACAATATTATGGTTGTCGAGGTGTCGATCAATCGCATCTGTATCAATAGAACGAACTTCACCTGTAAGCTGGAAATCCATGCCATCACGAATGCCATAAGGTTTAGCAGTCACAAAATTACCTGATACCACATCTATGCGAGCGCCGTACATTGGCGAGTTTGCTAAGCCCATAGAAAGCAATGCTTCTATTTCTAGGCGGATAGAACCTACAGCACTCATGACACAGCTTAAAGATTCACGTGTAGTAATACGGCTGTTGTCATAAAAAGGAGTTTCGATTCCTTTTTCTTTAAGATTTTGATTAATTTGCGGACGCGCACCGTACACGAGAATTAAGCGAATACCAAGAGAGTGCAATAAAGCAATGTCGTGAATGATATGTTCGAAATTAGGATGACGGACTGCTTCACCACCAAACATCAACACAAATGTTTTATCGCGGTGAGCATTAATGTAGGGCGCTGAGTGTCGAAACCAGTGTACATAATGCTGGGTGTTATTATGCGACTTACTTACAGGCTTACTTGACATACCGATCTCGAATCAACAGCAAAAAGATATAAAGATGATTCTAAACAAAAAAGATTAAAGCCGCATGTTTTCGATAAAAAAACACCCAAATTGAAATTTGGGTGCTTAAAAAGTTTTAAATTAGTAAACCACTCTAATGATTTTATGACTTTGTTCATTCACCAGTACATAATTTCCATTCACTTTATACCATTTTTGGTAACGACCTGGTTTAGTCAATTTTTGATGTTGACGATAGTCGATCACGTAACGTGAATGTCGATACTCATGCGGCACAATCTGACCTACTCGCCATGCATTGTGATGATCATCTTTTTTAATCACTTTAACTGTTTTTACTTCATGGTTTTGGTAATTGCCATGATGATTATGATCGTTTGGTGCTGCCATGGCTGTTGTTGCAACTAAACCACTAAGAGAAAGAACAATCGCTGTTGTTAATTTTTTCATTGTAAACCTCGAATGATGAGCTGAATTTCAATAACTAAAGATTAGTGAACAATTGCAGATAAATCGTGGAGGCCAAGAAGAATAAATGTGAAAACTCTCTATGAAATAAGAAGAAATTAAGAAAATTCATCATTTAAGAATATAAAAAATATTTTTATATTTAAGTTAGATAAGCAATAAAAAAGGATAAAACCCAGAGGCTTTATCCTTTTTATTCAGCGATAGCGAGGGTCTATCGCCTTAAAAACCACGAATACTCACAATGCTATTAGAATCTGTGTCGACTAAAATATAGTCATTGTTGATTTTATACCACTGCTGATTACGGCCTGGTTTTGGCAAGTTACTGTCTTTATAGTCGACTTTATAGCCATTACCACGATAGTGCTGTGGCATAACATAGCCAGGCTGCCAGCGATGTTGTTTTAAGCGTTCAAAGCCACGCTCTTCGCGCATACGGCGTTCGTCACGGATACGATCTTCATCATGATCACGTCCAAATCCTGGCCCACGATCATTCCACTCACCACGTGGACCTCCACCTTTAGGACCTTTGGGGCCATGGCCTCGGTCAAAAGGAGGATCAGCAAAGCTCGCCATACTGGTGGTTAGTACGGTTATGCAAAGGGCTAAGATGGTGAACAACTTTTTCATGATGCATCCTCGTTTACATCTGATGTCTCTCATGTTGAATACTCTACGCGCAAAATGCAGAGAAACTGTGAAGATCATTTAATGGTTCAATTAAAATTACGGATAGATCAAGGGTTTTTATCAATAATAAAAAAGGCTTGTATATCTTTTCAGGTATAGGCAAGCCAGATTTGATGATTGGCCGTAATTTAATTTAGCTTTTCATCTTTAACTTTTTAATCCTGTGCATCAATACTTTGACCATTGAGTGCCAAGCTGTCTTCACCCATTAAATAGAGGTAAGCAGGCAAGATTGACTCAGGTGTAGGTAGTGTCTTCGGATCTTCTTGTGGGTAGGCTTTCGCACGCATTGCAGTACGTGTTGCGCCTGGGTTAATGCAATTAAAGCGAATATTTGGATAAGTATTTTCCGCTGCAAAAATTTTACTCACTGCTTCAATTGCAATTTTTGAGACAGAATATGCGCCCCATAAAGCTCGTGCTTCACGGCCTACACCTGAGCTGGTAAATACAACAGAGGCGTTTTCTGACTTTTGCAAAAGTGGTAATAGAGCTTGAGTGAGGGCAAACGGAGCACGTAGGTTAACTGCCATCACGTCATCCCATACTTCTGTTGGGTAATGTGCTAGCTCTACACGTTCACCTAAAATACCCGCATTATGCAAAATACCGTCTAGACGTCCAAACTGCTTTTCGAGCGTATCGACTAAAAAGTCATAATCACGGTCAGAGGCACTTGAAAGCTGTAGTGGTAAAATCGCAGGTTGCGGTGCACCTAGACTCTCAATTTCATCATAAATAACTTCAAGTTTATTTAAGGTTCTACCATGTAGGACAACGGTTGCACCATGTAGGGCATAACTTAGAGCCGCAGCTCGCCCAATTCCATCACCAGCACCGGTAATTAAAATAATTCGATCTTTGAGTAGATCCGGACGAGGTTGGTATTCTGAATATTTCATTGGTAAACCTCCTTCTTTTTATATTGATAAAACGAATAACCTTTAAAAAAGTCTATAAAACTCTGATGTTAACTTATCATACGCTGATTATCATGTAGAGCAGGAAGCTTTTGACGTAACATATCGTGTAATTCTGTCACTGTATTTACAATCGAATCGGCCTGCCAAGCGGTTAAATCATCACGGTGTTCGATAGGTAAATAGCCATAAGCTGCCAAGATGGTATACATATCGGCATTGCGACCAGCATCAATATCACGAGGGTGGTCACCCACATAAATAATTTCATCTGCTGGGATATTTAACTGTTTAGCAGCCAAATACATTGGTTCAGGATCTGGTTTGGTTTTACTGACATCTTCAGGGCATACCAGAACCGCACAGCGTTCTGTTAGATTTAACTTTTCTAAAAGAGATTCACTTAATCCGCGTGGTTTGTTGGTCACAATACCCCACGGGATTTGCGCAGCTTCTAACTCTTCTAGAAGTGGATACATGCCTTCAAACAGATCTGTATCAACCACAATATTATTGCCGTACAGATCTAAAAAGTTTTGACGATGTGCCAAGAATATTGGGTTGGCCACATCTAGCTCTGGATAGACCAATTTCACCATCGCACGTGCTCCTTCAGACACCTGAGTGCGAATAAGATCGGCTTCTACAACAGGGCGTCTTGCATCACGGCACATTTGCTGAATAATACGAATGAAATCCGCAGCTGTATCGATAAGCGTACCGTCTAAATCAAATAAAACAGCTTTCATCATGCACCTGTATGAATCGTATGAACCATATAGTTAACGTCAACATTTGGCGCTAACCAGTAATGCTTGGTCAGTGGGTTGTAATGTAGTCCAGTCATTTCTTTTAACGTAAGACCTGCATTACGAATATCATGTGCCATTTCAGATGGTCGAATAAATTTATGATAATCATGCGTACCTTTTGGCAACATGCGTAGGACGTACTCTGCACCAATAATGGCAAATAAATAAGATTTTGGGTTACGGTTAATGGTCGAGAAGAACACATGGCCGCCCGGTTTAACCAGAGCCTGACAAGCTTTTACAATAGATGCTGGATCTGGAACGTGTTCCATCATTTCCATACAAGTCACCACGTCATATTGACCAGCCTGTTCTTGTGCTAATTCCTCTACAGGAATTTGACGATATTCAATATTTTGAACATTTTCTTGCTGAGCATGTAAACGGCCGACAGCTAGAGGTGCTTCACCCATATCGATACCTAATACATCTGCGCCACGACGTGCCATGCTTTCGGCCAAAATACCGCCACCACAGCCGACATCAAGTACTTTTTTACCAGCAAGACCGCCTGCACGTTCATCAATCCAGTTTAGACGTAGTGGATTGATTTGATGAAGTGGGCGAAATTCAGAATGTTGATCCCACCATTTGGCAGCAAGTGCTTCAAACTTTGCGATTTCTTGTAAATCAACATTCAATTGCGACATGGTGCTACCTCTAAACTTGAGTTATCTTTTTGGATGTAGTTCGCCGTTAGTGTAGCGATTATTGGGAAAAAAGCGATAAACCCAATAAAAAACTTCACAGAAGCAAAACGAATTTAGCATATTTGTTTTATATTTAGGGCATAAGCTAATGCATAACAACTTAGAGGAAAAGCTGTAGCAATGAAAAAATTGGTTTTGGGTGGTTTGAGTGCAGCAATTATGGCCGTATCGGGTGGTGCAATGGCAGCAGATTTTGTTGCTGGTAAAGACTACACCGTGATTGCCAATCCAGGCAAAGTGGAAGTTCCGGGGAAAATCGAAGTTCGAGAGTTCTTTTGGTATGGATGCCCACACTGTTTCAAACTTGAACCGCATATGCAAACGTGGTTAAAGCAGATTCCTAAAGATGTACGTTTTGTACGTACACCAGCTGCAATGAATAAAATGTGGGAACAAGGGGCGCGTACGTATTATACATCTGAGGCATTAGGTGTACGTAAACGCACGCATTTACCACTATTCCATGCGATTCAGGTGAACGGTCAACAAATTTTTGATCAGGCTTCTGCTGCGAAATTCTTTACTCGTTATGGCGTACCTGAGCAGAAATTTAATAGTACTTACAACTCGTTTGCAGTAACTGCGAAAGTTGCCGAGTCAAATAAACTTGCTCAACAGTACCAATTAACAGGCGTACCTGCAGTTGTCGTGAATGGTAAATATGTTGTGCAGGGTGAAGATGGTAAAGTCACTCAAGTTCTTAATTATTTAATTGAGAAAGAACGTAAAGCAAAATAAGTTGTTTAGGCTTTACTTCAAAAAAATGGGCTTCATGTGAAGCCCATTTTTATATTTAATTTATCGTTAATTATCACGAAATAATTCAATTAATTTTGCTGATTTTCATCTTCAATCTGAAAATTTAAAACATCAAAATTAGCTGTTTGAGTCGGCAGTGATAATGCCTGATTAATATATAAATTAATTAATTTTTGGCGAGAACCAATCGAACGCTGATAATAAGTAGAATTTAAAAGCAGTGATGCACCATAAG
Source organism: Acinetobacter sp. 1542444 (assembly GCF_000581835.1). NCBI lineage: Bacteria > Pseudomonadati > Pseudomonadota > Gammaproteobacteria > Moraxellales > Moraxellaceae > Acinetobacter > Acinetobacter sp. 1542444. The sequence continues at coordinate 154,517 of NZ_JEYA01000007.1, read as the reverse complement.
TCAGTGACCAGATATAAGACAAATAATCACGAATCGACATATCATAATTCAATGATTTTAAATAATTTTCGGTAATATCTTTAATTGCCAAAATACGCTGTTGGCGAATTTCATAAAGCTCTTCGAAAAGATGCTTCAACTTAGACTCTGTCATCGTCAGATTTTCTTCAAGTTGATGCAATAGAATCGTTTTCCCTGGTGCAAGTAAATGATGAAGCATGTAATGAGGAGCATATTCTTTGAAATCTGTATTATATTTTTTAGAAATTTCTAAAATTTGCTTTTCATTTTGAATAATGAGCTCAAGTAGAAGCTCATTTTTACTTCTAAAATGCTTATAAAGTGTGCCTTTAGCAATATCTAGCTCGGCCACTAACTCATCTAGAGTAATTTCCTGATTGTTTTCTAATAACAACTTTTCTGCCACGCTCAGAATTTTTTCTTTACGCATCAAAAACTGTGTATGACGATCAAGATTCATAGGTATTCCCACACCAGTTTGGCCTAACTAATAGTTTACTTCCTGTAAAAAAGAAAAAGACTTTTCTCGAAATTTTTAGCCTTTTTCTTTCTCTCTTTACGTATTACCACATAACCTGTTTTTTGTCATTTGCCGCTTCTATCGTTCCCAGTTTGCAATCCCTCTAAACAGTAAACGAACTTGTGTAGAAGCATTTTCAATAAAGGCTATTTGTTGCAGCTTGAGCTGTTCACCTTGATATTGTTTCGATAGGTTGAGCCACGTCATTGCCCATGTAAATGACATATTAGTCAAAATGGTAGATAAGACATTTAAGTCTTGAGGATTTTGAATATGTTTAAAATTTTCGAGTTTAGTAAGATCAGTTGTTAGATCTTCAATCAGAAATTCAATTTCTCTGGCAATTGCTGCACGGACTGTTTCTGAGCCACCCCAACGTTCAGCAATCATAAATTGCCATTGCTTAGGGCTATGATTTACCGCCTGCACAAATAGCTCAATACTGGTCTGGGTTTTAGCAGATTTATGTTGTAAATAACTTTGTCCAAGTTGATGTAAGACGCTTTTTAAATGTAAGGCAACTTGATCGACCAGTTCCTTGCCGAGTTCGTCCATGTCCTGAAAATGACGGTAGAACGCTGTCGGTACTAAACCTACTTCACGTGCAACTTCACGCAAACTGATACTACTGAACGAACGCCCAGACGTGCTTAGATGCAAGGCTGCATCGAGAAGTGCCTGACGACTTTGCTGTTTTCGTTCATCCCGTATCGACATTAAAAGAACCTATTTAAACCGTGAGCCAAAGTCTAACAAAAAAGAGCAAACTTTCATAAAAAAAATAGTGAACAAGTGTTGACTGAGTGAACAGTTATAAATATAGTGTACATATGTTCACTATACGAACATGTGTTCACTCAAATAAATAGCCAGATACAAAAGAGGAACGTATGAACGCAACACTTAGTTATCAGCCACATTGGGTTCGAGAAGATTTCGTTGATTTTGTCTTGCAGAAAATTAACGTGACTTGGGCGTGGAAAAGGGTACTTGCAGAAGTTACTGCAGTTCAGCCACTTCATACCGATATGGTGCTTATCAAGCTTAAACCGAATCGTAATTTTAATTTCGATCAGGTTCGAGCGGGTCAAAGTATTTTGCTGACTTTGCTTATCGATGGCGTTTACCAACAACGTAGTTACTCGATTATTGAAGTGACCCCTCAAGGTGAAATTGCTTTAGGCATTAAAGTCCAAGGCTTGGTGTCTCGTGCAGCTCAACTATTACATGTGGGTGAGTGTGTTGAGATTTCACAGCCACAAGGTGATTTTATTTTGCACCAAGGTCAGCATCCTGCGATTTTGATTGCGTCAGGAAGCGGTATAACTGCAATTTATTCACTCTTGCAGCAAGCTTTAAAACAGCAACTTGAACAAATTCATCTCATTTATTTTAATCGTGCGGAAATTTTTCATACTGAATTAAAAGCTTTGGCAGAACAGCACCCGCAGCTTCAATATCACTTTTTTAATACCACCGAGCAAAAGCAGCATTTAACTGAAAGCTTACTGCAAAAGCTGGTTCCAGATTTCGAGCAAACAGCAACTTATGTTTGTGGTCATCATGGCATGATGCAGCAAGCCAATGAAATTTATGCACAAAAAGGTGCTCAGTCGCAGCTTTATCAAGAGTATTTTCAGCCACTTCAAGTGACTGGTACACATGTAGCACAGCCTGTTATTTTCCGCCGTGCTCAACACGAGTTTTTAGCTGAAACAAATTTACTGAGCAGTGCAGAACAAGCTGGTTTACGCCCACAACATGGTTGCCGTATGGGTGTCTGCAATAAATGCAGCTGTACCAAGGTAAGCGGAGTTACTCAAAATCTATTAACTGGTGAAATTGAAGATCAACCGAACCGCCCAATTAAACTATGCGTGAGCCAGGCATTAAGCCCAGTCACAATTGATCTATAAAAAGAATTAAAGAGGATTAACCCTATGAATATGGCATTAGAATTTTCTACTGTTTCTAAATCTGCTCATTTAACACCTGAACAGACTGAAGAGTTTGGTCGCCGTGTTGAGCAGATTCGTCAAGACGTTATGCAAAGTCTTGGTGAGCAAGATGCAAAATATATCTACAAAGTACGTAATTTTGTTCGATATACCGAAATCGCATCGCGTGGCATGTTGATGTTTGGTGGTTGGATTTCGCCAGTCTGGCTACTAGGCACAGGCTTATTAGGTATTTCTAAAATTGTAGAAAACATGGAACTTGGTCATAACGTCATGCACGGTCAGTTTGACTGGTTAAATGAACCAAGCCTGAACGGTAATACTTACGATTGGGATACCATTGCATCGGGTGATGACTGGCGTGAAACACATAACTATGTGCACCACACCTATACCAATATTGTCGGTAAAGACCATGATGTCGGTTATGGTATTTTGCGAGTAAGTGATCAACAGAAGTGGGAACCCCGCCACCTGTTTAATATTCCTCTAGGTCTACAGTTAATGTTTTTCTTTGAGTGGTATGTAGGCGTGCAAAACTTACATCTTGAAGATGCATTAGTTTATAAAACCAAGAGCTGGAAACAGGTTTGGAAAGATTCGGCTAAAGTCCGTAAAAAAGCCACGCGCCAAGTCTTAAAAGACTATGTGTTTTTCCCTGTGATCTCTGGCCCTATGTTTTTACCAGTTTTTGCAGGAAATGTAGTTGCGAATATTATTCGTAACTTGTGGTCATCTGCGGTGATTTTTAATGGTCACTTTACTGAAGATGCAGAAACATTTGAGCCTGATAATACAGACACTGAAACTAAGGCAGAGTGGTACTTACGCCAGATTCGTGGTTCAAGTAATTTTAGTGGTACAGAATGGCTACATTTTATGAGTGGTAACTTAAGCCATCAGATTGAGCATCATTTATTTCCAGATATGCCAGCTAACCGCTATAAAGAAGTAGCACCGAAAATTAAGGCACTTTGCGCTGAATATGGCATTAATTACAACGAAGCGAACTTTATGCGTCAGTTCTGGAGTGTATGGGTACGTTTAGCGAAATGTTCACTGCCAAACCATACCACAGGAAAAGTGATGCAGACATTAGAAAAGTTAAAAGCAAAATTTAAATTTGCATAATCTCAGTTAATTCAAAATAGCTCCTTTTTAGGGGCTATTTTTATTTTTGAGTTATGAAACTTGTAGACTTACATTTGAAAGTAGGGAATAAACTCAACCTGTCAAAATCCTTTGCTATACTATGCCCAAGTTTGTATTTAAGAGAAGTTAGGAAGGATTATGCGTATTGACCAACGTGCATTAGACCAATTACGTGAAGTGAAAATTACACGAAACTACACCCGTTATGCTGAAGGTTCTGTGCTGGTCGAATTTGGTCACACCAAAGTCCTTTGTACTGCAAGCATTGATAACTCAGTGCCACGCTTTTTAAAAGGCCAAGGCCAAGGCTGGGTAACGGCAGAATATGGCATGCTACCGCGTTCAACACATTCACGTTGTGACCGTGAAGCGGCTCGTGGTAAACAAACTGGCCGTACTCAAGAAATCCAACGTTTGATTGGCCGTAGCTTACGTGCGATGGTTGATTTGAAAAAGCTTGGTGAAAACACGATTACTATCGACTGTGATGTCATTCAGGCTGATGGCGGTACGCGTACTGCTTCAATCACTGGTGCTGCTGTAGCATTAGTTGATGCGATGAATGTTTTATTGTCTCAAAAGAAAATTAAGCATGATCCGCTTAAAGGGTTGGTTGCTGCAATTTCTGTCGGTATGTATCAAGACGAAGTGTTGCTTGATCTTTGCTATGAAGAAGACTCGAACTGTCAAACTGACTTAAATGTAGTAATGACACAAGCTGGCGAGTTTATTGAAATTCAAGGTACTGCCGAAGACAAACCGTTTACCCGCGCTCAAAGCAATGCCATGTTAGAAATGGCTGAAAAAGGGATTGCCGAGCTCATTAAAAAGCAACAAGAAGCTTTAGGCTGGTAATTTTACGCTTTCTGAAAAACGCATCTTCGGATGCGTTTTTTTATGCCTTCATCAAACCGACATAAAAACATCACTTGCCTGTCACTTTTACGCTTTATTAGTAGTTCGCATTTAAACCGTTTGGAAAAAACCAATGCGAAAACTTTCACTTTTATTAATTACCTCTTTAGCACTCATGCTCAGTGCTTGTAACGATGATAACGACTCAGATAATTCATCGCCAACAACACCGCCCACCAGTAATTGCAAAATGCACTGTGCACCATAATAAGAACTAGGATAGAACTAATGAATCGTCGCGAATTTCTTTTAAACTCTACAAAAACCATGTTTGGGACAGCTGCTTTAGCGAGTTTCCCGCTGAGTATTCAAAAAGCCTTAGCTATTGATGCCAAAGTTGAAAGTGGAACTATTCAAGATGTTAAACACATCGTGATTTTGACTCAGGAAAACCGTTCATTTGATAATTATTTTGGAACACTCAAAGGTGTACGTGGTTTTGGTGATCGTTTTACCATTCCAATGACGGAAAGCCGAAAGGTTTGGGAACAATATGATGCGAATAAAAAGAAAGTATTGCCTTACCATTTAGATAGTCGTTTAGGAAATGCTCAGCGTGTTTCAGGTACACCTCACTCATGGTCTGATGGCCAAGCAGCTTGGGACAATGGCCGTATGAGTGATTGGGTCGCTTATAAAAAACCACAGTCGATGGGCTATTATAAAAAACAAGAAGTCGAATATCAGTTTGCTTTAGCGAATGCTTTTACCATTTGTGATGCTTACCACTGTGCTATGCATGCTGGGACCAACCCAAACCGTAAGTTTATTTGGACTGGAACTAATGGTCCTACAGGTGCAGGTGTTGCGAGTGTTGTAAATGAATTTGATGGGATTGGGGCATCAACAGAAGGTTATGAATGGACGACTTATCCTGAGCGCTTACAGCAGGCTGGCGTAACATGGAAAGTCTATCAAAATATGCCAGATAACTTTACCGATAACCCGTTAGCTGGTTTCAAACAGTATCGCCGTGCAAATGAGCAATCTGGTCAACCTGTCAGTAACGACACGCTAACGTGTCCAGCATACGACGAAAAGATTGATGCGACTCAACCACTTTACAAAGGTATTGCCAATACCATGCCAGACGGTGGTTTTTTAGGAACTTTTAAAGCTGATATCGCCCAAGGTAAATTACCGCAGGTGAGTTGGTTGGTCGCTCCTGCAACTTACAGTGAACATCCGGGGCCATCTAGTCCTGTACAAGGTGCTTGGTATATTCAGGAAGTATTAAATGCATTAACTGAAAACCCTGAGCTGTGGAGCCAAACCGTTTTATTGGTGAACTTCGATGAAAATGACGGTTTCTTTGACCATGTTCCTTCACCAAGTGCACCGTCTAAAGATGTAAACGGTGTTGTATATGGAAAAACGACTTTAAACGATCAGCAAGTGTCTTATGAGTACTTTAACCATCCAGCAGTAGCGACTTCAAAATCTCAACCTAAGCCAGATGGTCGAGTGTATGGACCAGGTGTACGTGTTCCAATGTATGTGATTTCGCCGTGGAGCCGTGGAGGATGGGTAAATTCTCAAGTCTTTGACCATACCTCTATTTTACAGTTCTTGGAAAAACGCTTTGGTGTGCAAGAACCTAACATTAGTCCTTACCGCCGTGCTGTATGTGGTGATTTAACGACGGCATTTAATTTTAAAACACCGAACCTTCTGCCTGTTGCTGAACTAGATGGGAAGAAAACCAAAGCCGAAGCCGATGCGATTCGTGTTGCTCAAGCTTTATTGCCACAAGTTCCTGTTCCGAGCCAGCAGCAATTTCCTCAGCAGGAAATGGGAATTAGGCCATCACGTGCTTTGCCATATATTTTGCACACCAGTGCCAAAGTCGATACCACTCAAAAAACGGTTAAGCTGATGTTCTCTAATACAGGTAAACAGGCAGCCGTTTTCCATGTCTATAACCGACTAGATCTAACAGTAATTCCACGTCGTTATATGGTTGAGGCGGGTAAACAGCTCGATGATGTATGGAATGCTACAAATGGGCAGTACGATTTGTGGGTGCTTGGACCAAATGGTTTCCATCGCGCGTTTAAAGGCGATTTGAGTCAAGCTAACCAGACTCAAGTATTACCGGAAATTAGAGTGTGTGTGGAAGAGTGTGATGCGAATTTGTATTTAAAAGTGCGTCATGATGGTAATAAGTCAGTCAAGCTAAACGTCAAAGCAAATGCTTATCTTCCAAACAAGACATGGACGATTGAAACCAATAGTTCTGAAAAAGAATTAGTTTGGGATATGTCTGAATTTGGTGGCTGGTATGACTTCACTGTGACTTTAGCTGATGATACTACTTTCAGTCGTCGTTTCGCAGGCCGTATAGAAACTCAAGAAGATTCAATTTCTGATCCATATATGGGTTATCTAGAGTCTTAGGTTGGTAAGTTATTTCTGTTAATGAAGGTATTGAAATTTATTCCTCATTAATTGGTGCTAAAAGTCATCTGCAACCTGTCTATAATCTATAAGGATCTTATTTTTGCAACAAAATAGGATAGAGGATGAAAGTGGGCAGGTTTTGCAGATGACAATGCCTTTGGTTACTTTGGGCAAAACCAAAGTAACAGAATGAGCTGTTGGCAAAAAATTCTAAGCGATAAGACTCTGTCGCGTAGGAAAAGAGATATCCATGTCACGATAGTAAATAAAGGGAGTTATGCTGTTGATATAAAATATTATGTGGGAATATGCTGTCGTATAGATGAATAATAAAAATAAAGACTTACCTTTTGTAACAGAATCTCCTAAGCCTGGTCATATTTATCTTTTACCTTGAAACCCTGAATTTTTAAAGTAATGGGGAAAATTTATGCTACAAGGTTTTATTGTATTATTAGCAGTAGTGACATTTGTTCTAATGGCTGCCGATCCACGTGATAGTGGGGCACAAGCGACTCAGTCAGCGTGGCAAAAAACACAAGCGGCAGACATGACCAAGTCGCAAAAAAATACCAATAATGACGCAGATTTTATCTAAGCATTAAAACGCATAGATAAATCAACAGCTCTAACGTCTTTAGTTAGGACGCCCATAGAAATATAGTCAACGCCAGTGGTGGCAACTTCACGCAAGTTTTCAATGGTGATATTGCCAGAGGCTTCGAGTTTACAGCGACCTGCTACATGTTTAACTGCATCAATCATTTGCTGTTGACTGAAGTTATCGAGCATGACAATGTCCGCCCCAGCTTCAAGCGCTTGATTTAGTTCATCCCAAGTTTCAACTTCGACTTCAACAGGTTTGCCCGGTGCAATTTGATGTGCTTTGGTGATTGCTTGAGCAATACCACCCGCTGCCATAATATGGTTTTCTTTAATTAAGAACGCATCAAATAAGCCAAGACGATGGTTTTGTCCGCCCCCGATAGCAACCGCATATTTTTGTGCAATACGTAAGCCTGGTAGAGTTTTACGTGTATCGAGAAGTTTTGTATTTAAACCTTCAAGATGTTGAACATATTCAGCAGTTTTTGTTGCAACAGCAGACAAAGTTTGAATAAAGTTTAAAGCAGGGCGCTCTACAGTCAGTAAGCTACGTGCAGAACCAGCAAGCTTTAAAAAGGCTTCGTTTGCAGCAACACGTTCACCTTCTTGTTTTAGCCAAGTCACCTGAACAGTATTGTCATAAGCTGAGATGAGCGCATTAACCCACGGTTGTCCAGCTAAGACCATATCTTCGCGGCTAATAATGGTTGCCGTGGCTTGCTCATCTTCAGGTGTGAGCATAGCGGTAATGTCACCGTCCCCAATATCTTCTTGTAATGCTTGTTGAATATTGATTTGAATTGATTGTTCAAGCAAAGACTGAGGTATGCTCATACGGTTTCCATTTTGTCGATGACCCTAAAACTTGCGATATATTAGCATCGTCGACCTGAAAAATAAGCTATTTTATGAGATTAATCGCGATAAACAATCGCATTTACTGCTTTGAAAAGCGCATAACTGTTTTAAACTAAAACAATTGGCAAGCAATTTATTGGCGTCTCAATGAAGCAAATCACACCGTATGAAGTTATAGATGGACAATTAAAAGGGGCGAGACAAATCCCTTCTCCAAATTTTAACCAGCGTCCGACTGGCACCGAAATTCAAATGATTGTGGTTCATAATATTAGTTTGCCGCCGTCTCAATTTGGAGGTGGCTATATTGAGCAGTTTTTTCAAAACAAGTTAGATTGGTCAGTTCATCCTTATTTTCAGACTATTGAAGGCATGCAAGTTTCTACACATCTGTTAATTTTACGAACAGGTGAAGTTCTACAGTTTGTTAACTTTAACGAGAGAGCATGGCATGCAGGGCGTTCAAGTTATTTAGCCAAAGTAGAATGCAACGATTATTCAATTGGTATAGAACTTGAAGGAAGTGATGATTTACCTTTTGAAGATGTACAATATGAAGTATTAACTGACGTTGTTACTGCTATTCGCCAAGCTTATCCAGAAATTAAAAACCATATTGCAGGGCATTCAGATGTTGCTCCTGGCCGAAAAACCGATCCAGGCCCTTATTTTAAATGGCAGCACTTTAGACAATTGTTAGCTCAGAAAAAAACTTGAGTTTGTTCATCATTTCACAACGAAAAGATTTTCTAGTTTCATTACAATAGCGTCTTTCGAATATAGCTGTAGGTGAGTGCGATGGCATTGTGGCGATCGACTTTTATTGTCAGTGCAATGACGATGTTGTCACGAGTGTTAGGATTAGTACGTGATGTCGTATTGCTCAACGTGTTTGGTGCAGGTAAAGATTTTGATACCTTCGTCGTCGCTTTTCGTATTCCTAACTTCTTTCGACGACTATTTGCCGAAGGCGCCTTTTCTCAGGCCTTTATCCCAGTCTTAACTGAATATAAAACAGGTCGAGCACACGCTGAAGTACAGATCTTAATTAGTCGGGTATTTGGCTGTTTGCTAACAGTTATGACCTTACTCACTTTTGTGGCTATGGTTTTAGCACCTGCAATCATCTATATGTACGCACCGGGCTTCCACAGTGATCCAGAAAAGTTCGATTTAGCCGTCAGCATGTTCCGTTTGACTATTCCATATCTAATGTTTATGTCGCTCACGGCTTTTGCTAGCAGCATCTTAAATAGTTATGGTTCGTTTGCCTCACCAGCTTTTTCACCAGTTTTGTTAAATGTAGCGATGATCGCAGGAGCGTGGTGGCTTACGCCGTATATGGCTGAGCCAATCAAAGCATTAGGCTGGTCAGTTGTTGCGGCTGGGGTATTACAGTTAGCGATACAAATTCCTGAATTGTGGCGTAAAAACCTACTGATTCCACCTAAAGTTGATTTTAAACATGAGGGTGTAGAGCGTATTTTAAAATTAATGCTTCCAGCATTATTTGGTGTATCGGTGACTCAGATTAACCTATTGCTAAATACGATTTGGGCATCTTTCATGCAAGATGGTTCAGTGTCTTGGCTCTACAGTGCTGAACGCATGACTGAGCTACCTTTAGGTTTAATTGGGGTTGCGATTGGTACAGTAATTTTGCCTTCGCTTTCTGCCCGTCATGCAGAGCAGGATCAAGCAAAGTTCCGCGGCATGATCGACTGGGCTGCAAAAGTCATTGTATTGGTAGGATTACCGGCAAGTATTGCTTTATTTATGCTTTCAACACCGATTATTCAAGCATTATTCCAGCGTGGTGAGTTTGATCTACGTGATACACAAATGACAGCTCTAGCATTGCAATGTATGAGTGCAGGTGTAATTTCTTTCATGCTGATTAAAGTATTTGCACCTGGTTTCTATGCACAACAAGACACAAAAACACCAGTGCGCGTAGGCTTAATGTCGGTCGCAGCTAATGCAATTTTAAACGTTGTATTTATTGGTTTCTTTAAGCTTATTGATTGGCATGCAGAACATATGGCACTTGCACTAGCATCTTCAGGTTCAGCGTTAGTAAATGCCGGTTTACTCTACTTCTATTTGCATAAGCGTAATATTTTCCGATTTGGTCCGCATTGGAAGAAATTAGGACTTCAATATGGTTTAGCGAACCTTGCCATGATTGCAGCGCTTTGGTTTGGGCTCAATTGGTATAACGGAGAGCTTTCACAGTGGTTACGTGTTGCCGAAGTCGTAGGGCTATGTGTAGTTGGGATAATTGCTTACCTGATCGGTTTAATCCTTACGGGTTTTCGACCTAGAGATTTAAAACACTAAAAATAAAAAAAGCGATCTTAAATGATCGCTTTTTTTATACTAATACATTTATTTTGGCAAAACTTGCAGCAATTCAATATCGAAAATTAAAGTGCTATTCGGACCAATCGTATCACCTGCACCGACTTCACCGTAAGCGAGATTTGCAGGGATAAAGAAACGGGTTTTACCGCCTTCTTTCATGGTTTGCAGACCTTCAGTCCAGCCTGCAATCACTTGGCTAAGCTGAAATTCAACTGGATGATTACGTGCGATTGAGCTGTCAAATACAGTTCCGTCGAGTAAACGACCTTCATAATTCACTTTAACACGTGATACAGCTTTCGGTTTTTTACCTGTACCTTCTTTTAATACTTGGTATTGGAGGCCTGATTTAGTCGTGATTACGCCCGATTTTTTTGCATTATCAGCAAGAAATGCAGCACCTGCTTGAGCATTTTGTTGTCCTATTTTTTGAAATTCAACAAGCTGCTTAGCTTCTAAAGTTTTTTTATAATCATTAATCGCTTTCGCCATTTCTTCGTCAGTTAAGCGTGCGGTTTTGTTCTGAGCACCTTCTTGTAAACCCTGATAAAAAATATCAAGATTTAGATCTGTTAAAGCATCAGTATTATTACGGCCCATTAAATAGCCATAGCTATAGCTAAATTGTTCTTTCGCCGGGCTTTTATTTGTAATAGGTGCAGCAGCAAAAACAGATAAACTCATCGTTGATGTTGCAATAATTAAACCGATTTTTTTCATGCCGTTTTCCAAAAAAAAGGAGAGTACTGTTTTACTCTCCTGAATGTTTTTATTTCACTGAAATGAGTTCTACATCAAAAATCAGCGTACTGTTTGCTGGAATGCCAGGAAGTTCCTGAGGGCCATAAGCAAGATTAGATGGAATGAAGAACGTCGCTTTACCACCTTCTTTCATGAGCTGAAGTCCTTCAGTCCAGCCTGGAATAACCTGATTGAGTGGAAACTCAACAGGCTCACCGCGCTTATAAGAACTATCAAAAACTTGACCGTTAATTAAACGGCCTTCGTAATGTACTTTAACCATAGACTGCGCAGTTGGTTGTTTACCTGTGCCTTCTTTAGTGATGATATATTGCAAACCAGACGCTGTAGTTTTTACACCAACTTTTGTTTTATTTTCTGCAAGGAATTGAACATCTGCAGATTCAGACGCTGCACCAGCGGCTTGCTCTGGTTTATCTTGTTGTTGCATTTTTTGCTGCAATTCTTTTTCATAAGCAGCAACAGCAGCTTTTAACTCTTCTTGAGTATATGCACTTGGTTGCTTATTACGAGCATCATGAATCCCTTTCACAAATGATTTTGTGTCAAGTTCAGGTGGAGTTTGCTGAGCAACTTCGTACCCAAGAACATAACTGATTTTTTCAATTGGAGAGGCATTTTTATTTGCTTTGCTTCCGACTTCTGTGGTCGGATGTTGGCTTGCATAATAAACTGGTACAAGTGCAGCACCGCCTAAAACTACAGCGACAGCAATGGGTAAGGCTTTACTCATAAAAGGTTCCAAAAATAATCATTTGAGTCTAAAAAGGCTGCTTTTGATCTTAGCATGCTTAAGCATAGAATGTTTAAGAAAAAAAACGAGTGGTTTTTTATATATTTTAGTTAGTTTTAGTAGGAGTAGACTTAAAAAAATCTTAAATAAAAAAACCGGATCATTTGATCCGGTTCTCTTATCACTTTACGATTAATCTTCTTTTTGTGCTTTATAAGCATAGGCATAGTTATAGCCATAACCATAACCCGCGCTCGCACGTTGAATATCGTTAAGGATAAAGCCGTTGACTTTAACACCTGCTTGTTCAAAGCGATTAAGCGTTAATTCAAGCTCTTTCATTTGCGACTTAGCATAACGCGCAACAATTAAGTTCACACCAGTATATTGTGAAATAATAATACCATCGGTTACTGCAAGTACTGGTGGAGTATCGATAATGATATGATCATATTGACTTTGTAGCTGTTCAAGTAACTCTTTAAATTGGTTTGAGCTTAAAATCTCTGAAGGATTTGTTGGGCTTTTACCACGAGTAATCACATCAAGGTTAGCAACTTGAGTTTTGTGTAATACTTTTTGTAGATCAGCTTGTCCACTTAATAATTCAGAAAGACCTGGTTTCACATCAACGTCGAAGTATTTATGCATATAACCACGGCGCATATCGGCATCAATGAGTAGTACGCGTTTATCACCTTGAGCGAAAATAGTTGCAAGGTTGGTCGAAATAAATGATTTACCCACTTCTGGAGAAGGGCCAGCAATCATAATGATATTATTTTTTGCATTTGCTAAAGCAAAGTGAATCGCGGTACGGATACTACGTAAGCTCTCAATTGCGATGTCATCACCATTTTTAACAGCAAGAATAGGAATACTTTTCTTCTTCTTTAAAATCTTGATACGGCTTTCTTGAATTGGAGAACGTGGTACGGTTGCATAGACTGGTAAATCCAACTCATTTTCAATTTGCCCAGAATCTTTAATGCCTGTACGTAACATATTACGTAGTAGGGCGACTAGTATTCCAATAAAACCACCAGCAATAATGGCTAAAATTAAAACAATTAGCTTTTTAGGTTTAATTGGTTCAACTGGTTCAACAGCAGTATCGACGATCCGTACATTACCTATTTCGCCTGCTTTGGCAATACGAAGTTGCTGATAAGTATTCAATAGGGCCGTATAGAGCTGAGTTTTTACTTCAACTTCACGATACAGTTGTAAATATTGGCGTTGTACATCCGGCAATTGCTTTAGAGTACTGTTGAGTTCGCCAATTTGTTTATTAATGGCTGCAATCTGCCCATTAATTTCACGCATTGCAGGATGTTCAGCAGTGTATTTTGCAACCATTTCAGCTTGTTTTTGTTCAAGCTCTGCTTTTTTAGTTTCTAAAGTAATACTCTGAGTTAAATACAACTCAGACTCTTTGGTCACATCAACGGTGTTGTATTGTTGGCGGAATTTATTAAATTGACGCTCTGCATCATCTAGTTGTTTTTTTAGATCTGGGAGTTGTTCATCCAAAAACTTTAAGGTTTGAGCAGATTCAGCTGAGCGACGTTCAATATTTTGTTCGCTATAAGTTGCTAGAATTGCATTTAAAACTTTGGTTATATGCTCTTTATCTTGACCTTGATAAGTTAGCCCTAAAACACCGGTAAGCTTGCCTCGTTCACCGACAGAGTAGTTTGCACTAATAGCATCTACTGCTGCAGGTAAAGATAAGTTGGCAATATTATAAGTTGCATCGAGTTGGTCTTTGGTAAAGATTGCTACTTTCCATAAGCCCTGTGGTCCTACAACCGTGTTAGCTTTGTTTAATGGAACAGTTAATAGGATCTCTTCTGTTTTTGGATCAGTTAAGCGTAAAGACTGCTTATCGAAATTAAGAAGTAAATTCTTGTCTAAATAATCATTAGGAATTTCAAATTGACGGATTTCAAAATTTTTTAGTCCATCTTTAAATAAAACCGATTTTTTAGTGTACTCGGTTTTGTACTCAGTATCGCTTAATAAACGATGAGTAAGCGTATTTTCAGTGCTGGAAACTTGTATATTAAGATGTAAATCTTTAATGACCGAGCCCAAAACTAGACGAGATTTTAAAATTTCAATTTCCGCTTGAGCTGGCGACTTTTGCTCTACCATTTGAGACAAATCACCTAAAAGCGCAGCGGATGCACCTTTACTATCTTCAACCTGAACCAGAGCATCAACCGAGTAGGTGTCGGGTGTTACACGTAAATAGAGAAGGGCACACACAAGACTCAAAATGATGCAGAGTGCTATAAGTTTCCATTGAGCAATCAATGAAAAAAACAATTCTTTTAGATCAATTGTATCTTCGGTATTGGTATTTTGGTTCATAAGTTTAAAATCTTGGTGTTAAATATAAGGTTTCCAGTCAGCAATACACTGTTGAATGAGTTGGCAAGTTTCATCAAAAATAGCTTGATCGTGTTGATAAGGATCTGGCACATTTTTGTTTTGCCAATGTCCTAAGCGATAGGTTTTACCTTTTGCAAAGGGCCAAGTTTGCTCAATATGTTTTTGCTGGTTGTGACTCATGACCAAAATAAGGTCGGCTTTTTTAATATGCTCAGCATTTAGTTTACGTGCGACATGAGGTTGCATGTCGATACCTAAGCGTTGCATACAAATTTGTGCTTTATTGTCTGCTTGATGCCCCACTAGTCCAGAAATACCCGCAGATTCAATATTTAACTGTGGATATTCGTATTTTAAGAAGTATTCTGCCATAGGACTACGGCAAATATTTCCAATACAAACCACCAAAATATTTTTAATTTGCATAATATTATTGGCCCAAACGATCTATGTTATATAAAGCATTTGAGAATGGAATAATCTGGTTAATCACACGCTGCCAACGAGTTAATCCAGTCGCATCAACATAGACAATATCATTACTCCGTAATTTAAACTGATTAGCCAAACCGAAGTCACCAATACTCATTAAATTCAAATGATAAATTTCAGTTGTATAGTCATTAGGATTAGTACGTACCACATAAATTCGACTTGCACTTGCAGAGTTCGGGTTAATTCCTAAACTTTCACCTAAGGCATCAGTTAAGGTCATGCCTTGATCACGCATTGGTAACGCTTGGTTTTTACCTGATTCGCCCATCACATAAATTTTCTGGTTTTCACGAGTGCTGACATAAATTGTATCATTTGGTTGAACGAGTAGCTTATGTAGTGAATAACCCGCTTTCTCTAGATCAATTGTATTTAAGTTATAAGTTCGGCCATTTCGAATGAGTTGAATATAAGTATTGTCCCCAGTCGTAGTTACACCACCGGCTAAACCTAATGCTGTGTAAATACTTACGGGCTGATCACTTAAATAAAATTGACCACCTTTAGTGACACTACCTTGTACAGAAAAGCGCTGACCTTCATAGGAAAGTACTCGTACAACCACATCTGGATTCTTTAAAAAGCGCGCAAGTTGACTACGGAGCTCACGGTTCACTTGAGCAAGTGTTTTGCCCGATGCTTTATAACGGCCAACTAAAGGAAATTGAATATACCCACTTTGATCAATTGGGTAACCATTAGCCTGAATAGATTGTTCATTACTAATGCCATTAACTGGAGGGGTAATTTCCGGATAAGCCCAAAGTTGAATAGAGAGTACATCACCAGGGCTTAAGCGGTAAATTGATTGCTGAGTTTTAAATAAACTTGCATAGTCACGTTGATAGTCTATTTGAGCAGGTTGTATTGCTGGTAGTGTTTCTTGAGAAATTTTAACAACATTAACCGTAGTTCCAAGGTCAGTTTTATAAATGCCTTCATTTGGAATGTCATAGGTTTGTAAGCCGGAAGTGACTGCACAGCTAGCGGCACTCAAACTTAAGGCAAGAACAGAAAAAAACTGGCAATACTTCACACGCAACCCTTTGTGTATTTATCTTTAATTGATATTGTCTACTGCATAGTAACAATTGCATTAAACGCAGGTTGAACAGATTCTAGCTGAAAAGAAATGAAAAAACACCGAAAAAATCGCAGGGCTTTGTATGTTTAGTTTATCTGGGGCTGAGTTTTAAACAGCGGTCATGGTGTAGAAATATTAAAAATGTATAATTTTGGCTAAATTGGCAAAGATTACTTATAAATGTTGTAAACACATTTATACAATTGGCGTACGGTGCAAACTTAAAATCTGATATAGTACGTTGCATTGTAAGTGCCAAAAGCATGATTTATTAGATATAAACTCTAAGGAAAAAGGCTCGTTTATATGCAAATTGCCAATTTAAAAATAGCAATTATTGGGTTGGGCTATGTAGGCTTACCATTGGCAGTTGAGTTTGGGAAAAAAGTACCTGTCGTTGGTTTTGATATTTATCAAAAACGTATTGATGAGCTCAAAAACGGTAAAGATCATACCTTAGAAGTATCAACACAAGAATTACAACAAGCGGTGCAATTAAGTTATACCGCTGACTTGGCGGACTTAAAAGACAGCAACTTCTTTATTGTAACGGTCCCCACTCCAATTGATGACTTTAAACAACCGGATCTTACGCCTTTAATTAAAGCATCGACCAGTATTGGTCACGTGCTTAAAAAGGGCGATGTGGTAGTTTATGAGTCAACGGTATACCCAGGCGCAACAGAAGAGGTATGTATTCCTGTTTTGGAAAAAGTTTCAGGTTTAAAATTTAATCAAGACTTTTTCGCAGGTTATAGCCCTGAGCGAATTAACCCAGGTGATAAGCTTCACCGCGTAACTAATATTTTAAAAATTACTTCAGGTTCTACACCTGAAATCGCTGATTATGTTGATGAAGTATATAATCTGATTATTGAGGCAGGAACTCATAAGGCGCCGAATATAAAAGTAGCAGAAGCTGCCAAAGTGATTGAGAACACCCAACGTGATGTCAATATTGCTCTTATTAATGAATTGGCGCTTATTTTTAATAAATTAGATATTGATACAGAAGATGTGCTTAAAGCCGCGGGTACAAAATGGAATTTTTTACCATTCCGTCCTGGGTTAGTTGGTGGACACTGTATTGGGGTAGATCCATATTATTTAACCCATAAAGCCCAATCTATTGGATTGCATCCGGAAATTATTTTAGCGGCCCGACGCTTAAATGATCGTATGGGTGAACATGTGGCAACCCAACTTATCAAAGAAATGGTGAAACAGCGTATACAAGTTGTTGGTGCTCGTATTTTGGTGATGGGTCTTAGTTTTAAAGAAAACTGTCCAGATATTCGTAATACAAAAATTGTCGACTTTATTAAAGCCCTTAAAGAATATGATCTCGACTTAGATATATATGATCCATGGGTCGATGATACAGAAGTACAACACGAATATGGTTTAGCACCAATTAAAGAATTACAACAAGGCTTGTATGATGCGATCGTCATTGCGGTAGCACATAACCAGTTTAAATCCATGAGTGTTGAAGAGTTCCATGCTTTAGGTAAAGAAAAGCATGTGCTTTATGATTTGAAATATGTTTTGGATAAAGAAAGTTCAAATATTAGACTTTGATTAGGGTTTTATAATGTCTACAGATATTCAATTAAATTTAATTGGCAGAACACAAGAGCTTTTTGTTGATGATATTCAACATTGGAATAATAAGTTAATCGAAATTGTTTCCTCATCGAAGTTTTTAGTTTTAGGGGGGGCGGGGTCTATTGGCCAAGCAGTTGTTAAAGAAATTTTTAAACGTAATCCTAAGAAACTACACGTTGTTGATATTTCAGAAAATAATTTGACAGAAGTTGTTCGTGATATTCGTAGCTCATTTGGCTATATCGATGGTGATTTCCAAACATTTGCACTAGATATTGGCTCTGCTGAGTATGATGCATATATTCAGAATGATGGTGATTTTGACTACGTTTTAAATCTTTCCGCTTTAAAGCATGTGCGTAGTGAAAAAGATCCGTTTACATTAATGCGAATGATTCATGTCAATATTTTGAATACTGAAAAAACGATTCAGCAGTCTATTGAAAAAGGCGTGAAAAAGTATTTCTGCGTTTCGACAGATAAAGCTGCTAACCCTGTAAATATGATGGGTGGCTCAAAGCGTATTATGGAAATGTTCCTTATGCGTCAAAGTCAGCATATTGATATTTCCACGGCTCGTTTTGCGAATGTTGCATTTTCAGATGGTTCTTTATTACATGGTTTTAATCAACGTATTCAGAAAAACCAGCCAATTGCTGCGCCAAATGATATTCGCCGTTATTTCGTTACTCCAAAAGAGTCAGGTGAGTTGTGCCTCATGTCTTGTTTACTAGGTGAGAATAGAGATATTTTCTTCCCTAAGCTTAGCGAGCACTTACACCTCATTACTTTTGCTGATATTGCAGTCAAATATCTTAATAACCTTGGATATGAGCCGTATTTGTGTGAGTCTGAGGATGAAGCGCGTAGCTTAATTCAGACTTTGCCAAAACAAGGAAAATGGCCTTG
Source organism: Acinetobacter sp. 1542444 (assembly GCF_000581835.1). Classification (NCBI taxonomy): domain Bacteria; kingdom Pseudomonadati; phylum Pseudomonadota; class Gammaproteobacteria; order Moraxellales; family Moraxellaceae; genus Acinetobacter; species Acinetobacter sp. 1542444. Next base: position 135,735 of record NZ_JEYA01000007.1, on the reverse strand, counting down.
TTTATTTGCTGGAAGCACAACTACGGGTGAGAAAGATTTCGAAGAATTCTTTACCGATAATGAAACTTTAGATATGCAACGTTTTAATAATTTAGGGGTTATTAAAAACGAGCTAAATGTTGAAGAAGATAAATTGCATGTATTTGAAGAAAAAATTCATGCAATGCTATTAAATAAGCAATGGAATAAAGAAGAAATTGTTGATCTATTTAACTATATGATGCCTAACTTTGGACACAAAGAAACAGGTTTATATTTAGATGGGAAAATGTAATGGATACTTCTAAATTTAATCAGTTTGTACGAGACATTTATCGTACCAATAATTTTATTCCATTACATGAACCTCGTTTTCTTGGTAATGAAAAAAAATATGTATTAGATACGATTGATAGTACTTTTGTCTCTAGTGTTGGTGCATATGTAAACGACTTTGAAGCCAAAGTTCAACAGTTTACAGGCTGTGCTAAAGCTATTGCGACTGTTAATGGAACAGCTGCATTACATATTGCTCTTTTACTAGCTGGTGTAAAGCGCGACGATATCGTAATTACGCAAGCTTTGACTTTTGTCGCAACTTGTAATGCCTTGTCTTATATTGGCGCGGAACCATTATTTATTGATGTTTCATTGAAGACACTCGGCTTGTGTCCAAAAGCATTAGACGCTTATTTGCAAGAAAATGCTTTTATTGATGACCAAGGTGTATGTAAACACAAAGCAACGAATAAACGTATTTCTGCAATCGTTCCAATGCATACATTTGGCCATCCAGTTGAAATTGATGAGCTTCAACAGGTCGTAACTAAGTGGAATATTGCATTAGTTGAAGATGCTGCTGAAAGTTTAGGTTCTTACTACAAAGGTAAACATACCGGAACTTTTGGTTTAGTTTCAGCACTTAGCTTTAATGGAAATAAAGTCATCACTACAGGTGGCGGCGGTATGGTCTTGTGTCAAGATGAAGAACTTGGCATAAGAGCGAAGCACATTACGACAACTGCAAAAATACCGCATCCTTATGAGTTTTATCATGATGAAAATGGTTTTAACTACCGTTTACCAAATTTGAATGCTGCTTTAGGTTGTGCACAAATGGAAGGCTTGGAAGGTTTTCTTGCTAAAAAGCGTGATTTAGCTCAGCAATATCAAGATTTCTTTAAAGATAGTGATATTTCATTTGTTGTGGAACCTGAAGACTGCCGATCTAACTATTGGTTAAATGCCATTGTTTGCAAAGATAAGGCTCAACGAGATTTGATTTTGGATGAAACCAATTCAAATAAGGTTATGACTCGCCCAATCTGGACTTTAATGACCAGATTGCCAATGTACCAAACTGCATTACAAGGCGATTTAACTAACTCATTATGGTTGGAAGAAAGAGTTGTAAATATTCCAAGTTCGGTTCCTTTGGAGTAATAAGAATGAAAAAAATAGCCGTTTTTACAGGAACTCGGGCTGAATATGGTTTGCTGTATTGGTTAATGCGAGATATTCAGCAAGATCCAGAGCTAGAGTTACAAATTCTAGCTACGGCTATGCATTATTCACCTGAGCATGGCGAAACTTGGAAAACTATTGTTCAAGATGGTTTCGAAATTACCGAATCGGTAGAAATGCTATTGTCATCTGATACGTCGTCCGCTGTTGTGAAATCAATGGGTGTTGGCTTACTTGGATTTGCAGATGCATTGAAACGTATGCAACCTGATTTATTAGTTGTTTTGGGTGATCGTTTCGAGGCTTTGGCAGTGACTCAAGCTGCTTTAATCATGCATGTACCTGTTGCACATTTGCATGGTGGTGAAATCACTGAAGGTGCATATGACGAATCAATTCGTCATGCGATTACTAAAATGTCTAATATTCATTTTGCCGCGGCAGAGGAATATAAGAAACGAATTATTCAATTAGGCGAGCAACCAGATAAGGTATTTAATGTTGGCGCGCTAGGGTTAGATCATATCCAGCGTACAACATTTAAAAATATTACAGAATTAAGCGAATTATATGATTTTGATTTTTCAAAACCATATTTTCTCATTACTTATCATCCCGAAACTAATTTACTAGAAGAAAATGTTGCGCCTTTATTTGATGCACTTAAGCAAATAAAAGATGTCAATTTTGTCTTTAGTTATCCAAATGCCGACAATGGTAATACTAATATTGTGAAAGCAATGCTTGATTTAAAAGCACAGTTGCCAGATCGCGTATTGCTTGTAAAGAGTTTTGGTATTCAAAATTATTTAAGTGTTTTGAAAAATGCTTTAGCTATGGTGGGTAACTCATCAAGTGGCTTATCAGAGGCTCCTGCGTTACAGGTTCCAACAGTAAATATTGGTGATCGTCAAAAAGGACGTTTGCGTTGTGAATCTATCCTTGATGTTAAATTAGAGGAAAATGAAATTTTAGAAGCATTGCAAAAAGCAATTAATTTCCCAGACGATGAATTGAGTAAAGTTGTTCCACCATTAGGGTTAGGCAATACTTCTCAGAAAATAATTGAACTTATTAAAACGACGGATTTTAAAAAGAAGGCACCATTTTATGATCTTTAATCAAGACGAAATTTATGTCATTGCAGAAATTGGTGTAAATCATAATGGCTCTGTAGAGTTAGCAAAAGAGCTTATTTTAAAAGCCAAAGAATGCGGTGCGAATGCTGTCAAATTTCAAACATTTAAAGCAGATAGTTTATTATCTGATCAAACTGAAATGGCTGCATATCAAAAAGAAAATACTGGTTCTAGTCAAAGCCAATTAGAGCTTGTAAAAAGTTTAGAGCTCACTTATGAGCAGACAGAAGAAATACAGAAATTTTGTGATGAACACCAAATTACTTTTATTTCAACGCCGTTTGACTCTGATAGTTTGAAGTTCTTGGTGAATGAGATCGATGTACCTTACTTGAAAGTCTCATCTGCTGATATTTCAAATTTACCGTTTCTTTATGAAATTGCATGTTCAAAAAAGCATGTCATTTTATCTACAGGAACAGCAAGTTTAGGTGATATTGAACAAGCCTTATCAGTATTTGCTTTTGTTATCGATAAGGGAACAGACGTTCGACCGTCTCAGCAGTTATTTAGAGAAGCTTATTCTAAAATTTCAGTACGTAAACAGTTGAAAGAACAGGTTTCTATCTTACACTGTGTGACTCAATATCCAGCCTTATTTGAAGAAAGTAATCTTAAAGCCATTTCAACTTTAAAAAATGTATTTGATTTGGCAACAGGGTTTTCTGATCATACGCTTGATGAATACGCAGCGGTTATTGGTGTAAGTCTTGGTGCCCGCATTTTCGAGAAGCATATTACATTAGATAAAACGATGGCTGGCCCAGACCACGCAGCATCAATGGAACCAGATGAATTTAAGCATTATGTCGAAATTTTGCATAAAACACATGCAGCTTTAGGCGACGGTATTAAATTTATGCTAGAGCAAGAGAGCGATAACTATTACCTAGTACGTCGTAGTATTGTGGCTAAAACAGATATTGCGGAAGGGGAGCTTTTAACCTCTGACAATGTCACGACAAAACGAGCTGGTCGCGTTTGTTTAGAACCAAATAAGTATTGGGATGTTGTTGGTACAAAAGCAAAACGTAGCTTTAAAAAGAACGATTTTATTGAAATTTAAATGAAAAAACTGGCGATTTTTGGTTCAGGTGGCTTTGCAAAAGAGCTAGTAGATTTAGCAATAGATCAAGGCTACCGCCATATATTTTTTTTAGAAAGAAATGCCAAAGATGGTGACACCTTACTTGGTTTCCCCATTTTGCCTGAATCAGTAATACCGACATTAACGGATACGGTATATGCGATAGGTGTTGCTGATCCGAAGATTCGTAAAAGAATATATGAAGCTTATGCCGATTTATCTTATCCCAATTTGATTCATTCTCAATCATCACTTGGCTATGGCATTCGAGAATTGCTAGAACATAGTAAAGGTGTGGTAATTGCAGCTGGAGCGAGAATTACAAATTCATGTCGTTTTGGTCATTTTATTATAGTAAGTTTTAACAGCACAATTGGGCACGACTGTATTCTAGAAAACTACGTTTCTGTCATGCCAGGTGTTAATGTGTCTGGTTGTATTCATTTGAAGCAAGGCACTTACATTGGAACAAATGCTGCTATTTTGCCGGGCAAAAGTCCAGAGCAATTGAAATATTTAGGTGAAAACTCCGTTATAGGCGCGGGTGCCGTGGTTGTGAAACATACGGAACCGAATAAGGTCTATATTGGATCACCTGCTAAGGAATTAAGTCGTGACTAGAGATGTTAATAATATAATTTTGCATAAAAATGATTCAATTTTGAAAGCATTAGAGCTACTTGATCTATATGCTTTAAGAATTGTTTTGGTCGTTGATGATCACAATCAATTGATCGGAAGTATTACAGACGGTGATATTCGTAGAGGGCTTTTAAAAGGCCAAGATGTGCATGCAGCTGTTGAAACAATCATGCATACTAATCCTTATAGTATTGAAGAAGGTAGCTTAAATAACCGCCAGATTTTTGAGATCATGCGTGAAAAAAGTTATCTGGCATTACCAGTAATTAAAAATAATCAGCTCGTTAATATTATTACGCTTGATGATTTGATTCGTAAAAAACGTAAAGAAAATCCAGTTTTTATTATGGCTGGGGGGTTTGGTACACGTTTACGCCCATTGACAGATACATGCCCAAAACCAATGTTACCTGTTGGTGGTAAGCCTTTACTAGAAACCATTATCTCAAGCTTTAAAAATCAAGGCTTTTATAAATTTTATATTTCTACTCACTATTTACCAGAAGTGATTAATGAGCATTTTGGTAATGGTGAGAAGTTTGACGTACAGATTCAATATGTACATGAAACTGATCCGCTTGGAACTGGCGGTGCATTGAGTTTATTGCCAGCATCAGATATTAAATTGCCATTCATTGTGATTAATGGTGATGTACTAACAAACATGAATTTTGAAAAATTATTGGACTTTCATGAAAAGCGCGAAGCTATTGCAACGATGTGCGTGAGAGAATTCCAATATCAAATTCCTTATGGCGTAGTTAACTCTGAAGATAATGTAATACAAAGTATGACTGAAAAACCAAGTTATTTCTTTGATATTAATACAGGTATTTATGTCATTTCCCCTGAATTGTTGGCACAAGTTAATGCACAGTTTATTGGTATGCCGACTATCTTAGAACAGCAAATGGAAAAGAAAAATAAAGTCTTAAGCTATCCTTTACATGAATATTGGCTCGACATCGGTCATATGGAAGACTATAACCGTGCGCAAAAAGATATTCATATGTTGGGTCTAGAATAATATGAAAAATATTGCTGTTATTGGTTTAGGTAATATTGCTACCCGACATCGTCGTAACCTTAAAATGCTTTTTCCTGAGGCAAAATTAATTGTGATGTCTGCTAGTGGTCGTATTCCTAAAGAGCCGGTGACTGATAGCGATCATATAGCAGAAAGTATTGATGAAATTATTCAGTTGCAAGTTCAGTTTGCAATAATTGCCTCACCAGCTCCTTTTCATGCCCAACATGCAATACCACTTATTAAAGCAGGTATCCCTGTATTAATAGAAAAACCAGTTTCAGTTACCCAGACAGATGCTCAAGCTTTAATTGATGCAGAAGCCCAGTATAAGACACCTGTAGCAGTAGGTTACTGTTTGCGCTATTTACCTTCAGCGCAGCAAGTACGACAAATGATACAAGAGGGTGTCATTGGAAACTTATATAATGCATTTATTGAAATTGGTCAGTATTTACCAGATTGGCGACCTACCAAGGATTATCGCGAAACAGTATCTGCTAAAACTGAATTGGGTGGAGGAGTCCTATTAGAGCTGAGCCACGAGTTAGATTATGCTCAATGGATTTTAGGTTCGCTTACTCCTAAATATGTCGTTTTACGTGCTTCAGAAGAGCTCGGTTTAGAAGTCGAGGATAATGCCGATCTTTTAATGACAACAGCGAAAGGAGCTGTTGTTAATATCCACTTAGACTTTTTGCAGCGTAAAGCACATCGTAAATGCCGTTTTATTGGCAGTGAAGGATGTATTGAGTGGGATTTAATTCGAAATGAAGTTGTGCTTATTAAGGCTAAAGAGCAACAAGAAATTTATAGTGCCCCTGAGTGGGATAAAAATCAAATGTATTTAGAAATGGTTACCGATTTTATTAGAAAAATAAACGGACAGCCAAACCAATCTATAAGTCTGCAAGAAGCTGAAAGAACAGTAGGTCTGATTGTAGAGATGAAAGAATTTGTGACGAAAGAATGAGACTGCTTATATGAGAAATTTTGCATTTATTTTTGCTAGAGGCGGCTCTAAAGGTTTACCTGGAAAAAATATTAAACCATTGGCAGGAAAACCGTTATTACAATATTCAATTGATACCGCTTTAGCATCGGATTTGATTGAACAAGTTTTTGTTTCAACAGATGATCAGGCTATTGCACAAGTCGCTATAGAAGGTGGAGCAACTCTTATAGAGCGACCTGCTGAACTAGCAACTGATCAAAGTCCAGAATGGTTGTCTTGGCGTCATGCAGTTGAGTGGGCAACTGAGCACTATGGCTCATTTGACGGGTTCGTTAGTTTACCTGCAACTAGTCCCTTACGTAGCCAAGAGGATGTAGAGGCTGCGATTTTAAAAAGACAAGCAGAGACAGCTGATATTTGTATTGCAGTTACACCTGCAAGCCGCAGTCCATATTTCAATATGGTTAAGTACAATGAGGCTGGTTTTGTTGAGCTTGTCAATCAGCCTGAAGGTGAGGTATCACGCCGTCAAGATGCTCCCAAAGTTTTTGATATTACAACAGTAGTCTATGCGACAACACCTGAGTTTGTATTAAATAACTATGGTTTATTTTCAGGAAAAGTTGCGAGTATTGAAGTGCCAAAAGCAAGAGCTGTGGATATTGATGATATTTACGATTTTCGTTTAGCTGAAGCTATTATTAAAGGTGAATAACTGATGCAAAATTTATTAGAGAATAAAACCTTTTTAGTAGCTGGTGCCGGTGGACTACTAGGAACACGTTTGGTGGCGGCTATATTAGAGCAAGGCGCAAAAGTTATTGCTGCTGATATAAACCTTGAATCTATGGCAACTCGATTAAGTAGTTTGGGAGTTGATCCTACAAACGAAAAGTTATCGTTGGTTTCTTTAGATGTAACAAATGAATCAAGTGTAAAGTCATTTTTTTCAACAGATCTTAAAATTGATGGAGCTGTTAATACAACATATCCACGTAATAAGACATATGGTTCACATTTTTTTGATGTGACCCTTGAAAGCTTTAATGAGAACTTATCACTACATTTAGGTAGTATGTTTTTGTTCACTCAGCAATGTGCAAAATATTTTACACAATGTCAGACTCCTTTTTCGCTTGTGAATATTTCATCTATTTATGGAGTCGTTGCTCCAAAATTTGATATTTATAACAACACAAAAATGACAATGCCTGTTGAGTATGCTGCAATTAAATCGGCAACACTCCATTTAAACAAATACACAGTTGCTTATGTCAACGATAGTCGATTCCGCATTAATTGTGTAAGTCCAGGTGGTATCTTTGATCATCAACCTGAACCATTCTTAGAAGCATATAAGAGCCATACTCATGGGGCTGGTATGTTAGATGTTACAGAAATCATAGGTTCAGTTTTATTCTTACTTTCTGAACAATCAAGATATGTAACAGGGCAAAATATTATTGTAGATGACGGTTTTAGTTTATAAATGAAATTTAGTGCAATCAAAAAGTATAGGGCTATTGAATGAAGGTATTAAAAGATAGCTTTATTTATTTGATTGGGGAGCTTTTTGCGAAAAGTCTCCCCTTTCTGATGTTGCCATATTTAACGCGTAAACTTGGCCCAGAAGGTTTTGGGGAGTTATCATATTACCTAACTATGTTGTCTTTATTTGTTATATTTGTTGGATTAAGTCAAGATGGTGCTGTTACACGTTATTTCTATTTTTACGGTAAAAAAGCTTTAAATACAGTTGTTAAAGCGGGCTATTTATTTAATATTGCTATTTCTTTCGTCCTTTTGCTGGGTTGTTGGTGGTTTAAAGCGGAAATCATGGCATATGTTGTACTGGCAACAATGTTCCAATCTTTTGTCAATGTCCAACTTGCATTAAGACAGTGTCAAAAGCAACCGTTCAAATATATTACAATCCAAATTATTTTATCCTTAACCAATGTCCTATTTACAGTTGCTGCTCTTGAATACTTCAGTCAAGATCTAGTAGCTTATCGAATATTAGCCATTGTTATTGCTAATTTTACTACATTTTTAATTGCAAGTTTGATATTGGGCGATCTATTTAGAGATAATTATCGCTTTACATGGCAAAGACTGCGTCTCGGGCTATTTTATATTTTTTCGTTTGGGCTACCGCTTATTCTGCATCAGTCTAGCTTCTTTGTTAAAGGGCAACTAGATCGTATTTTTATTTATCAACAATACTCAAAAGCAGAACTAGGAGTTTACTCAGCTGGTGTACAAATAGCAGCTGTATTACCAATTATTCTAATGGCACTCAATAAAGCGATTGTGCCATATTATTATCAAGCACTTAAGGATAACTCTTTAACTATAACTAAGATAAAAAAATATACATTATACAGCTTGCCTTTAAGTATACTGCCTGCTGTAGTAGGTTGGCTTTTGCCTGAACAAGTATATTTATGGTTTTTAGGACAAAGTTATGTGGGTTCAAAGTACTATGTTGTGATGTATCTACTGGGCTTTGGAGCTAACCTACCATATCTTATGTTGGTAAATTACTTCTTTTATCATGGCAAAAACCTAATGATTTCTAAGATAACAACGTTATCATCAATCGTGTATCTAGTCTTTTTATATTTCTTTGCAAAAGAATCCGTAGAACTAATTCCTTATGCATTGTTAATAAGTAATTTTGTATTGCTAATAGTTTTTTGGAAGAGAGTCGAGAATGCGAGAACAATCTAATAAAAACTTGTTGGTCTGTTTAACACCATTACAAATGTTAATAGCATCAAAAATTGTAGAGCAAAATCCTGCATCTTATGATGTACTATGTTTATCATATAATAAAAATGAAAAATATGACCATTATTTCAATAAGTTAAGTCTGGTTTGTGAGAACTCATATAGGTTTATAGTTTATTCTGAAAATAAAATATATAGAATTTTTGATTTCGTTCGCTTTAAGTTTTATCTTTTTAAAATTTTAAAAAATAAATATAGTAAGATTTATTTAGCTAGTATAGATAATCCTTTTTTTCATTTACTATTATCAGTAGTGAAAAAGGATCAAATTTTAACTTTTGATGATGGAACTGCAAATATTTATCAGAAAAGTAATTATTATAATTATCAGAATAAATCTGCTTTACAAAGAGTTGTATTAAAGTCTTTAGGAAATAAGTATAGCACTAAAAGAGTGATTAATGAGAGTGAAAAACACTTTTCAATCTATAAGGGATATAAGAATATTATAGATAATACTAGTTATATTCCAATAATATCTGCTGCTGATCTACCATTATTTGATAAAAAAATTAAGATTTTCTTAGGACAACCTATTCATAATTTAAAGGGTGGTGACGCTGAGAAAATTTTAAGTTTTATAAAAAAAATAGGAGTGGAATATTATTTTCCGCACCCTCGAGAGAATAAAAGGTATGATGGAATAGATTACATTGATTCACCATTAATATTTGAAGACTACATTTTAAAATTGTTGATAGAGGGTTATTTTGTAGAACTTTATACTGTGCTTAGTACAGCTGCTCTTAATGTTGCATCCTTGAGAAATATTGAAATAATAGTGCTACATGAAGAAAATTTAGGTAAAAACTATGCTGAATTTTATCAGTTGTTCGAATCTATTGATTGTAAAACTTTGAATTTTTAGGTTGCTATTGAGATGATCTTGAGAGTAAAAAAAGAGTTCTTATGGTTTCTTATATTAAGTATTCCTTTAGCAATTCTAGTAGGAGATAGGGGTGCTACTCCTGATACTCAGATATATTTTGATGTTTTCAAATATATTAACAATTACAACTTATTAAATCCAAAAGAATTTTATGTACAAACAGGGATGGAAATAGGATTCGGTTGGTACAGTTGGTTACTAAGTTATTTGACTAGCTCTAGTTTTCTTCTTTTTTCATTTTTTTCTTTATTAAATTTCTATTTTATTTATAAAACTGCAAGAGCTTTAAAATTACCATACTTTTATTGTTTGCTATTCTATGTCCCCAGCGCTTATTTCTTTATGCAGCAATTTATGCAGATGAGACAAGGTTTAGCTATAAGTATGGTGATATTCTCTATAGTTAGATTGTTCCAATCTAGGACAGATCTCTTTGCTTGGTGTGTTCTAATAGTATCATTTTTTATACATCAAACATCGGGATTAGTTTTTATATTTGCTGTTATATTTTACTTATTAAAAAATAACTTTTTACTTTCAATAGACAGAATTAAAATAACCTTAATTTTAGCATTTTTTGTTTTTGTTGTTTTATTTAAGTTTTTTTTATTAAATTTTTTGGTTGGATCATTTGAAAGATTGCAGAGTTATGCAAGTACTGATAATTATTCAGAAGATATTGCATTATTTAGTCTACCAAATATAAGAACTATGGTTGTAGTTTCATTTCTTTTATTTTTTTCAAAAGAAAATATTTTAAAAAGAGATGAGTATAAGTTCTTTCTTTATTTAATGGTTATAGCTTTAGCAGCAAGGGTGGGATTCTCTGAGTTTGCTATTATGAGTGGTCGTTTATCAACGGCATTTTCATATGTTGAAATATTTGTGTTACCAATTTTGTTTTTAAGTCGCTTTAACAAACTTTACTGTTTATTATTTGCAATAGTTTACTTTATTTTACAAATAGTTATAACTTTAGGTTTTCAAGCACCTTATCTTCTCGATTTGTACTTTTCTCCTTTATATTGAGTAATATATGAAAATTCTTTTTATAATTAATTCTTTAAAGAATAAATCTGGTTCTGAGCGTGTCGCTGTTGAATTAGCCAATAAAATGTCAGCTATAGAAGATTATGATATTACGTTATTAAACAGAGAGTCGACTAAAAATAATACCGCATATCCTGTTGCTGATAATGTGGAGGTAGTAAATTTATCTGGTAATTTATTTCAGTTTTATATCAAACTTAAAGAATATATTTCTACCTCACATTATGATGTAGTAGTTGTTCATAATATGGGTAAATTGTCTTTGCTATGTGCTTTTGTACCAAATATTAAAAAATTAGTGGTGCTTGAACATGTTTCTTTTGTCAGTCGTCCTCAGAAAATACAAATTTTAAGTAAACTGTTATATCGAAAAATTGATCAAGTTGTGACTCTTACTCAAAATGATAAAGAGCAATTTGATAAATTTCATTCAAATGTGCTTGTGATACCTAATTTTTCGCCATTTCCTATTAGCTCAACACATCAGCAGAATAATAAACAGATTGTAACAATTGGCCGTTTAACTGAGCAGAAAAATTATATGCATCTGCTTCAAGCATGGGAGAAAATACAGCCATCTATTCCTGAGTGGCAGTTAAATATTTACGGAGAAGGTGAACATTATTCAATGTTAGATGACTACATTACTAGAAATTCTCTTCGAAATGTGACTTTAATGGGGACAACTTCTAACGTAAAGCAAGTATACGAACAATCTAACTTCTTTGTAATGTCATCAAAATATGAAGGCTTACCCATGGTGTTAATAGAGGCACAAAGTTTTGGTTTACCTGTTGTTTCATATAATTGTCCATATGGCCCAAGTGACGTCATTCAAGAAAATAAAAATGGATTATTAGTGGAAGATCAAAATATTGATAAATTAGCAGAAGCAATTTTAAAACTTGCGTCATCTCCAGATTTGTTAGAGTGCTTTTCTCAAGAATCGTTATTAAATGCTAAAAAATATCAACCTGAACAAATTTTGAAAATTTGGATTGAAAAAGTCTTGCAAGGATAAAGTTTTATGTTTTCTGTATTAAGCTCTATTTATCACAAAGAGCATCCAGCACACTTTAATGCTTGTATGGAAAGCATTTGGGATAAACAAACTTTAAAACCTACAGAAATTGTTTTAATTGAGGATGGCCCTTTATCACCTGAATTAGATCAAATTATTGCTAAATGGCAAGAGAAATTAGGTAAAGTTCTTCATATTAAGAAGCTTGAAAAAAATGTTGGAACAGGGAAAGCAAAAAATATTGGATTACAAGAATGTACCTATGACATTGTATGTATAGTTGATACAGATGATATTTATGTGCCAGAAAGATTTGAAAAACAAATTAAATTTTTAGAAAAAAATCCTGATGTATCAATTGTAGGGGGGCAAATTCTTGAGTTTGTTGAAGATACTCAAAACCCGACAGGTATGCGTAACGTTCCTTTATCAAATGAAGATCTAAGAAATTATGCAAAGAAGCAAAGTCCGTTTAATAATATGACGATTACATATCGGAAGTCCCATATTCTCGAGGTTGGTGGCTATCAACATCATTTGTGGATGGAAGACTATAATCTCTTTTTACGGGTGATCGCTAAGGGACATAAAATTCAGAACTTACCAGATGTATTGGTTTATGCACGCATTGATAATGGTATGCATGGACGTCGTAAAGGTTTCCAATATATTAAAAGTGAAAAACAGTTACTAGATTTAAAAAAACAACTAAAGTTACAAAATCCTCTATATGCTAACATGCTGTTTCTGGTACGGTCTGCGTTTAGACTGTTACCAGCAAATTTATTGGGTAAAATTTATAATACCTTTCTTCGTAAAGATATTAAAAAATGAGTGAATGAAAATATGAAGCGTTTAGTAGACATAGTCATTTCTTTAATAGCTTTAACTGTGCTGTCGCCAATATTTCTGATTGTTGCTTATAAGGTTCGTAAAAATTTAGGGTCACCCATATTCTTCTATCAAGAAAGACCAGGAAAGGACGGAAAATTATTTAAAATGATTAAGTTTCGGTCAATGAAAGATGCTTTTGATGCAGAAGGAAACCCATTGCCAGATGAGGCACGTATTACCCCATTTGGTCAGAAATTGCGCTCTACAAGCTTAGATGAAATGCCTCAGCTCATTAATGTACTGAAAGGTGACATGAGTGTAGTTGGACCTCGTCCAATGCTTAAAGACTTTGTTGCATTATACTCACCAGAGCAGGCACGTCGTTTAGAAGTGCGTCCTGGAATGACAGGTTTGGCTCAGGTAAGTGGCCGTAATGAACTTGACTATGAAGAACGATTTAAGTGTGATGTGTGGTATGTCGACAATCACAATGTTTGGGTTGACTTTAAAATTATGTTTAAAACAGTCAAAGTGATGACTAAACGTGAAGGCATTAACGCGCCAGGACATGTTGGACCATCTTTATTTAAAGGTAATGATGCTCCAGAAAATGTTGATTCTTCTGTAAAGTAAATTTTATATCTTGAAATCTTTGTTATGATCAAAAAAGCAGTTTTACCCGTAGCCGGTCTAGGCACACGTTTTTTACCAGCAAGTAAGTCAATTCCAAAGGAAATGGTGACTGTTGTTGACCGTCCAGCCATTGAATATGTGGTGCGTGAGGCAATTGAAGCAGGCATTGAACAAATTATTTTGGTAACTCACTCTTCAAAAGCGTCAATTGAAAATTATTTTGATCGAAACTTTGAATTAGAAACAACATTAGAGCAAAAAAAGAAATTTGATTTACTTGCAGAAATTACCCAAATTGTTCCACCTCATGTGAGTGTTGTAAGTGTAAGACAACCTCAGCCTTTAGGTTTAGGGCATGCAGTTTTATGTGCAAAGAGTATTGTTGGCCAAGATGATTTTGCTGTGTTATTACCAGATGTTTTGGTAAAAGATGACTCGGGGCGAAATGATTTAACCCGTATGATTGCACGTTATGATGCCAGCCAAGCCGCACAGATTATGGTAGAAGCCGTACCTGATAACCTTGTTGATCAATATGGGATTGTAGATGTAGCACATAGCCCTAACGAGGGTGAAAGTATTGCTATGCAAGGCATTGTTGAAAAACCTGCTGTTGGCTCTGCACCTTCTAATCTTTCTGTGGTGGGTCGCTATATATTACCTGCAAAAATTATGCAACTTTTGGAAAACACGCCAAAAGGTGCGGGTAATGAAATTCAGTTAACAGATGCGATTGCGATGTTACAAGAAACAGATATTGTTGAAGCCTATCGTATGCAAGGCCAAACTTTTGACTGCGGTAGTAAGCTTGGTTATTTAAAAGCTGTATTACATTATGGAATTCAACATCCTAAATTAGGGTTAGAATTTAAACAGTTAATTCAAGAACTTAAGTTGTAGTATTGTGTAGTTCTACTTAAGCATTTGTAAAAACTGCTGAATATAATAAACAATCAATATATTCTCTTCCCTTAACGGGAAGAGAAATCTATAGAATATTAAAAAATCAGGTGTGCAATGAAAATCGCAGTGTTTGGAACCACCTTACACGCTGGTGTAATGGCAGCATTACTAGCTGAATATGGCAATCAGATTTATTGGTGCACAAGTGTCACCTGCGAAGAAAATATTTCTGTACTTTCCTATCAAGATCAAGAAGTTAATAATTATTTAAATAAGCAAAGAAGATCGGGTTTTCTACAAGAAAGTCCTTTTTCTGCTATTCCTCTTGATGTTGAGGTTTATTTATTCTGTTTTAGCCCCACACAAATGCAACTTGCTTTAAATACGGTTGAGAAGTTAAGCCAACGTCCTATTGTTCATCCTAGATTAATGGTAAATGGTTCTACGTTTGGCTTACATGGAACTGATCAGTTAAAACAATATTTACCAAAAGACGAGTGGGTCTATTTCCCTGATGTAATTCAAGAAGGGAATGCTATTAACAGCGTATTGAATGTAAAACATGTCATTGTTGGTGTTGAGTCCAATCATGCACGGGATACAATGCAAGAGCTGTTACGCCCATTTTTCCGTTTTAGTTATCAATATTTATTTATGCCGATCTTGGATGCTGAGTTTACCAAACTTAGTATTTCTGGCATGTTGGCGACCCGCATTAGTTATATGAATGACTTAGCTATGGTGGCAGAGAAACTCGGTATTGATATAGCTAACGTAAAGCATGGTATTGCGGCTGATACACGTATTGGTGCGGCTTATTTGTCCGCTGGAGTTGGTTTTGGCGGTGAAAATTTTTCGCATGATATTTTAACCCTTTCGAGTACTGTTTCTGAAACTGGGGCGAAAAGTCGACTGTTAGAGCAGGTATGGGCGATTAATGAACAACAAAAAGAAATTTTATTCCGTAAGTTGTGGAATTACTATCATTGTAATTTGAATGGTAAAACCGTGGCTATTTGGGGTGCATCCTTCAAAGAAAATACCTCAAGCATACATAACTCGCCAATTCATATTTTATTAGCTGCATTGTGGGCGCAAGGTGTAACTGTACGTTTGCATGATCCTCAAGCATTAGATGAAATTGCCGCTACAT
Organism: Acinetobacter sp. 1542444; assembly: GCF_000581835.1. NCBI lineage: Bacteria > Pseudomonadati > Pseudomonadota > Gammaproteobacteria > Moraxellales > Moraxellaceae > Acinetobacter > Acinetobacter sp. 1542444. The sequence continues at coordinate 120,166 of NZ_JEYA01000007.1, read as the reverse complement.
ATGGTGACCGTAAGGATTTAATACTGTGTACTGATCAATATGAGGCTACTCGAGGTGCACATGCCTTATGTTTGGTTACCGCATGGAAACAGTACTGGAGTCCTGACTTTAAGCAGTTACAACAATTGATGCAACATCCTTTAATTTTGGATGGGCGTAATATTTATGACCCAGCATATGTAAAGGCTAAGGGCTTTGCTTATGAAGGAGTAGGTCGTTTATGAGTAAATCTATCGAGAAATTTCCTAAAGAGTTGGTTTCACCTTTACTAAAATTACAGTTAATGGGTGAGAAAAATTCAAAGTTACATATAAAAGAGTTGTTCGCATCAGAACCGGATCGCTTTCAACAATATTCTATAAAATTTGATCCATTAGTTTTTGATTATAGTAAGCATCGTGTTACGAAAGACATTTTGGAACAATTGATTGCTCTTGCGAAAACTAAACAATTAAATCAATGGATAGAGCGTCTTTTTTCACAAAACAAAGTAAATTGTACAGAGCAACGTGCGGCAATGCATTGGGCATTACGCTTGCCAGTTGACTATTCAAAGTTTCCAGAATTAACGGCACAAGTCCATAGTCAGTTGCAACGTATGTATGCTTTAGTGGAAAAGATCCATGCTGGACAATATCGTGGTGCAACTGGTGAAGTGATTCAAGATGTTGTGAACATTGGTGTGGGTGGTTCTGATTTAGGGCCACAAATGGTCACGCATGCGTTGTCAGATTTTAAAGTGAAAACGGCTAAACCTTTAAATGTTCACTTTGTATCGACTATGGATGGTAGTCAGTTATCGGAATTACTCCACCAACTTCGTCCAGAAACTACACTATTTATTATTTCTTCAAAATCTTTTGGAACGATTGATACTTTATCAAATGCCCAAACCGTACGTCAGTGGCTTGAAAAAACTTTGGGAACACATGCCCGAGTTTTAAAAAGTCATTTTGTTGGAGTATCAACAAAAGCAGATAAAATGACTGAATGGGGGATTGCCCCAGAAAATCAATTACTGCTTTGGGACTGGGTAGGTGGCCGTTACTCATTGTGGTCATGCATTGGTTTACCTATTGCGCTGAGTATCGGGGTTGAAGGTTTTCAACAACTCTTAGCTGGTGCTCATGCAATAGATGAACATTTTCAAAATACAAGTTATGAGCAAAATATTCCTGTTTTAATGGGATTATTAGGCGTTTGGAACAATAATTTTTTAAATATTCAAACACATGCCGTATTGCCTTATGATGGTCGATTAAAGTATTTCGCTGCTTATTTACAGCAGCTTGAAATGGAATCTAATGGTAAATCGGTACAACGTGACGGTCAAAAAGTCGAACTCGATACGTGCCCAATTGTATGGGGTGAAGTTGGACCAAATGCTCAACATGCCTTCTATCAGTTATTACACCAGGGAACTCAAGCAGTCAGCTGTGACTTTATTGCCCCAGTCCAACGCTATAACGCTGACCATTTTACCTATGTTGAAAATGCAGACGCTTTGGTCGAACAGCATCATCTTGCATTATCGAATTGTTTGGCCCAATCAAGATTATTGGCCTTTGGTAATGACGCTTTAGACTCAACTGAATTAGAAAAACTGCCGATTTACAAGCAATATGAAGGTAACCAACCGAGTTCAACCTTATTATTGAAAGAGTTAAATCCATATAGTTTGGGAATGTTAATTGCTTTATATGAGCATAAAGTTTTTGTGCAGTCTGTAATTTGGAATATTAACCCGTTTGATCAATGGGGTGTCGAAAAAGGTAAACAGATTGCTGATCAGCTATTACCTATTTTAAATGGGGTTCAAAATGATCTTTCATCATTAGATGCCTCAACACGTGGATTAATTAAAATATTATTAGGAAAAGTAGATGGCTAAAATCCTAGTTACTGGTGGAGCTGGTTATATTGGTTCACACACCTGTGTAGAGCTTTTAAATGCTGGCCATGAAGTTATTGTTTTTGATAATCTATCAAATAGCTCTGAAGAATCATTAAAGAGAGTTCAGGATATCGCACAAAAGAGTTTAGCTTTTGTGCAAGGTGATATTCGTAATGCAAATGAACTTGATCACGTGTTTCAGGAACATTCAATTGATGCGGTTATTCATTTTGCAGGTTTAAAAGCAGTTGGTGAAAGCCAGGAAAAACCGCTGATTTATTTTGATAATAATATTGCTGGTAGTATTCAACTCGTTAAGTCAATGGAAAAGGCTGGTGTTTATACACTTGTGTTTAGTTCTTCTGCGACCGTATATGACGAGGCCAATATATCTCCATTAAATGAAGATATGCCAACAGGTATGCCAAGTAATAACTATGGCTATACAAAACTGATTGTTGAGCAATTATTGCAAAAACTGACAGAGTCAAATTCTAAATGGTCAATCGCATTACTTCGTTATTTTAACCCAGTTGGTGCACATAAGAGTGGCCGTATTGGTGAAGACCCACAAGGTATTCCAAATAATTTAATGCCATATGTGACTCAAGTTGCTGTAGGTCGCCGTGAAAAGCTATCTATTTATGGTAACGACTACAATACTGTAGATGGGACTGGGGTACGTGACTATATCCATGTAGTCGATTTAGCGAATGCACATTTATGTGCTCTAAATAATCGATTAGAAGCGACAGGTTGCAGGCCATGGAATATTGGTACAGGTAATGGTTCATCAGTTTTGCAAGTTAAAAATACATTTGAACAGGTTAATGGTGTCCCCGTTGCTTTTGAGTTTGCACCACGTCGAGCTGGCGATGTAGCAACATCTTTTGCCGATAACGCTCGTGCAGTTGCTGAGCTAGGTTGGCAACCACAATATGGTTTAGAAGATATGCTTAAGGATAGCTGGAATTGGCAGAAGCATAATCCTACAGGGTATAAATAAGGCTTCGTTTGTAGTAAATTTTTTTAAAAATTATTTTGATGCTTTAGTTCATATAGAACTAAAGCATTTAATCAGATATTTTTAAGATATTAAAAGTGTTAGAAGTATTTTCTAACTATATTTGAAGATTTTTTATTAATAAAAGTATTTCTAATGGATAAAGTACACTCCGCTGAAAGTTTAAGGGGGTTAGCCTGTCTAGCCGTAGTTTTTTCACATTTTTTTGGAACTTTCTTTCCTCAACTACATAATTTTTATAGTAGTAACTTACCAAAATTTGAATTTATTGAATCGATATATAATTCCCCCTTTGCATTTTTTTATTCTGGTACAGGGGCTGTTTTTGTATTTTTTGTATTAAGTGGTTATGTGTTAACATTATCTTTCTTAAAATCAAAAGATTCAAAAAGAAAGTTAAAAGAATCTTTAATTAAGCGTTATCCTAGATTAGCTATACCTGCAATTTTTTCTTGTGTATTAATGTGGGCCGTACTTCATTTTTCTGTTGATCTGGAGAATGTATCGGAATGGTTCCGTTCAGTAGGGTCTAAAGTTCCTAATTTATTCGATGCTATATACTCTGGTGCGATAGGATCATTTATTTTTGGAGAAGCAAAGTACAACCCTGTTCTGTGGACTATGCAAATAGAATTATTAGGTTCTTTAATTATTTATTTTATTTGTTTTTTTCAAAAAAATAATATTATTAAATATTTATTTATTTTAATAAGTATTTTGGCTTCGATGTCATTATCATTTATAGCATTTTTAGGCATATTAAGTTTTATACTTGGGCACTTTCTATATTTTTTTTCTAGAAGAATTCCTGAATTTGTATGTATTTTTCTTTTTATTGTTGGCTTGTATTTCTGTGGAGCCCATAATGAGAGTATTAGTTATAATTTTTTTAGTAAAATACTAGGGGAAAGGACATATAATATTCTAAACTTTTTTGGAGGAGGATTAATTGTTTTTGCATCAATTAAATCCAATATTATTGATAATTTTTTTAATAAAAATATTTTCTTGTTATTAGGTAAGTTGTCATTTTCAATATATTTAATTCATATTCCTATTATGTATATTTTAGGAGCCCCAATATTTAATATATTTTTCAGTGAAGGTTTCAATTTTTTAACTTCTGCACTAATTTCTATATTTGTCTCTCTGTTTTTTTCTATCACCTTTTCATTTTTATATAGTAGATATGTTGATGATTTTGCAATCAGATTCTCTAACAAATTATCTAATTTAATATTGAATAAAAATAAAATTTTTGAAAAAACATTATAGTGTGTAAGGCCTTAGATGAAAATAAAAGAGATGGGAAAATAATTTTTCCATCTCTTTAAAAATAAAGATATTAAGATTGAATCAACCTATTCAATTCATCTACATAATGCTGCATTGGCTGAGCTTGGCGGTCTGCACGGCTTTCAATATTGAGACGTAATAACGGTTCAGTATTTGAAGCACGCACATTAAAACGCCATGCGCCAAAGTCGAGGCTTACACCATCGGTACGGTCAATTTGTGGATTTTGATCGGCATAAAAATCAAAAATCTTTTGAATAGTGATCTGTGTATCAGCTACTTTAAAGTTGATTTCACCACTGCAAGGAAACTTGGTAATCATATTTTCAACGAGTGTTGAAAGTGATTGTCCTGTTTCAGAAAGCAGGGCAACCGTAAGTAGCCACGGAATCATACCGCTGTCACAGTAAGCAAAGTCACGGAAATAGTGATGGGCACTCATTTCACCACCATATACGGCATTGTGTTCACGCATCACATCTTTAATGAACGCGTGACCAGATTTTGACTGTACAGCGACACCTTTGTATTCATCTACGATATCAAATGTGTTCCACACTAAACGCGGGTCATGCACAATTTTCTCGCCTGATTGCTTAATCAAGAAAGCTTGAGCCAATAGACCAACAATATAGTAGCCTTCAATGAACTGACCTTTTTCATCAAATAAGAAGCAGCGGTCAAAGTCGCCGTCCCAAGCAATTCCCATATCTGCTTTATGCTCAAGCACAGCATTTCGGGTACTGTCACGGTTTTCAATTAAAATTGGGTTAGGGATGCCATTTGGGAAAGTACCATCTGCTTCATGGTGAATTTTAATAAATTCAATAGGTACGTTAAGCTTTTTAAATTTTTCTTCAATGGCATCAATGACGTGACCAGCTGCACCATTACCAGCATTAACCACCAACTTAAGTGGGCGGATTTTTGCTGGTTCAATATAGGTCATTAGGTGATCAACGAACTCAGGCAAAATGTTATAGCTTTGCGTTGTACCTTTTTGGCTAGCTTCTTCAAAGTTATTAGTTTCTGCTAAAGCCTGAATTTCTTTTAAACCGGTATCAGCACTAATTGGGCGAGCATTTTCTCGTACTAATTTCATGCCATTATAGTCCATTGGGTTATGGCTCGCAGTAACTTCGATACCACCTTGTACATCTAAATGAAAGGCGGCGAAGTAAACTTCTTCAGTACCTGTCATGCCTAAATCAAGAACATTGACACCCGCATCATTTAACCCGCGGATAGTCGCTTGTTTTAAACCCTCACTGCTTAGACGAATATCACAACCTACAACAACAGTCTTTGGTTTATAGATTTGTCCGTACGCGCGGCCAATTTTATAGGCGATTTCTTCATTCAATTCATTGCCGAGTTTGCCTCGGATATCATAAGCTTTAAAACACGTTAAAGTAGTCATTATTCAATTCAATACATGTGGTTTGAGTTGTGTGCACATTATACATAGATCATGAAACAGGTATGTTTATAGTTTTTATATTCAAATTTTTCACTTCATTTCTGTAATTCATATCTAAATTTATGAGAAAGATTTTTACGACTTTAGTCTAATAAATAAATTTATAAATTAGGAATTACTTGATTTTGCTTAGTGCTATTGGTCATACCAATTATAATGATTATTTAATTATTGATCTTGCTAATATCTGTGTTTATGATGCGGTCTGTGGTTTAAGGAACAACATTTGCACTTAATTTTTAATTGGTCATACCAATTGTGTTGAATGTTTAAGAATTTAAGGTACAAAAATTCGCCCCGGCATTTCAAGGAGATGACAATGCTCAATATGTGGCAACAACTTTATGACCCTTTAAATAATATTTGGCTGTCCAGTGCGGTTGCATTAATCCCGATTATTTTCTTCTTTTTAGCACTAGCAGTTTTTCGTTTAAAAGGCAGTATCGCGGGTACGGGCACAGTCATTATTGCATTACTAATTGCGCTCTTTTTCTATCAAATGCCGGGTCAAATGGCCTTTGCGTCAATCATTTACGGTTTCTTCTACGGTCTATGGCCAATTTCATGGATCATTATTGGGGCAGTTTTTCTATACAAAATTTCGGTAAAAACAGGTCAGTTTGAGGTTATTCGTTCAAGCATTTTGTCGATTACCGAAGACCAACGTCTGCAAATGCTATTGGTTGGTTTTGCATTCGGTACTTTCCTTGAAGGGGCGGCGGGTTTTGGTGCTCCTGTAGCAATTACCGCTGCACTCCTTGTTGGTTTAGGCTTTAAGCCACTTTACGCTGCTGGTTTATGTTTGATCGTAAATACAGCACCAGTGGCATTCGGTGCAATGGGTATTCCAATTATTGTGGCGGGGCAGGTTTCTGGTGTAGATACCATGGAAATTAGCCAAATGGTTGGTCGTCAGTTGCCATTTTTAGTCATTATTGTGCTGTTCTGGATCATGGCGATTATGGATGGCTGGCGTGGTGTTAAGGAAACTTGGCCTGCGGTATTGGTCGGTGGTGGCGCTTTTGCGATTGCCCAGTATCTTACATCTAACTTCATTGGTCCTGAATTGCCAGACATTACCGCAGCAATTGCATCATTGGTGAGCTTAACTTTACTGTTCCGTGTTTGGAAACCAAAACATATTTTCCGTTTTGAACCTGAGTCGGGTCAAACTTTAACTCAACAACCTACTACAGTTCAACGTTATAGCATTGGAAAAATTGCTAAAGCGTGGTCTCCATTTGCGATTTTAACAGTGATGGTGACCATCTGGAGCGTTAAGCCATTTAAAGCATTATTTGCAAAAGATGGTGCTCTTGAACACTGGATTTTTAAACTTGAAGTACCGTATTTGCACAAATTGGTCGAAAAAATGCCGCCAATTGTGGCAGAGATGAAACCATACGAAGCGATTTATAAGTTTGACTGGTTCTCTGCAACAGGTACTGCAATTTTTATTGCCGCAATCATCACTGCTATTTTCTTAAAAATGAAAGCAAGTGAGGCAGTTACAACCTTTGGTGAAACACTCAATGAGTTAAAAACACCGATTTACTCGATTGGTATGGTGTTAGCGTTTGCTTTTATTGCGAATTATTCAGGTTTATCTGCAACTTTAGCTTTGGCTCTATCGCATACGGGTCATGCGTTTACTTTCTTCTCGCCATTTTTGGGTTGGCTTGGTGTGTTCCTTACGGGTTCAGATACATCTTCAAATGCTTTGTTCTCGGCATTACAGGCGACTACAGCGCAGCAAATTGGTATTCCGGAAGTGTTGCTTGTGGCTGCCAATACCAGTGGTGGTGTGACAGGTAAGATGATTTCTCCGCAGTCGATTGCCATTGCTTGTGCAGCAGTAGGCTTAGTTGGAAAAGAGTCTGACTTGTTCCGTTTCACGGTAAAACATAGCATCATATTCACTGTCTTTGTTGGCATCATTATTACGGTTCAGGCTTATCTGGTTCCGTGGATGATTCCATAACTCCAGTGAAGGAAACGCGATGAGAATCTCCGATCAAGTGGTCATGAAATTGCAGGCATTAATTGAAGAGCGTCACATGAAAAAAGGTGACCGTTTGCCTGCTGAACGCCAGCTTGCAACTAGCTTAGGAGTTTCTCGTCCGTCTTTGCGTGAAGCAATTCAACAGCTCAATAGTCAAGGTGTACTCATTAGCCGCCGTGGCGATGGGACTTATATTCAGCAGTTACCTGAACAGTGGCCACAGCAACTGATTGTGAACCCAATTAGTAACCTGATTGAAGAAGATCCGCTGTACCGTTTTGATGTGCAAGAGGCGCGGTTACTACTTGAAGGTGGCACGGCATGGTATGCCGCATTGCGCTCAACGCCTGAAGATCGCGCCAAAATTCATCATTATTTTAATGAAATTAGCCGCCACCAAAATGCGGGTGACTCAGCACAGGCTGCGGTCGCGGATGCTGAATTCCACTTAGCGATTGCTGAAGCATCCCACAATGTGGTGCTGATTCAAATGATGCGAAGTCTATTTGATTTGCTGCAATACAACGTCTTGTTAGGGCGTAAGAAAGTTTATAACGACCCCGTAAATGGTGACTTGCTCAGCGAGCAGCATTTTCAGGTGATGGATGCTATTGATCGTAAAGATCCCGAGGCCGCACGCCAAGCTGTCTGCGGTCATATTGAATTTGTGATTAATCATGTGCGTTCTCTGGATGAAGACGAAGCTCGCCAGAAACGTGCAAATCGTTTAAATAGAGTTGATTCAAAATGATTATTTCTTCTGGCAATGATTACCGTGCTGCGGCACAACGTCGCTTACCTCCATTTTTATTTCATTACATTGATGGTGGAGCGTATTCGGAATATACCTTAAAGCGTAACGTACAAGATTTGTCAGAAATTGCATTGCGTCAACGTGTGCTTAATGACATGTCAGCGTTAAGTCTAGAGACAAAACTGTTTAATGAAACCTTGACGATGCCAGTTGCATTGGCGCCTGTAGGTTTAACTGGCATGTATGCACGCCGTGGTGAAGTGCAGGCCGCGATGGCTGCCGATAAAAAGGGCATTCCATTTACGCTTTCAACGGTTTCGGTATGTCCGATTGAGGAAGTTGCACCTGCAATTAATCGCCCTATGTGGTTCCAGCTTTATGTATTACGCGACCGTGGTTTTATGCGTAATGCTTTAGAACGTGCAAAAGCAGCAGGTTGTTCAACACTGGTATTTACCGTAGATATGCCTGTGCCAGGTGCGCGTTACCGTGATGCACATTCGGGTATGAGTGGACCAAATGCTGCGATGCGCCGTTATATGCAGTCTATGTTCCATCCGCACTGGTCATGGAATGTCGGCTTAATGGGTCGTCCACATGACTTGGGTAATATCTCTAAATATTTAGGTAAACCAACTGGGCTTGAAGACTATATTGGCTGGTTAGGCTCGAACTTTGATCCATCCATTTCATGGAAAGATCTTGAGTGGATCCGTGAGTTTTGGGATGGCCCAATGGTGATTAAAGGTATTTTAGACCCTGAAGACGCCAAAGATGCTGTACGTTTTGGTGCAGATGGGATTGTGGTGTCGAATCACGGTGGTCGTCAGTTAGATGGCGTGATGTCGTCTGCTCGTGCGTTGCCTGCAATTGCTGATGCCGTCAAAGGTGACCTAGCAATTTTGGCTGACTCAGGCATTCGTAATGGTCTAGATGTGGTGCGTATGTTGGCACTCGGTGCCGATACGGTTTTACTTGGCCGTGCGTTTGTTTATGCCTTGGCAGCAGCAGGTGGGCAAGGGGTGTCGAACTTGCTTGATTTGATTGATAAAGAAATGCGTGTTGCGATGACGCTGACAGGTGCTAAGTCGATTTCGGATATTAATGCGGATTGTTTAGTACAGGCGATGAAGCTCTAACGTTTCCGTATTAACTTTGATGATATTGGCACGACGGAGCCTTATCGGAAAAAGTTCAATGGAAGTAGCTAATTGACGTTACTTTTTTAAAAAAGTAACCAAAAATCTTTTGTTGAGCAAACCGTACTTCCTTGTACAGTTGCTCAACAGGCGGCATCCTGCCGCCAACGCGTAGCCAATTTGAATTAAATCTAACACCTAGAGATTAGCTGCTAGTGCTAAGTGAAATGGTTTTGATCTTGCGTAGCTTTAGTCGCTACTCATGCCAAAACAAAAGTAATGGAATTAGCTACTTTAAATATTAGTTCTAAACGGAAAAACTCCGTCGAGCTTTTCTGATTTTTAAAAAACTATGTGGTATGGATGACCAAAAGGAAACCATCATGCAAACATTTTCTCCTCAAGCAGTGATTGATCGCTTACAAAATATTGTAGGGCGTTCGCATGTTTTGACCGATGATCAAAGCACACGCCAGTACCGTCAAGGACGTCGTTTTGGCGAGGGGAAAGTACTTGCAGTGGTTGTACCAGGGACCTTGCTAGAGCAATGGCAAGTGTTGCAGGCTGCAATTGAGGCAGACTGTATTGTGATTATGCAGGCGGCCAATACAGGACTCACTGGTGGTTCAACGCCATATGGCGATGATTATGACCGTCCTGTTTTGGTGATGAGTACTCGCCGATTAAAGGGTATTCAAGTCATCCATGACGGCAAGCAAGTCATTTGTTTACCAGGTGCAACCTTAGATAATTTAGAGCAAATTTTAAAAGGTTATGACCGTGAGCCACATTCAGTAATTGGTTCATCTTGTATAGGTGCATCGGTACTTGGCGGTGTCTGTAATAACTCTGGCGGTGCATTGGTACGCCGTGGTCCTGCGTATACTGAACTGGCGTTATATGCTCAGGTAAACGCTACTGGTCAGTTAGAACTGGTAAATCATTTAGGCGTAAATTTAGGCTCGACTCCTGAAGAAATTCTGACTCGTTTAGAGAAGCAACAATACCAAGCTATAGATATTTTAGATGACAGTGAAAAACAGGCGTCTGACCATCGTTATGCCCACGATGTGACTCAAGTCGATGAAGATACGCCTGCTCGTTTTAATGCAGACCCGTCACGTTTGTTTGAGGCTTCTGGTTCGGCTGGTAAAGTCTGTGTGTTTGCGGTACGCCTTGATACTTATGAAAAAGTAGAAAGTAATGTCTTTTATATTGGTACTAATGATGCTGATGATTTAACAGCGATTCGCCGTTATTTACTAACCTCACTACCAAGCTTGCCGATTGCAGGTGAATATATCCACCGAGATGCTTATTTAATTGGTGAAAAGTACGGGAAAGACACGTTTTTGTTTATTGAAAAATTTGGCACAGCCAATGTTCCCAAAGCTTTTGCGATGAAAGATAAAGTCGATGGCTTTTTAGAACGATTTAAAATTAAAGGCTTAACAGACCATATTTTACAGGCCATTACCTTCTTTTTACCGAGTCATTTGCCTAAGCGTATGACCGAATATCGAGATCGTTATGAGCACCATTTAGTGCTACGTGTGGAAAAAAATTCAAAAGCACAAACCGAGCAGTTTTTAAAAGAATATTTTGCGGTGCATCAGTCTGGTCACTATTTCGTATGTAGCGAAGAGGAAGGCCGAAAAGCGTTCTTGCACCGCTTTGCGATTGCAGGAGCGGCAATTCGTTATCGTGATACGCATCGTAGTGAAGTTGAAGATATTGTGGCGCTTGATATTGCGTTACGTCGTAATGACCGCGAATGGGTAGAGCAATTACCAGCCGAGATGGAAAATAAAATCATCCATAAACTCTATTATGGGCATTTCTTTTGTCATGTGTTCCATCAGGACTATATTCTTAAAAAGGGCCATGACCCTTTAGAAATGGAACATCAAATGTGGAAGTTGCTGGATGCACGCCGTGCTGAATATCCAGCAGAGCATAATGTCGGGCATCTTTACATTGCCAAACCTGCCTTAGCGAATTTCTATCAAAAACTCGACCCAACCAATAGCTTTAATGTGGGGATTGGCCATACCTCAAAACTGAAATATTGGGGTAAGGCTAAATCTTAATATCGAGACATAAAAAAAGGCGCCGAAGCGCCTTTTTTAATAGATGTCTTATGCTGCTTCTACTGATTTAGCAAGCACTTCAGCAACTGCTTTAGCAACAGTGTAAACATTGTTCATGTTTAAACCTGCTACACAAATACGGCCACTACGTACTAAGTAGATTGCATATTCTTCGCGCAAGATATCCACTTGCTCAGCAGTTAGACCTGTGTAGCTGAACATACCTTTTTGGTTTACAAGGTAGCTAAAGTCACGGTCTGGTAGCGCTTTAGTAAGCTCGTCTTTCAAGATGCTACGCATTTTGATAATACGCTCACGCATCTCTTTTACTTCGCCTTGCCATTGTTGGTTAAGTTCAGCGTCATTTAACACTTCATCAACTAACCAAGCGCCTGTAGTAGGAGGGCTAGAGTAAATACGGCGTACAGTCGCTTTTAACTGACCGAATGTGCACTGAGCAGCTTCTGCGTCGTCACATACGAAAGTTAAGCCGCCAACGCGCTCGCCATATAAAGAGAAGATTTTAGAGAACGAGTTGCTCACAATGAAGTTTAGACCCGCTTGGTCTAAAGCACGGATTGCATACGCATCTTCTTCCATACCGTCACCGAAACCTTGGTAAGCGATGTCTAGGAATGGAATAAGGTTACGATCTTTTAATACTGCAATTACTTGGTCCCATTGCGCTGGGTTTAAGTCAGCACCCGTTGGGTTATGGCAGCATGGGTGCAATAACACAATGCTTTGCTCAGGCAAAGTTTTAAGTGTAGAAAGCATACCGTCAAAATCTACACCACGTGTTTCGTTGTCGAAATATGGGTAGAAATGAGTTTTGATGCCAGCGCCATTGAAAATCGCAACGTGGTTATCCCAAGTTGGTTGGCTTACCCAAACGTCTGAATTTGGGAAATAAGTTTTTAAAAAGTCCGCACCAACTTTCAATGCACCTGAACCACCAAGTGTTTGGATGGTTACAGCACGGCCAGCTTTAACTGCTGGGCTGTTTGCACCAAATAAAAGTGCTTGAATTGCTTCACGGTAAGGTTTGAAGCCTTCCATTGGCAAATAAAGTTTGGTTTTACCGTTTTTAGGTTCAATACGCTTTTGCGCCTCGATAATGGTCTCTAACTGAGGAACAATGCTGTCTTCGTTATAATAAAGACCAATACTCAAGTTCACTTTTCCAGAACGAGTATCAGCATTGAACTGTTCCATTAAAGAGAGAATTGGATCGCCTGCGTATGGGGGGATATGTTGAAACATCAAAAAAGTCCTTTCATTCAACAATATGCATAGTGCTGGGTTTTTTCTGTCTCGAAAAATACGCCACAACTATGTCGATGCTCAATAATGTATCAATAAAGCTACCGTGAAGCACCTGATAATTTCACTAATATCGATATTTTCTGGATGAAAATGATAAAAAGATTTAAAAGAAATTACGGTAAATAGATACTAATTTATAACTCATGCTTTCATTCAAGCAGATTGTCTACAATCTTGCTGTAATACATTGGTTGTAGACTAAAGTTTGAAACAAAAGATTAGCGGTCGAAAAGCAAGCGAGAAACAGTCATAAAACCATGGATAAAATAACCCTAAATAATTGTTTTATAAATATTAAATAGTAAGTGGTTTAATGGTTTAAATATAAGGTGAGATAACAGGTCTAACGATAAAATTTGACCTGATGCGTTCTGCAAAGTGTCAACAATCACCTTGATTTTTTTCATTCATACCGCTATAAAACTCATAATTGATTAAAAATTGTCGACAATATGCAAGATTTGACCTTCGCACCAGAGCCATTACAAAGTCAGGGAAGAACACTGACCGAGAATGTATTTAAGCAAATACAGACGGCGATTGTTTTGGGTCAAATTCCGGCAGGCAGCAAGATTTCCGAGCCTGAACTGGCACGCACTTATGGCATTAGCCGTGGGCCTTTGCGCGAAGCGATTCATCGCCTTGAAGGGCAACGTTTGGTTGAGCGTACTGCACATGTGGGTGCGCGCGTGGTTTCGCTTTCACTGCAACAGTTTAAAGAGCTTTACCAGATTCGTGCGTCTTTAGAGGGTTTGGCTTGCAAACTTGCTGCACAGCATATTGATAAAAAGCAAATTTTGGCGCTACGTGATGTTTTACGTATGCATGCTGAAGATGAAAACTTTAAAGCAGGTAAGGGATATTACTTGCAAGAAGGGCAGGACGATTTTCACTACTGCATTATCAAAAGTAGTGGCAATAAAACGCTAGAAAAAATGCTATGTGATGAGCTTTATCACCTCATCCGTATGTACCGAATTCAGTTTTCAAACACACCCGATCGACCGAGCAAAGCTTGGGACGAACATATCCGTATTTTAGATGCAATTGCAGAAGGCGATGGTGAACTTGCTGAGCTGCTCATGCATCGACATATCAATGCTTCTTACAAAATTATTGAGCAAACACTGCTACAAGCACAAGGAGAACATAACAATGGCTAAACAATCCGCAGGTCAGCTATTTCGCGATGCAGTAGCCCAAGAAAAGCCATTACAAGTGGTTGGAACCATTAACGCCAATCATGCACTTTTGGCAAAACGTGCAGGTTATAAAGCGATTTACTTATCAGGTGGTGGTGTAGCCGCTGGTTCTTTAGGCTTACCTGATTTGGGAATTAGTAACCTTGATGATGTGTTGACAGACGTACGCCGTATTACTGATGTCTGTGATCTTCCATTATTGGTCGATGCGGACACAGGTTTTGGTGCTTCTGCATTTAACATTGCCCGTACTACAAAAGCACTCATCAAGTTTGGTGCTGCGGCAATGCACATTGAAGACCAAGTGGGCGCAAAACGTTGTGGTCACCGTCCGAACAAAGCCATTGTGACTCAAGAAGAAATGGTTGACCGTATTAAAGCTGCGGTTGATGCGCGTGGTGATGACAGCTTCGTGATTATGGCGCGTACCGATGCATTGGCAGTAGATGGCTTACAAGCTGCAATTGACCGTGCGGGTGCCTACATTGAAGCGGGTGCAGACATGTTGTTCCCTGAAGCAATTACCGAGCTTGATATGTACAAGCAATTTGCTCAGAAGACTGGCGCACCAATTTTGGCAAACATTACCGAGTTTGGGTCTACACCACTGTTTACCACTGAAGAGTTAGCATCTGCCGATGTAAGCCTTGCGCTTTATCCACTTTCTGCTTTCCGTGCCATGAACAAGGCAGCCGAAACTGTGTATGAAACCTTACGTAAAGAAGGCACGCAAAAGAACGTGATTGATATTATGCAGACGCGTAAAGAGTTATATGAACGCATTAATTACTACGCGTTTGAAGACTACTTAGACAACGCATTTGCTAAAAAGAAGTAATAAATTAAAAAGTTGATTAATTGGAATCTGATACTCGGAGGCGTCATCTGCAACTGTTTGAGACAGGACTACATTTTTAAAAAATGGTTCTGCGAGAGATAGGATATTCGATGGTTGTGGACGAGTTTTGCAGATGACAATGGTTTTGCCTACTTTTCCCGAAAGAAAAGTAGGTCGAACCGAAGGTTAATCCTGAAATAAGAAGTGAAAATGGTACGACTCCGTCGTGCTTAATAAATAAATTCAGATAGATAGGAAAGGACAATCTTATGAGCTCAAATGAAACAACAACAGGCTTCAAACCAAAAAAATCAGTTGCACTTAGCGGACAAGTTGCAGGCAACACAGCACTTTGTACCGTAGGACGTAGCGGTAACGACTTGCACTATCGTGGCTATGACATTCTTGACCTTGCAGCGGGTAGCCAATTTGAAGAAGTTGCTCACTTGCTCGTACATGGCAAATTACCAAATAAAGCTGAACTCAAAGCCTATAAAGCAAAATTAAAAGCACTTCGTGGCTTACCAGCAGCACTTAAAACTGCACTTGAACAATTACCACCGTCTGCACACCCAATGGACGTGATGCGTACAGGGGTTTCAGTGCTAGGTTGTTTAACACCAGAACACGAAGACCACAACGAAGCGGGCGCAAAAGACATCGCTGATAAATTAATGGCAAGCCTAGGTTCAATGTTGCTTTATTGGTACCACTTCAGCAACAACGGTCGTCGTATTGAAGTTGAAACAGATGACGACTCAATTGCAGCGCATTTCTTGCACTTACTTCATGGCGAAAAACCATCTGAAGAATGGATTCAAGCAATGCATACATCGCTTATTTTGTATGCTGAGCACGAGTTTAACGCGTCTACATTTACGTCACGTGTAGTTGCAGGTACAGGTTCTGACATGTACTCGGCAATTACAGGCGGTATTGGTGCACTTCGCGGACCTAAGCACGGTGGTGCGAACGAAGTTGCATTCGTGATTCAACAGCGTTACGACAACGCAGATGAAGCAGAAGCTGACATCCGTAAACGTGTTGAAAATAAAGAAGTTGTGATCGGTTTTGGTCACCCTGTATATACAGTTTCTGACCCACGTAACGAAGTGATCAAGAAAGTTGCGCACGACTTGGCTGAAGCACAAGAGAACACCAAAATGTACCTCATCGCTGAGCGTTTAGAAGCAGTGATGAAAGAAGTGAAAAACATGTTCCCGAACCTCGACTGGTTCAGTGCGGTGAGCTATCACTTAATGGGTGTTCCAACTGCAATGTTTACACCGTTATTCGTAATTGCACGTACAGCAGGTTGGTCAGCGCACGTGATCGAACAACGCCAAGACGGCAAAATCATTCGTCCAAGCGCGAACTACACAGGCCCTGAAAACCTCAAATTTAAACCATTGGCGGAGCGTGGTTAATGAACATAAAATACCGTAAACCGCTGGCAGGTACCCAGCTTGAATATTACGACGTGCGTCAAGCCGTTGAAGATATTCAGCCAGGCGCATACGAAAAACTGCCTTACACCTCCAAAGTACTCGCAGAGCAATTGGTACGCCGTGCCGATGCCGAGAACTTAACTGCTTATTTAACGCAGTTGATTGAACGTCGTCAGGACTTGGACTTTCCTTGGTATCCTGCGCGCGTGGTGTGTCATGATATCTTGGGCCAAACTGCATTGGTTGACCTTGCAGGTTTACGTGATGCGATTGCTGACAAAGGCGGTGACCCATCTAAAGTCAACCCAGTTGTGCCGACTCAGCTGATTGTCGACCACTCTTTAGCAGTGGAATATGGCGGTGCTGACCCAGACGCTTTTGCAAAAAACCGTGCTGTTGAAGACCGCCGTAACGAAGACCGTTTCCACTTTATTGAGTGGACTAAAACTGCATTTAAAAATGTCGATGTGATCCCTGCGGGGAACGGCATTATGCACCAGATTAACCTAGAGAAAATGTCTCCGGTCATTCAGGCGCGTGATGGTGTAGCATTCCCAGATACATGTGTAGGTACAGACTCACACACACCGCACACAGATGCGTTGGGCGTAATTTCTGTGGGTGTCGGTGGTTTAGAGGCTGAAAACGTAATGTTGGGCCGTGCATCTTGGATGCGTCTGCCGGACATTATTGGTGTTGAGTTTGTAGGTCAGCGTCAAGCAGGTATTACAGCAACAGATATCGTACTTGCTTTAACTGAGTTCTTGCGTAAAGAGCGCGTGGTTGGTGCATACCTTGAGTTCTTTGGTGAAGGTGCTGACAGCATGTCTGTGGGCGACCGTGCAACCATTTCGAACATGACTCCAGAATATGGCGCTACGGCTGCGATGTTCTACATCGACCAAAACACAATCGACTACTTACGCCTCACAGGCCGTGAAGATGCTCAAGTGGCATTGGTTGAACAGTACGCAAAAGAAATCGGCCTTTGGGCTTCTGACATGACCAAAGCAGAGTACCCACGCGTACTTCGTTTTGACCTATCGACAGTCACACGTAACATTGCCGGTCCATCAAACCCACATGCACGTGTTTCAACTGCGGACCTAAAAGAAAAAGGCATTGCAGGTGTTGTTGAAAACCGTTCTGATGGCTTAATGCCAGATGGTGCAATCATTATTGCTGCAATTACTTCATGTACTAACACTTCTAACCCACGTAACACTGTGGCGGCAGGTTTGTTGGCACGTAAGGCAAATGAGCTTGGTTTGGTTCGTAAACCTTGGGTGAAATCATCATTTGCACCAGGTTCAAAAGCGGCTGCACTTTACCTCGAAGAAGCGGGTGTTCTAAAAGATTTAGAACAACTTGGTTTTGGTATTGTGGCTTATGCTTGTACGACGTGTAACGGTATGTCGGGTGCATTAGATCCAGTCATTCAACAAGAAATTATTGACCGTGACTTGTACGCAACAGCAGTACTCTCTGGTAACCGTAACTTCGATGGCCGTATCCATCCTTATGCAAAACAAGCGTTCTTGGCATCTCCACCGCTTGTTGTGGCGTATGCAATTGCAGGTACGATTCGTTTTGACATCGAAAAAGATGCTTTGGGTCATGACAAAGAAGGTAACCCAATTTACCTCAAAGACATCTGGCCATCTGATGCTGAAATTGATGCATTAGTAAAAGAAGCTGTGAAGCCTGAACAGTTCCGTAAAGTCTACATTCCAATGTTTGACTTGGGTGAAGTTGAACAAGCGAAAAGCCCACTTTACGACTGGCGTCCGCAAAGTACTTACATCCGTCGCCCACCATATTGGGAAGGGGCGTTGGCTGCACCACGTACTTTAGCGAATATGCGTCCGCTTGCGATTTTGGGTGATAACATCACTACCGACCACTTGTCACCTTCAAATGCGATTTTGATGGACTCGGCTGCGGGTGAATACCTTCACAAAATGGGCGTACCAGAAGAAGACTTCAACTCATATGCAACGCACCGTGGTGACCACTTGACTGCACAACGTGCAACATTTGCCAACCCGAAACTCTATAACGAAATGGTGGTCCGTTCAGACGGCACCATTAAGCAAGGTTCAAAAGCGCGTGTAGAGCCTGAAGGCGAAGTGATGCGTATGTGGGAAGCGATTGAAACCTACATGAACCGTAAGCAACCGTTAATCATTATCGCGGGTGCTGACTACGGTCAGGGTTCAAGCCGTGACTGGGCTGCGAAAGGTGTACGTCTTGCAGGTGTTGAAGCGATTGTGGCAGAAGGTTTTGAGCGTATTCACCGTACTAACTTGGTGGGTATGGGCGTGTTACCACTTGAGTTTAAACCGGGTGTAAACCGCAAGACTTTAAAGCTAGATGGTACAGAGCTTTATAGCGTGATTGGTAATATTGCGCCGCGTTCGACTTTAACTTTAGTGATTGAACGTGCTACAGCGGATGGTAAAGAAGAGATTCTTGAAGTGCCTGTGACTTGCCGTTTAGATACAGAAGAAGAAGTTTCTGTATATGAAGCGGGCGGTGTATTACAGCGTTTTGCACAAGACTTTTTAGAAGGCCAAGTGGCTTGATAACGCTTTAACATTGTAAAAAAGTAAGGAAAGCTCTATCTTAGGATGGAGCTTTTTTATTTGTTATCGTGAGATTATGCTAAAAGGTATTTGGATAGAAAACTTTAAAAGTTATCACACAGGACAGCTTTTGCCTTTAGCACCTTTAACATTAATGATAGGAGCGAACGCTTCTGGAAAATCAAATGCTATAGAGGCTTTTCGTTTTCTCAGTTGGTATGTCGGTGGAGAAAAATTAACAACAATTCAAAATCGTATTAATGACTCTGAAAAGATCTTTAGAGGAGATGTTCGTGATTTATTCCATTTTAAGTCGAAAGAATTTACTTTAGGTGCGGATTTTTCTAGTTTTTTTTCTGAGTTAAGGATTGAAATTACATCTAATGAACTAAATGAGCTAACTATAAAAGATGAGTGGCTGAAATTTAAGGATTCACAAAAATATTTATATAAAATTGATACTTTTTCTCAAAACCTAAAAAAAAGGATAACCAAGGAAGACAAATTACTTAAAATTGAACTTTCTCCTACGACACTTAATCAAAGTCTTAAGGGTATAATTACTCGGTATGATAAAAATGCCTCTAATCTGCAAAGAATAAAAAACTTATTGCAGTTAAGAGCCGATGATGATGAGCGATTTGATGAGCGATTCCAACAAAGACTTCATGAATTACTAGTTATAGAAGAAACATTATCTAGTACATATTTTTTTGATTTTGTGCCATCACAAATGCGCCAGGAGAGTTTGGAGGAAATAAAATTACGTCCAAATGGTCAAAATCTATCAGGTGTATTGTACACATTATGGCAGAATGAAGAAAATCAAAGAAATATTTTAGAATTTATTAGAAATTTACCTGAACAAGATTTTAAGACTCTAAAATTTTATCCTGATCATCGTGAGCGTATCGAACTCGCTTTAGTTGAAAATTTTGCTAGTCAAGTACAGGAATGGAGTTGTGATGTTTTATCAGATGGCACCTTGAGGGTTTTGGGTATCGCTGCTGCAATTTTGTCTGTACCTGAAAACTCTACATTGGTGATTGAAGAAATTGATAATGGTATTCATCCATCTCGAGCTAAATCATTACTCAACACGATGTTAGTTTTTGCTGAAAAACGGCATTTAAAGCTTTTA
Source organism: Acinetobacter sp. 1542444 (assembly GCF_000581835.1). NCBI lineage: Bacteria > Pseudomonadati > Pseudomonadota > Gammaproteobacteria > Moraxellales > Moraxellaceae > Acinetobacter > Acinetobacter sp. 1542444. The sequence continues at coordinate 99,947 of NZ_JEYA01000007.1, read as the reverse complement.
CTCACAACACATAATCCTGCACTGATGGATGCTTTACCAGATAAGGCATTAGGTGATGTAGTTTTTGCATATCGTGATACGAAAGAGGGAGATAGTCGTTTAATTCGATTGAGTGATTTAGAGGACTATGAAGGTTTAGTTTCTCAAGGGTCATTAGGCGAGTTGGTCACAAAAGAAGTAGTTGATCGTTTTGTAAAAAATCCTATTTCTAGCGAAGTAAAAAAACAAAAAGCATTAAATTGGTTGGAACAAATGCGTGGGATATCTCATGAGTAGCATTTGTTTAGTTGATACCAGTATCTTTCTTAATATTTTGAATGTTCCTAATCGCAATAATGAAAGGGGTAAAATTTTAAAGCAATTTCAAGAATATATAGAATTAGGGTGTAGCTTTATTATTCCGATGGCGACAGTCATTGAAACAGGTAACCATATTGCACAGAATGGTGATGGAAACACTCGGCGTGAAGTTGCGCAGCTTTTTGTTGATACTTTAGAGAAAACTTTTACAGGTGAAGCACCTTTTCTTATTTCTGAATGGCTATCACAATCTGAAATTAAAGTATGGCTCACGGAGTTTCCGAGTCATGCTCAACGAAATAAATCATCAACTAGAACCTCTGAGGGAACAAGCTTTGGTGATCTATCTATCATTAAAGAGTTTGAACAAAATTGTACAAAATTCCCAATGAGTGAGATTTTTATTTGGTCATTAGATGATGATTTAAAAGCCTACCATCAAACAATTGCATAAAGTTTTCCATTTTAGAAAATGTATGAGCAGAAGTAGCTTACCTTTACATCAATATCAATTTAAAAAAGCCAATAACTATTCATTTCTAAAATCTCTTTAATCAAAAGTTTGTGTTGATGCGTAATTTCAAACAAATAAAAAAAAGCCCGACATCCTGTCGGGCTTTTTCGTATTTGGTTGCTAGATATGACTCCTGTCGTATCTCACGATCCTGATGCATGAACCTATTATTGTTGTTTTATGTTCCGGAACATCCTGTTTCTGTATGAAATCATCATAGAAAAAAAGCAGAGGATAGCCAATCCGCTAAATCCCTAAATCTATGTAAGATAAATCGTACAAATAACATTTTTTGCATTTATGCCATCATCATCGGGCGAAATGGACAATTGACATTCACTTTAAGTGGGTTATATTCCTGTTTAATATATATACGATTATAGGAATGTAATCATGGTAACAGCTGGCGAAAAACCCGGAACAGGCTTCTATTTCTGTGCTCAGTGCGGACATAGAGTGTTTTTAGAAATTAATACCGACCCTTTACCACCTTGCACGAAATGCTACTGCACGCAATTTAAACGTTAAGAATGAAATAATATTTGCGTTCGCATTTAACAAAAAGCCCTGTCACCTGATGGGGCTTTTTTGTTAATTTAAAAATAAGACTTACATAACAAGACCCGTGATGGGCATGAAAAAGGAAACCGTTATGGAAACAATATTGGGTTTATGTATTGGCGTGGGCCTGAGCGCTGCCTGCGGTTTTCGGGTGTTTGTGCCGCTACTGGTCATGAGCATTGCCACCATGATGGGCTGGTTTGAGCCATCGAAAGGTTTTGAATGGTTAGCCTTGCCATCGGTGTGTTTGGCTTTAGGTGTGGCAACAGTGTGTGAAGTTGCGGCTTACTATATTCCGTGGGTTGATAATGCCTTAGACACAGTCGCAACTCCTGCGGCGATGATCGCGGGTACGTTAGCAACAATGGCGGTTAGCAGTGGAGAAATGTCTCAGTTTGCCAGTTGGGCGGCAGCGATTATTGTCGGTGGTGGTACGGCTGGGGTGGTGCAAATGAGTACCGTTGCTGCACGTGGTGTTTCAACTGCAACTACGGGTGGCTTGGGTAATTTTATCGTTGCGACAGGTGAATGGATTGGAGCGATCTTACTTTCAGTTTCGGCAATGTTAGTGCCTGTCCTTGTTGCTGTAGTGGTGCTGATTGCGGTTATTTGGGCGGTACGTTGGATACGCCATAAAAAACAAGAACAGGCACATAGTCCTCTATAGGTTTAGCCTAAACATCATTTTTAAACAGCAATAAAAAAAGCCCAACATCCTGTTGGGCTTTTTCGTATTTGGGTACTAGATATGACTCCTGTCGTATCTCACGCTCCTGGTGCTTGAACCTATTATTGTTGTTTTATGTTCTGGAACATCCTGTTCCTGTATGAGTTCATAATAGTAAAGAAGTAGGGTGTCGCCAATCCGCAAAATCCCTAAAAGTTTGTAGGATAAAACGTACATTGAAACATGGTGTGAGGCATTTTGTAGTTACAACGTGAGGCGAATAGAGAGGGCTTACTTTTATATCTAATCATTTGAGATGTTGAGAAGAATAAGAGTTGCTATTGATAACAATATGTTATGTTTAAGTTTGGTTGTAAAAAGAACAATTTTATCGGGAGTAATAAATAAATGACCGTTATGTTGGTAAAACCTCATTTAAGGTTTAAAGAGAGCTATAAGAACTATATTAATGAATTAGCAGATGAAGATCGTCACCCTTTGACAACGGAGTTTGACCATACAAATTTTGAATCATTTTTGAATAAACTGAGAGATTATGAAAAAGGGGAATCCCTAGAAGAAGGGCATGTTCCCAACATTACATATTGGTTAGTAGAAGGTAATGAAATTATTGGCGCGTCTAACTTGCGACTTAAACTCAATGAACAGATTGAATATTGTGGTGGACATATTGGTTTAGGTATTCGTCCTTCTAAACGTGGACAGAATTTTGGCTCGAAATTGTTAGAGCTTACAATTCAGGAGGCATGGAAGTTAGGCCTAACGGAGTTACATATACATTGTTATAAATCTAATTTAGCTTCTGCAAAGACCATTCAAGCAAACAATGGTCGCCTTCACTCTGAAATTACTGTCGAACAAGTGGTTCAAAGGTATGTTGTGAATAAAACAATATAAGAATTTTCTTTTAGGTTATTTTTAAATGGCAATAAAAAAAAGCCCGACATCCTGTCGAGCTTTTTCGTATTTGGTTGCTAGATATGACTCCTGTCGTATCTCACGCTCCTGGTGCATGAACCTATTATTGTTGTTTTATGTTCCGGAACATCCTGTTCCTGTATGAACTCATCATAGGAAAAAAGCGGTAAGTCGCCAATCCGCAAAATCCCTAAAAGTTTGTAGGCTAAAACGTACAAGACCACCTTTTATATATCTCATTTTGAACTCAACTTAGGTCCCTGTGCCACAACAGACTTTAATCTTTTGCGCTGATTTAAAGTAATAAACCATTGCAGCACAGAGATAAAGGAGCTAAGCCAAATGCTTATCCCAGACTACTTTTGTCACACCGCTGCATGAAGCTAAAAAGTAGGGGCAAAGTCCTGTGGGAGAACAAGACTTTGCAAACTGAAAAACCGTAGCTGCTTAGAACCAAACTTAAAGCCAAAATAGGTTTATAAATTGTTGTATTATTCTCATAATGATTTATATCTATAAGTAGAATAAAAATATAATTATTTTGAGGTTTAAAATAATTTTTAGATAATAATTAATCCTCCCATAAATTTAGGAAAACATAATAATTGAAATTTCAAAATAAAAATAATTTATAAATTTAAAAAGCTAGGCAATAGAAAACCTAAATTTTAAATAAATAAAATAATTAAGCAGGAGAGGGAATAAGTTTGAAAAATGTCATGGTCAACTCCTTATAATTTATGGAGTCCTACCACCAGATTACCGCGAATTAATTTATGGTGGTAGAACGAAAGGGGGTTGACAGACTGGACTCGTAGAACCAGCACGCACGGGGCGTCCCCCTCCCGTCCTACCGCAAAGAAAAGGGGACGCAAGGGTCTAACGAATCATAGTAGAACTATAATCCGCCACGAGTTACGGTCTGTCAAAACCGTCTGGCAATGTAGGCCAGCAACGAGATAATAATCGGTGATTTTAATTACGTCAATTTAATATTTAGAATATTTTTGATTTAATAATAAAACTAAATTTATTTTTATAATAATAGAATTAATATTTATATTTAATTAGAAAAAATAAATAATAAAATAAGTTTTGGGTGTAATGTTATTAATAATAGAGATTCATCATCTTATAAATAAAATATTATAGAGGTGGCTACCTTATTCTAAACTTTTAAGCATTTCTTTAGCATCTACATCGCCTGCATCGGCAGCTTGCTGAAACCATTTCTTTGCCAGTTGTAGGTTTTTCGGCGTGCCTTCACCATTTAAATACATCTGGGCCAAGTTGTATTGGGCATCGCTTTCATTGTGCTCAGCCGCTTTGGTGTACCACTTAAGCGCTTGCTCATCACTTTGTGAAACGCCGTGACCTTTTTTATATAGATGAGCTAAATTATATTCTGCGGGTGGGTAGCCTTGCTTGGCAGCACGACTAAACCACTCAAACGCCTGCACATAATTTTGCGCAGTTCCTTCACCTCTGTCGTATAACACCCCTAAGTTATATTGCGCTTTAGCATGACCCTTGGCCGCAGCCTTAGTAAAATAATCAAAAGCACGCTTGGCATCTTTTTCGACGCCCGTGCCTGTGTAATACATCATCCCTAAACTATATTTTGCCCCCATACTTCCATTTTGATCAGCCACAGTTAGCCATTTAAACGCTTGCTCATAATTTTTAACAACGCCTTGTTCGCCACTTAAAAGCATCATCCCCAAATGATATTGAGCAACGGATTGCCCTTGTTCTGCACGATATTGAATATCGGCCACACTTGGTTCAGCAAATGCTGAAGAATGAAGTGAGAAAATCACCGTAAATATATAAAAAGCAGACTTTTTTATTTTCATATCTCATCCTGAATTTTATTAATTTGAGTGGTTGCTTTCTTGAATATCTATTTGAATATAAAAGAAAAATATTGAATTTATTTGGGTGGTTTATAGCATTTTAAAATGATCTGATTTTACGGTTTAAATACCTATTTAATAAGAAATTAACCTAAAAATGCATATTTAGACTAGTTACATTTTGAAAATGAGTATAGATAGACAGATTAGTCTTTTTTTAATTAAAATGCGGCCTAAATATAAGTTTGATTGATAATAAAAATGCAGATGAGTGTGTCGAGTATATTGGAGCGTTTAGGCCTTGTTTCACAAAATCGCGCTGTTCATATCCAATTCTCAAATCAGTCTTTAAATCAGCAAGTCTTCTTGCAACGCATCGAGGGCGAACATACGCTCAACCAAGGTAGCGTTGCTGAGTTACTGTGTCTGTCGACAAACGCGCACATTGCATTAAAACAATTTATTGGCTGTCAGGTTGCTGTCGATCAGGTCACCGATACAGGCCAGTTTTTTAGAACTACGGGCATTATTACAGAAGCGAGCCAAGGGCAAAGCGACGGCTCACTCACCATTTATAACCTCACCTTAAAAGATCCAACTGCACTCTGGCATAAACGTCGTAATAGTCGCGTATTTATGAACAAAAGCGTGCGCGATATTAGCGAAATTCTGTTTAAAGAATGGCAGGGTAAAAGCCCGTTATTTGCCGCAAGCTTAACCCTCGACACATCTGGGTTAACCAAAGACTACGATGTGCGTCCATTTGTGATGCAGTCAAACGAAAGCGATTATGACTTTTTAACTCGTCTGTGGCGTAGTGAAGGAATTAACTGGCTGGTCGATGAATCACAGCTTTTTGTCGCTGACTCGAATGCGTCCATTCAGCCGCAAGTCTTACGTTTAATTGACGATAACCAAAATTATCAGGCGCTTGAACGCCGTAGCCTCCGCTACCAACGTAGCAGTGCCACAGAACAGTTTGATACCATTACCCAAGTCAAGGCAGAACGCCGCTTACAACCGACTTCGGTTCATGTGCAACGCTGGCAAGCCGATGCGCTACAACAAGAAGAAGGCAGTGGCAGCGTACAAGGCACACAAAAGCACAGTGAACACTATGACAATGCCAGCTTAAACCTTGAAGATGCATGGCATGTCAGCCCAGCGTGGATGCAGGACTTAAAAGGTGAAGATCAAGCCACAGCTTCAGGTAATAGCCAGATTGAACAGCTTAACCAGCATATCAATGCTTACCATCACCTGAGTTCTAAACAGTTTACGGTTTCAGGTAACGTCCGTGATGCACAGGTGGGTTATTGGTTTGAGCTGAATGACCATCCTGAACTCGACCAGCATGACAGTGCCGATAAAGAATTCTTAATCTTAAGCAAGCACTACTACAACCAGAATAATTTACCGAAAGAATTACAACAGCAACTTGAGCGACTATTACCAAAAGACAAGCTCAAGGCAGCCCAACTCGACAGCCGAAACCCTGAGCAACGCCACTTTGCTGAGCTGAATGTCGTTCGACGCAATGTTAAAGCTGTGCCTGAATATAACCCCCTAGAGCACCGACCAGCCGCTCATCCGCAGCGTGCTAGAGTGGTGGGGCTGGAAGGTGAAAGCATTCATGTCGACCAGTGGGGACGCATTAAAGTCCGCTTCCTGTTTACCCGGACTGACGACCATAGTCATGACGGTGGAGCGGGAAGTAACGACAATGACACCGACTCCGCTTGGGTCGATGTGCTGACTCCGTGGGCAGGTGCAGGTTATGGCGCACGCTTCCTGCCTCGCGTGGGTGAGATTGTGGTCATCGACTTCTTTGACGGCAATGTTGACCGCCCGTTTGTGGTGGGGCGTATTCACGAAGCTGAACGCCACCCAACCCAGTTCGACCAGAAAGGTCAATTACCGGATACTAAAAAACTGAGCGGCATCCGCTCAGAAGAAGTGGATGGGAAAGGTTTTAACCAACTCCGTTTTGATGACACGACAGGCCAGATCAGCGCCCAGCTACAAAGTAGTCATGCGGCCAGCCAACTCAACTTGGGTAACTTAAGCCATCCAAAAGATAAGGCGGAAAGTGATGGCCGAGGTGAAGGTTTTGAACTCAGAACAGACCAGTGGGGCGCAGTAAGAGCTGGCAGTGGTTTACTCGTTAGTACCCACAAACAGGATCAAGCTCAAGGTGTACACCTTGATGCAAATGAGGCTAAGCAACAAATAGAAGGCGGCCTCAACAATGCCAAGGCACTCAGTGAAGTTGCTAAAAATCAGCAAACTGACCCGTTAGAAAATTTAGAAAACTTAAAATCTTTTATTGAAAAACTTGAGCAGCAAGACAACGCAAAAGCCAAAACCTTTAAAGAAGCGATTATGCTGCTGGCAAGTCCGAATAGTGTCGCGTTGAGTAGTAACGAAGACATTCACTTAAGCGCAGATGGGCAGCTAAACCAAACTGCTGGAGACAGCATTAATCTGTCTACCCAAAAGAATTTAATCGCACATGCCCAAAATAAAATTAGTCTTTTTGCGGCGCAAGAAGGGGCGAGACTCTATGCAGGCAAAGGCAAAGTTGAGATACAAGCGCAAGGTGACGGAGCAGATTTAATTGCCCGTAAAGCTGTGCAGGTGATTTCGACCGAAGACAAAATTGAGGCCACAGCAGCCAAAGAAATTGTACTCACCGCAGGCGGTTCTCAAGTCAAAATTACTGGTTCGGGCATTTTTATGACCACAGGTGGTAAGTTTGAAGTGAAGGCTGGGCAGCATTTGTTTATGGGAGGCGGGAGTGTGAATAGTTCATTACCGTATCTACCCGAACAAGGAAAGCAAAAATATGGTGTATGGTTCGATGTAATGGATAAACAAGGAAATAAACTGAAACCAGGCACGGGATATATTATTTTTGATGAAAATGATAAAGAAATTGAGCGTGGTAAGTTAGATAGAACAGGCTTGGTTAAGTTGGAAACCGAAGAGCCGAACAAGCAATATAAAATACATGTGGTGATAAACGATGGGCACTGAAGTACAGGCTTATGCTAATTTGGTTAAGACAACAATGGGAACGGTTAATCCTGTGCCAGCAGTTGTACCAGTTCAACTTAAAGTTTATACCCAAAGTTTTACAGCCTTTGTTGGCGGGGCTGCTGATAAATATCCTTTTATATATGGAGATGTTAAACCACCAGGCGTGGGAGATTCTTTAGGGCCTACAGAAATTGTTGGAAATTATGCAAAGAACTTTAATACGGGGAATGCAAAAAATTTAAAACAATATTATGGCTATGAAGAGGCTTATAATAATAGAAAAGTAGCTGCTCCTGCAGCCTCAGGTAAAAGAAATGCTTTTAAAGATATTCTTGATGTTTATACAAAGAATCCACAAACTCAAATTAATATTATAGGTCATAGTCTAGGTGGTTGGAATTCATCAGGTTTAGTTGCAGAACTACACAAAGCAGGGGTACCAGTCAATTTATTAATTACTATTGATCCTGTTGGAGTTTTATTATCGAAAGCAACTCCAAATATATTAGCTACTCCAGCAGTAAGAGCACAAATTTATTTACTAGCGCCACGACCTGTTGCAGATAATTGGATAAATATTTTTTGTAAACCAAATAATAATGTTGTCACTGATCTAAAGAATACGGTGCAATGGGAGGGCTATAAACCCAAATGGAAAGGATATAATCCTAGCCCTACTAGTTATACAACAGATGATGTAATTGCTGATGCTGGAGGGCAATGGGATAGTTATCCAAAAGAACACAGCAATACATTTCATGAAACTAAATTTAGTCATGCTTGGTTTAGCAAAATGATGCGTGAAACAATACCTAGTATATCTAAATCACCAGAGCAAATATTGCAAGCCGAATTAAAAAAGGTTCAAATAAAATGAAGTTTTTATCATGTGTATGGATATTTTTATTATTTGGTTGTACTTCTAAAAACATAGATTCTCAATCTACCGATATTAATTTTGGAAAATTTAAATATTTCCAATCTATGTACAGTGGAGAAAAAACATACCAAGGTTCTGTTACAAGCTCTTCTTCTTTAAAAGAAATTTCTGAAAAAAATGCATTTCCTATTTCTAAGCTAAATTGTTTGGAAAATCAGTTTATGGTAAGAGGTGGAGTAGACTTAGATTCAGAAGAAATTAATAATCAATTATATAAATATATAGCACATGTCGAAATATGTAAAAATAATGATTGTTCAGTCGATATTAAAAAAGCAAAAATTGATACTGAATGCAGAATTGAATTAAGGAAAAATTACTCAAATGATGCTTATCAATCAAATAAAGCAAAGTTGACGAATGCTAATTTTGAATAAAATCAAGTTGTTGGTGCTGAAGTTGATCTTTAATTTATTAAGTTGAGAACTAGAAATGTAATAAACCCGCTAAAGCGGGTTTATTTATTTACATGTTCGAGTAGTTTGGACCACCGCTGCCTTTAGGTGTTACCCATGTTATGTTTTCAGATGGGTCTCTAATATCACAGGTCTTACAGTGAACACAGTTCGCTGCGTTAATATTAAAAAGGGAGTTTTTCTAATGAAATTTAATAAATTGGCTGTAATATTTTTAACTTTGAGTCTTTGTGGCTGTAGTAAGGATTATAATATTGAACCAAATAAGCTTCCGATAGCATATATTGGCAAAGAATATAATCAGACATTAAAAATTACTGGTGGAAGAGTGATACCACAGTCTTTTGAGGTAAAAGATAATTTTCCAAGTGATATGAATATCTCTATTGAGCCAATAGACCAAAATGAAGCGGATGCTTATAATAATTTAAAAATTTCTGGAGTTCCAAAACATAAGGGAACTTTTACTATTAATATATATGCTAGTTTTTATGCTGGTGGTGATGATAAGTTAAATAAAACCTATGAATTTGTAGTTAAAGAATAAAAAGACATGTTTCGATATATTCTATTGGCAATGACCCTTAATAGTTGTAGCAACTATGATGTACAACCAAAGGAACTCGCTGTAGCTCATGTCAATGAAGCATATTCCCAGAATATAAAAATTAGTGGCGGCAAAGTAGTGGATAAGTATTTTGAAATAGATACTGATATGCCTGATGATTTAGGATTAAAAATTCAACCGAACAATGACACTAGCGGTTTTAATAACTTTTCAATTAAAGGTATTCCCAAACATAAAGGTGAATATATAATAAATATTTCAACAGGGTTTTATGGCCGTGGTAGTGATGAGCTAAATAAGAAATATAAATTAATTATTGTAGAATGAATAGATGCATAAATATTTTTTAATTATTTTATCCATTTTATTGTCGGGTTGTAATCCTTTAGCCAAAAATGAGAAAGAAAATTTTAAGGATATAGCCCTTAAGAATTTAACTTATTCTCATATGGATGGTATGAGTGGTGATATTTTTAAATTTAATTTAGAAATAACTGATGATTTAAAGAATGTTTATCAAAACGGGAATTATAAATATTCACATTTTAAGTGCGATAATATTAAAAATTATCTTATTGTAGGTGCTATCTCAGTTGAAGGAGAAAAGTTAAAGAATGGAAAATATACTTTGTCTGGATACTTCAAAGTTTGCGAAGATGAATCAATGAATGTATGTATCGCTAAGAATCAATTGGAAAAATTGTTAACTAGTAATATGTCTTGTAGAGTAGTTTTTGGAGGCTTATTACAAAGTAGTAAAGTTGTAGCAGATAATATTTTAATATCAAAAGAAGCTATAAGAAAATCCAATTTCCAATAGAGTTTTAAATGAAAAAATTTCTTTATCTATTAGGGCTAATTTTTTTAAGTGGATGTAGTGAAAAAATTTCAAATTTCACAATAGAACATACTAGGAAAAGTAATGAAAAATTAAACTTTGCTATGAAAATTGAAGATAAGGAAGTTTTAAATAAAATAAAAGAATCATCATCAAAAAAGTTTATTTGTGAAAATATGATTGATCATCAGCAAACATTAGATGCGGATATCGATAGATTTGAGAGTTACCAAATTGATGTAGCGGTAGAATTTTGCTCAAATAATGATAATAATAGAAGCTGTGAACCTATAGATATCAGGTCAGTTAAAAAAATCAATTTAGAATGCCAAGCAATTTTCTCTGCAATGATTGGTAATGTCTTTAAATCAGAAAAATTTTCAGTTGTATGGGAAGAAAAATAGTTAAATAATTTTGCGGTATATAAGCATAAATTTAAAAAGCAAGAGAAGCGTAATTGATTACGCTTCTTCTTTCATACGAAATAGTTTAAGCAGCTTGAATGGCTTCACCACAAAGAGAGACAGTTTCTTGTTTATGCTGATGTAAGTACCAGAACTGCTCCGCAATCGTTTCTGGATGTACTGTGTAGGTTTTATCTTTCGCTTCAGGTGTTCCATCTACAAAACCATTTACAATCACTTGGCTCACGTAAACATTTGAGTCAGCGAGACTATGAGCAAGCAAGTTGGTGGCTTTGTATTGAGCGGCAGCCGTAGTTGCTAATGATGAATATTCTTTAGCAACTAAATCGATGCCCACTGCATCGAAAGCAAAAATTCCGTTTGTCGATAAAATACTACCGTGGTTCTTTTCTAAATCACCTAAGCAAGCTTGCACGGTCGCAATATAGCTTGAAACACGAATATGAAAGCTTTTAGTAAGCTCTAGTGGAGGGGTTTTTAAGATATTGCCTTCAATATCATGGAAAGCATTCCAATGGATATTTTTAATCTCTCCTAATCCGTCTTTAATACGATTGATAAGATTTGGTATATCTTCAAGAACCGCTAAATCACATGTAAAAGCATAAGCTTCAATACCTTGTGTTTTAAGTTCTAAAATGGCTTTTTCGAGTTTTTCAGCATTACGTGCCACTAACCCGATTTTATAGCCTTCTTTACCAAACTTATGTGCTACGGCTTTGGAAATACCTGTTCCATAACCAAAAATTATAATATTGTTGTTCATTATAAAGTTCCAAAAAACCAATTATTTGGTTAGAAATAGTTTATAATATGTTTTTATAATGTATTCAAGCGCAAAAGTTATCTCTAAGAATAGTGCCCAAAGAATAAAAATGCTTAAAAGTGGGGATTAGGGAGTCAGCTTTACATGAGTTATTTGGCTAAACATAGGCTGTTGAAAGAATTATTAGTTTGACTTCTTTATGGGTATATCTTAAATTAATTGGAATGATCGTTCCTATTAGGTCTGTTTTATGCGAACCAAAGAATTTGAAACTGATGAAATTGCTGATGCTGCAATGCAGGTTTTTTGGCGCCGTGGTTATGCTGCAACTTCAGTTCAAGACTTGGTTGATGGTACGGGGCTATCTAGAAGTAGCCTTTACAGTACCTTTCAAAACAAACAAGGGCTTTATCAAAAAGCGTTACAGCGCTATGAATTTTTAACTACACTTAACAATGTAAAGCTGTTGTCTGGTTCAGGTTCGCCCAAAGCCCTTATTCGGCAATTACTGATAAATGTGGTTGAAGATGAGCTGAATGATTCAGAACACAAAGGTTGCCTCGTTGCAAATGCTTGTTTGGAACTGGCTGGACATGATGAAGATGTCTCTCAATTCGTTGCAAGTAACCTACAGAAACTTCAACATGCTTTAGAGAGTTTGTTAATTAAAGCTCAACAATCTGGTGAAATTCCTTCTACCCAAAATCCACGCGCGTTAGCGAGTTTTTTTGTAAATACTATTCAAGGATTACGTGTTTTAGGGAAAGGCAGCCCACTTGAACAAAGAAAGCAATGTTTAATGGATGTGGTCGAGGTTGCTTTAAACGTTTTATAAAACTCATTTAAACCTTAACTATTGTTGAGCTGAATAGTTAAGGTTTTTATTTAGTTTAAATTGGAACGATCATTCCGTAATGGTGATTTTAGTTCACATTGAGAACAAATGTCTTCCCATCCTAACCTGATAAAACAAGCTTATAGCGATGCAGAGCAGAGTAAGTACCCTGCAAAAGAATTTGAGAGTAAACCTTTATGAATATGAAGAGTAATGAAACATCTCATCAGTCAACTGATGAATTCTCTACTCAATTACCAATTTGGAAACTGTTGGCTTTTACAGTTGCAGGCTTTCTGACCATCATGACAGAAACCATGCCAGCAGGGCTTTTGCCCCAAATCAGCCAAGGCTTACATATTTCAGAAGCTTATGCAGGGCAGCTTATAGCAGTGTATGCCTTAGGTTCTGTTCTAGCCGCAATACCGCTTATTAGCCTTACCCGTAGTTGGAATCGGAGACCTTTATTACTCAGTGCTATTGCAGGGTTACTTTTATTTAATGCGATTACTGCTTTATCAAATGATTATATTCTGACTTTGATTGCTCGTTTTATTGCAGGGATGGCAGCGGGTGTTATTTGGGGGCTTTTAGCGGGTTATGTAAGACGTATGGTCTCTACATCGTATCAAGGACGAGCTTTAGCAATTGCTGGAGTTGGGCAACCAATTGCTTTATCAATTGGTGTGCCTTTGGGTGCATGGTTGGGAACGCTGTTTGAATGGCGCGGCGTATTTTGGATCATGTCTTTATTGGCATTGATTTTATTTGTCTGGATTCGCTTTAGTATTCCCGATTTTGCAGGACAGTCAGCACAGAAAAGGTTACCCATTTTAAAAGTTCTTTTAATACCGGGCGTCAGAGCTGTTTTAGCAGTCGTCTTTCTTTGGATATTGGCGCATAGCATTCTCTATACTTATATTTCACCATTTTTGGCTTCGACAGGGCAGCCATACAAAGTTGAGACTATCCTGTTTATGTTCGGCATTTCTTCAATTGTAGGCCTTCTCATTACAGGAATGTTTATTGATCGTTCATTAAGAAAAATAACGCTTTTAAGCTTATTTATCTTTGCTATCGCAACAGCGCTCTTAGGTGTTTATAGTTCTTCAAGTTTTGTCGTACTGGCGGGTGTAGTGTTATGGGGAGTAACTTTTGGTGGTGCTCCAACACTATTACAAACAGTTCTGGCAAATACTGCGGGTCACGAAGCAGATGTGGCCCAATCCATGTTGGTCACGGTATTTAACCTTGCTATAGCTTTTGGTGGAATGGTTGGTGGTGGATTACTTGAAAGTTTTGGGGCAGCTTCTTTTCCATGGTTTATGCTGGTTTTTGCCCTGATCGCGTTATCTACTGTTTACCAAGCCCGTAAACATGGTTTTATCTCTTCATAAAAGGCTTTTGCCCTTCATGACTAAAAAATGAAGGGTAATTTACTTTTATAGCCTGATGTCCTATTGGTCAAAATAATGAATGATTTGGTAAAATAAACCGAAAAATACAAATAAAATGGAATTTAAATTTAACTAATTATAAGTAAATGGGAATAAATTCTTTTAAATTTGTCTAATTGCGTAAAAATTCCCAAAAATATTAAAAATTCGCTTTTCTTAGAAAAACAATCCCGCAGGGTGCTCGCTAAACTATATCTCAAGGGTGTGATAGGGATCGAAAAGAGTAGCATGCACCAAAACGTATAACGTTAGTGTGTACTCACCCAAAAGGTCTCGATTCGGCTTAGGACGCTATAGATCAAAAGTTTATAGGCACAAGGTTATAACTTACAAAGTTATGATTGTTGAAGTAAACCATAGATGTTTTCCCTTGACACCCTAAAAAATTCTCTATAATAAAAATGATACTTTACAAGAATATAATTTAATGAATAAGCCTTATCTTTCTGCTTTACCTAGCGACAGCCAAATCTCATCTCAATTGAACAATGCTTACTTCCACGACTCGTGGAGTATTGAGCTTGGTCAGCCCGACCTGAATGTATTTCAACAACTTATTAAGCTATTTCAACACACTCCGCAGTGGGTAGAGTGGAGCATGAATATGCGTAATAAAATTACTTCAAAGATTGGGCTTAAAGATTTAGGAAGTTTCAAACAGATTGATTCAAATAAAAAAGAAAATGAGTATGTCGCAGGTGACCGAATTGGAATTTTTACTTTTTTGCAGCGTACCGAAAATGAATTAGTGATTGGAGACGATGACAAGCACTTAAATGTGACTTTATCTATTTATAAAAATGAAGATACCCAAGTGCTTACCGTAACTACAATAGTGCATATTAAAAATTGGCTTGGGCGATTGTATATGCTACCTGTAATTCCTGCCCATCGAAAAATCGTACCAGCGACTTTACAGATTTTAGGTTAGATTACTATTTTTATTTACGATGTGATCAGCCAAAATTGTTTATATAATAATCTTAATATCATAATAAAGAGCTGAATAATATGGAGAATAAAAATCAGTGTCGGCAGTGCGCCGTTTGTGGGAAAAATTTTCCTTTAAAAGATCTAGTGTCTGGTGAAGTCATTCGTAATGTGATTAGTGATGAAATTTTAAAAGACTATCCAGATTGGAATTACTCAAGCTTTATTTGTCGGGCCGATCTGGCAGATTATCGAGTTAAATATGTGCAGTCCCTATTACGCTCGGAAAAGGGTGAGTTATCTAATTTAGAAAATGAAGTGATCGGCAGTATGCAACGCCATGAGCTGATTAGCCGAAATACAGAGTCGGATTTTGATCAGAATTGGACATTTGGAGAAAAGTTAGCAGATAAGATCGCGACATTTGGTGGTAGCTGGGCTTTTCTCATTTGCTTTGCTCTATTTTTGACAGGCTGGATTATTCTAAATACGGTAGTGATGGTAGTCCGTCCCGTCGATCCTTATCCCTTTATTTTGCTTAATCTGGTTTTGTCCTGCTTAGCTGCGATTCAGGCACCTATTATTATGATGAGCCAGAATCGCCAAGAAGCAAAAGACCGTTTACGTTCTCAACATGATTATCAAATTAATTTAAAAGCCGAACTTGAGATTCGCCATTTGCATGAAAAAATGGATCACCTTTTATCGCATCAGTGGGAAAGACTCGCGCATATTCAAGAAATTCAGCTCGATCTTTTGGCTGAAATGAATAAAAAACGATAAAGATTTTCTGAGTTTCACGTGGAACATGAGTAGAGCATTATAGATTATTTTGCGGTAGAACCGAAATTTCTTTATGATTTGCCGCCATGCTCCATTGCTGTTTCTACGACCATGCCTTTAAACGACAACTTTGTTTACGCTCCGCCACAAGATCCGCTTTCAATTTTATTTGAAGACGATGATTTGGTTGTGGTTGATAAACCTGCGGGTTTGTTGTCGGTAATGGGACGGTTACCTGAGCATCATGATAGTGCTTATTTACGGGTGCTGGAAAAATTCCCTTTAGCTAAGGTTACGCATCGTTTAGATATGGCGACATCAGGCTTACTTATGTTTGCTAAACACCGTGATGCAGAAGTTGCGGTAAGTAAAATGTTTCAGGCCAGAACAGTCAAAAAACATTATATTGCTTTGGTGCAAGGCCAAGTCGCAGAAGAGGGCAGTGTTGAAGTTCCGCTCATTACCGACTGGGAAAATCGTCCAAGACAAATTGTACATTTTGAACTAGGTAAACACGCTAAAACCTTGTTTCAGCCCTTGGTTTATGATGAAAAAACAGATCAAAGTCGAGTATTGCTTGAACCAGTAACAGGACGTTCGCATCAGTTACGTGTGCACATGATGCATATTGGCCATCCGATTATGGGGGACAAGTTATATCATCCTGAACCTAAACGTTTTCACTTAAATCGCATGGCCTTACATGCTGCATATTTGGCTTTCCAGCATCCATTGAAAGGAACAGATGTGGTGATTGAGTCACAAGTGCCTTTCTAAATTTTATACACTTAAAAAATTAATTTGATGCAATTGGGATTTGATGCAATTGGGAACTGAATATATACCCAAATTGCAATAAAAGTCGGGTATTCTTGATGTTGAATAATATTAATACTGCGACAACAACAAGGATCACTTTATGACTCGTGACTACGAACAATTTCCAGATGACGATAACGGCAATGTACTTTGGCAAATGGCTGAAGACGGGGATGATTTAACCGAGTTGCATGAAATTGAATTTTCTATTGCTTTTCATGATCAGAAAAATGCAGAGCAATGTGCACTCTATTTGCTTTACCAAGAACAAAAAGTTTCACTTTTTCAAGATGACTCTGTTGAGCCAAACGAGTGGGTGATTACCATCTTCGTTAACATGGAACCTGACTATTCAGATATTGTTGATTTAGAGCAATGGTTTGCCAGCATCGCTGAGAAATTTCAGGGCGAATATGATGGATGGGGCTGTATGGCCTATGTCTTCGAGGAAGACGAAGAAGATGACCTGTTGCAGTAAGGTCTAAAATAAAGAGTAGGAGATAAATATGAACTTATCTCAAAAACAAGTTGCTGTACGGTTTTTAGAGCTTGCCGCAGCTGGTGAAGTCGATGAAGCCTATAGCAATTACACCGCGCCGAACTTTAAGCATCACAACCCTTACTATGCTGGTGATGCGACTTCTTTAAGAGAAGGGATGCGTGAAAGCGCAATTGAAACTCCCAACAAAGTTTTTGATGTTCAACATGTCATTGAAGAGGGCGATTTGGTTGCTGTGCATTCTAAACTTGAAATGCAAATGAATGGGTTAACTACCTTGGCCGTGGTTCATATTTGTCGTTTTGAAAAGGGCAAAATTGCTGAGTTTTGGGATATTGGGCAAGTACAGCCCGACCCACTCGCCAATGAAAATGGTATGTTCTAATGAAAAGCCCGAAAGTTTTCGGGCTTTTTTTATTTTATAGATAAATTAAAACTTCCACTGTGCCGAGATTGAAGCATTTAGTGGCTCACCTGGTTGAACCCATAAATCGCTATAGCTTGAGACATAGTAGGTTTTATCAAACAGGTTATTTACATTGAGCTGATAGCGTAAGCGGTCTGAAGGGGCATAGTAACCATTTAAATTGACCAGCGTATAACTTGGTAAATTAAAGCCATTGTCTAGGTTATGCCCGCTGCGTTCACCGACATAGGTAAGATTGGCGCCTACACCTGCTTTTCTTGCGCCGTCTTGTAGAAACTCATAATTGGTGTTTACGGAGCCTTGGTGTTTTGGAACATTGCTCAGACGAGCGCCTTTTGCCAAGTCTTGGTCTTTTTCAATTTGAGCATCGGTATAACTATAGTTGGCATTGACGAACCAGCGGTCATTGATTTGACTATTTAAGTCAAGCTCAATCCCTTTACTACTCACTTCACCTGCTGCGGTTTGAAAATTACTGTCGATTGGATCGGTTGTCAGTACATTCTGTTTTTTCATTTTAAACAGAGCGAGACTCAGCACACTTTGGTCGTTTATTTTATATTTTGTGCCGACCTCATAACTTTCGCCTTTTTCAGGGGCAAAAGTCTGACCATTTCGATTCATACCACTATTCATGGCAAATGAACGGCCATAATTGCTATAAAACGCCCATTGGTCAGAGGCTTTAAAATTTACTCCGAAACGTGGACTATTCTGGTGAAGCGTTTGGTTGCTTTCAGTCTGAGTCAAATGATTTTTAAAGTCTTGTTCGACCTGATCAAAACGGTTGCCAAATAGTACACTCCATTGATCATTGAAAAAGATCTGGTCTTGTACATTAAGCGCAAAGTAACGTTGGCGCTCTTTAGTGTCGGTAAACGGAGCTAGATTCGGTAAATATTTGCCGTATTCAGGTTGGTAAATATCAATTGTGTTTGGCATACCAGCACTGTGATTACGACGAATCTGGTTTTGCTTATAGTCAAGTTGACCAAGCTCGGTTGAAAGTAAAATTTCATGGCGAGCCCAAGACGTATCAAGCTTGCCAAGTAACTCTGTCTGAGCCAGCACATCTTCACTTGTATAATCACGGTAGCGACGTTGACGTTCTAAAGTACGTCCATCGGCTTGCATACGTCGTGGTTCGGTTGCAAAGCCGACCATTTTGGCGTCTTTATAGCTGACCGCACTATTTAGTTTCCAGTCAGGGTTAAATTCGTGACTAAGACGTAATTGGTAAAAGTAATCTTTTATTTTTAAATCGCCGTCGTCAGGTTCACCTGTAAATGTTTTCGGGTCCATCACAAATTGGTGATTGACTGTGCTGACCCCACGGTCAAAGGTTCCTTTATGCTCAGTAAATTCACTGTCAAAGTCGAGTTGCGTTTGGTCTGAAATTTTCCATGTAAGCTGTGGTGAAAAGAACCAGCGTTCACTGCTGACATGATCACGGAAGCTTTGATTATCTTCGTGAGCCACTGCTAAACGATAGGCCAGTTCATCGTTAATAGGGGCAGTATGCTCCAGACTTATGCGATATTGTTCTTGGGTATTGGCGCGTAGGTTAAGTTCACTTTCGCTTTCCCACTGTGGTTTTTTACTGTTGAGGTTCAGCAAACCTCCTGTTTCGCCGCGGCCATATAGTGCAGCCATTGGTCCTTTTAAAAACTCTAAAGATTCAATATTTACTACATCTTTTGGAGCGCTAATTCCTCGGTTAACACTCAAACCGTTACGGATCATAGCCGCACCTAAATTGGGGTCGGTACTAAAACCACGAAATGAGTAGTTATCCCAAAAGCCACCACCAAAGCTATTTTGATGAAAAACCCCACTGACTAAAGTTAATGCGTCATCAATCCGTTGCACGTCTTGCTGTTCCATTATTTGTTTAGAAAGATAAGCACGGTTAAAAGGGACATCTAAAACATCGTGAGTAAATTTAGTTGCCGAGCTATTTTGGCTCACATCTTCTCGAGTACTTTCGGCCTGAACACGTATGGTTTCAAGTACCGTTGACGTTTCCTCTCCCCAAGTGAGTGTCGATATAAATGATAGACCTAACGAAGACAACAATCCTAATTTGTGTCGCATAAATAATCAGCCATAAAAAGACAAAAGGAATTAAATGTAATAGTATAACGTTACATTATTTTGTTGATTACTGCTATGTCTTTAGAAAAGAATATTGAACGTTTACAGTCAATTGATGCATTGCGCGGTTTGGTGATCATCATTATGTTGCTCGACCATGTAAGAGAAACTTTCTATTTACATAAACAGGTTACCGACCCAATGGACGTAACAGTAACAGAACCAGCATTATTTGGCAGTCGATTATTGGCCCATATTTGTGCTCCGGTTTTTGTAATTTTAACCGGTATTTCTGCTTTTTTATTTCAGTCAAAAAAACAAGATTTACAGCAAACACGTGCTTTTTTATTAAAGCGTGGCTTATTTTTAATTGTGTTAGAGCTTACCCTTGTGAACTTTGCATGGACGGCAACTTTTCCGCCTGAAGTCATTTACTTACAGGTGATCTGGGCGATTGGTATTAGCATGGTGGTGCTAGCTTGTTGTGTAAGTTTGCCTTTGCCTGTTCTTGCTGGTGTAGCGTTGGTGATTATTTTTGGGCACAACTTATTAGATTCTGTGCACTTCTCACAAGGTATCCTACAGAATATATGGTTCGTTTTACACGAACGTGGTTGGATTGAGATTGCAGGCATCAAGCTTCGCACAAGCTATCCAGTTTTACCTTGGATTGGCGTGATTTTATTGGGCTATGCGTTAGGTCAGTTCTTTAGTTCAAAATATACAGCAAAGCAAAGAAGCCGCGCTTTACTCAGCCTTGGTTTAGCAAGTATCGGGTTATTTGTTTTACTGCGTTTTATCAATGTCTATGGCGACCAGTCGTGGCAACATTTTGAGTCATTACAACTGAGCCTCATGAGCTTTTTTAACCTCACCAAGTATCCGCCGTCTTTATTGTTTATTTTGCTGAATGTTGGAATTGGTTTGCTTGTGCTCGTTGCTTTTGAACGTATACAGCAATATTCATTTCTAAAACCATTGGTCGTGTTTGGTTCGGTGCCGATGTTCTTTTATTTACTGCATTTATATGTATTGAAACTGATGTATGTGTTGGCACTCAGTGTGTGGGGAGCTAACTACGGAAACTATTTGTCGGTCAATCATGTGTGGATGCTGTGGCTAATTACGATTGTACTGTCTTTTGTGCTCTATCCAGTGGTGAAATGGTTCTCGAAATTTAAACATCAAAACAAGCATATTTCGATTTTAAAATATTTCTAATTTTCAAAAGGTGAGTAAAGCGAGTTCAATAATGCTCGCTTTACTTGCTCACATCGAGATATAGAGTTTCTTTCACTTCTTCCATGACCACATAACTGTGTGAAGATGCCGAGGCTGGGAGTTTCTTTAATAGATCTCCTAACAAGCGGCGGTATGCACTCATTTCTTTTAAACGTGCTTTTACAAGGTAGTCAAACTCGCCTGAAATAAGGTGACATTCGAGTACTTCAGGAATCTCAACTAAGTCTCTGGCTACTTGATCAAATACATCGCCAGATTTGGCAGATAATTTAATTTCTAAAAAGACAAGCAGGTTACGGTCAACGTAGGCTGGGTTTAGCCGTGCGTAATAACCCATGATAATACCATCGCGCTCAAGGCGCTTTACACGCTCTGAACAAGGGGTGGTAGAGAGGTTGACTCTTGATGCCAATTCACTAATCGCAATTCGTCCTTCACGCTGCAAAATATCCAGAATCATGCGATCTATACGATCTAAGGGGCGCATAGATATTTCCTCTTTTTTTAAAATTCTCGCGAGAAAAACATAAATTTACCTAGATTATAGCCTGAAAAACAGTGAAATAAACTATTGAAGCAGAAATATACTAGTGAAATAAACTGGTGTGCGTGAGGGAATGGAAATGCGCGTAATTGTACTAGGTAGCGGCGTTATTGGAGTGGCAAGTGCCTATTATCTGGCTCGACAAGGAGCCGAGGTTACTGTTCTCGATCGCCAGTCAGGTCCTGCTGAAGAAACAAGTTTTGGTAATGCAGGTCAAATTTCGCCTGGGTATTCGACCCCTTGGGCAGCACCAGGAATTCCTTTTAAAGCTGTGAAATGGATGTTCCAACACCATGCACCGCTTGCGATTAATTTAGATGGCAGCATGTGGCAATTACAGTGGATGGCGCAAATGCTGAAAAACTGTAATCCGCAAAGTTATGCTGTGAACAAAGAACGTATGATGCGTGTGGCTGAATACAGCCGTGACTGCTTACGTGAACTTAGAAAAGACACGGGTATTCACTACGAAAACCGTGCTAAAGGTACTTTGCAGCTATTCCGTAAAGAAGCACAAATGGAAGCGGTTCAACGCGACATTAGCGTGCTACAAGAGTGCGGCGTAAGCTACGAATTATTAAATGGCAACGAACTTGGTCGTGTAGAACCCGCTTTGGCAAATGCGCAAGATAAACTCGTTGGTGGTTTACACTTACCAAATGACGAGACAGGTGACTGTTATTTATTTACCAATGCTTTAGCTCAAATTGCTAAAGAGTTAGGTGTTAATTTCCAGTTCAACCAAAACGTAGAAAAATTGATTGTTGAAGGCGATGAAATTAAGGGCGTTCAGGTCAATGGTAAGGTCTTAACCGCAGATCGTTATGTTTTAGCGTTTGGTAGCTATTCACGTGATTTCTTGAAACCACTTGATCTACAGTTACCTGTATATCCTGTGAAAGGTTATTCGTTGACGATTCCAATTGTTGACCCTGCTTTTGCTCCGCAATCTACAGTGCTTGATGAAACCTATAAAATTGCGATTACTCGTTTTGACCAACGTATTCGCGTAGGTGGGATGGCTGAGTTAAGTGGCTTTAACTTAGGCCTGAATGAAGACCGCCGTGCAACATTGCAAATGGTGACTCAGGACTTGTTCCCGGGCGGCGATATGGCACAGGCGTCTTTTTGGACTGGTTTACGTCCAATGACACCAGACAGTACACCGATTATTGGCGCAACTCGCTTTAAAAATCTGTTCTTGAATACAGGTCACGGTACTCTAGGCTGGACGATGGCGTGTGGTTCAGGAAAATTAATCAGTGACATCGTATTGAATCACAAGACTGATATCAGTACCGATGGCCTTTCAATTCAGCGTTATTCACACGCGCATGCTGCATAACGGACGTTAGGAAAGTAATCATGCCTCGTCCTATTACCGCAGTCATCCACCGTCAAGCCTTACAAAACAACTTGGCTGTGGTACGCAAGGCTATGCCA
The DNA here is from genome assembly GCF_000581835.1 of Acinetobacter sp. 1542444. Classification (NCBI taxonomy): domain Bacteria; kingdom Pseudomonadati; phylum Pseudomonadota; class Gammaproteobacteria; order Moraxellales; family Moraxellaceae; genus Acinetobacter; species Acinetobacter sp. 1542444. The sequence goes on along the minus strand of NZ_JEYA01000007.1, from coordinate 77,045 downwards.
AATAGTAAAGTTTTTGCCGTTGTAAAAGCCAATGCTTACGGACACGGAATTGAACGTGTTTATGAAGCGTTTAAAGCAGCAGATGGCTTTGCCTTACTTGATCTTGATGAAGCAAAACGCATTCGTGCTTTAGGTTGGACAGGTCCAATTTTATTGCTCGAAGGAATTTTCTCTCCTCAAGATTTATTTGATTGTGTGCAATATCAACTCAGTTTCACCATTCATAGTGAAGCGCAAATTGAGTGGGTTGAAAAGCATCCTTATGCGGCCCAATTTGATGTTTTTTTGAAAATGAACAGCGGTATGAACCGTCTTGGTTTTAAACCACAGCACTATGTTCAGGCTTGGGAACGTTTAAATAACTTGGCGAACGTGTCCAAGATTACCCACATGATGCATTTTTCAGATGCAGATGGCGAGCGTTTTGGCCAGCAAGGTATTGATTATCAAATCAATGCTTTTGAAGAAATTGTTAAGGATTTACCGGGTGAAAGATCGGTAAGTAATAGTGCGGCTATTTTGCGTTATCAAGACCAGCTCAAATCAGATTATGCCCGTAGCGGCATCATGCTGTATGGCAGCTCGCCAGACTACCCGACGCATAGTATTGCAGACTGGGGCTTACAACCGACCATGAGCTTACGCAGTGAAATTATTTCCGTTCAGCATTTAGAACCGAATGAAAGTGTAGGGTATGGTTCAAACTTTGTCGCAGAGCAGCCCATGACGATTGGAATTGTCGCTTGTGGCTATGCTGATGGTTATCAACGTATTTCACCAACAGGTACGCCTGTTTTAGTGGACTCAGTCTGCACTCGCACAATTGGTCGTGTCAGCATGGATATGTTGGCAGTCGATTTAACGGGCATTGAAAATGCCAAAGTTGGTAGCGAAGTGGTGCTCTGGGGCCAATCAAGTACAGGTGTTGTTTTACCTATTGATGATGTCGCAGTTTCTTCCGGTACGGTGGGCTATGAACTGATGTGTGCTGTCACCGCCCGTGTTCAATTTATTAATCAGGTATAAGGAAATCCGAATGTCGAATTCAGATATACAAAAGGTCAATACTAACGAAGTCATGAGTGCCGTGACTGTTTTTAACAAAGTGGTTTATCTGTCAGGTCAGGTGCCTAAAAATACCGAGCAAGATGTGGCAGGCCAAACTCGTGAAATTCTTGCAACGATTGATGAACTTTTGGCGTTAGCCAATACAGATAAATCTCGTTTGCTCTCTGCACAGCTCTATTTGAAAAATCTTTCTGACTTTTCAACCGTAAATGCAATTTGGGTTGACTGGTTAAAAGGGTGTGTTGCTCCATCGCGTGCCACAATTCAGGCCGATTTGGTCAATCCAGATTGGTTAATTGAAATTGCCGTGACGGCAGCACAAAAGTAATTCGTTTTTACTCCAAAAATGATGATGTATCTAACAGAAGGAAGATAGATACGGTTTAACCAGTCATTTTTGGTGAACAGATTCAGTGACCTATGGCATACGGTTCAATTTTCGCCGTAGGTTGCTGATCTTAACAAAGGAATTCAAAAAGGAATTTTAATATGACAACGGCTCGTCATTCAGATACGGAAAATTCTCCTGATCATCTGCAACGAAAACTGTCTAACCGTCATTTACAACTGATTGCTATTGGCGGTGCAATTGGAACCGGCCTATTTATGGGTTCGGGCAAAACTATCTCCCTCGCAGGTCCTTCAATCCTTTTGATCTATATGATTATTGGAGGAATGTTCTTTTTCTTAATGCGTGCAATGGGTGAGTTGCTCCTTGCAAATCTGCATTACAAATCTTTTGTTGATATGGCTCATGACCTGATTGGTCCTTGGGCTGGTTATTATTTGGGCTGGACTTATTGGTTAGGTTGGGTGCTGGTGGGTATTGCGGACCTTTCAGCAGTCATTAACTATTTAGGTTTCTGGCTACCCGATGGCGCAAGTTTCTCACCAATACAGCAGGCCATGATTAGCGCAGGTTGTGTGTTGTTTGTGATGGGTCTTAACCTCTTAACAGTACGCCTATTTGGTGAAATTGAATTCTGGTTTGCTCTCATTAAGATCTTGGCGATTATTGGTCTGATCGGAGTGGGCGGCTACATGATTTTCAGCCATTTCCAAGCTCCGCAAGGCGCTGTTGCAAGCATTAGTAATGTTTGGTCGCATGGCGGTTTATTCCCGAAAGGTACAGAAGGCTTCTTGGCAGGATTCCAGATTGCTGTATTTGCTTTTGTCGGGGTGGAACTCGTAGGTACAACAGCTGCTGAAACCAAAGACCCGCAGAAGAACTTACCGAAAGCAATTAACGCGATTCCGGTACGTATTATTTTGTTCTATGTATTGGCACTGTTTATTGTGATGTCGGTAACCCCTTGGGATCACATTCGTGCAGATAAAAGTCCGTTTGTTGAGTTGTTCTTAAATGCGGGTATTCCGGTTTCTGCAATCATCATGAACTTGGTGGTGCTATCTTCGGTCATGTCTTCAATGAACAGCGGTGTGTTTTCAACCAGTCGTATGTTGTTTGGATTATCAAAAGATGGTCAGGCACCGGGTGCATTTGGTCGTTTATCAAAACGCGCAGTTCCTTCAAATGGTTTGATTTTCTCTTGTACGTTTATCATGGGCGGAGCGGTGCTTCAGTACTTTGTTCCAAACACAATGGAAGCATTTACTTTAGCAAGTTCACTCTGTGTGATTCTATTCATTAGTGTCTGGAGTCTCATCATGGTCTGCTATTTACGCTACCGTAAATTACGTCCTGAATTACATGAAAAATCAACATTCAAAATGCCAGGTGGCGTTTGGATGAGTTATGTTGTTTTGGCATTCATGCTTTTCACTTTAGTCATCTTGGCATTAGAGCCAGATACATTGAAAGCTCTATATGTCAGTCCAGTATGGCTAGTCATTTTAGGTGTTACCTATCATGTATTGTATAAACCACGTATGAAAAAACTAGGACGTGAACTCGTCAACGATCATTAAGTTTTATTAAAAAGCCAATCAATCATGATTGGCTTTTTTTATTTTTATTAGATTTTTTATCGGAATAATATTGTTTATTTTTGGATCAATAGAGCAGTTTGGAGGGTATTGGAAAAGTACATATAGCAGGATCACATGCTACACTTCGGCTAATCTGGAAACCCAGATTGATTAATTAAAATTGCCGTGAAGGCAGTACATAAATAATGTGACTTAAAAAAATCAGGACAAACGATTTATCAATTAAGGAAAAAATATACTTGAACATCTTGTCCTGAGGTATAGACTCAGCAACCCACGATATACGGTTCGTTTTTCTCCCTATAGGTTGCTGATTTAAGTTAAGCAAAATATAAAAAGGACTTCTAATATGACAATGGTTCATCATTCTGATGAGGCAAGCTCCCCTGATCATTTACAACGGAAATTAAATAATCGCCATCTACAAATGATTGCAATTGGCGGTGCAATTGGAACCGGCTTATTTATGGGCTCGGGCAAAACCATCTCCCTCGCAGGTCCTTCAATCCTCGTTATCTACATGATAATTGGTGGTATGTTCTTTTTTCTGATGCGTGCATTGGGTGAACTACTGCTTGCCAACTTACATTACAAATCATTTGTCGATATGGCTTATGATTTGATCGGACCATGGGCTGGCTATTATATAGGCTGGACTTATTGGTTAGGCTGGGTACTGGTCGGTATTGCTGATTTGTCTGCGGTCATTAACTATTTAAGTTTCTGGCTGCCCGAAGGTGCCAGTTTCTCCCCCATGCAACAAGCCATGATTAGTTCAGGCTGTGTACTATTCATTTTAGGGCTTAACCTTCTTACCGTTAAGCTATTTGGTGAAGTTGAATTCTGGTTCGCACTCATTAAGATTTTGGCCATTATTGGCTTGATTGGAGTGGGTGGCTACATGATTCTCACTCATTTCCAAGCTCCTCACGGTGATGTGGTGAGCATCAGTAATGTCTGGTCTCATGGTGGCATATTTCCAAAAGGTGTAAGCGGATTTTTGGCAGGTTTTCAGATTGCCGTGTTTGCTTTCATTGGTGTTGAATTGATTGGTACAACTGCTGCTGAAACGAAAGATCCACAAACAAATCTGCCAAAAGCAATTAATGCTATTCCGTTACGTATTATCCTATTCTATGTGTTGGCACTCTTTGTGGTGATGTCAGTGACACCTTGGAATCATATTCGTGCAGATAAGAGTCCTTTTGTTGAGTTGTTCTTAAATGCAGGTATTCCTATTTCTGCAATTATCATGAACTTGGTTGTACTGTCTTCGGTGATGTCTTCAATGAACAGCGGTGTATTTTCAACGAGCCGTATGCTGTTCGGTTTATCAAAAGACGGTCAAGCGCCGAGCGCATTGGGTCGTTTATCAAAACGTGCAGTGCCATCAAACGGCTTAATCTTCTCATGTATTTTCATTATGGGTGGAGCGGTGCTTCAGTACTTTGTTCCAAACACGATGGAAGCATTTACTTTGGCAAGTTCACTCTGTGTGATTCTCTTTATTAGTGTATGGCTTCTGATCATGGCATGCTATTTACGTTACCGTAAGTTAAGTCCGGAGTTACATGCTAAATCGACCTTTAAAATGCCGGGTGGGGTGTTGATGGCGTATGTTGTCATTGCATTTTTCTTGTTTACTTTAGTGATTTTGGCACTAGAGCCAGATACATTAAAAGCGGTATACGTGAGTCCACTATGGTTGGTGGTTTTAAGCGTAACTTATTTTGTGTTCTATAAGCCACGCATCAAAAAATTAGACCAAGAACTCGTTTAATGAACTATAAATGATTTTAAAAAAGCCAATCGATCATGATTGGCTTTTTTATTTAGGTTCTTTAATCAACCAACAAATGCTGATATTTGTCAGCTTGTTTACGTAGATAATCCCAAACTAACTTAATGCGTGGTTCATGTTGTAAATCAACAAAGGTCAGCATCCAAAACGTATGGGTAAAGCGAACTTGTTGTTCTAACACTTCTTCAAGTTCCGGTTTATCATCTGCCAAAAACTTGGGCAAAATCGCAAGTCCTGCGCCAGCACTCACCGCAAGTTGTTGAGCCAAAATACTGCTACTACGGAAGTTAGCATTCAGTTTTAAAGGGAGTCGTTCTAAACAGTACAACTCGGGGCTATATACCAGATCATCAATATAGTTCACAAAGCGATGTTGGGTTAAATCTTCTAAGGCTCGGATAGGCGGGTTTTGGGCCAGATAGTTTTTGCTACCATAAATTTTTAAACAATAATCTGATAATCGCGTAATGATGTAAGGGCCAGACGTTGGACGATCAATTGACACCACAATGTCTGCCTCACGGTGTGAGAGTTTAATCATTTTCGGTACTGGAATCAGATCGATGGTGAGCAATGGATATTGAATAGAGAACTCAGCCAGTAAGCGGGCTAAAAACGCAGTGCCAAAACCTTCAGGTGTGCCAATTCGCACACGACCTTGCAAAGGTTGATGTGGTTTTTCAATTTGTAAGAAAGCCTGTTCCATTTGCTCAACTCGAGGAACCAGTGCCATCCCTTCGAGTGTCAACTCATAACCTGTCGCTTCACGCTTAAACAGCGTTGTACCCAAAGCAAGTTCTAGGGCCTGAATCCGTCTAGCCACCGTACTGTGCTCAACACCAATAATCCGCGCAGCATTGGTCAAAGTTTTAGTCCGAGCTAAAACCAGAAAAAAATGTAGATGATCCCAATCCACTTTCATTTTTGTTGTCATCCTTGTGCATATTTGCACAACAATCGTGCATGAATTTCCGTTGGTGGTCAAAGTTTTCTTTGCTAGTCTCAATTGAAACTGAAATAAAGAAAATACGATCAAAAAGTATTTTCTAATAATTGAACACAATAAAAATATGGCCTACGGAGAGGTTATGAACACAATCCAAAAAATCGAATTGGAAACCGCTAAATTACTCATTAACGGAAATTTTATCGAATCTGAAACACAGGAATGGCAAGACATTGTTAATCCTGCGACTCAGGAAGTGATTGGTCGCGTACCATTTGCAACGGTTAAAGAAGTTGACGCTGCTATTCAAGCTGCACAAGATGCTTTTGCTTCTTGGCGTCAGACTCCAATTCAGGCACGTATGCGCATCATGCTCAAGCTACAAGACTTAATCCGTGCCAACATGAAAGAAATTGCACAAGTACTAACGGCTGAACAAGGCAAAACTTTGGCAGATGCAGAAGGCGATATTCAACGTGGTTTAGAAGTCGTGGAACATGCGTGTTCAGTTGGTACTTTGCAAATGGGTGAATACGTTGAAGGTGTTGCGCGTGGTGTAGACACTTACACATTGCAGCAACCTTTGGGTGTCTGTGCGGGTATTACACCGTTTAACTTCCCTGCCATGATTCCACTTTGGATGTTCCCAATGGCAATCGTGTGCGGCAATACCTTTGTTTTAAAACCATCAGAACAAGATCCGTTATCAACCATGATGCTGGTTGAGCTTGCGATTCAAGCAGGTGTTCCAGCAGGTGTGCTTAACGTTGTGCATGGCGGTAAAGAAGTGGTTGACCGTTTGTGTACGCATAAAGACATTAAAGCGATTTCATTTGTAGGTTCAACAGCAGTCGGCACTCATGTTTATAACCTTGCAGGTCAACATGGTAAACGCGTCCAGTCGATGATGGGTGCAAAAAACCATGTTGTGGTGATGCCTGATGCCAATAAAGAACAAACCTTAAATGCTCTAGTGGGTGCAGCGTTTGGTGCAGCAGGACAACGTTGTATGGCATTGTCGGTTGCAGTCATGGTCGGTGACAGCAAACAGTGGATTCAAGAGTTAGTTGAAAAAGCTAAAACTTTAAAAGTAAATGCAGGCCATGAACCAAATACTGACATTGGGCCAGTGATTTCAAAACGTGCTAAAGCGCGAGTGCTCGACTTAATTAATAGCGGTGTTGAGCAAGGGGCAGAGTTGCTACTCGATGGTCGCGATGTTCAAGTACAAGGTTATGAGTCAGGTAACTTCGTGGGGGCAACGATTTTTAGTGGCGTAAATACCGACATGCGTATTTATAAAGAAGAAATCTTTGGTCCAGTTCTTTCAATTATTTGTGTCGACACACTTGATGAAGCGATTGCGCTTATCAACGCCAACCCATTTGGTAACGGTGTAGGTCTATTCACACAAAGCGGTGCGATTGCACGTACTTTCCAAAACTTAATTGATATTGGTCAAGTTGGTATCAATATTCCAATTCCTGTACCAGTGCCTTTCTTTAGTTTTACCGGTTCAAGAGGTTCAAAACTGGGTGATTTGGGGCCGTACGGCAAACAAGCTGTGCAGTTCTACACTCAAACTAAAACCATTACCAGTCGCTGGTTTGAAGATAGCCATGAAGTTGGCGGTGTAAATACAACCATTAGTTTACGTTAAGGGGATCACGGATGAATATCGCCTTTATCGGTCTAGGCAATATGGGCGGCAGAATGGCTCATAACCTACTTAAAGCCGGACTCAATGTTTATGGATATGACCTCAGTGAAGTTGCGATTCAGCACTTTGCCGAGGCAGGTGGTGTGGTCTGCGACAGCCCGCAGGCAGCAGCAAAACAAGCTGATGTGGTCATTAGCATGTTGCCTGCGGCCAAGCATGTTAAAGAAGTTTACTTGGGTGAAAATGGTGTTTTAGAAGTGCTAAAAGCAGGTAGCTTATGCATTGATAGCAGTACCATTGACCCACAAACCATTAAAGACATTGCTGCTGTTGCGCATAGTAAAAATATTAAAATCTGTGATGCACCCGTCTCTGGTGGAACCATTGGTGCTCAAGCAGGAACCTTAACCTTTATGGTGGGTGCCGATGATCAAACCTTTAACGAAGTAAAACCTGTGCTTAGCCACATGGGCAAAAATATTGTTCATTGTGGTGATGTCGGCGCAGGTCAAATTGCCAAAATCTGCAACAACCTGATTTTAGGTATTTCAATGGCTGCTGTTGCCGAAGGTATGGCACTCGGTGTAAAGCTGGGCATCGACCCACAAGCATTGGCAGGCGTCATTAACACCTCAAGCGGTCGTTGCTGGAGCTCGGACGTATGTAACCCATGGCCGCATATTAATGAAAATGCGCCAGCATCTCGAGGTTACCAAGACGGCTTTGCAACTCAGCTGATGCTAAAAGATTTGGGTCTTGCAGTAGAAGCGGCAGGCCAAGTCAAACAGCCAGTCGTATTAGGTGGCATGGTGCAACAGCTGTATCAGCAAATGTGCATGCGCGGTAATGCCAATCTCGATTTTTCGAGCATTATTCAGCAATACCTGCCACAAGAGGCATAACGGTAAAGCCAAAGGATGGCTTTAAACACATAAACCCTGTCGTGAATAACAACAAATCCGGACTGAGGGAAAAGATATGATGGATTATCAAAATGCTGCACAGACTTTCGATTTGGAAAGCACTGCAAAACAGATGTTATCAGGTTCACTTGATGCCTTAAATGCTTGTTATGAATGCTGTGATCGACACGCAGATGGCGACAAAATTGCACTGTATTGGCAAGGAAAAGATGGACGAAAAGAGCAATATACCTTCCGTGAATTAAAAGAGTGGTCAAGTCAGTTTGCCAACTTTCTAAAATCACAAGGTGTAAAAGCAGGCGACCGTATTTCAGGTCTATTACCAAGAACACCTGAATTGATCGTGACTATTTTTGCAGCTTGGCGAATTGGTGCAGTCTATCAACCACTCTTTACTGCGTTTGGCCCAAAAGCGATTGAGCACCGTATTCAGCTTGCACAAAGTAAGCTGGTGGTGACCGATATGGGCAACCGTAGCAAGCTTGATGAAATTGAAAATTGCCCTGCAATTGTGACTGTCGCCGACGCACAAGGTACTCCCCTTAAAGCAGGCGATTTTAACTTTTGGAATGAAGTGAAACAGCAGTCTGATCAATGCGATCTGGTCATGCGTAGCATCCAAGATCCTTTCTTGCTCATGTTTACTTCAGGCACTACAGGTCCTGCTAAACCATTGGAAGTGCCATTAAAAGCACTAATTGCCTTTGGTCGATATATGCAAGATGCCATTGGTTTAACCGAAGAAGATTCGTTTTGGAATATTGCTGATCCGGGTTGGGCGTATGGTCTCTACTATGCGATTACTGGGCCGTTATTCTTGGGTCACGCTACTTTGTTCTATGAGGGTGGTTTCAGCACAGATAGCCTATGCCAAATTGTGAAAGATTATAAAGTTAACAACTTGGCAGGTGCACCAACGGCTTACCGTATGATGATGGCGGCTGATCAAGCACAAATGGCGCCGTTAAAAGGGCAGTTCCGTGTAGTGAGTAGTGCAGGCGAGCCGCTGAATCCAGAAGTAATACGCTGGTTTAAACAAGTGCTTGATGCTCCGATTTATGACCACTATGGGCAAACTGAAGTGGGCATGGTGGTGTGTAATCATCATGGTTTAAAACATGAAATTCATGCTGGTTCAGCAGGTTTCCCAAGTCCGGGCTACCGTGTTGCGATTGTCAATGAACAAGGTGAAGAACTTCCAGCGGACACCCCAGGAATTTTAGCAGTCGATATTAGCCAGTCTCCAATGATGTGGTTCGGCGGCTATAAAGAAAGCCGAAAATCGCCTTTCGTGGGTCACTACTATTTAACTGGCGACACTGCTGAGCTTCATGCCGATGGCAGCATGAGCTTTGTTGGTCGTAGTGATGATGTAATCACTACATCGGGCTATCGTATTGGGCCTTTCGATGTAGAAAGTGCTTTGCTTGAACACGACGCTGTGATTGAAGCAGCAGTGATTGGTGTGCCTGATCCGGACCGTACCGAAGTGGTTAAGGCCTTCGTAATTTTAGCTGCGGATGCTCAACCTTCCGATACACTTGCTGAACAACTCAGCCAATTTGTTAAAAGACGACTTTCTGCACATGCTTACCCACGTTTAGTTGAATTTGTGAGTGAATTACCTAAAACTCCAAGTGGCAAAATTCAGCGCTTTTTATTGCGTAATCAAGAAATTGCTAAACAACAAGCTAAAGCAGGGTAAAGGAAATAATAATGCAATTTACCGAAGAACAATTACTCATTCATGATATGGCGAAAAGTTTCGCCCAAGAACAAATTAAGCCTAATGCTAGCGATTGGGATCGAGACGGGACATTCCCGAAAGATACTCTGACTCAAATGGGGCAACTCGGTTTTATGGGAATGCTTGTTCCAGAGCAATGGGGTGGTTCTGACACGGGTAACTTAGCCTATGTACTGGCGCTTGAAGAAGTTGCGGCAGCAGATGGCGCAACCTCAACCATCATGAGCGTACACAACTCGGTTGGTTGTGTGCCTATTTTAAAATTTGGTACTGACGAGCAAAAAGAGCGCTTTTTAAAACCTTTAGCGCAAGGTGAAATGATTGGCGCTTTTGCTTTAACCGAACCGCATACTGGCTCAGATGCGGGAGCCATTAAAACCCGAGCAGTGAAAGATGGTGACGATTACATTTTAAATGGTGCAAAGCAGTTTATTACCTCGGGTAATAATGCCGGCGTCATTATTGTGTTTGCCGTGACCGATCCGAGCGCGGGCAAAAAAGGTATTAGTGCCTTTTTAGTCCCACGCGAAACACCGGGCTATGAAGTGATTCGTGTTGAAGAAAAACTGGGTCTGCATGCTTCAGATACCTGCCAAATTGCGCTGACGGATGTACGCATCCATAAAAGTCTCATGCTGGGTAAAGAAGGTGAAGGTCTGAAAATTGCTCTCGCCAATTTAGAAGGTGGACGTATTGGTATTGCTGCACAAGCAGTCGGTCTAGCACGTGCGGCGCTCGAAGAAGCAACTCGTTATGCAAAAGAACGTATTACTTTTGGAAAACCAATTTTTGAGCATCAAACCATCGCGTTTCGCCTTGCTAGCATGGCAACAGAAATCGAAGCGGCGAGACAACTGGTTCACTACGCTGCGCGTTTAAAAGAAGCAGGTCAACCGTGTCTCAATGAAGCTTCAATGGCTAAGTTATTCGCTTCAGAAATGACTGAACGCGTATGTTCGAGCGCACTACAAGTGTTTGGTGGCTATGGCTATCTCAGAGACTTTCCAATTGAACGTATCTATCGTGATGCCCGTATTTGCCAAATTTACGAAGGTACGAGTGATATCCAGCGTTTAGTGATTGCACGTAGTCTATAAAATCAGAACAAGGAATAAGTAATGCAGTGGCAAAGTATTTTATTAGAAAAGCGTAATGGGGTTGGACTGATTACATTAAATCGCCCTCAAGCGCTCAATGCCTTAAACAGTGAATTAATTAGTGAAATTAATCAGGCATTAGATCAGCTCGAAAAAGATCGTGAAATTGGCTGCATCGTATTGGCAGGCTCAGAAAAAGCTTTTGCCGCAGGGGCCGACATTAAAGAAATGGCTGATTTGGCATTTCCTGATATTTATTTAGATGATTTTTTTCATCTTGCAGACCGTATTGCGCAGCGCCGTAAACCTCTAATTGCAGCGGTGAGTGGCTATGCATTGGGTGGTGGCTGTGAGTTGGCGCTGATGTGTGATTTTATTTATTGTGCTGATAACGCCAAGTTTGGTTTACCCGAAGTCACTTTAGGTGTAATTCCGGGTATTGGTGGCACACAACGCTTAACCCATGCGATTGGTAAAGCCAAAGCAATGGAAATGTGTCTTACCGCTCGTCAAATGGGCGCTGTAGAAGCAGAGCAAAGTGGTTTAGTCGCGCGTGTATTTAGTAAAGAAGAATTACTTGAACAACCCTTGCAAGCCGCTGAAAAAATTGCGGCACGATCTTTAACTGCAAACATGATGCTTAAAGAAACCATCAACCGCGCTTTTGAGGTGAACCTCACTGAAGGCTTACGTTTTGAAAGACGTATGTTCCATTCAATATTTGCAACATTTGAACAAAAAGAAGGCATGCAGGCTTTTGTTGAAAAACGAAAACCAAATTTTAAAAATCAATAAGAGATCAATAAAATGAATACAGAAAATCACTTAATGATTGAGCAACAAGGTAAGTTGGGCATTATTACCTTAGACCGTGTGACTCATCTCAACGCATTGTCGCTAGATATGATTAAAAGTATTGGCGCCCAATTGGAACTGTGGCGAAATGATGCTGCTGTTCAGGCAGTGTTAATTAAGTCAAATAGCCCAAAAGCCTTCTGTGCAGGTGGAGATATCCGCTATCTCTATGACAGTTATAAAAATGGCACAGCCGATTACAAAGGCTACTTTAGTGCCGAATATAAAATGCTAAATATACTGCGTGAATATGAAAAGCCAATCATTGTTGTGCTTGATGGCTATGTATTAGGTGGTGGTTTTGGCTTGGCTCAGGCTTGCCACATTGTGGTGAGCAGTGAAAAATCCAGATTTGCCATGCCTGAAACAGCGATTGGCTTTTTCCCAGATGTTGGTGCAACTCATTTCCTTTCTCGCCTTGATGATATTGGTGTTTATATGGCCATTACGGGTGAGCAGATCAGCAGTAGTGATGCGCTTTACCTCGATTTAATTGACTACCATGTGCCAAGCGAGCAGTTACAAGCTTTGCAAGATGCTCTCGTTGACGCGCCAAGTTTAAGCAAAGAGGGAATTGAACGCATCATTACCCGATTTATTACTCGCCCTGCCGAAAGTGAATTAAAACAATTGGCGGAAGGTATCCGTAAACACTTCGGATATCAGCATTTAGATGAAATCGAGCAAAGTCTTGAAAATGAACAAGATGAAAGCTTAAAGACTTGGGCAAGCAAGATGCTCAGCATTTTGCAGCAACGCTCATTTATTGCCAAGCAAACCAGTTTAAAACTGCAACATTTAGGTCGAGGGCTCTCTTTACCTCAGTGCATGCAGCTTGAACGTGATTTACAGGATATCTGGTTTGAGCACGGTGACTTTATTGAAGGTGTCCGCGCTCTCATTGTCGATAAAGACAAACAACCACAGTGGCAAGAACGTAATTCGAAATTTGAGCCAATTTTAGAAAAATTGAGCTAAACCGAATTACAAAAATATAAAAAGCTTAAGGAGAAAAAGCGAGACCTGAAAATGCTTATGGTCAGGGCTGGTCATAAGCATAAAAAAGATAAAACAAGAAAATCTAAAAAGGATATTACGATGCAATCAATACATGGAAACGGTTCAAATACTAAAAAGTCGTCACATCGATTAGCAGGTATCTCTAGCATGGTCGGCACCACCATTGAATGGTATGACTTTTTTATTTACGGTGCGGCAGCAGCGCTCATTTTTAATAAGTTATTTTTCCCAAATCTGGATGCACTTACCGGCGTGCTTGCTGCATTTGCCACCTATGCCGTTGGATTTATTGGAAGACCATTAGGCGGCTTAGTCTTTGGTCATTTTGGTGACAAGATTGGCCGTAAATCGATGTTGCTACTGACCTTGATGCTCATGGGGATCCCAACCGTACTGATTGGCTTATTACCGACTTATGAATCAATTGGATATTGGGCTGCGATTGGCTTGGTTGTCTTGCGATTCATTCAAGGGATGGCAATGGGCGGTGAATGGGGCGGTGCTGTACTGATGGCCGTTGAACATGCACCCGAAGGCGGTAAAGGGTTTTGGGGAAGCTTGCCTCAAGCTAGTACAGGTGGTGGCTTAATGCTAGCCTCAATCGCGTTGGGTCTGGTGTCGTTATTACCTGAAGAAGCGCTGTTTAGCTGGGGTTGGCGTTTACCATTTCTTGCCAGTATTATTTTACTGGCAGTAGGTTGGTATATTCGTGTAAAAGTGCCAGAGTCACCAGATTTCGAAAAAGTAAAACAACAGTCTGAAGAAGTCAAAGTTCCTGCTCTACAGGTTTTTAAAAACCATCCAAAGCAACTCATCACTATTATTTTGGCTCGCGCTGCCGAGAATGCATGGTTCTATATTGCCTCAACATTTACATTGGCTTATACCACTGCACAACTTGGAATTCCACGCCAAGACATTTTATTTGCCACCATTTGCGGCGCAGCCGTGATTTTATTTATGACGCCGTTATGTGGACATTTGTCAGATAAAGTCGGCCAACGCAATATGTTTATGTTTGGCCTATGCATACTGGCGCTTTACTGCTATCCATTTTTTACCATGCTCAATACAAAAGATCCGGTATTAGTGTGGACAGCAATTGTTTTAGCAATTGGCGTTGTGTTCCCAATTATGTACGCACCACAAGCTCAGCTTTTTGCCCGTCAATTTCCGGCAGAAATTCGATATAGCGGAATCTCGATTTCGGTACAGTTGGCTGGTGTATTAGGTGGTGGTTTGGCACCGATGATTGCTACTAAATTATTGAGTGTCGGGCAGGGTAATCCATATCTAATTATGCTTTATATTGGAAGTATGGCTGTAGTCGCAATTATATCGACGTCATTTATGCCGCGCGATTGGAGTGCTAAAACGGATGAAACTTATTATAAAAAGTCGAATTTAAATTTAAAAACCAAAATTGATTAATAGGTATTAATGTTTCTTAGTCGTATTGCTACCTAACTATATAAAAATTGGGGCTCATGCCAAAAATAGTATGAGTCCCAAATAAGAAATTAAACATCAATCAAGCATGCAAACATCGCATATCCATCAATAACCATGGGTGGGCCTGCACGATGAGCACGAAAACCCGCAGCACGTAATAACCGTTCTACCCCCAGAGGAGAGGTGGTTATGAGTTGTTTTGCACCTTGTTCTCTTGCAAAGTTGATAGATTCTTGCAGAATTGCAATAGAGACGGGCGATGACACAGCTTGACTAGCTGAAGATGGCGGATTCGAGAAATCTACGGCTGAGAATCTTGATAACTCCCAAATTTCTGGTGAGCAAGGAATAGGCATTCCATTAAGTAATTGAGGAAATATCTCACCAAGTAAATAAGGTTGAGTAGTCGGTAGTAATCTGGCACAACCAATAATATTAGATTCTCTATCTTGAGCGACGACATAGGCGGTATCGACTTTGTCAAACTGATCTAGTTCTTCATTATTAGGACAGTTCAACTCCCAACCTAAATATTCAACAAATACCCTATAGCGGTAATTTTTAAATTTAGTATATAGGCCTTCTGAAAAATTATTTTGAAATCCAGCAATAACATTCATTACAAGTGCTTCCACTTATTTTTCAAGTGACTTTACTTAACAGGTGGGGAAGCGGTAACTGTAAGAATTTACAGGTTTCTAAGAGAAATATGGAGTTAATTTAGCCGTTGTTTGGGTTGTATTGATTTGAGCATAAATGAACTGTTCCCAGAACAAAGTATCGATTTTCTTTTCAATTAGTGTTTCAGTAACTTCAAATCCAATATCTGTACCAGATACATCAACAAGCATAATATTGCTTCGAGGCAGTCCAATTCTTTTTATACTCGTGATGCCATTGTACTCAATAAATTCCCAATCCCATCCCGTACTTAAAGCTGGGGTCAGTGATGTTGCCCATTCAGTAAAACCATAATAGAGAATTTGAGAATCTTCAATTTGTGTTGATTCAACAATAGATATGAGATGTTGGAGTGGATAGTTCATAAGCTGGCTTTCATTCAGTCGAATAAAACCATCTGCTGATATTGAGAAATGAGGGGAGATGGTGACCATGCTACCTGTTCAAGTGACTTGAATTGGGGTTCAATGGATAAATAACATAAATTATTGCCAATAAAATACTGTTATGTTTAACAGGTTAAATGTAATTGTATGGCATACACCGTTAAGCTGTTCTTACTAGAGAGTTATTCAGCCTTTAAGGCTTACTTATGAAAAAACGAGAATTTTGTAGTTTTAATATGCAAAATGCCTTTTAAAAAATGCTAGATAGATTGGAGTTGTTGTAGATCTTTTAGTATGCATAAAGTCTTATTGTTAAAATAATAATCCTAAGTAAGGTGAGTTATAATGTAATTGCTTGATTTATTAAATTATTAAAGGTGTGTTTAGTTTCTTTGTATAATAATTGGTAAAATTATATCGGCTAGATAGGTGATAGAAAATATTGTTTAATTAAATTAATGAAAACTGAATATTAATAATAATTAATAGATCTTCTGATCTTTTTTAAAATACTTATTTTTTGGAATAAAATGCATCCTGTAAAATTTAATTTTTCAAGCATAATCCGCACATGGAATATAACAACCTTAGAAGCTCTCATAAATTTAGTTTGTCTGAATAATTTGTAACTATATTTGGCTTAAAAGAGTTGTTAATTAGATGATGAATTCAAAATCTGAAATTGAGAAATCAGATAAATAAAATTAGGTATCTAAAAGCTTTGTTGAAATAAAGGTAAACGAAGAGACCTACGCTTCAATTGGATTGTTTGAATTCACAATATGCAACTGAACAAAAAATGATTTGTGAATGGAGTCTAATGAGAGTAGATGGAAAATTGGCAAGAGGATTTATTATCAGAATTTCTGATCGTAAAAAATGAATATCAGCTGTTTGAGATCGTTAAATCTACAGCTTCAAAGCTTGGATTTGATTATTGTGCTTATGGTATGCAGTCACCATTATCTATTGCTGAACCAAAAACGATTATGTTGAATAATTATCCAGAAGCATGGCAAAAGCGTTATGTGGAACAGCATTATGTGAAGGTAGATCCAACTGTGCAGCATTGTATGGTATCACTTCAACCTCTTGTCTGGTCGAGCCAATCTGCAAAGACACAAGAAGAAAAAGATTTCTGGGAGGAGGCGCGCTCTTATGGCCTTAATATCGGTTGGGCTCAGTCAAGCCGTGACTTTATTGGAACCAGAGGGATGCTAACACTCGCAAGATCCAATGACCAATTGTCGGAAAAAGAGCAAAAGTCACAATATACAAATATGTATTGGTTGTCTCAAACCGTGCATTCTAGCATTGCTAAAGTTGTAAATGAGGTGGAATTCGCTCAGTTTAATCTTTATTTAACGAACCGAGAAAAAGAGGCACTGCGTTGGACTGCTGAGGGTAAAACGTCAGCAGAAATTGCCCAGATTCTAGGGGTCACTGAAAGAACAGTAAATTTTCACCTCGGAAATTCAATGCAGAAGTTAAATGTGAATAATAAAATTTCAGCAGCTATTCGAGCTGTGATGTTAGGACTTTTATAAAAATATACGTATAAATAATACATTTGAATAAAGTAAATACTTGTAATATTTATATTTTAAATTAATTATTACCACAACTTATTATAAAAGTTATTTATCTGAGTTTTATTTTGAAATTAAACCGAATGGGAAAATTTAGTTCTATATTATTTTGTTATTCATGATCTTATATGAAAGTCAAAGTTAATTATATTGATTTGTAAAATTATATATTGTTTGTAAGAAATTATAATGTTGAAGTATGATTTATTTTTAAATGAATAATATAGGTGGATTGTTAATCTATACTTAAATGGCTTATTGCTATAAGAAATTAAATCTCAAAAAATCAAAAACTAAAATATCAATAAAAGAATTATACGAGCTAAGAATTCGCTTATGGATTGAAAGCTTTTATATACTTGTTTAATACTAAAAAAGTAAAGATAAAAATGAATTTAATTTTTAATCTAATTGAAAAAATAAAAAATAGAAATGAGTAAGACAATTTATAAAAGGTGTCCAGTTTCTCGATTTTTATAAATATAGGCCAACCTGTAAGCACTTACAGGTGTAATAAATGGCACCCACACATAAAATATAATGTGAATTTATATTTTAAACAAAAAGTATATTCATTTTTATTAAAAGCCCCGACGAGAAATGTAATTTCTAAATTAGCGAATTTTAAGGGTGCATTATAATTAATCGGAGTAAGTTATGGCTGTAATGGATACGGATAATATCATTGCAACATTGGAATCCCACGCAAATTTAAATGGAAGTAAGGTTGCTTTCGAGTATTTAGGGCGTCAATCGGGTGGTATTCAGTCTCTTACGTATAAAGATTTGAACGCTCGGGTTCAACATCAAGCTCAGGTATTAATGAATCTTGTAGACAGTGGTGATCGCGCTGTGTTGCTATTTGAACCTGGGTTGGACTTTATCGTATCGTTCTTTGCCTGTCTAAAAGCTAAAATTATCGCGGTACCCGTCAGCCTACCTTTTAATCGTAATGGTTTTTCTAATATTTTGAATATTATGAATGACTGTGAGCCAAAAATAGTACTCACCACCAAAAAAATTCTTGAGCTATCAGGTCTGATCACACTAAAAGCTCAAAATGAAAGCTTAATATTACATGCCGTTGATGCTGAGCTACAGCGTGATTTGGTACAAAAAGATTTCCCGCTTATTACTGAAAAAGATATCTGCTTCCTGCAATACACTTCGGGATCAACAGGTTGGCCTAAAGGGGTAATTGTTACCCATAAGAATATTATGGCAAATGAAGTCATGATTGCTGAAGCTTTTGGCACACAACCTGAAGATATTGGTCTTACATGGCTGCCTGTTTACCACGATATGGGGTTGATTGGTTCAGTTTTGCAAACTGTGTATGTGGGCCTGACTTGCTATGTCATGTCACCGCTAGATTTTATTCGTAAGCCTCTAAAATGGTTGCAATTTATCAGTGAAAAAGGTGTCACGATTACTGGTGGACCAAACTTTGCTTATGAATTATGTCTGCACCGCATCTCTGATGAGCAGGCTGCATCGCTTGATCTGAGTCGTTTACGGGTGCTGTTTAATGGCGCTGAGCCAATCAAGGCTCACGTCATGCAACGCTTCATGGAAAAGTTCAATACCCAGTCGGAACTGAAACTAGATACTTTCTTGCCATGCTATGGACTGGCAGAAGTTACGCTTTTAGTTAGTGGTGTGACTGGTCCTCTCAATGCAATTTCAATCGATCGTGACAAGTTAAATGCCAATCTGATACAGGCCAGTCAAGATCAGACCGCCGTGCAAGTGGTGAGCTGTGGCAAGATCTCGGCACATATTGATTGCCGTATTGTCAATCCGCATACCCGTAAAGAAGTAGCGGCTCATGAAGTTGGTGAAATCTGGCTAGCAGGTGAGAGCGTTACAGCAGGTTACTGGCAGAAGCCAGAGGTCAATCAGGAAACTTTTGCGGCGACTATCATTGATGACGAGGGTCAGCCGAGTCAAGTGCACTACTTGAGAACGGGTGATATGGGCTTTGTCAAAGACGGAGACCTATATGTAACTGGCCGCCTTAAGGATGTGATTATCATCCGTGGCAAGAACTATTACCCGCAAGATATCGAGTGCTCTGTTGAAATGGCGCATCCTGCTGTTCGTAAAGGTTGTGTTGCAGCAGTGAATGTTGCTGATTCTGAGGGTGTTACGGTTGTACTTGAGATCAAGAAGAAATCACTAGACAAGACTCTCAATTTTGAAGCCATTAGAACTCAGGTCAAGGAACAAGTGACAGCTGATATTGGCTTACCTGTAGAAGGCGTCTATTTACTACATCAAGGCCGAATTAACAAAACTACTAGCGGCAAAATTAGAAGAAGAAAAATTAAAGAGCAGATCGAACGCGGTCAATTGGTTTGTTTAACCCATCCAAACCGTAGAACGGTGATTGCTCGAAACTATGTCAAAAACGGCTTAGAAGTCATCCGTGATCGTGAGCAGCGGGGGCAGCTGATTCGTTATAGCTCCAATCTTCTCAACTCAATGATCAAGGAACGTGAAGTACGCACGCTGATTTTTAATCGTCTGAAAAGTGCTTTGTTTTAACCCTTACCCTTTAATCATTTGAGTGAAAATCCATGTCACTGACATCCAATTTGCGGCAGTTTCAGTCTGCTGCTCGTCTGGAGCAAATTTTAGGCTCCGTACATGATAACAACAACGATTTTTCTTGGTCCGCTGCCATCGAGCGTGATGAGAAGGAGCAATATCCTCAGCGTGCTGTTGATTTTCTGAATGCGGTGGGTATGAACCGTTTCTACGTACCTTCAGAGCTCGGAGGTCGTATGGAAATTGGTGAAGAGTTGCTATATCTGCATCGTGTGTTGGCACGACGTGATCTAACCATTAATTCGACCTATAGCACGAATGCTTGGTCTGTGATCGTATGGATCGGCGGTAATGCGAATCAATGTCAAAATATTGCTAGTCGAATTTTAAGTGGTGCTGCTCCAGCACTGGCTTATAGCGAGAAAGCGCATGGTGCTGACTTATTATCTAGTGAAGTGACAGCCCAGTCTGCCGAGAGTAAATACATCTTAAATGGCGAAAAATGGTCAATCAACCGCGCCACTTTAGGAGACTCTTTAAGCCTGATCGCTAAAACATCGAATGATCGTGGACCACGTAGTTTGAGTGCATTCTGGCTTGATAAGCGTCATATGGCTTCTAAAGGAACCTATAGTCTGAACCGCCTACCAACAGTGGGCATGCGTGGTTTAGATATTAGTGGTATTGGCTTTAACAACGCTGAAATTCACAAAGATGCTTTGATCGGTGAAGAGGGCCAAGGGTTGGAACTTGGACTCAAAACCCTACAGGTAACGCGTGCATATTGCAGTAGTTTCTCGCTGGGGGCTGGCGATACGATGCTACGAATCGCGACCGAGTTTGCTATCGAACGCGAGTTATATAACAAAAAAGTAATAAGCATTCCATTAGTGCGTGAGCAACTTGCTACAGCCTATGCCTATCTATTAGCAGCGGAGGTGTTATCACTCGTTGGCGCGCGCGGATTACACGTTTGTATTAATCAGTTCAGTACATGGTCGCCAATCGTCAAGGTACTGGTGCCTGAGTATGTAGAGTCACTTGCCAAGATCACTTCTTCAGTGCTTGGGTCACGTTTCTTCTTAAGAAATGCATATGCAGATGGAATGTACCAGAAAGCATTCAGAGACCATCTGATTGTTAGTGTGTTTGACGGAAGTAGCACCGTTTGTCTAGACAGTCTGAGTTTCCAGCTCAAATCTGCCAATAAAGGTCGTAGCAAAAAAGCCGACCATCTCAACCAAGTTGAAGCTAAAGCACGCTATCGCCAGTTGTATGACTTACAAGTGGAGACAGACGCTATTGATTTCCGTGGGCTTGAGATTTTCAACCGAGATGGCGATTTGGTGTTGGAGTCACTGGAGACAATCATTGAAATGCTCAACGATGCCGAAGCCACAGTAGGGTTATCTACTGAAATGCTATCTACGCTACGTGAGCATGCAGATCGGCTTCTCGTTGAACAGCGTACATTAGATCAAAAAATTCAGAATTACTTTTCAAGCTCTGAGGAAAGCAAAGAGTTTGAAACGTTGCGTTTTAGTCTCGCTCGAGGCTACGCCGAGCTATTTGCCCGCATTGCTGTGCTGGGTTTCTGGGTCTTTAACCGTCATGGCTTAAGGACTGCTTTAAAGGATGGAGCATGGTTGATCATTTTCCTAAATGCTGCTGAAGGGCAGACATCTCCTCCTATTACGTCATTACGTGAAAGCACATTAGCAGATTTGCTAGACCGAATTTCAACCAACCACATGTTATCTGTTATCGATTTCGCATTGGCACCGCGTGATGCCAAACCAGTTAAAGAGGAGATTACCCCATGAATAAGGATAAAGTTTACTGGAGCGCGATCATTCGTACGCTAGTAGCTAAAGAGATGCGTGTAGAGCCTGAGACGATTGATCCAGAGCAAAAATTTACCAGTTATGGTCTTGATTCGATCGTTGCTTTGTCTGTGTCTGGGGACTTAGAAGATCTGACAAAACTGGAACTTGAGCCGACACTGCTATGGGATTACCCAACAATCAATGCATTGGCTGAATATCTGGTTTCTGAGTTGCAACAGGGAGTTGCTTCATGAATAACATTGCGAGCCTAGAACCAAAAATTCTGTCGCGTCATGCGATTTCTGCAGAACAACTTGGTATTTGGTATATCCAGCGTCTTGAGCCAACTTGCAGTGCCTACAATATGGTGGTGGCTTTTGATGTGAAGGTCAACCAGCCATTAGGCAATAAGCCGATGGAGATTTTGGAAGCAGTGTTACATGATTATCCGTTACTACGTGTAAGCATGCCTGCCAATGATCAGGGTATCGAGCAAATCATCTGGGATCGTGTATATCCTAATATCATTCTCTCTGATGCTCGTCATGTTGAAGCTTCTGATTTGACGAAATTAGTCGAACAGGATACCAAGCAACCATTTGACCTGACTCAGCCACCGTTGTGGCGTATCCATTGTTATGAGCGTGGTCAGAATCACTATGTGATTGCAGTTGTGATTCATCATGCCTTAATGGATTTCTGGTCGATTGGTCTATTGCTGCGTGATGTCTGCAAGCGTTTTGGACTGGTAACAGAGTCAAATGTAGTGAACGGAATCGAGTTCGCTCAATATGCAGATAAGCAGAAGAGCAACGTGATCGGTGATGCTGATGAAAGCTTACTGTTTTGGAAAAATGCGTTAAAGCATGCTCCACATGTGCATAGCATTCCACTTGATTATCCACGTCCAGCTGTGCAACAACATAAAGGTAGCTCGGTAATTTTCCGTGTACCTGAGTCAGTATCGTCTGGTCTTGTAAACTTGGCGAAAGATTATGAAATTACCTTGTTCGGTCTTGTATTATCGGGCTTCTATATCCTGCTGAACAAACTATCGAATGAAAATAATCTAGTCGTTGCCACAGCAGTAGCAGGTCGACTTGAACGCTCTTTGCGCAATGCACTAGGACAGTTTGTCAATACAATTGCTCTTAACATAGACATCGATGCTGATCAGACTTTACGTCAATTTACACAGCAGGTGCAGGAACAATTAAAACAGAGTCTTAAACATCAAAAAGTTGCTTTTTCCAGAGTGGTTGAAGCTGTTTCACCAAAGCGTGATGGCAGTATCAACCCATTGGCTCAAGTTGGAATGTTTTGGGAGCGTCTAGGTGGTTTGGATGAGTTTAAAGAATTACTCTTACCAATCCAGAATCCAGCTACTTTAGCTGGTCAAGACTTGACGCTAGGAAGCTTTCCAGTCCGCCAACAAGAAGGCCAACTAGATATTATGCTAGAAATGGGCGGTGAATATCAGGGTGAACTGGTTGGTGTACTGAAATATAACTCTGAAATATTTTCTGCGGAGTCTGCCGAGAATATGGTGCAACTACTGCAAGTTGTACTATCGGAAATGGTGGCTCATCCTGAACGTAAGATCGTTGAGTTAGATATCGCACCTGATTATGCGAATGGCATTCAGCTAGGCTATCTACCTGGTCAGGTGACTGATTATCCTCGACATGATCTACTGGGAATGATTCTGAAGCAGATCGATGAGCGTGGTGACAATCATGCTATGACTTCTAGAGATCATGCTGTCAGCTATCATGAGTTAGGTCAGCATATTGCTGGGATTGCTGAATATTTACGTGCACATGGTATTACCAATGGGGATCGTGTAGGTCTGATGGTAGACCGCACTGTGCTATTGCCCGCGGCAGTCCTCGGAATCTGGGCGGCAGGAGCAGCATATGTACCGTTGGATCCTAGTTTCCCAAGAGAACGTCTGCATAACATCGTAGAAGATGCTGAACCTAAAGTCATCTTGACCCAAACTGACTTGATGGATGCTCTTACAGTCTCTGTACCACGTCTAGATATCAATCAAGCTGGTGTTATTCCCCTTGAGCAAGTACGTGAGACGCTTGCCTTTGGTGATACCGCTTATGTGATGTACACCTCCGGCTCGACAGGTAAACCTAAAGGCGTGCGTATTGGGCATCCTTCAATAGCTAATTTCTTGTTGTCTGTGAACGATAGGCTTCACGCAACTGCTGATATGCAGTTATTAGCAATCACGACTTATGCGTTTGATATTTCTGTTGTTGAACTATTGATTCCACTGATGTACGGCGGTGTGGTGCATGTGTGCCCACGTGAGATATCTCTAGATGGTAACCTGCTGGTTGAGTATATGCAGGCGAAGTCGATCAATGTTATGCAGGCAACGCCGTCCTCTTGGAAAATGCTCTTGGACAGTGAGTGGAAAGGTATCCCACATCTAACTGCACTTAGCGGAGGCGAAGCGCTAGATCCTGTACTCGCAGAAAAACTACTGAGCAAAGTCAGCTGCCTTTGGAATGTCTATGGCCCGACCGAGACGACTGTATGGTCCAGTGCAGCCCACATCACCGATGCCAAATATATTGATTTAGGCGAACCAATGGCGAACACCCAGCTTTATGTTCTTGATGAACAGCAGCGATTGGTTCCACGAGGTGTTATGGGAGAGCTCTGGATTGGAGGCGATGGTCTTGCAGTCGATTACTGGCATCGACCTGAGTTGACAGATGCACAATTTAGAACTTTACCATCCCTACCAAATGCTGGTCGACTCTATCGCACCGGAGATAAAGTCTGTCTGCGAATGGATGGGCGTTTGACTCATCATGGACGTCTGGATTTTCAGGTCAAAATCCGTGGATTCCGTATTGAGCTAGGCGAAATCGAGAATGTCCTCAAACAGATCGATGGTATTACAGATGCCGTAGTCTTGGTTAAGACCACAGCCGACAATGATCAGAAACTGGTGGCTTATGTGACTGGATATGACATTGAAATGGCTGGTTTAAAAAAGACTCTGCAAATCCATCTTCCGGCTTATATGGTGCCAAGTACGTTTATCCGATTGGATGAGTTTCCAATGACGGCTAACAATAAGTTAGATCGTAAAGCATTCCCTGAGCCAGTGTTTGAGCAGAGCAACGATTATGTTGCTCCACGCGATTCGATTGAAATCGAGTTATGTACTACCTTTGAGCAGATTTTGTCAGTCAAGCGAGTTGGTATACATGATGATTTCTTTGAATTAGGTGGGCATTCATTACTGGCTGTGAAACTTGTCAATCATCTCAAGAAGGTATTTGGTACCGAATTATCAGTTGCTTTACTTGCACAGTACTCAACTGTTGAGAGTTTGGGGGAGATCATCCGTGAAAATAAAGAAATCAAACCTTCAATCGTAATCGAACTGCGCCGCGGAACTTATGAACAGCCACTGTGGCTCTTCCATCCGATTGGTGGCAGTACCTTCTGTTATATGGAACTCTCGCGTCATCTCAACCCGAACCGTACTTTACGTGCTATTCAGTCTCCGGGTCTGATTGAAGCAGACGCTGCTGAAGTGGCGATTGAAGAAATGGCGACACTCTATATTGCTGAAATGCAAAAAATGCAGCCTCAAGGACCTTATTTCCTCGGTGGCTGGTGTTTCGGTGGTGCGATTGCATACGAGATCAGTCGTCAGTTGCGTCAAATGGGACAACAGGTCACAGGGATTGTCATGATCGATACACGTGCTCCAATTCCAGAGAATGTGCCTGAAGATGCTGATGATGCCATGCTTTTGTCTTGGTTTGCTCGTGATTTGGCTGTGCCTTATGGCAAAAAGCTGACGATATCAGCGCAATACTTGCGTGAATTGAGTCCAGATCACATGTTTGATCATGTGCTTAAAGAAGCTAAGGCCATCAATGTCATACCTCTGGATGCTAACCCATCAGATTTCCGACTTTACTTTGATACCTATTTAGCGAATGGCGTCGCACTACAGACCTATTTCCCAGAGCCTGAAGATTTTCCGATCCTCTTGGTTAAAGCCAAAGATGAGTCAGAAGATTTTGGGGAAAGTCTCGGCTGGAATCATTTGATCAAAGATACGCTTACACAAGTGGATCTACCTGGTGACCATTCATCGATTATGTTCGCTGAGAACGTTGCGGCTGTGGCCAAGACAATTGATCAGATGTATCCAATTCCTGCATAAGAAATACAAGAAGGTAGAACCACTATGGTGACCATAGAACATGCTTTCCTTATACCGGCCGAGATTGATAAGGTTTTTAAATATCTTGCAAACCCGGGCAATGATGCAAGCTGGCAATTGTCATGTAAGCATTCAGAGCTACTAGACACTACTCCGCGTGTGGGCAGCAAGTATGAACTCAATTTGAGCTTTGCTAGTCGTGAGTTGGCCTTTAAAGGTGAAATTACACATCTGGTACCGAACGAATTGTATGCCTTCCAAGTGTTAGAAGGACCGTTTTATTACAAAGGTACTTATCGCTTCAAACAGCATCCAGAAGGTACATGGATTGAATGGTTGTTTGAGGCAGAGCCGGGCGGCTTTTTTGGTGTATTTCCTAATGCACTGCTAAAAAAAATGGTTCTTGCCCAGTTCAAGAAAGATCTTGCTAATCTTCAGGCGCTGGCTCAGAAGGGTGGAACCTATGAGGCGGTGAGTACACAAATGCAAGAGATTGAAGAGCCATCGGTAGAGGTCAAAAAAACATCGCAGGAGATAGAAGAACCATCGCCAGAGACCAAAAAACCATTGCAGGACATCAAAGAATCATCGCAAGAGATCGAAAAACCACTTCAAAAGACTCATCTAGTGATGGAGCAATATGCGCGATGGATTCTCAGACATCGCCGTATTGTACTGACGGTGGTCATGCTTTTGACGATTGCCTTGGCATACCTTGCATCTGGTGTAAAAATTATTATTGATCCAGGCGCACTTGCACCGAATGGGCATCCTTATATCACCTCGACCAAGCTGATCGAAAAAAAATTCGGCTCCAAGTATATGGTCGTGATCGGTATTACACCGAAGCAAGGTGATATTTATCAGCCGCAAGTGTTGGAAAAAGTCAAACGTATTACCGAAGAAGTGGACAACGCCCCCGGCGTTGTTCGATCAACTATGATGAGTTTGGCTGCACGTCAAGCGAAAGGGATCATGGCTAATTCGGAAGGGTTTGATGCCAAAAAATTATTGCCGACCAGTTCAGTCACTCAGGATGATATCGATCAACTGAAAAAAGTGTTGGCAATGAATCCAACTTATATGAATTCAGTGGTGTCTAAAGATCAAAGAACTGCTGCAATTTTGCTTGAGCTTGAGGAAAGTCCAGAGGGCTTTCAGAAGATGATGGCTCCGATCAACAAAATTGTAGAAAGCGAACAATCTAAAGATATGACGCTCAGTGTCGGCGGTAATCCTGTCTATCTAGATAAAGCTGAAGATTACTCTAAGCGTATCAATATTTTGTTCCCGATTGCCGTACTGGTGATTGGATTGTTGCACTTTGAAGCATTCCGCAGCAAGCAAGGTTTGATTCTGCCACTCGTTACAGCTTTGCTTGCTGTGGCATGGGGTATGGGCATGATGGGGCTGTTCAAACAGCCGATGGATATCTTCAACTCGCCTACGCCAATTCTGATTTTAGCTATTGCAGCAGGGCACGCCGTGCAGTTGCTCAAACGCTACTATGAAGATTTTGATCGTTTGATTGCTCAAGGGATGGAACCTAAAGCTGCCAATAGCGAAGCTGTGGTGCAATCTTTAGTTCGTGTTGGTCCAGTTATGGTGCTAGCTGGTGGAATTGCGGCGGCTGGATTCTTCTCTCTGTTGACCTTCAATATTCCAACTATTCGTTCATTCGGTATTTTTACTGGAATCGGGATCATCAGTACGCTGATCATTGAGATGACTTTTATTCCGGCACTACGCTCAATGTTGCCACCGCCTTCAGTTACGAAGGTCAAACGCAAAGGGCTACCGATCTGGGATTGGATTCCAAATCGTATTGGCGATGCCATTTTGTCAGTTCGTCCACGAATGATATTAATGACTGCAATTGCGACAATTGGTGTCTTTCTTGCGATCGGCACTAGCCGTATTGTGGTAGATAACGATAGTCGGAATTTCTTCTCTCGTGACCTACCGATGCAGCAGGATGACAGGTTCTTGAATCAGTCACTTGGTGGCACAAACAGCCTTTATATTATGGTCGATACGAAGGTCCGTGACGGTATTGAAAACCCAGAGATCCTAAAAGCGATTGATAATACAGAGAAGTTTGCGAATTCAATTCCAGAGGTTGGTAAAACAATCTCTATCGTGGACTATATCAAAAGGATGAATCAGGCAATGAATGCCGATCAGCCACAGGCATTTCAGGTTCCTGCAACCAAAGATGTTGTTGCTCAATATCTGCTGTTGTATTCAATGTCTGGTGAGCCGACTGATTTTGAATCCTACATTGATACTACTCAGCGCTATGCCAAGATCACGATTCTTATGAAAACGGGTAGCAACCACCGTATCAAAGAAATCCTTGAATCGCTAAAAACGTATATGGCGGCTCAATTGGGGGACAAGGCTGTAGTGAGTTTTGGTGGTGACGTGACGCAAACCATTGCTTTGACTGAAACAATGGTTCACGGCAAGCTTATGAACATTCTACAAATTTCATTTGCCGTATTCTTTATTTCAGCACTGGTCTTCCGTTCGATTTCAGCTGGACTGATTGTTCTGACACCACTTTTGTTCTCAATTCTTGCCATCTTTGGTGTGATGGGCTGGCTCGACATTCCGCTCAATATTCCAAACTCCCTTATCTCGGCCATGGCTGTAGGTATTGGTGCGGATTACGCAATTTATTTCCTCTATCGTTTGCGTGAAATCTTGCGCGAAGAAGGTGGAGATATCAAAGATGCTATTCGTAAAACATTAAGTACTGCTGGTAAAGCTTCTCTTTTTGTCGCGACTGCGGTCGCTGGCGGGTATGGCGTATTGTCGTTGTCGCAAGGCTTCCACGTACATCAATGGCTGGCGATGTTTATTGTGATTGCGATGCTTTTCAGTGTGTTTGCAACCTTAATTATGGTACCTACAATGATTCTAATATTAAAACCTCGTTTCATCTTTTCCTCAAATAAGAAGAGTATCCCTGTTGCACAAACTGTTGTGACAAGCCTTTTGTTGGGTACTGCGCTCACCTTTTCATTACCTAAAACATCTCATGCAGATGAAGTTCAAGACATTGTTAATCGTAGTGATGATGCCTCTAAATTCCTGACTTCAAGTGCTAGTGCCAAATTTATTTTGACTTCTAAAAATGGCGAGCAACGTGTGCGCTTGACTAAAAATATGACCAAGCTTGCTGGAAATACTCAGAACAATATGCGTTTGACCGAGTTTATCTCGCCTGCAGATGTACAGGGAACCACGACGTTATTGATTGAGAACTCAAAAGGCAGTGATAGCATGTTTGTCTATTTGCCTGCATTGAAAAAAGTGCGCCGTCTTGCATCAGCGAATAAGGGTGATGCTTTTATTGGTACGGACTTTAGTTATGGTGATGTACTTGGCTATAAGCTAAGTGACTGGAAGTACACCAAACTTGCAGATGGCAAATTTAATGGCAAAGATTGCTATATGATCGAAGCAACGCCAATTAATAATACGGTGAAGAGTGACTTTGGTTATAGCAAACGTCGCATGTGCATACTCAAAGACAACTTTGTTACAGCAACCATCGACATTTGGGATACAGCAGGCAAGCCGTTAAAGCATATTGAGTTCACGGATATCCGTCCTTACGGCAAAGTGAAACCAAGATGGCAAGCCATGAAATCTATGGCGAAGAATCTGCAAACTCAGCATATGACACAAGTGATCGTCAATGATTTTGTCGCAGAAAAAACCTTATCGGATAAGCTTTTCTCACCTCAGAGTCTTGAAAAATGACGCAAGGTGCCTATTGGGTATTTGCATGCTGCAGTAGCTTTATGCTACTGCAGCATGCTTATGCAGATGACAGCGAAATGAGTTTTGTGAGCCAGAACTCAGCCAGACTCGATGTTTGGTCATCAGATCGTGATTTAAGTTCGTTAAAAAACATTGGGCAAGCAAGTTTCTGGTCCAATGGTACGCTCAAGTTTAACCCTGAGTTTAAGATCCATTACGACATAAATATTGGAGACGAAACGGACCATACTGTAAACCCAGATCAGGTAAGTAAGGTGAATCGCAACTTACGTGAGTTGTACGCCTCTTACAACTGGGACCAGACCGTCTATGTCGATGTTGGTCGTCAGATTGTCGTGTGGGGGAGAGCTGATGGGATTAATCCAACAGATAATCTATCGCCCCGTGACTATACGCGCCTAGTACCAGATGAGACAGATCAACGTCTTGGAAATGATGCACTTAAATTGACATATATTCCTGAATCTGGAACTAATAAATGGACTGCATTGTGGTATCCGCGTAGTCGTTCAGATGTGATTCCATTGCGTCAGATTGCTGGTGTTCAATATGACATAGACCGTAAGAGCCGACCTGCATTTGCAGTGCGCTGGGATTATTCTGTAGATGGTTTAGATTTTGGTGCATCATATTTCTCGGGTTTGGATCATATGCCCGATCTGTCAGTTCTTTCAGCGTCTCCAACAGGGGAGGCCACATTGCAGCTGAAAAATAATCCTATGTCTGTTTATGGGTTTGATTTCAGTTATAACCATAACGATCTTGTGTGGCGAGGTGAAGCGGCCTATACCCAAACTGACTCAGAAGGTAGTGAAGATCTTACGCACAAAAAAAATAATCTGACTGTAGTCATCGGTCCAGAATTAGCATTGAAGAATTCCACCGTGAGTTTGGTCGGCGTGTACAAACATACGGAAGACTTTAGATCCGCTGAGAGTCTAATAAATCCATCATTGAGAACAGTTTACCGTTATCAGCAAACCATCAGTAACCAATATGAGCGCGATCAGTATGGAGCTATGCTGCGCTATGCAATTAACCTCCTGAATGACAATCTAAAGTTAGAAGTAACAGGTTTCTATTTTGCACCAGAGCCTAATGAGATGTTGAGAGTTCGTATTAATTACAACCTTAATGATCATTGGCAATTGAATGCAGGTGGCGATCGATTCTGGGGCAGAAATGATACGGTGTTAGGACAATTTAGAGATAACAGTCTGGTGTATGCCCAGGTTCGATATAACTTTTAAGATAATTCGCTCCAAAAATAATGCTGGAGTTTGCAGTCCCTAATTAAGGTGATTTATGAATAATTTAAATAATGCAAAAAAAGATAATTTTTCACGGAAGACCATATTAGTAACAGGTGCAGCAGGTTTTATTGGCAGCAGATTGATCGTTGAACTTCTACGAGAAGGTCATCAGGTGATTGCTGCACTACGCAATGCGGCAACTAAGAAAGACAAGCTATTAGGTTTCATTGCAACACAAGGGCTGACAGATCCATCTATTTCTTTTGTTGAATATGATTTAAATCATGACTTTAAGTTGGACTCTCTACTAACGGATGCTCAAGCAAAGATCCATGTTGTTTATCATCTTGCAGCATCATTTAATTGGGGCATTAGCAAAGCTGAAGCTCAGCGTACGAATGTTAAATCAGGACTTGCTCTGATTGAATGGACTGCGACATTGAAGCAGCTTGAGCGATTTATCTGGATTGGTGGATATCGTGTCGCTACTCCGCCGCAAGAGTCTGCTGATGATTTGTATTATAAATATGGTGGTTACGAAGCTTCGAAAATTTTAGGGCATCAAGCTTTTATTGAGACATGTAAGCGTTTAAATGTGCCATGGACCGCAATAAATCCGGCGACAGTCATTGATGGTTTTTATACTTATGGTGATATGCAATATATTGGTATTGCCGAAATGATTGATAAGTTATATCAAGGACGTCTGCTGGCGCTGCCTGGTGGGAGTGATACATTCCTACCACTCTGCAATATGCAATATATCGTGAGCTTTCTCATCCGAACGATATCTTTTCCTGAGACTATTGCTCAGGAGTATGTATTACTTGATCCTGCGACACCTAAATGTCATCGTCTAGTTAACCTAGCTGCCGTGCATTTAGGGGTTAGCGCACCACATTTGCAAATACCTAAAGTTCTGCTCGAGAAATTACCCGAGGTATTGCTTGGTGGCTCAAAAGAGCAGCTCGCTTTCATTTCTAATGAAAACTATCATGTCACTGAAACAGAAAAAATGGCTGTTAAGATGGGTATCGCAGACCTAATCAATACCAGTCCTTATTTTTCTCGTTGGATTGATCGTCTGGTGCTTACACGTTTTGGTCGTATGCAAGCACCAACACCTAGCTGTTTCAGCTACCAGAATCGATATTGGACAGAAATCTACACTAAACAACCAGTTGGTTCAGAAAAATCTTCTGCATTATTTTTACACGGTATTCCATTCGATAGCACATGTTGGTCGCCCATAATTAATAAAATCACCTATGATCAGGTCGTTATGATGGACCTACCTGGACTTGGGCGTTCAGGTAGTTATGAGGTGATGGAAGATAACAATCATCAGTTTATTGATAATGCTGCAAAGCTTTTAGCACCAAATAGTGTTGTTATTGCTCACTCGTTAGGATGTTTATTTGCATTGAGTCTTGCGCAGAAATATCCAAATAAAGTTGCACGTCTTATCCTTATATCGCCTTATTTCGTGCAGGCACAGGCCGCAAAAATATTTCAAATACAAATCATCTCTAATCTAATTTTCCGTTTTGTATCGAAAGATAAGATTGCTAAAAATCTGCATCCAGATGGGCAAAAAAATCTATCTGTTGGTTATGCGATGGATTCATTACGCCGAGTGTCGGTAGCCAAGCATATTAGTGAGTATATGCATCGTATTAGTTTGCCTCAACAGAGAGTATCTCAAACAGCTTTGTTAAACGAACTTGGTTCTAAAGTTGAAATCATTGTTGGAGAGAAGGACCCAATTGTTACTACAATAAGTCCTAATATTCCTGTACATATCATTGCTGGCGCAGGCCATAATCCGCACGTTACTCATGTAGAAGCGGTTTATGATTATCTCACACCAGTTCTAACCAAATACATCAGCACCACAGCACAGTTCAGTGATGTCTGATATTTCCAAAGTACAGGTTTATGTCTGCCCGGTTTCACGCGTGCCACAAAACCATCTCATATTGAGTCATTATCTCAGCTTTCTCAATGCGGCAGAAAAGTTGAGATATGATCAATATCATCCTCATGCTGCACGGATTTTCTTAATCTCTCGTGTCTTAACGAAGTCTGTTTTAGCAGATAAGTTGGGTATTTCACCCCATGAGGTCAACATTCAATTACAACCTAACGGCAAACCTTTTGTACAAGGCAATAAAGCTGTTTATTTCAATCTTAGTCATTCAGCAGACGTTATTGTTCTTGCGGTGACTGAAGAAGGGGAAATAGGAGTCGATGTTGAACGGGTGGACCGTGAGTTCGATTGGATGCGTGTCGATAGCGTGTTAGCGCCAAGTGAAATTGAATGGATTCAGGAAAATGAAAGGATTGATCCATCCACTGTATATCAACGGTTTTTTCAAATATGGACCTTAAAAGAATCCTATATTAAATGTACTGGCGAAGGAATGAATCGTCATTTAAAGAAGCTCAACTTTCATGTGTTAGCTGAACATATAGAGTTTCTCGATTCAACTCGTGATATTCAAAAGGCAGAAGAATATTATTTCCAAAGCTATGTCTATGATCATAACTTTATCTTTTCGATCTGTTTACAGCAGCTTCTTGCCCAAGAAAGATTTGATCTGGATTGTTTTCAATTGGTGCCATGTATATCTACGCATCGCATAACGCCAGTACCGTGCAAATATAACTAGATTAACTCGATACAATTAGTGGTTTAAAAATCTGAGTCTATTAATGAAACACTCGGGCTTGAGTCGAGCTATTCTCAAAATATGTTGTGAATCGATAGAACGTAAAATCATGGATCGATAAAAAGAAAAAAGCCCCAGTCTTTCGACTAGGGCCTTTTAAATTTGGAGCGGGAAACGAGACTCGAACTCGCGACCCCAACCTTGGCAAGGTTATGCTCTACCAACTGAGCTATTCCCGCATATATAAGCAGTTTTTACTAAAACTTTCTCAAAAAAAACCAATTTGGAGCGGGAAACGAGACTCGAACTCGCGACCCCAACCTTGGCAAGGTTATGCTCTACCAACTGAGCTATTCCCGCATATATAAGCAGTTTTTACTAAAACTTTCTCAAAAAAAACCAATTTGGAGCGGGAAACGAGACTCGAACTCGCGACCCCAACCTTGGCAAGGTTATGCTCTACCAACTGAGCTATTCCCGCATATATAAGCAGTTTTTACTAAAACTTTCTCAAAAAAAACCAATTTGGAGCGGGAAACGAGACTCGAACTCGCGACCCCAACCTTGGCAAGGTTATGCTCTACCAACTGAGCTATTCCCGCGTGCCGCTTATAATACATTAAGCAAAACAAGGGTCAACAACTTTATGCAAATAATTATGCTGATTGCATAAAATAAAAACAGAAATGAGCATTTAGCGGTATTTTTATTGTTAAGTTGCCGAATAAATAGACATTTTGTTTGAAGTCAAAGCATACAAGAGCAACTTTTGTTTGTGTGTAGACAAGGTATACTAGGTTCAAATATACGAATAATCGTAAAAGGAAAAGCTATGAGCCTTGAACAACAGTTGATTGAACGGTTACAAACACTTGCACCTAGCCATTTGGAAGTGATCAATGAGTCTGCCGGGCACGGTGGTTATTTTCCAGGTAAGGAATCTCATTTTAAAGTGATTATAGTGAGCGACGAATTTAATGGATTGCGTTTAGTTCAACGTCATCAAAAAGTATACGCGTTAGCTTCTGATTTGATGAATCCAGGTCAAATTCATGCTTTAGCGATTCATGCTTATTTGCCAAGTGAGTGGCAAGGTCAAGCACCTGCTAGCCCAGAATGTGCACATGCACCTAAAAGCTAAGGGTTAATTTCATGGATGCACATTTACTCACTAAAATTATTCATATGACTGCGGTAGCTGCTGCACTTATGGTCTTTGTTTTACGCGCTTCAACTCTGTTTATAGGTGTTCAAGGTGAACAACCCAATCCAGCAGGGCGTAAAGTATTAGTTGCCTTACAACATTTGTCATTTACCGTGGTTTTCATTACGGGTGCAATTTTGTTAGTCATGAAAGACTTTCAGGTACAACCGTGGTTTTACGCTAAAATTATTCTATTTTTAGTGTTGTTATCTTCCCTGATGAAAGCCTTTAAAAAAGATGACACTCTTTTGTTGGCACAGCGTCGTGCAGGTTTGGTCATTAGTGCGATTGCATTTATTGCTATTATTATCTTAGTGATTGTGAAACCTGTTTTTGCTTAATTGTTCTACATTCTTTGCCTTTTTGGTTAAGCTCTAGGTTAAACTGCGTACAGTAAAATAATATGCAGAGGGAAACATGTTAACTCGTGTGGTGTTTAACCAAAAAGGCGGTGTAGGGAAATCAAGTATTACTGTAAATTTGGCTGCAATTAGTGCCAAACATGGCTTAAGAACATTGGTGATCGATCTTGATCCTCAAGCCAATTCTAGTCAGTATCTTTTAGGTGACGAAGCAACCTATTCTGCTGAAAAATCAATTTTAGAGCCAAATATCGAAAATTTCTTTGATGATGTGTTGGGCAACAATCAACAAAAGGGTTTAATCGGTAACGCATTAGGTTCAATTTTAAAAGCTCCAAGAAATAAAGATCTAGACAGTTTTGTTCATTCAACTCCTTTTGCAAAATTAGATGTGCTTCCAGCAAGCCCTACTCTTGGCGCACTTGAACATGCACTTGAAAGTAAACATAAAATTTATAAATTACGTGATTCGATCCAAAACTTAGTTGGGCGATATGACCGTATCTATATAGACACACCACCAGCATTTAACTTTTTTACTCTTTCTGCTCTGATTGCGGCAGATAAAGTACTTATTCCTTTCGACTGTGATGTTTTTTCAAAGCGTGCGTTACAAACATTGATTGAAAATGTTCTCGAAACGCAAGATGATCATAATGATCGCTTGGAAATTGAAGGAATTGTGGTGAATCAATTCCAATCCCAAGCAAAATTACCTCGGGAAGTGGTTCAGCAGTTAAAAGATGAAGGGTTGCCTGTACTCAATAGCATGTTACCGCCTTCGATTTTGATGAAAGAATCGCATCAGAAAAATTTACCTTTGGCCCATTTGGCACCCGAACATAAATTGACTCAAGCTTATGAGACATTGTTTGGTGAGATTGAGCCAAAACGATAAGAGAAAAATGATGAAAGGCTTATATATTGCGCCTTTGGTGGCAGCCACTTTACTCCTTGGCGCTTGTGCTACAACGGTAAAACCGACTTATGTGTCTCCAACACAATATCAATCTTTGAGCTGCCAACAGCTACAAAGTGAATATAACCGTATTCAGCAATATATCGACAATGGCGTGCAAACTCCAAAAAGTACAGGTATGGGTGTTGGTCTTGGACTCGGTGGTGGCTGGGGACGAGGTGGTTGGGGATTCGGTCCATCTATTTCTGTAAATATGGGACAGTCTTCTTCAACGAAAAATACCGAACTTTCACGTGTTTTAGGCCAACAAGAAGCAATTGTTCAGGCTGCCCAGTTCAAGAATTGTCCAATTATTGTTCGTAAAAAGATCAATTAATAGTCAACTTTGCATCACAATATGCTAACTAAGGCATGTTGTGATGAATAAAGTTTAGCAAAATGTTTCATAATAAAATTAATATAAATAAGTGGTTTATCAATTTTTAAGCTTCTAAAATTCTGTATTTTCTGTAATCAAAAAGCCTTATAAACTTGCTATATTTTGCCTGTTTCGTTTAAGGTGGCCCCATCTTGGATATTATGGAAACTTTATGATTGAGAGTTGGTTTTTTGTATTGGCAATGTTGGCTGTTTTGCTCATTCCTGGGCCGACAAATGCTTTACTTGCAACCGCTGCTCATTCTCAAGGTTTATCTAAAGCATTTTGGCTTATTCCTATGGAATGGTTAGGCTATGCCTACGGTATTAGCTTTTGGGCTGTGTTTATTCATTTGGCAGCACCAGTTTGGCCTGCGTTATTGCTCATTTTACATATTACAAGTGTGGCGTATGTGTTCTGGATGGCATTCCGATTATGGAAAACCACCCATTTACAACAATTTAGTCAAACTCACCGTAACATTCGCCCACGTCAATTATTCTTCTCAACCTTAAAAAATCCGAAATCTTTACTTTTTGCTGCAGGTATTTTCCCTGCCGAAACATGGAATTCGCCTGAAAATTGTCTAATGGTATTTGGTGTTTTTACATTGACGCTCATTCCAGCTGCGAGTTTCTGGATGATTTTTGGACGTGCACTATTAACGGGCCCAGTACAAAAAATAAAAGCCGATCATTTATATAAAGGATCGGCTATGTTGCTTATTTTATGTATGCTTCCAGTGGTATTCCGTTTCTTCTAAATTAAGTCTTAAGCATTGGTTTTCCGGCTTTTTAGCTTTTCACGTATAAAGCCGATGATGCCCGGTAAAACACTAATAATAATGATACCAAAAATAAGATGAGTGAAGTTATCTTTAACGATTGGCATATTTCCAAATAGATAGCCTAACGCCACAAAAGAAGCGACCCAACAAAATGCGCCAATCACATTATAAGTTAAGAAAAACTTATAGTTCATGCTACCAGCACCCGCAACAAAAGGGGCAAAAGTACGGGCAAATGGAACAAAGCGAGCAAAAATAATTGTTTTGCCACCATGACGAGCAAAGAATTCTTGGGTTTTAATTAAATGCTGCTTATTAATGAATCGTGAATTCATTTCAAATACACGTGGACCGATAAAACGACCAATATGGTAGTTCACTGTATCGCCTAAAACGGCAGCAATGAAGAGTAGAGCACCCAATAACCATGGATCCATCGCACCTGTAGATGCTGCTAAAGCACCAGCTGCAAATAGTAAACTATCTCCCGGTAAAAACGGCATAACCACTAAACCGGTTTCGACAAAGATAATTAAAAATAAAATGCCATAAATCCACGTCCCGTAATTTGTAATAAACTCGGCGAGATGTTGATCAACGTGTAGAATAAAATCAAGAAGTTCCATGAGATGATTAAGTGGTAAACCGTGCTCAAATCCTAGCAGTGACCCTATAGAAAGTCAGTATAAAACATCAAAAATATACAAATTGATCATCCTGTTTGTGCAACGATATATATGGATTTTGAGTATTTAATTATCAATGTCCCAAACCTAGAATGAGCTCATCAATAAATAAGCATTTAAATAAAGGTGGCAAAATGTTTAATCCAAATGTAGTGGTCAAAAATATCGTAACGCAATCAGGCGCGGACAGTTTTATTAGCCTTATTGCTCGTCTTCTTATGGCTTATATCTTCCTTGTTGCTGGTTGGGGGAAAATTACCGGTTATGCAGCAACTGCAGGATATATGGAAGCAATGGGTGTACCAGGTGGAATTCTTCCTTTAGTTATCTTGGTTGAGTTTGGTGGTGGTTTAGCCTTGTTATTTGGTTTCCAAGCACGCTTTGCAGCTTTCGGTCTTGGTATCTTCAGTATTTTAACTGCATTCTTGTTCCACCAAGGTGGGGCTGATGCAGCGGCACAATACAATAATGGCATCCACTTTATGAAAAACTTAGCAATGGCAGGTGGTTTATTCTTCCTAATGCTTCATGGTGCTGGCCGTATTAGTCTGGATCATGCAATCGAGAAATAATATTCAAGACAAAATAAAAACCGGATGAGCAATTCATCCGGTTATTTATTTCTTTATTTTAAAAATTAAAGCATAAATTGGATTTGCAATTCCCCAACCACGAAACCAAGAACTGCGCCGACTGCAATCAAGGCCCACTCATCTTCTTTAAATGCAGGACGTAACATCCCTTCAAATTCAGAAGGTGTTAATTTTTGCATACGTTCAATGAGTGTGCTACGAATATTCATTGCATCTTCTGCATAAGACTCTACATATTTCATCGTCTCTGGAAGCTGTTGCATAATACGTTCAGCAACTTGTGATTTCATATTCTGATATTTTTCTCCGCCAATTGCATATACAACTAACGGACGAATAACCCCAGCTTGCATATCAATTTCTTGTTTGACATGGCGGTTAACCAGATCAATAACACGCGCAGAATGTGTACCCGAAAATAACTCTTCCATCATGTGACGTGAAGTTAAAAGCTGTTTAGAAATTAAAGCTGCATAGTCAGCTGCAACTTCATTCTGACGTTTAATAAACAGCCCTTGCCATGTGTAACCCAATATCTTTTTAGGATAAAGTGGTCTAAACATCATTTGCAGTGCAATCCAGTCACTGAAGAAACCCACAAAACCACCAAACAAAGGTAGCATCCAAGGATATTTTCCTTGAGTGACAATCCAGCACAGCATCTGAATCACACCGATGCCGAAGCCAAATACAAAACCTACATTACTGAAAAATTTAAATTCTTGTTTCCCTACACGTTTAAAAATATTGTTGAGTAAACGTTTATCTTTAAGCAAGTTGCTGATAACAAGATGTTTAATATCAAAGTATCGATTCACATCACGCTGTACTTCGCTCATGATGTGTTCAACGATTTCTGGTGCTTTGGATTGCACACGACGGATGAGTCTTTGGCGAGCAAATTCCGGCATGCCTTCCCATAAACCAGGCTGATACTCTTGAGCAACGTCACGGGTAATATCTTCAGCCGCTGCAAGTAGGGGTTTTTCTATTTCTTTGGCAATACGTTTAGGATCTAGGCGTGCAAAAATTTCTTCAGGCTTAATGAGCTTTGCTGTCATGAGCTCAACAGCAATGGTTGCCATTTTCTCGGCTTTGCGAGGCACAATGCCTTGCCAACCCAAAAATGGTTTAATACCTTTAAATTCAAGTGGTGAAAACATCATCTGGATGGCAACCACCTTGGTGATATAGCCAATTAAACCACTCATAAAAGGAATAGAGACATACAACCAAAAATGTTGCTGGAAATCTGCAATCATAGTTTGAAGCATTGTTGTTCCTTAGATTTCTATTGATTTTGATAGGGGGCAACAAGCCATAAAAATGGATAATTGTTTAAGCACAGACAAATATCGCTTATGGTATCTACCTTTCCATGGTAATGCCTGTTTTATCGGCTCATCTTAACATCAAATTCAAGGTGATGTTGCATAGAATGTGATGAATTTATCAATACACATGGAGTTTTTAAGCGTAACCCATACAGTTGATAAATATAAGTAAATTTTGATTTATATCAAACAATCCAATTATAGAAATGATTCTGATATGAAAAAAATAAGATATATGATGATTTGCGGTGCGCCGAAGCGCGAAAAATGTTAAAATGGCGCGCTTAATTCTTTTGCCATTTAGTGGTTTGTCATGACTACCAATACTCAAATTACTGAAGATCGTATCCTGATTCTGGATTTCGGCTCTCAATATAGTCAGCTCATTGCACGTCGTGTACGTGAAGCTGGTGTTTACTCTGAAATGTATGCTTTTGATATGTCTGAAGAAGACATTCGTGCTTTTAAGCCAAATGGCATTATTTTGTCAGGTGGACCTGAGAGTGTGCATGAAGAAGGCAGCCCTCGTGCACCACAAGTAGTGTTTGAGTTAGGTGTTCCAGTATTGGGTATTTGCTATGGCTTGCAAACCATGTCTGAACAGTTAGGCGGTAAAGTTGAGCCGGGTACTGTACATGAGTTTGGTTATGCCGAAGTTGATATCGTTAAACGCGACCAACTGATTGGTAACTTACAAGACCGTGAAAACCAACTTCATGTTTGGATGAGTCATGGTGACAAAGTTAGCCAGATTCCAGAAGGCTTTACCATTACTGCAAGCACACCAAGCTGTCCAGTTGCTGCTGTAAGTGATGAAGCGCGTCGTTTCTATGGCGTGCAATTCCACCCAGAAGTAACACACACGGCAAAAGGTGAAGAGTTACTTGCAAACTTCGTTCATAAAATTTGTGGATGTGGTGGCCTTTGGACACCTGAACACATCATCGATTTACGTGTAGAACAATTACGTGAACAAATCGGTAATGAAAAAGTTCTTTTAGGCCTTTCAGGTGGTGTTGACTCATCTGTCGTTGCTGCGCTTTTACACAAAGCAATTGGCGACCAGTTAACATGTGTATTTGTTGATAACGGTTTACTTCGTTTAAACGAAGGTGACCAAGTGATGCAAATGTTTGCTGAAAACATGGGTATCCGTGTTATTCGTGCAGATGCTGAACAACGTTTCTTAACTGCATTGGCTGGTGAAGTTGATCCAGAGAAAAAACGTAAAATCATTGGCCGTGAATTCATTGAGGTATTTGCTGAAGAAGCACGTAAACTTGATGGCGTGAAATTCTTGGCACAAGGTACGATTTACCCAGACGTAATCGAATCTGCTGCAAGCAAACAAGGTAAAGCACACGTAATTAAATCACACCACAACGTGGGTGGTTTACCAGAAGATTTAGCATTTGAATTGGTAGAGCCTTTACGTGACTTGTTCAAAGACGAAGTTCGTAAGTTAGGTACTACACTTGGTTTGCCACATAGCATGATTTACCGTCATCCATTCCCGGGCCCTGGTTTAGGTGTTCGTATTTTGGGTGAAGTGAAGAAAGAATATGCTGATATTCTTCGTCTTGCTGATGACATCTTCATGCAAGAGCTTCGTGACAGCGGTTGGTATGATAAAACTGCTCAAGCGTTTGCCGTATTCCAACCTGTTAAGTCAGTTGGTGTAGTAGGTGATGGTCGTCGTTATGCATGGGTAATTGCGCTTCGTGCAGTTGAAACGGTTGACTTTATGACAGCTCGTTTTGCACATTTACCATACGAATTGGTTGATAAAATCTCAACGCGTATTATGAATGAAATTAAAGATGTATCACGTGTTGTATACGACGTGTCATCTAAACCACCAGCAACGATTGAGTGGGAATAATTTTCCTCTAGTTGTTGTTAAAAAAGGACGCATTAGCGTCCTTTTTTATTACTTAACGATTTTAATAAGAGTAAATTTATTAGCTCAAGGAACTGTATATAGAGGGTTGAATATAATATTTTATAATTTTATATGCTGGATTGGTTTTACCTAATTTTAAGGTCTAAAGGTTATGCCCCTATTAAATGAAATAAGAGCCAAAATTGAAAGAGATTTCCATAGACAACTACCAGATATATATTTTGAATTATTAAAATTTTCAAATGGTTTTTTATTTGAAAGTGGCGTAGTTATTTATTCTTCTGATGAGGTTTTTGAAAGAAATCAAACTTTTGAAGTGCAAAAGTATGCTGGAGATTATTTAGCTATAGGTGATGATAGTGGTGGAATATCAATTCTTATACCATTTCTAGGAACAGGTGTTTTTACTGTAGATCAAGGCAGCATGGATACTAATGACATGAGTAAAATTAGTGATTCCTTAATGAACTGGTTTAAAGCTGGATGCCAAATTTAGCTTTTGGCAAATGAATTTTAAATGGGATAAATGAACCAAGGTTGGTTTGATGAGAATAATTTTTAAGAGTGCTTAAGCACTCTTTTTTATTACTTAGCTTTTAAAGCTCAAAATTAATTTTGATAACTATCAAACCAATAGAACAACTCTTATTACTTTTACTTGATCAAAGATATATTAAGATATATCTTAATAATTATAAATTGATCATTTTGGATCTTAAAAGATGAAACAACAATCAGAACAGCATCATGCTGAACATCATCGTTCGGGACGCCGTGGAAGACTTTTTGAAGCTGGACGCATGAAACTTTTGGTACTCCACCTTATTCAGCAAAGCCCAAAGCATGGCTATGAAATCATTAAAGAAATAAGTGATTTGGTAGGCAATGGCTATACGCCAAGCGCAGGAACAATTTATCCAACATTAACCAGTCTTGAAGAAATGAATTTGATTAATTTGCTAGATGTAGAGCGTAAGCAATATCAAATCACGGAATTTGGGAAAGCTTACTTAACTGAACAACAAGACAAGTTGAACGAGCTATTAGAAAAACTACGTTTAAGACGAGAAATCTACAGTAATGATGAATTAATCGAAATTCATCGTGCCATGGAAAACCTAAAAACAGCCTTACGGTTGAAGTTGAACTCGGCAGGTTTACAGCAAGAGCAGATTTATCAAATTGCCGAAAAAATTGATCAGGCTGCTGTTGCTATTGGGCGCCTATAAATCGGCCCTAAACAAGTTGAAATTCTTCAAAGTTATTAATTTTTAAGAGATAATTTATATATGAAACAACATCAATATCATGTCACGGTACAACACTTAAAAAATGCAAAAGGAGAGGCCTCTACTTATACTGAACGCCTTGAGTTCTATGCGGGAAATCATGACGATATTTTTGAAATTGTTGAACGCTTAAAAAAAGCAGATTTTTTTGATGATGAAACAACAAAATCTTTTGGAGTTGGGCTAAAACTTTTTAGTGAGGTTATGCTTGAAAACCGTGACCACCCACTATTTCAAGAGTTTCTCCCACAATTTGGTCAATTTATGAAAAACCTAAAACAGCTCGTTAAAACTCAATCATCTTAAGCTGCTCAATGCAGCTTTAATTTTATGCAATTAACAAATGATTGTCTCATTCATAGCACCCTGTGTATTACTAAAAGACTATATTGAATAATGAGTGTATTGTTAAGATCATTATAACGACTCATTGCAAAAGCATAGGTAAAAGAGAGTAATATCATGAGCAATAATAATGATTACGATATTTCTGATTCAAAGGATTGCGAAAAATTTGCCAATCAGTTTATTCAGGAATTTCCAATTCGCTCTGCTGAAATTGGACAGGGGACAGTCATTAAGCGGGCTTTACCTAGCCGACAAAAACGAATGATTGGTGCGTGGTGTTTCTTAGATCATGCAGGCCCAGTAACTTTTCCGGCGGGTGATGGTTTAGATGTTGGTCCTCATCCTCATATTGGTTTGCAAACCTTCACGTGGATGATTGAAGGCACCATGATGCATACCGATAGTCTAGGCTCAAAACAACTGATTCGACCTAAACAAGTTAATTTAATGACGGCAGGTCACGGAATTTCACATACAGAAGTTGCACCTGATACAGAAACTCAAATGCACGCTGCTCAGCTCTGGATTGCCTTACCAGATGCTAAGCGCAACATGGATCCGAAATTTGAACATTATCCTGAACTGCCTGTTGTTGAGAAAGACGGTCTAGAGTTTACCGTGCTTGTGGGTGAATATTTGGCAACTACTTCTCCAGTCTTGGTACATACGCCGTTAGTGGGTGTTGACCTCATTGCTACCGAAGATACGAAAACCCGCATTCCATTAAATCCTAATTATGAATATGGTTTTATGGCGCTTGAGGGTAGTGCTCGTGTAAATGGCCATGAGTTAACTGCTGACAATATGGTGGTATTAGATACGGGTCTTAGTGAAATTGAGATTGAAGTAAAAAAAGGCAATCGTATCCTTTTGATTGGCGGTGAACCGTTTGAAACACCAATTTTGCTATGGTGGAACTTTGTTGCACGTACAATGGATGATTTAAAAGAAGCCCGTGAGCAATGGATTAACCATGATG
The DNA here is from genome assembly GCF_000581835.1 of Acinetobacter sp. 1542444. NCBI lineage: Bacteria > Pseudomonadati > Pseudomonadota > Gammaproteobacteria > Moraxellales > Moraxellaceae > Acinetobacter > Acinetobacter sp. 1542444. Next base: position 32,745 of record NZ_JEYA01000007.1, on the reverse strand, counting down.
CACGTTTTGGTGAAATTCCAGATTATGTTGGTGCACGTTTAGAAGCCCCTGTTCTTCCAGATCAAATGAGAGCATCAAAATGACAGCAGTAATCGCAAGCAGTAAAGCAAAGCCCCTTGCTGAACAATGGAAGGGCGAAATCACCAGTGGTCGTCACCAATATTTTTGTGATGAGCCAGAGAAGCTAGAAGGGCAAGATCAAGGCCCGGCGCCATATGATTTGCTCACTGGAAGTTTAGCCGCGTGTACGCTCATTACTTTAAGAATGTACGCAAAGCATAAGGGTTATGATTTTGGTGAGTTTTCGGTTGAAATCGATTTTCATACCAATAGAGAACATGAAGAACATATAGAACGTCGTATTGTTTTTAAAGACTTACCAAACGAAGAGCTTCAACAAAAAATCTTAGCGGTATGCGGTAAAACCCCAGTCACTAAAACTTTGTTACGTAGTTTAGACATTCATACTGTGCTTGTTACAGCGTAAAAATGCTATTTTGTTGAGGTGGATGATTTTATATCCATCCCACAAATGGAATAAAACAGCATGTTCACATGCTGTTTTTTATGTAAAAAAGAAAAATAAAAGCAGGCAATAACATGATTAGTGTACACCACCTGGAATGTTCGCGATCGTTTCGAATTCTATGGGCTTTAGAAGAGTTGGGCTTAGATCATGATATTCATTATTATCAACGTCTACCTAACTATTCCGCTCCAGAAACATTGAAATGTATTCATCCTTTAGGTAAAGCTCCGATTTTGACTGATGATGAACAAGTCATCGCAGAATCTGCTGTGATTTTAGAATATTTACAGCAGCGTTATGATCAGAAGCAACAATTTAAACCTACAGAGACACAAGATTTACAGCAGTATATTTACTGGATGCACTATGCAGAAGGTTCACTTATGCCGTTATTAGTCATGACTTTGGTCATGAATAGTGTAAACAAGCATGTACCATGGTTAATTCAACCAGTAGCTAAAAAAATCACAGAAGGGGTGAAGGCAAATTTTGTTCGCCCACGCATGAAAGATCATATTAGTTTTTTAGAAAACTATTTGGCAGAGCATGAATATTTTGCAGGTGATTTTTCATTTGCTGATATTCAAATGAGCTTTCCTTTAGAGGCTTTACAATCTCGCTTACAGGGTAAATACCCTCATATTCAAGCTTTTTTACACCGTATTCAGCAAAGACCTGCGTTTCAAAAAGCGAGACAAAAGGGAATTGGTTCTAATGAAAGGAATTGTGCTGATATTTAAAAGAAAAGGAACAAATATTTGTTCCTTTTTATTTTCATTTTACTTGCGTTTGATCACGATAGAATCAATGCCACTGTGTTGTAAGGTCTGCTGAGCAGCCAAGGCAGCGTCTTGAGTATCATACGGTCCAGAAATAACGCGATACCATGTTTGTCCGTTTTCAGTACTTTTGACTACATCGGCAGATAAGCCATTTAAAATGATTTCTGCACGGCGGGCATCAGCCTGATCAGGATCATTATAGCTACGAACTTGTAAAATATAGGTAGGTTGCTGAGGAGTTGTAGCTGACTGATTCGGGTCAATTCCTACACTTTCAGAGGCAGCTGGTTGAGTGGTACTTGGTGCCTCAACGATCATAGCAGTGCCTTGATTTTTACTTTCAGGGATCGCTTGTTCAGGAATAGGGGTAACCTGTTGTTGAGGCAATAGGTCGTAGAAGCGATAGTCTTTATTAGTATCTTCTTCTTGATAATGTTCAGAAGTAATCTGATTTTTCGCAGGAACAGGTTGCCAAGGTTTCCAAAGCATAAGCATTACAGCGATACATAAGACCGCCAAAATAGCGACAAGTGTCCCTAACCATTTGGGAATTAGGGGCTTTTTAGGCTTATTAGGTCTTTCAGATACACCGCGTTGCGTTTTGCCAAACACGTGGATTATTCCTCTGTATTTTGATTGTTTTTTAATTCGAGTTTGAGTCTCGTCTTACGATGCTAAAAACAGTGGTTTGTATTGATATTTTAACTATACAAACCACCGCTTACTATATATTGCATGACCTTTAATTTGCTGTCATGCAATATATTTATTACATAGATTCTGGTGCAGATACACCAAGTAATTCTAAACCATTACGAAGTACTTGTTGTACATTGATTGAAAGCAATAAACGGGCTTGTGTAAGCTCTGCATCATCGCTTAATACTTTATGTTCATTGTACCAACCATGGAACAGGGCAGCTAACTCTTTTAAGTAGTTACCAACCTGATGAGGTTCATATGCATTTGCAGCACGTAATACCGCGTCTGGGTATGCAGCCAGTTTAGCAAGAATCTCAGTTTCTGCATCAAGAGACAAGCGAGTTGCATGTGGACGAGCAGCGTTTACATCGAATTGTAAATCTGTGCTTACTGCTTTTTCTAACATACGACAAATACGTGCGTGTGCATATTGAATATAGTACACAGCATTGTCTTTACTTTGTGAAACAGCAAGGTCAAGGTCAAAGTCGATGTGTTGTTCACTCTTACGCATTACGTAGTAGAAACGAGCTGCGTCATTGCCTACTTCTTTACGCAAGTCACGTAAAGTTACGAACTGCCCAGAACGAGAAGACATTTGAACCATCTCGCCGCCACGCCATAAACTTACGAACTGAACTAAAAGAACAGTCAATTTCTTAGAGTCGTAACCCATTGCATCAATCGCCGCTTTTACGCGAGAAATATAGCCATGGTGGTCAGAACCCCAAATATCGATTAGGTCAGTATAACCACGTTGTAGTTTATTTAAGTGGTATGCAATGTCAGATGCAAAGTAAGTCGTTTGGCCATTACGACGCTTAACAACACGGTCTTTTTCATCACCAAATTCAGTCGACTTGAACCAGATGTTGCCATCTTTTTCATAAAGGAAACCACGTTGATCAAGTGTTTCTAAAGCTTCATCAATTTTTGCACTAAGAGATGCTTCACTAAACCATTGGTTGAACGTTACACCAAAGTCAGCAAGGTCATCCTTAATATCATCTAAAATGGCGTGAAGAGCGGCTTGATGGAATACGCGGTAACCTTCACCCAATAATTGTTGTGAGTTGGCAATAAGGCCATCAATATGCTTTTCTTTATCACCAGATAACACAACTTTGTTGCCTTCGCTATCTAGCTCTTCAGCATATTGCACATCTTCTGGTACATCTTTATAAACATTCGCAACTTCACGAACGTAAGCATCACCATCTTTATCAATGATGCCTTGTGCGATTTCTTTAACGTAATCGCCTTGATAAGCATTTTTAGGGAATACAAGGTTTTGTCCAAGTAGTTCCAAATAACGTAAATAAGTAGAAGTCGCCAAAATATCCATTTGACGGCCAGCATCATTCACGTAGTACTCACGGTCAACTTTAGCACCCGTTGCTTCAAGTAAATTAGCAACAGTCATACCGTATGCCGCACCACGTCCATGACCTACGTGTAGGCTAGACGTAGGGTTTGCAGAAACAAATTCGACTTGAATCTTTTTCGCTGCATTTGCTTGGCTACGACCAAAAATTTCTTTTTGTGCTTGAATTTGATCAAGAATAGCAAAGCGCTGGTCTGCATTTAAAAAGAAGTTAATAAATCCAGGTCCTGCGATTTCAGCTTTACTGATATCTGCCACTTCTGGTAATGCAGCTAGAACTTTCTCGGCTAAATCACGTGGTTTCATACCAGCAGCTTTCGAGCCGATCATGGCAATATTAGAAGCAAAGTCGCCATGGCTTCGGTCTTTGGTGCGTGTTAAGTTGCTTGTGTTTTTCCAGTCGGAAGGAAGCACCCCTTCTTGTTGAAGAGTTTGCACTGCATGGTCGAGAGCTGCTTGTATTGCCGTATTCATATCAATCGAAAATAGATGTCGCAGAAAAACGTCAAATATAGCAAATTTCCGATGACTTAGGGGAGGGGATTTAATATTCCAATAATTCTTTATGCAAATTACTGATGATTATTTTTTAAATGAATGTCGGTTGATGAATCGCCTTACTATTCTGAAAATAATGAATTACAAGCCTTCTGGGCAGTTTTTGTGAGTAAATTACGTGTTTAATTTAATATTATTTCCTGAGGAAATACCTGATGCCGCTAAATCATATAATTATGGCTTTTAAAGTTGAGAAAATAAAAGAAATTTTTAAAATCATAAAAATATTAAGATACTGATTTTTATTATTTATTTTTAAACATGTTTTAACTAAATAGTGTTTAATTTTAACATCATGGTTTAAAATATCTATTTTGATCGAATTAGGCTTAAGCTTATACGCACAAAGAGTTTTAGAGACCATACAAAACGTGTTTTTCTCTACTCTAAGCTGGAAAATGAGATAGGCAATGATATCAGGACACCCAAGTAAACATCCCCTTTATATTCCATATGCAGGTTTTACACTTTTAGAGTTACCACTCTTAAATAAAGGCTCGGCTTTCACTGAAGAAGAAAGAAGTAACTTTAACTTACACGGTTTACTCCCCCATATTATTGAAACTATTGAAGAGCAGAGCCAGCGCTCTTATCAGCAATATTGCGCTTTTACTGATGATATCAATCGACATATCTATTTGCGTAATATCCAAGATACCAACGAAACCTTGTTCTATCATTTAATCGAAAATCATCTTGAAGAAATGATGCCGATTATTTATACCCCAACAGTGGGTGAAGCATGTCAGCGTTTCTCCGATATCTATCGTCGTCATCGTGGTGTTTTTATTTCATATCCAGATCGTGATGTGATTGATGATATTTTGCAAAACGTAAATAAAAATAATGTAAAAGTGATCGTCATTACTGATGGTGAACGTATTTTAGGTCTTGGTGACCAAGGTATTGGTGGTATGGGTATTCCTATTGGGAAACTTTCACTTTACACCGCTTGTGGTGGAATTAGCCCAGCCTATACATTGCCAATCACAATTGATGTGGGGACGAATAATCCACAATTGTTAAATGATCCGATCTATATGGGTTGGCGTCAGCCACGTATTAGTGGCGATGAATATTACGCATTTGTTGATATGGTGATTGAGGCTGTGAAGCGTCGTTGGCCAAAAGCGTTAATTCAGTTTGAAGATTTCGCACAAAAAAATGCGATGCCACTTTTAGAAAAGTATCGAGATAAAATTTGTTGTTTTAACGATGATATTCAAGGAACAGCAGCGGTATCTGTAGGTAGTTTGATTGCTGCAAGTCGTGCAGCAGGCAAGCAATTAAAAGATCAAACAATTGCTTTCTTAGGCGCGGGCTCTGCGGGATGTGGTATTGCAGAGCAAATCGTTGCACAAATGGTTGCTGAAGGGCTGACTGATTCTGAAGCCCGTGCACGCGTTTATATGGTTGATCGTTTTGGCTTGATTACCGAAAATCAGCCAAACCTATTGGACTTCCAACGCAAATTGGCGCAAAAAGCTGAGGTGGTTGATCAATGGGGCAATATTGAAGAAGTGATTTCACTCCTTGATGTTGTTAAAAATGCTAAGCCTACAGTGTTAATTGGCGTTTCTGGCCAACCGGGTCTGTTCACCGAAGAGATTATTAAAACCATGGCAGCGAATTGTGAACGACCAATTGTCATGCCATTGTCTAACCCAACTTCACGTGTTGAAGCTGTGCCAGCAGATATTGTGGAGTGGACTGAAGGTAGAGCGTTAATTGCAACAGGTAGTCCGTTTGCTCCTGTGAATCATCACGGCAAGCTTTATAATATTTCTCAGTGTAATAACTCGTACATTTTCCCTGGCATTGGCTTAGGGGTGGTGGCATCAGGTGCTAAACGCGTAACTGAAAATATGTTAATGGCTTCAAGTAGTGCTTTAGCGAATTGCTCACCATTACTGAAAGATCCACAAGCTGATTTATTGCCACCTTTAGGTGAAATTCAGCAAGTTTCTAAGGTTATTGCGTTTGAAGTTGCGAAAGCTGCCATGACAGATGGCGTGGCTGTAACGATTAGTGATGACTTACTACAGCAAAAAATTGATCAATCATTCTGGAAACCTGAATACCGCAAATATAAGCGTATTCCTTTCTAAGGTTGAGAACGTAAAAAGAGGAGCTTATGCTCCTCTTTTTTATTTTAGTCTTCTAAAACTTCTTCTAGCAATTCTTCGCTAGGTGCAAAGTAATATGCGCCATCAAGTGGTGTCACGAAATGCAATAAGCGGTCATGGATACCATCTCCACTTGTACCAAACATACGCTTTAACATGGCATCAATAATGCTCAGGTCTTTAGTATAAGCAATGAAGAATAAGCCTTGATCGCCTCGGCCGTCGCCATAAGGCAGACTATGACGCAAGATCTCCATTTCTTCGCCTTCGTCATCTTCAACGACAGTACGGGCAACATGGGCATTTTCTGGTTTAACGTCATCATCAAGTTCAATTGACTCAAGCTTAGTACGACCCATGACATTTTCTTGAGCATCAACTTTTAGTTTTTTCCATTTTTCTAAGTCGTGTGCATAGCGCTGTGCAAATATGAAACTACCATCTGCAAATACTCCAGCACTTTCTGGGAGTAGGGCTGTTTCCGCGCGGTCATCTGGAAATTGAGGGTTTTCAGTACCATCTATAAAGCCAGTAATATCGCGACCATCGAAATAACGGAAGCAAACACGCTCATCAAGAACTTCAACTTTATCTTTAATACCTTCAAAAAATGCTTGGCTTAATGCAAAACAAATATCAGAACGCATACTAGCAATATGGATGAGGACATCAGCGGGAACAGCTGGCATGTTGAATGCGCCGTTTTCTGGTTCAAGTTGTTTAAAGCCAGCAGGAGATTGACTGTAAAGTTGCTTCCAAAGTTCTGGACCAAAAGCGACTGCTGTTTTAATTTGCGCGTCTGAATGCTGAGTAATGAGACGGTCGCGTGTTTCAAACAACGCTTCGAGTTGTTCTTTTAATTCATCAATTGATAAGTCTTTTAAACGAAGAACAATAAATCGGGCATGATCTGATGGCAACGGCAAAATGACAGATTGAGCAGTCATTGGAAGGTATCTCCTCAATTATAATTTAGTATGAGCTTTAATTATTGTGCCTGATGCGAAGAGCGGTTAGTAGTCTATTTCTTGATTTTATTGTTTGAATTCTCATCAATATAGTTTTATAAAACAGTATAATTCCACTTTTATTGTCTATTTTTACTATGTCTTTGCAAGTTTGGTTTGCCTATATGTTGGCCTGTTGGGTCATTAGTGTCTCTCCGGGTGCGGGAGCTATTGCCTCAATGTCGAGTGGTCTAAACTATGGTTTTAGACATGGTTACTGGAATGCAATCGGTTTGCAAGTTGCCTTGGTGCTTCAAATTATGGTGGTGGCAGCAGGTGTTGGGGTCTTATTTGCCACAACTCCTTTAGCTTTTCAGGCCGTTAAGTGGTTTGGCGTAGCTTATTTATTGTATTTGGCCTATTTGCAGTGGACAGCACCTGTAAAAGATATAGAAATTCAACAAGAAAAAAGAGATAAGTCTGCTTTAGCTCTGCTATTAAATGGTTTTGTGGTTAATATTAGCAATCCTAAAGCGATCGTATTTTTATTGGCGGTTTTACCGCAGTTCTTAGATTTAAGTAAGCCTCAATGGATACAATATCTAATTATGGCGGCCACTATGATTACGATCGATTTGATTGTAATGGCTGGATATACGGGGCTGGCATCCAAGGTTTTAAGGTTACTTCGATCCCCTAGACAGCAAAAATATTTAAATCGGGGCTTTGCTGTGATGTTTAGCTGTGCGGCTTTATTATTGAGCACAGTTCATCAGGCGTCCTAACTTAGGCCGCCTGCGTCTGATTTTTTAATTTTTGAGTTATAAAAATAACAGCAAAACTTAATGCCATACATAAAACAATACTAAGACCTGTAGAGATATTAAGTGCTGCACTTGACCATAAACCGACACTAACACCAAGCTGGGCTAACACGAATGCCCAAATAACCATTTGCTTTGGTGAGTTTGCTAGTAGGCGAGCGCTTAAAGCTGGTATTACGAGTAATGCACCCATTAGCAAAGAACCTACAGCACGCAAAGCTAAAACTGTAAATAAAGCCAATAACAGCATAAAAATAAGGCGTTGCCAGTTTGCATTCACCCCTTCACTAATTGCGATATCCGGATCAATTGCAAACTGTATTTGTGGCTGCCAAAAACGGTAAAGAATTACTAGTGATATCGCAATAATTAAAGTGAAAACAGGAAGATCTGGCCAATCAATACTAAGTAAATCACCAAACAAATAACTTAAAAGCTCTGGTCTTAAACTTGGAACATGTTGAATGAATAGTAAGCCACTACAGAGTAATGTTGCTGAACATAAGGCTAGCAGAGCATCATTGGGTAAACGGTTGTCATGTAAAGCCCATAAAACGCCTACCAGTAAAACCGCTGTACCTGCAACACCAAGCCATAATGGAAGACTTAAAGCTCCCGCAATAGCTACCCCAAGTAGTGTTCCGTGCGCCATCGTGTCAGCAAAAAAAGACATGCGTCTCCAAAGCATTAAACAACCCAGGGGTGCGGTTAAAAATACTAGCAGAGTTCCCATAATCCATGCGGGTAACAATAATTGTAACCATTCCATCATGGCTTAAGCTTCCGGTTCTGGGTGAATGTGAGGACGGTCATTATGAGGGCAGGGGTGTGCTGCATCACCGTGAGCGCAATGATCATGATGATGTTGATAGAAAACCCTTTGAGTTCCAAATATTGCCTGATATTCAGGGTGTTGTTGGATATTTTCGGGTAGTCCACTACAGCAAATATGTTTATTTAAACACACTACACGGTGTGTTCCTTGCATCACCCATTGTAAGTCATGAGAAACAATTAAGATCGCACACCCATATCGTTCTGGCAGGCTGCGAACATAATCATAAAGTTCCGCTTCTGACTGAATATCTAGACCTTGCATGGGTTCATCAAGGACTAAAATATCTGGCTGACGAAGTAGAGCGCGAGCCAACAGTACTCGTTGGCGTTCACCACCGGAAAGTTGTTGTACTTTTGATTGTTGTAACTTTGAAATACCTGTGTCTTGAATAATTTCCTGACGCAGGGCAGGGCTGCATTTTTCTAAATCAAGAAGGTCCTGAACACGTAAAGGAAGGCTGTGTGAAGGATTAAACTTTTGTGGCACATAAGCCATTTTAAGTTTTTTATGATTAATAACACGCCCGCTACTTGGCTGAAGAATACCGAGTAGAACTTTAATCAGTGTTGATTTGCCTGCACCATTGGGTCCAATTAAAGACACAATTTCATTTTGATGTAGGGCAAAATCAACTTTCTTTAATATATCCCGATCATCACGATGAACAGAAACCTGCTCAAGCTGAATTAATACAGGATTTAAGGAGTTGTGCGGCACTGTTGGCATTTCCCCGAAATTTCAATAATGCTGTGTTGAGCCACGAAGTCATCTGAAGCTGCAAGCTGGTCAAGCTGGTGTGTGAGGCCTTGAGAAGAAGCTTCTTTAACCATATGACATTCGGTACAAATCAGGAATGCTGCTTGATGGCCTTCACGCGGGTGGCAGCAAGGAATATACGCATTAATAGAAGTTAGGCGGTGAATGAGGCCTTTTTCTAATAAGAAATCTAAAGTTCTATATACAGTTGGAGGCGCAGCAGGGCGATCGGTTTGACTTTTTATACGTGCCAATAAGTCATAGGCACCCATTGGACCTGATGCATTTAAAATGAGTTCCAGAACTTCTTTGCGCAAAGGTGTAAGGCGTGCGCCAGTCGCAGAACATAAACTTTCTGCTTCAGCTAAACGGCTTGCGACATTATGGTGATCATGCACACCATGCAAAGAATCATGATGTTCATGCGAGCAGGAACTCATAAGGATAACCTCGAATTTTTAACGGAATATTAGCATGAAGCGATGCTTCATTCGATTAATCTTAGGTATTTTTGTAACTTTGTTATATTATAACATGCTTCGAGCTAATTTAAATTGATGGTCTGTCATGTTCCGTTTTTTTGTTTTCAGTATGTTCTCACTTTTGAGTACGTTAGGGTGGAGTCAGGGTTTGGTGGTTTCTACACACCCGATTTATCTGATTGCAAAAGAAGTCACTCAAGGGGTTGAAGAACCACAACTCTTATTAAAGGGACAAACTGGGCATGACGTACAATTAACCCCAGCGCATCGTAAAGCAATTAATGATGCGTCTTTGGTGATTTGGTTAGGTAAAGCGCATGAAGCGCCCTTAAATAAATTATTAGGTAATAATAAGAAGGCGATTGCACTATTAGATAGTGGCATTGTTTCTGTTTTACCCCAGCGAAGTACACGCGGTGCAGCTTTACCTAATACGGTAGATACACATGTGTGGTTAGAGCCCAACAATGCAGTTCGAATTGGTTTCTTTATTGCTGCTTTGCGCTCTCAGCAACACCCTGAAAATAAGGCAAAGTATTGGAATAACGCCAATGTGTTCGCTCGTAAAATGTTCCAGGCAGCACAAGCTTACGATAGTTCAAGTAATGGCAAACCGTATTGGGCATATCATGATGCCTATCAATATTTAGAACGCTCACTAAACTTAAAGTTCGCTGGTGCTTTAACAGATGATCCTCACGTTGCACCAACAGCAGCTCAAATTAAGTATCTTAATGATAGTCGACCAAAAAATCAGATGTGTTTGTTGGCAGAGAGTTTTACCACTAAGAGTCAATATCAAAAATTAGGTAACATTACTTTTCAACCAGTAGACGAGAGCATGAATAATGAGGATGATTTCGTCACTGCATGGAAGAAACTGGCTATAAAAACAGATAAATGTGTATTAAGTACGCAAAAGTAAGATAAAAAGTAAACAAAGGCTGACTGTAGCGTCAGCACCACCTGTCATGAAAAACCCCGACTAAAGTCGGGAAAAGATTGCATGTTCAGGGGTGTAACTCTATAATGCCTGCGATTAAAAGCGATCATCAGCTAAACTTGTCAAGCATTTATGCTGTGAGTGGATAAATAATGAGCCAAACTAGTCGCTTGATTGACCGACGATTAGCAAAAGCTTTGGTCTTCTTACAAGCATGTATGATCCCTGTTTCCGCACTTGTGGCGTGGAGCATAAAAGACATGACAGCAGCATTAAGTGCGGCACTTGGTGCGTTGGTCTGCTGGCTTGCTACGGGTTATTTTTCGTGGCAATCCTTCAGAACAGCAGGTGCACGAGCATCAAAACAAGTGCTGTCTAACATGTATAGGGGCATGTTAGGCAAATTTGCAATCATGATCGTTGGATTTATTTTGATTTTGAGCAATGTTAAACCTTTATCACCGTTAGCATTGCTGTTTGGTTTTATTCTCGTTCAGGCAATGTCGTGGGTCGCTCCGTTTTGGGTGTCACGTCTACAAAAACGGGTGTAGAAACAAGAAGAATTGAAGATTTTTTGGAGGGTGGCGAGATATCGACAGTACGCCGATGTTCGTTTCCCTTCTTTTTAGTAATTGACATTGACCAGGTGTGATTTATGGCTGCTGAAGAACATGCCCTCACTTCGACAGAGTATATCAAGCATCACTTGACCAATATGACCTATGGCAAAATGCCAGACGGTACATGGAAATTGGCTGAGACTGCTGAAGAAGCTCATTCGATGGGGTTCACTGCAATTCACTTGGATTCAATGGGTTGGTCAATTGGCCTTGGTGTGATTTTCTGTTTGATGTTCTGGATCGTTGCGAAAGCTGCAAATGCAGGTGTTCCAACTAAATTCCAGTCAGCAATCGAAATGATCATTGAGTTTGTTGACTCAAGTGTCCGTGATACTTTTCATGGCAAATCACGTTTAATCGCTCCGCTTGCACTCACTATTTTCGTGTGGATTTTCCTCATGAACTTAATGGACTTGATCCCAGTTGACTGGATTCCTCAAGTTGCAGCGTTTGTAGGTGCAAACGTATTTGGTATGGACCCTCACCACGTTTACTTCAAGATCGTTCCATCTACAGATCCAAACATTACTTTAGGTATGTCTTTATCTGTATTTGTACTTATCTTGTTCTACAGCATCCGCGAAAAGGGTGTTGGTGGTTTCGTTGGCGAGTTGGCACTTAACCCATTTAACCCAAGTAATCCAGTTGCAAAAGCGTTGCTTATTCCAGTGAACTTGATTTTGGAATTGGTAACATTCCTTGCTCGTCCGATTTCATTAGCTCTCCGACTATTCGGTAACATGTATGCCGGTGAGTTGATCTTTATCCTAATTGCTTTATTGCCGTTCTGGATTCAATGGGCGTTGTCTGTGCCTTGGGCGATCTTCCACATTCTTGTAATCACGTTGCAGGCATTCATCTTTATGATGCTTACCATCGTTTACTTGAGCATGGCAAGCGAAAAACATTAATGGTATTGCCTAACTATCAAATGATGGTTGGGCTGAATTTTTTTAATTTAATTTGGTAATAACCTAACCTCTGAGGAATTTTTCATGGAACTCACTTTAGGTCTAGTTGCAATTGCATCTGCTATCTTGATCGCTTTCGGTGCTTTGGGTACTGCGATTGGTTTTGGTCTTTTGGGTGGTCGCTTTTTAGAAGCTGTTGCTCGTCAACCAGAATTGGCTCCACAACTTCAAACTCGTATGTTCTTAATCGCGGGTCTTCTTGATGCTGTGCCTATGATCGGTGTTGGTATTGGCTTGTTCTTCATCTTCGCTAATCCATTTGTAGGTTAATCATCTTAATTCCTAAATCCACTATTTGAGGAATTGCAATGAATATCAACCTCACATTGATTGGTCAAGCGATTGCGTTTGCATTCTTTGTTGCATTCTGCATGAAGTTTGTTTGGCCACCACTAATCAATGCGATTAGTGAGCGTCAGCGTAAAATCGCTGATGGCTTAAATGCAGCAGAAAAAGCGAAAGCTGACCTTGCCGATGCACAAGCGCAAGTTAAGCAAGAGCTTGATGCAGCTAAAGCACAAGCGGCTCAATTGATCGAACAAGCGAACCGTCGTGCAGCGCAATTGATCGAAGAAGCTCGTACTCAAGCTGCGGCTGAAGGTGAGCGTATTCGTCAACAGGCTAAAGAAGCTGTTGATCAAGAAATCAATTCTGCTCGCGAAGAATTACGTCAACAAGTAGCTGCTTTGGCAGTAACTGGTGCAGAAAAAATCCTGAACCAGCAAGTTGATGCAGAAGCTCATAACGCCATGCTGTCTCAGCTGGCTGCTAAACTTTAAGCGAGGCGAATTATGGCTGAACTCTTGACGTTGGCACGTCCGTATGCCAAAGCAGCATTTGCTTATGCTTCTGAGCAAGGTGCAACAGACAATTGGTCGAATGCGTTACAAGTGCTCAGTGCTGCGGTGCAAGACGAAGCATTTTCCGCTTATTTAAATCGCCCTGAACTTACTCCTGCGGAGCAAGTGAAGCTTTTTGCTAAAGTTTTAGGTGAAGATCAATCTCAAGCAGTGTCTAACTTTTTGACACTTCTTGCAGATAACGATCGTTTAATGCTGTTACCTGAAATTGAAGCAGAATATGAACAGCTTAAATCACAGAATAACAACAATGTGGATGTCGTGATTGAATCGGCTTTCCCGTTAACTGCTGAACAAGAGCAACTGTTGAAATCTGCTTTAGAAAAGCGTTTTAACAGCACAGTAACTGTTTCAGTTGAAGTTAAACCTGAGCTTATTGCAGGTGTTGTAATTCGTGCAGGCGATCAAGTGATAGATGATTCTGCGCTTAACAAGCTTGAAAAAATGCGTACTCGTCTTCTTGCATAATGCAAATGATGAAGACTGAACTAATAAAAGATTGAGGAATAGCGCAATGCAACAACTGAATCCATCCGAGATCAGTGCGCTCATTAAACAGCGTATCGGAGATCTGGACACCAGCGCGACCGCTAAAAACGAAGGTACCATTGTTATGGTATCCGACGGTATCGTGCGCATTCACGGTCTTGCTGATGCAATGTACGGTGAAATGATCGAATTCGACGGCGGCTTATTTGGTATGGCACTGAACCTAGAACAGGATTCAGTGGGTGCCGTTGTTTTAGGTAACTACCTAAGCCTTCAAGAAGGTCAAAAAGCTCGTTGTACAGGTCGTGTATTAGAAGTTCCAGTTGGTCCTGAACTTCTTGGCCGTGTTGTCGACGCTTTGGGTAACCCAATTGATGGTAAAGGCCCAATTGATGCGAAATTAACTGATGCTGTTGAAAAAGTAGCACCAGGCGTAATTTGGCGTCAATCTGTAGATGAGCCTGTTCAAACTGGTTATAAATCAGTTGATACAATGATTCCTGTTGGTCGTGGCCAACGTGAGTTGATCATCGGTGACCGTCAAACTGGTAAAACAGCGATGGCGATCGATGCTATTATCGCTCAGAAAAACTCTGGCATTAAATGTGTATACGTTGCGATTGGTCAAAAACAATCAACAATTGCAAACGTTGTGCGTAAGCTAGAAGAAACTGGCGCTATGGCGTATACAACTGTTGTCGCTGCTGCGGCTGCTGATCCTGCTGCAATGCAGTACTTAGCTCCGTACTCTGGCTGTACAATGGGTGAATACTTCCGTGACCGCGGTGAAGACGCTCTTATTATTTATGATGATTTGTCTAAGCAAGCTGTTGCTTACCGTCAAATTTCATTACTTTTACGTCGTCCACCAGGTCGTGAAGCGTATCCAGGTGACGTATTCTATCTTCACTCACGTCTTCTTGAACGTGCTTCTCGTGTATCTGCTGACTACGTTGAGAAATTCACTAATGGCGCAGTAACTGGTCAAACTGGTTCTTTAACTGCATTGCCAATTATTGAAACTCAAGCAGGTGACGTATCTGCATTCGTACCAACGAACGTAATTTCGATTACTGACGGTCAGATCTTCTTAGAAACATCATTATTCAACGCAGGTATTCGTCCTGCTGTGAACGCGGGTATCTCTGTATCTCGTGTTGGTGGTTCTGCTCAAACTAAGATCATCAAAAAATTGTCTGGTGGTATCCGTACTGCTTTAGCACAATACCGTGAATTGGCTGCGTTTGCTCAGTTCGCTTCTGACCTTGACGAAGCAACTCGTAAGCAACTTGAACATGGTCAACGTGTAACTGAGTTAATGAAGCAAAAACAATATGCTCCTTACTCAATTGCTGACCAAGCTGTTTCTGTTTATGCATCTAACGAAGGCTACATGGCTGACGTAGAAGTTAAGAAAATCGTAGACTTTGATGCTGCGTTAATTTCTTACTTCCGCTCAGAATATGCTCCGTTGATGAAACAAATCGATGAAACTGGTGATTACAACAAAGACATCGAAGCAGCAATCAAAGCAGGTATTGAAAGCTTTAAAGCGACTCAAACTTACTAAGTTTAGTTTTAGTTAAGTTTGGTTCACGGATCAACCTTCGGAAGCTCGAAAGAGCTTTCGAATACTAGGTTAAGCGTATGGCAAATTTAAAAGAAATTCGCGCCAAAGTAGCTAGTATCAAGAGCACGCAAAAGATTACTCGCGCGATGCAAATGGTAGCTGCTTCTAAAATGCGTCGTGCGCAAGAGCGCATGGCTCAGGGCCGTCCGTATGCCGATAATATGCGCCGTGTAATTGCTCACTTGGTACAAGCAAACCCTGAATACAAACACCGTTATATGGTTGACCGCCCAGTTAAGCGTGTTGGCTATATCGTAGTGTCTTCAGATCGTGGTTTGGCAGGTGGCTTGAACATTAACTTGTTCAAGAAAGTTGTGCAGCATGTCAAAGCACAACAACAGCAGTCAATTGAAGTTGAATTTGCTTTAATTGGTCAAAAAGCGGTTTCGTTTTTTAAGAATTACGGCGGTAAAGTGCTCGGTGCAACTACCCAACTTGGCGATGCGCCGAGTTTGGAACAGTTAACTGGCTCAGTCCAAGTTATGCTTGACGCATTTGATAAAGGCGAATTAGATCGTATCTATCTCGTATCAAATGGCTTCGTTAATGCAATGACTCAGCAGCCTAAAGTAGAACAACTTGTTCCTTTAGCACCAGCAGAAGAAGGCGATGATCTCAACCGTACTTATGGTTGGGACTATATCTACGAACCAGAAGCAGAAGAATTGTTAAATGGTTTGTTGGTTCGCTATATCGAGTCTATGGTTTATCAAGGTGTGATTGAAAACGTTGCATGTGAGCAGTCAGCTCGTATGGTCGCGATGAAAGCAGCGACAGACAACGCAGGACAATTGATTAAAGACCTACAACTCATTTACAACAAGCTGCGTCAAGCCGCGATTACTCAGGAAATTTCCGAGATCGTTGGCGGTGCCGCTGCCGTTTAACATTATTAAGTTTGAATTGAGGAGACAGCAATGAGTAGCGGTCGTATCATTCAGATCATCGGCGCGGTTATCGACGTCGAGTTTGAGCGCAATAGCGTTCCTAAGATCTATGACGCTCTCCAAGTTGACGGTACTGAAACTACATTAGAAGTTCAGCAACAGCTTGGCGATGGTGTTGTTCGTACCATCGCAATGGGTTCTACAGAAGGTCTTAAACGTGGCCTTAATGTAACTAGCACAAATGCACCGATTTCTGTTCCAGTAGGTCCAGCTACGCTTGGTCGTATCATGGACGTTTTGGGCCGCCCAATTGATGAAGCAGGTCCGGTAGCGACTGAAGAGCGTTTGCCGATTCACCGTCAAGCCCCTTCTTATGCTGAACAAGCAGCTTCTACTGATCTTTTAGAAACTGGTATTAAAGTAATTGACTTACTTTGCCCGTTCGCAAAAGGTGGTAAAGTTGGTCTATTCGGTGGTGCTGGTGTTGGTAAAACCGTTAACATGATGGAGTTGATCAACAACATCGCGAAAGCTCACTCAGGTTTATCTGTGTTTGCTGGTGTTGGTGAGCGTACTCGTGAAGGTAACGACTTCTATCACGAAATGAAAGATTCTAACGTTCTTGACAAAGTAGCAATGGTCTACGGTCAGATGAACGAGCCACCAGGTAACCGTTTACGCGTAGCGTTAACTGGTTTGACTATGGCTGAATACTTCCGTGATCAAAAAGACGAAAATGGTAAAGGTCGTGACGTATTATTATTCGTCGACAACATCTACCGTTATACACTTGCGGGTACTGAAGTATCAGCATTGTTAGGTCGTATGCCATCTGCGGTAGGTTACCAACCTACACTTGCAGAAGAAATGGGTGTTCTTCAAGAGCGTATTACATCTACTAAATCTGGTTCGATCACATCGATCCAAGCAGTATATGTCCCTGCCGATGACTTAACAGATCCATCTCCTGCAACTACATTTGCTCACTTAGATGCAACAGTAGTATTGAGCCGTGACATCGCATCTTCTGGTATCTATCCAGCGATCGATCCACTTGACTCAACTTCACGTCAGTTAGACCCATTAGTTGTTGGTCAAGAGCACTATGAAATTGCGCGTGCAGTACAAAACGTATTGCAACGTTATAAAGAGCTTAAAGACATCATCGCAATCTTGGGTATGGATGAATTAGCTGAAGAAGATAAATTGGTTGTTTATCGTGCGCGTAAAATCCAACGTTTCTTCTCTCAACCATTCCACGTAGCTGAAGTGTTTACTGGTGCTCCTGGTAAATTAGTACCGCTTAAAGAAACGATTCGTGGCTTTAAAGGTCTATTAGCTGGTGAATACGATCACATCCCAGAACAAGCGTTCTATATGGTTGGTGGTATTGACGAAGTGATTGCTAAAGCTGAGAAACTCTAATTTAAGGAGATCATCTCATGGCGACTATGCAATGTGATGTCGTAAGTGTTAAAGAGTCTATTTACTCTGGCGCAGTAACGATGTTAATCGCGAAAGGTGCTGGTGGTGAGCTTGGTATTTTGCCAGGACATGCTCCACTTGTAACCTTGCTTCAACCGGGCCCGATTCGTGTTCAGTTGGAAAATGGTACAGAAGAAATCGTCTATGTATCTGGCGGTGTTTTAGAAGTTCAACCTCATGTTGTAACGGTTCTTGCAGATACTGCAATCCGTGCTGACAACTTGGATGAAGCGGCAATTTTAGAAGCACGTAAAAATGCTGAACAATTGCTTGCAAACCAAAAGAGTGATTTGGACTCAGCTGCTGCGTTGGCTGCCTTGGCAGAAACAGCTGCACAGCTTGAAACTATCCGTAAAATCAAAAACCGCGCACTATAATTGCCGGTTTGAGATTGAAAAAGCCACCGTAAGGTGGCTTTTTTTATAAGTTGTTTTTTTAAGATTCAGTTTTTGAATCTGACTTTTCATCTCCTGCCATAATCATGGCAGCAAGCTTCACCATATCCATTTGAATGGTATTAAGCTGTTTTTCAATTTGGTCAAAATTGATTTGATCTAATTTCCCATTGAGTAATGGCATGCTAAGAGCCTGTTGGTTGGCATGTAATAAACTTTGGCGAATATTCTCAATTTCCTGACTTTTAATATCTAAAGTCAAAAGTGCTTGATTTAAACCTTCTAGTTGCTGTTTTAAGGTAGTGACAGTAGTTTTTAGTTCATTCTGATTCTTATCTTGGATGGCTTGTTCAACATCAAGCTGAGTATCTTTAAGCTGTTCAACATAGTCACCAGCTTTAAGCTGTAAATTAGCAGCGTCGCGGAGCATATAAAAAATATTGCCGCTTTTAAGTTCGGCTTTGTTGGGTGCAATTTCTGACTCTTGTTGTTCAATGTTTTGGTCAGATGCCTGTTCAGTTATTTCAGTCTTTTCTTGTTCGGTAGCATGGTCTTGTGCCTGATCGCATCCGAGTAAAAGCATGCCTGAGGCAAAAATTACAAAAGGAAGAAATGCGCCCTGTAAAACTTTTTTCATAACTACAAACAACATCAAATAAAGCAAATGGATACTATAGGCATAAAATATGAAGAAAGATTGTATTTTTGCAAACGAACAACACTTTGAGGAGAGTATAAAAAAGAGCGTATAAAACGCCCTTTGTCACGTTTTAAAATATTATTTTGCTAACTCTGCTTCAACTGCTTTAACGATTTGTTCATCGTCTGCTGTTAGGTTCGGAGCAAAGCGAGCTACGACTTCGCCATTTTTATTAATTAAAAACTTTTCGAAGTTCCATAAAACTTCTGGAGCAGGGTTGGTTGGGATACCTAAGCCTTCTAAACGCTCACGGAAAGGACCTTCACCAGTGCGTTCCGGCTGAGCCGCTGTCAAAGTTTGGTAAAGTGGGTGCTTATCTTCGCCGACTACAGAAACCTTAGAAAATAAAGGGAAATGAACATCATAATTTAATGAACAGAACTGTTGAATTTCTTCATCAGAACCTGGTTCTTGCTCTTTAAAGTTATTTGCTGGGAAACCTAAAATTTCAAGACCTTGGTCTTTTTTTGCTTGGTAAAGTTTTTCTAAGCCTTCGTATTGTGGAGTTAAACCACATTTAGAAGCAGTATTTACGATAAGTAGAACTTTACCTTTGTATTGTTCGAGGTCAACCGTTTCGCCTGAAATAGCTTTTACTGGAATGTGATATACAGATTGTGTCATGAGTCTTTCCTAAAGATTGTAATTGATATCAAGTAACGCATTTGTTTTAACTGCTATTGAGGGGTAGTGCAATAATATTCGTGTTCAAAAAAGAAAAAGTTTTTAAAGATAAGCTGAATTCTAGTTATTTCTGATTTGGATAGGTGTTTGCCCAGTGTAACGTTTAAAAAATTCAATAAAACTTGAGCTATGTTGATAACCTAAATCGTATGCTAAACGCTTGATAGACGTCCCTTGGTGAATCTGATGAATGGCATAAACAATTTTGGCCCGATTTCTCCATTCGGACAACGAAAGCTGAAGCTCTTGTTGACTCAAACGTAATAAGTGGCGATCACTGACCGAAAAGTTTTGTAGCAACTGCTGTAAAGAGTGATCAAAAAGTAAAGGATCTGAAAGTTTTTCTAAAATAGGCAATAAAACAGGATGCCGTGTTTGCGGTAAATAATGCGAATATGCAGGAGCTTGTTTGAGTTGATCGAATAAAACTTGTAAAAGATGTTCTAAATATTCAGGTTGTTCGGTTTGTTTTTGCTGCTCTAGAATTTGTAAAACTAAAGTGCGAAAAAAAGGCTGAATACTAAAGCATCGACAGCTATTTCCTAAAATAGAACATAGGCGAGGGTGCAGTCGAATACAGATATAATGAATTTCATGGTCGATATGGGTTGACTGATGAACAGTTTGAGGTGGAATCCAAAGACCATAGCTAGGTGGAGAAAGATATAGCTGTTCTTCAATCTCCATTTCTAATATGCCATTTAAACTGAAATTAAAATCTCCCCAAAGAGATGCATGAGGACGAACAATATCTTCTTTTTGGTATAGAAATTCATGAACTTCTATACTGTTTAATAATGAAAATTGCTGATCCTCATTGTTCATCTATATGCTCTGACTCATATTTTAATTTTCACAAGTAGCTTTAGGGTTATTAAGACCTTTCGCTAAGGTAAATGTACTCAGTAATGCTAGGGCAACGAAGCTTAATACACCATAAATTAAAGTATTTTCATTGAAATGATCAACTACATATCCACCTAATAATGAACCTGTCGCAATCATCACCTGAAACATACCTACAAAAAGCGGCATACCTTTTTCAACTGCATTTGGCGCATGTACAAACATCCAAATATTCGCTGAGGTAGGGAAGGCACCAAATGCAAATCCCCATAACGCGGTTAAGACAATAGCACCAAACTCATGAACGGCAAAAAGAGGAAATCCAAAGAATACGATTGCAAAGCATGTACCCACAAAAGCTAATGTATAACGGACATTTAGATTGCCACTATATCCGGCAAAAGCATTTCCGAAAATACCAGCAATTCCATAGAGCAATAATAATGAACTAATGGTTGTCCCATTAAAACCGGCAACATTTTTAAAGAAAGGTGCTAAATAGCTATAGGCACAAAAGTGAGCGAGTCCGATTAATAAAACAATCAACATGCCACTACGTGCTTTAGGGGTGCGTAATAGTGCTGGCAAATCTTTCATGTGAATTGCCGAATCTGGTACAAGCTTAGGTAAAAAGATTAATTGTAAGATTAAAACAACTAAGCCAATGCCTGCAGTAATTCCAAAAGCACTCCCCCAGCCATAAAACTCGCTTAACCAAGTTCCAATCGGTACACCTAGAACTGTAGCAAAAGTCACACCTGCCATCACGACTGCAGTTGCTTTAGCAATAGGAAGATGCGAAGGAGCTAATTTTCCACTTAGAGCAATGGCGGTCGCCCAGAAACCACCAATTGAAATACCTAAAATTAAGCGGCTTAACAATAGAACATGAAAGTTTTCAGCAAATGCGGTAATGGTATTGGCAATAACCATAATAGCTGTCAGCAAGATAAGCACATAACGCCGATCAAGTTGTTTCACTGATACAGGCAATAGAGGGGCTGCAATTGCTGCCATAATGCCGGGTACTGTAATAATCAGGCCTGCTGTACCTACAGAAATATTTAAATCTGTTGCGACACTATTTAAAACGCCAACGGGTAAAAATTCACTTGTAACTAAGGCAAATGCTGCGATAGAAACGGCCAAAATGGCAAACCAGCTTCCTTGAGTGGAGGTCGTGGGTCGCGCTTTAGAGATAGACGATTGGTCCATAGGAAATCCTTACTTGGCTAAATTTGGAGTAAAGAAAGGCAATTTATTAATTAACTAACGATCATTATGAAAATAAAATAGTTGATAAAAAATCGAACGTCAATTAATTTAATAACGATTGTTATAAAAATAGATGTGATCTTTATGACAAATAGGCATGAAACGAATTTAGCTGTTGTAGAAGATACGCTGAAAAAAAAGCGCGGACGTCCTAAATGCTTTGATGAACAAGAGGTTTTGCAAAAAGCAATGTTGCTGTTTTGGGAGCATGGCTATGAAGCAACGTCTATTAGTGATTTAACACAAGCTTTGGAAATTACAGCACCTAGCCTATATAGTGCTTTTGGTGATAAGGCAGGGCTGTTTTATAAAAGTATTGATTACTATTTGGCTCATGAAGCGTGCCCTATTGAGACCATCTTTTTAGAAGCAAAAACTGCAAAAATTGCGTTTGAGTTATATCTTTATGACAATGTAAAACGACTGGTTCAACCCAATAAACCAGCTGGTTGTATGTTGGTGGTTGCTGCGATGAACTGCTCTGATGCAACTCAAGATGTGCAGCAGAACCTATTAGACAAGCGCATAAAAACCAAAGAAAAATTATTGGAGCGTCTCAAACAAGGTGTTGAGCAGGGTGATTTGCTATCTAATGCTCCTCTACAAGAAATGACGGACTTTTATGCCACTGTCATTCAAGGCCTTACCATTCAGGCAAGAGACGGTGCCAGTACTGATCAATTACATAAAGTTGTAGAACATGCCATGAAAGCTTGGACATTATTCTAAAAAGGATAATGTCCTAAGTTCGATATCAATGTCGGAAATACGATATTTCAATTTATTAAGACATTCTTCAAAATAAAATCTCTTTTGTAGATGGTGTATTGCTATGAGTCAGGTCATGAAATATCACAAATGGGCGTTTATTTTTCCCATTTTGGCAGTATTGATTTGGTCTTTAAATATTGTAGTCACCCGCTATGTCTCGGATTATATCTCACCAGTAAGCATTAGCTTTTATCGGTGGTTAATCGCTTTTATTATTTTGACTCCATTTATGTTTATGTCTGTGTGGAGACAAAGACGACTAGTAATACCATATTTACCTAAGCTTGCTGTGTTAAGTGCATTTGGGATGGTACTTTATCAAGGCTTAGCTTATACGGCTGCCCATTATACAAGTGCAACCAATATGGGGATTGTGAATGCATTTATTCCTATATTCACGATCTTTGTTTCGCTTGCCATTTTAAAAGATGTGCCTAATCGCTTTGCAGTTTTTGGCAGTATTTTATCTTTTGCAGGTTTGCTATATGTCATGTCCCAAGGAAATATTAATAAGCTTTTAAGTGGTGGCGGACATCTTGGTGATGCATTGATGATTATTGCCGTATTCTTCTACGCATTTTATGGTGTCTTTCTTAAAAAATGGCAGTTGCCTCTACCAATTATGACAAGCTTATATGTTCAGATTGGGTTTTCTGTAATATTTCATATTCCTTTAATTCTCTGGTTTGGACTTGATGCTTTAAATGTTGAAAATGCACCAAGTGCTATTTATGCAGGAGTATTTGCTTCACTCATTGCGCCGTTAGTTTGGATGTTAGCTGTTCAACAACTCGGTCCTAATAGAACAAGTATTTTTATGAACTTGGTACCTGTCTTTACAGCAGTTATTGCAAGCGTCTGGTTGTCTGAGCAGTGGACCATTTATCACACACTAGGTGGGATTGTTATTTTAATTGGTATCATTATGGCTCAGAAGAAGGTGAGTCCTAAAAAGAGCGAATTAGTGCAAGAACAAAACTAAAGTTGGTAAAAAAACTATGGCATATTTTGAAAAAAACTCATAAAAATATGCCAATTTTTTCTTAGTTAAAGTTTTTCTATATGATTTATAAATAGTTTATAAAAATAGGTTGTAATATAAATATTAAAAAAGCCGAGTAAAAATATTAATATAATTTTAATTTATAGGCAAAAAACCGCAAATTCCCTACACTTTTCATGCTTTTTTTAGAGAAATAATATATTTCTCTCATTGAACCTCTTGCCACATAATAGCGCCCACTACGAAAGGTGCTCTTTTCTTTGTAAATTATCTTTCGTTCCCCAGATATCCAAACCCTCTGGATGTGGTATATACCCATCCTTTTTTATGCTCAGTTATCCCTATATAACTGAGCTTTTTTTTGTTTGAAATTAGGCGCGAATAATCTCTCTGGTAAGAGCGTTAATGATTCTGCTTGGTTGTTGGCTCTGGCCTAAGTCACCATTCAGATAGTTTAATTGTGAACCAAAGTATTGGCAGGCATCCTGTAATGAGTGTGCAGGTTCTTGTCCACTTGGGTTCGCACTAGTCGAGACAATAAAGCCATGAAAAGCATTGCATAATGCCACACATAAAGGATGTGTAGTGACTCGAACAGCGACAAGAGGATGCTCACCTTTAATCCATGAAGGAATATGTTCGCCAGCAGGTAATAGCCAAGTTGTTGCTCTTTCTGAAGGTTGATGATTAGTCCAACAATCAATAATTTCTTGTTGGGTTGTTTGAGATAAAGAAGTTAGCAGGTGCTCAACTTGGCTAATATGACCTGCTAATAAAATTACACCCTTTTCAATAGGCCTTTGCTTTAGTTCAAGAATCTTTTGAAAAGCTTGCTCATTAAAAGGGTCGCAACCTAGCCCCCAAACTGCCTCAGTTGGATATGCCAAAACTTGACCTTGTTGTAAACATTCGGCTGCTTCGGTAACTGAGGTGGTAATCATGGTAATACTCTTCCTTTCAATCAGACAGAATTGCTATTGTGCGCTCCAATACTAAGAACGACAACGTAAATACAATCCTGATTGTTGCATACATAAACCAAGTAGTTCTAGTTCCATCAGTGAAGAGGTGAGTTCTGCAACAGGCTGAGAGTGATGTAAGACAAGCTGATCAATATTTTGCCCGACCCAGTCTAAAGATTGATAAAGGTTAATTAAATGCTCAGGAATTTCTGGAGTACTAGAAACTACAGCCTCCTCGGTGGAGTTTTGTTGCTGACTTTGCCATTGAGTAGGTAAAGCAAGGTCTTCAATAATTTGTTCAGGATGATCGACTAAAATTGCTCCCTCACGAATAAGTTGATGGCAACCTTGATGAAACTCACTGTAAATATGACCAGGAATGGCAAATACAGTCTTACCTTGTTCAGCAGCTTTGTTCGCAGTGATGAGAGAACCACTTTTTAATGTAGCTTCTACCACTAACACGCCTAAACTCAAACCGCTGACAATTCGGTTTCTACGTGGGAAATGCTGTTGTAATGGGGGTGTTCCAGGCAAAAATTCAGTAATAATCGCGCCATTTTGAGCCAAAATATGTTCTGCAAGTTTTTTATTTTGAGCAGGGTAGGTACTGTCTAAACCAGTTCCTGTTACTGCAATTGTACGTTGATGTGCTGATGCTCCTTGGTGAGCAGCTTCATCAATACCATATGCCAATCCACTACTCACATAAAAACCTTTTTCACTTAAGTAATAGGCAAAATCATAAGCAACCTGACGACCATGTGGGCTTGGTTTTCGGCTACCTACAATCGCAATTTGTGGTTGCAACAAAGCTTGAGCTTGGCCTTTTCCAAAAATGATAGGTGGGTGATCTGTATAAGGTAATAACTGAGTGGGATAACCTGAGTCATCTGCCGTTAAAATAAAGTCGGTATATTGCTGGATCTGCTCAGTTAGTTTTTCAAACTGAGCTTGACCCTGAGCAGTTTGAAATTCATCTACGCGTTTTAAATGATTAGCATGTAACCCGAGATTGCGCCATTGAGATAATCCAGCAGGTTGGACCGCCTTTTCACAGCTACCAAAATAATCGACAATTTTTTTAAAGCTGACTAAAGAGTGTTGCACCAAATACCACACTTTAAGCGTGTGGTAATGGTGTGAAGAAAGTTGAGTAAGCATTGTAAAAGGTACATCCAGCATTAATCATTAAAGCGGGGTGGCTGAATGCTTGAACCAACTTTAACTGGTAAATCGCTTTCTAATACGTAGGCATAACTCAACTGATCAAAAGTTCTAAAGACCATCAGACTACCAATTTGTTGTCCTGGTAACTGTATTGGTTCTTTGGTTTTAGGATCTCGAATGGTTTCACCTTGTTGTGTAATATCAAAAACTTGTCCTACTTGAATACCTTGTGCCGTACCGCGGTCTAAAGTCACCACACTATTTTTGGCAGCAGTACCAATTGAGCCCATTACACGAATAATTTTGCCGCCGTCCGTCACCTGAGTGGCATCTACCGGATAAAACAAAGTAGGCAATGTTGCTTCTTCTTCTGGCATTACCCGATCACCACGACGTACTTCAGAATTGTAGCTATCAGTTAACTCAAGCGTGGTAATGTCTTTTTCAGAAGAGATCGCAATCCCTGAGGCAACTTGTTGTAGCTCAATACCTAGACTGTGCTTTTTGCCTTTATTATCGGTGAAATAATAAGGTTCACCTTCACGATAAACTGCATAACGTTGACCATCAATTAAACCTTGTCCGCGTGCATAAATAGTTTGACCTTTTGCCGCCAGTACACGTTGATCGGCAGTACCGACTACATAAGGAGTATGTTGAATTGCATCGATAGGTAGAATAGTGCTGTGTTCTAACCATTGTTTGATATGTTCAAGAGGAATAACAGGTACGTTATTGTTAAGTGACTCCACACGAACTTGAGGTTGTAAATTTGTCATTTGACCTGTGTAACGGCGAATAATGCCGACACAGCCATCTCCCTCATCTTTTCCAACCAATGGACGGCCATCTAAACTACACAGCAGTAATCGATCACCAGGATAAATCCAGTGTGGATTTTTGATATGCTGATTATTTGCCCAAATTTCAGGCCAGCGCCAAGGTTTGCTCAGAAAATGACCGGAAATATCCCATAGCGTATCTCCTCGTTTTACAACGTAGACATGTGGTGCATTACTTTTAAGAGAGGGTGGATTATGGTTTGGACTAGCAGCATAAACCTCTGCTACTGTACCGAATGCAACCCCTGTAAAAAGTGCTAAAGCAAGTAAATGCTTTTTTATCCCCAAAGCATGAAATTGAACCATGCCGTCAAAAACCTTTTTCATTATGATAATTCCTAAAAATTATGCGTGCAGATGCGTTATAATAGGCGGCTAACACAATTTTTCGATGAAGTATTTCCTTCATTTGGTTTTTCAATCAATGGCATAAGTGAGGACGTCAGTATGGCCTTATTACCTATTTTAAGTTTTCCTGATCCCCGTCTTCGTACCATTGCTAAGCCTGTTGAAGAAGTTACTGATGAAATTCGTCAACTTGCAGCAGATATGCTTGAAACCATGTATGCGGCACCAGGTATTGGTTTAGCAGCTTCTCAGGTCGATCGTCATATTCAGCTTATCGTCATAGATTTGTCTGAATCTAAAGATGACCCTATGGTTTTCATTAACCCCAAAATAACTCCACTGACAGAAGATAAGCAGCAGTACGAAGAAGGCTGCCTATCGGTGCCACAAATATACGACAAAGTTGAGCGCCCGTCACGTGTGAAAATTGAGGCAATTAACCTTGAAGGTCAAGCATTTGAGTTAGAAGCTGATGGACTTCTCGCTGTTTGTATCCAACATGAAATGGATCACTTAAATGGCAAATTATTTGTGGATTATTTGTCGCCACTTAAACGTCAGCGTGCTCGAGAAAAAGTCGAAAAAGTTGTTCGTCAACGTGAGCGTGAAAAAGTTGCAGTAAAACGTTAAAAATTTCTATTCTTGAAACATTAATGTAGTGTGGATGTGATTTTTGGTTTTTCGTAGTGGTTTACTGCTTGCATGTGCAGCAGTATTTTTACAGGTCGCGGTATTTCTACAGCCGCTATTACCGAAGCAGTATCAAATTGCTCCGGTCTGTGAAACTATTACCCTCGCTTTGCTTAAACCTAAAGCACAGATGGAAACCATGTCACATGCCATGCATTCACATCATGAACATCATATTGAACAGGCGCAAGCCTCTGGGCAACATGATCATCATGATGCAAATCACCAGTGTCAATATTGTACCGTCTATGCCAATCTGGTTTTGCCACCTGAATTTGGCGTAAAAGAAGTTTTAGTCCGCATACAAGTCCGCTTAGTTGCCTATCAACAAGCATTTAGACATGTCTACTTTGCACTACAGCGACTTTTTCTACTCCCGCAAGGGCGTGCACCACCTCTATTTGCATAAATAAAAGCAATTTTTTGTTGGGGTCTTAACTGACTTCGATATCACTTTATTTATGTTTTAGAGCGTATAAAAATGCCACATTCTAAATTTTTACTACAACCTTTATGGGTTGCGATGTTTGCTGTCTCTCATTCGGGGCTAGTTTTTGCTAATTCAGAAAAAAATGATGCCGATACCAAAGCGCTTCACTCATTAGCACCTATTGTTGTTACAGCACAACAAGGCAACGATGCAAATGGCTTGATTGTACATGCAGACCCGAAACAGCCAATTCAGCCAGTGCCTGCTACAGATGGTGCAGACTACCTACAAAGTATTATGGGTTTTAACTCAATACAAAGCGGTGGAACCAATGGTGATGTGACATTCCGAGGTATGTTTGGTTCACGCATCAAAATTCTAACTGATGGAACTGAAAATTTTGGTGCATGTCCAAACCGTATGGATGCTCCAACTTCTTATATTTCACCAGAAAGTTATGATCGTATTTCTGTGATTAAAGGTCCACAAACGGTTCAATATGCCAATACAGGTTCGGCAGCAACAGTCCTTTTTGAACGTCAGCCTGAGAAACTTACCTCTGAAAAACCTTATCGCGGACAAGCGAGTGTCTTATTAGGTTCATATGGACGTATTGATCATAATGTTGAAGCGGCAGTGGGTGATGAGAAAAAATATATCCGTTTAAATACCAACCGTTCAGAATCGAATAGTTATCAAGATGGTGATGGAAATACTGTGCCGTCAGCATGGAAAAAGTGGAATGCTGATGTAGCACTTGGCTTTACTCCAGATGAAAACACGTGGGTCGAACTCACTGGTGGAAAATCTGATGGTGAATCGCTTTATGCTGGACGTTCAATGGACGGATCTCAGTTTGCGCGTGAAAGCTTAGGTCTGCGATTCGAAAAGAAAAATATCACTGATGTCATTAAGAAAATTGAAGGGCAGGTGAACTACAGCTATAACGACCATATTATGGATAACTTTAGTTTGCGCACACCGCCATTAGTTGAAATGAATCATGATGGTATGACCATGCTGATGCCGAATCCAATGGCAATGCAAGTGACACGCCGTACATTAAACTCACGTTTGGCAATGACTTCTGAATGGGACAAATGGAGTTTGATCACAGGCGTTGACTCTCAATTTAATAAACATGGCGGTAGCATGTCATCGCCAACAATGCCTTCTATGAATATTCCATATCGCCAAGATATGCGTTTTCAATCATATGGTGCTTTTGGCGAACTCGGCTATCAATGGAACGATTTCAACAAAATGGTTGCAGGTGCACGTTTAGATCGAGTTACAGTTGAAGATGAGCGTGCTGATTCTCAAGCAAAAGGCTTTAATACTAAACTTGAAAAGACTTTACCGAGTGCATTTGTCCGTTGGGAAAATCAACATCCTGAGCATGACCTAAAAAGCTATATTGGTTTAGGTTATGTAGAGCGTATGCCTGATTATTGGGAGCTTTTCTCGCCTAAACATGGTAACGCTGGCTCAACTAATACTTTTAACGGTGTGAATCCTGAAAAAACATTACAGTTGGATCTAGGTTTTCAGCAACAGCATGGTGCTTTAAACACATGGGCTTCTGCTTATGCAGGTGTGGTGGATGACTACATTTTAATGAGTTATCACCATCACCCAAGTACTGGAATGGGTGGGCATGATATGAGTCATGATATTACTGCGGGTGCCAAGAATGTCGATGCAACCATTGCAGGTGCGGAAGCGGGTATTGGATATCAATTTACCGACCATATTCAGGCAGATTTGAGTGCGATGTATGCATGGGGTAAAAACACCACAGATGACAAACCGCTACCTCAAATTTCCCCTTTAGAAGGTCGTTTAAATATTCGCTATGTGGCTGAAAAATATAATTTAGGTCTTTTGTGGCGAGCTGTGGCTGAGCAAAACCGTGTGAGTCTACATCAAGGTAATATCGTAGGATATGACTTAAAACCAAGTAAAGGTTTCTCGACTCTTTCTCTAAACGGTAGTTACAACCTTCGTAAAGATATCGATGTCTCTGTTGGCATTGATAACGTATTAGATAAGACCTATACCGAACACTTAAATAAAGCAGGTAGTGCTGGCTTTGGATTTGCGAGCGAAGAGCAGTTTAACAATATCGGAAGAAATTACTGGGTTCGTATGAGCATGAAGTTTTAATAAGCCGTAGCGAATGAACTGAAAATATTAATTTAAAGAGAGAAATGAAATGACTAATAAATTATCACCTGAACAATCTTGGTGGGGATGGAAGTTACTTATTGTGGCTTCTATCTTGAGTTTATTGTTTATGATTATTTTTTACTTGGCAATCAACAATGAACCTGACTACATGCCAAGTCAGAAAAAGAAGCAGATGATGGAGTCACACGAGCAAATGAATCACGCTGAAATGCACAGTTCATCAGCTCAATAAGTTCCTTAATATTTGAAAATGGAAGTCTAATTAACGGGCTTCCATTTTTGTTTTTAAGTTTTAAAAGTTATTGATGCATACTCGCTAAGGTTTTTGCCTTACCTTGATTCTGATAAAGCGTTAAGCCAAGTTTTTGTATATTACGGCCTGATTTAGATAAAAACTTTTCAACTTTTGGTGAAAGCTTTGCACCATTATAAAGTAGTGAATTACGCACAATTAGATAATAAGCAAACCATGAGGCAGACTGCTGAGGCAATCCGAGTAGTTTCATTCTCTTCTTGCCAATAAAAAATTGGGTAAGTTCTAAATGTTGTCGATAAGCAAGCTTCTGCTGCAAAGAACGTAAATGTAGATATTTTCTCTCAAAAGGCTCTTTGGATAAGCTTGATCCTAACTCAACACTGCTGTAGTCGGAGCGAGGGTGAGCAAACTGCATCCAGTAAAGTAACCTCCAACCCTCAGATTCAGATTGAATAAGCCATTTTTCATCAATACCCATCAACCAGCCAACATAACGCCAAAAATGTAAAAAACTCTTGGCTTCTTGTTTGGTCGGCCATACACCCAAAGCTCTAATACCGAGTAAAACTACACTACTAAAAGCCAAATTAGTCATTGCTAAATCAAATTGATTAAGTGGAACTCCCCAAACTTCACTATCCCAACGATCAGACTTTTTTAATTGTCGGCGGACGAGTGCATGAATAAAGCGAACATAAATCGTTGATATAAAACCTGTGCTTAGACGCTCAAGTCCTTGAGGTTCAGTAATATCAACCCACCATTTTGTGGTTTCAGCTAAACGAGTACCCGCCTGTTTCTTTAATGCACCCGTTAAAATTAGCGGCTGATTAAATCCTGGATATAAATATCCCGCCATTAAGGATAAATCTCTAAGAATAAAACCATTATTTATTCCTAAATGATGAGTAAATTTAACAGCCTTATCAATTTGACGCTGATCTAACCATTCAGGCTTTTGCTCAATGTAATTAAAGAAATTTTCTAACTCAGTAGGTAGCGGCTCAGATAGGTTATCGCGGCCTTGAAATAATATCTTCTCAAAAATCATTCGGTGACCTTTGGGATCTTCCATAACCCAATCAATCACCTTATCCACTTCAACATCTCCTTCACAAAGAGCACGTTGTAAAGACGCATATTCTTTATAGTTTGGTTGTACAGGTTTTTCACAACAGATATTTAAAAACTGAGTAAAGAAATTACTGTCTTGCATGTCATTAAAAGAAGCAAGTCGAGTCGGGCTAATCATTTGCATATCGTTACTTACTTATTGAACTGAATAATAAATAGGCTAATATGAATAATTATTCGCATTCAATTCGCATTTAACGAATAAAAAACGATGAGAAAAGCCCCACAGCAACAGCGTTCAAAAATTATTGTTGACCATATTTTAGAGGCGACACAGCAGTGTATCGCCCACTATGGATTACTACATACGACGACGCCTAAAATTGCAGAGAAATCTGGAGTAAGTGTTGGGTCGATTTACCAATACTTTGAGAATAAAGATCAAATCATAGAAGAACTATTGCGCCGTAAAAGCGAATTGCTGGGGCAACAACTTAAAGAATTAGTTGTGCGGCAAGGAAATATTCCTTTAGACGTGCTCATTCCCTTAGCAATAGAGTTGGGATTTAATGCATTAAAAGCCGATCATGGATTTTTTATAGAAGTGCTGAAACACTGGCATGACTATAGTCATTCGCAAGCTGCTCAGATTTTAGAAAAGCATTTTTTTGAAGTAGGGCTATATACATTCAGTAGAAATCCTCATCAATGGGACTTCGAACAGGTGAAGCATAAATCCTTTATAATTATTAATAGTACGCTTTTTACGATGATGCGTTATGTAAGCCAGAACAATTTTCTTATCTCAGAACAACAACTTAAACGCGAATTATCGAGCATGATACTGGCTTATTTAAGCCAAAAATAAAAAATTAAAATAATTATTAATATAAAACAATAGCTTAATGTGTTTAATGGTTTAAAAGTAAACGCTCGAGTCATTAAATTTTAATTTTCGCTTGCAAAGGGGATGAGATGGTCTATAATGCACATCCATCGGCGGTGATGCAGATAGAAACTTGTTGAAAAACAGTTACTTGGAATTGAGTTGGTTGCTTTAAGTGATGAATTTGATGGTAAGTTGGTTTTAAGATTAAGTTTTAAAAATATCGAAATTACCTGTTGACTTTTAAGAGATTAAGAGTAATATAGCCGACCTAGCTTGCTGGTGACGAACCAGGAAGAAGATCATTAAGAGAATTGAAGAACAACTTGTGTGGATTTTTACTGATTGATTAATCGAAATAATTTTCATTGATTGATTGGTTTAAATTACTCGAAGTTTATTTGAGCGAA
>NZ_JEYA01000006.1:0-277364 GCF_000581835.1 Acinetobacter sp. 1542444 | reverse complement strand
GTATATGAAGCATCAATCGATTCATAAACATGCAAAGCAACTTGATTTAGTTAAACACTTAGCTAAAATGAACAACGAAAAATCAGACCAATCAGCCCATCTGTAAAGATTTGGAAAACGCAACGTATCACACAGTGAATAAAACGAAGCAAGTATCCATACCAGTTGTGCTGGCGACCATAGCAAGAGTGAACCACCTGATCCCTTCCCGAACTCAGAAGTGAAACCTCTTAGCGCTGATGGTAGTGTGGGGTTACCCATGTGAGAGTAAGTCATCGCCAGCTCATTATTCTAAACACCCCCATTCTAATGAATGGGGGTGTTTTTTATTGCGATAAAAAAATCTAAATCCCCGACTAACTTTAGAATGAATTATGATATAAATCACATTATTTAAAATGATAACAAGAGTATTAATAATGAAATTTTCAGAATTTAAAATATTTTCCTTTATATTGGCTATAACACTCAGTTGTAGTTCTATATATGCTAATGAAACTGTGAAAAGTTTGTATAGTACAAAAGCCTTTTTAAATATTTGTGTAAGTTCTAGAGGAAATCCTGAATTAATAAATAAACAAGCAAAAAATATGGGATTTATCCAAATGCCTAATGAATATGCTGCACATTTTTTAAAAGATTATAATGGTCATGCATGGATGATAAGTTCCTCTGAAGGAAAATTTGTTATTATTCAACTCGATAATGGCGTATGTTCATTCTTTATAAATAAAGGAAATTCAACTGAAATTCAGAAGAATTTAGAAAGTTGGCTACCTCCAGAATCTACGGGCCTAACTTATAAAAAAGAAGTATATAAAGATAAGAATTTGACCACAACAAATTATATTATTTCTAAAAATGGGAAGGCTTTAGAAACATGGATATATACTAGTTCATCTGAAAAGAATGCTTCATTAGTTGCGGTTATTTCCCATCAAATGAATTAATTAAAGCAATGTGAAGTAGAGAAGAGCCAATTTTTATTAATAAAGAGCTCTTCTAAAATCGATTATTTCAGTTGTCTACGCGCATGCTTTAGAGCAGTGCGAAGACCTTCTTCTAAAGTCGGATGATAAAAGGGTTTCTCTAGAATATCATTTAGCGTTAATTCTTCACCGATTATCCAGCTTAATAAATGGGCCATATGTTCAGTTGCTTCTGTAAATAGCTCAGCACCTAGAAGCTTTTGGCTTTTTCGTTCTATATAAACTTCAATAGCACCTTTATTTTTTCCAAGAACTATAGCTCTTCCTTGTCGTTCATAAGAGGCTTCGCCTGTAATAAAATCTATACCTTCATCTTTTAACTGCTTATAACTTTGACCTACGATCGCCATTTCAGGATGACTAAAGACAATTCCTAATGGAGTAAGTGTCTTAACTGAGTTTACCTGCGGATAATTTAAGCAGTTATAAACAACTTTTTTACCTTCATGAGCTGCTTCATGTTGTAGTGGTGTTGAGGTGTAAGCGTCACCGACAACAAAAATTGGATATGTATCTAGCTGCTTAGTTTTAGCATTTACAGGTAATAACTTAATATCTTTGAATGAATTATCAATATTTTCTAGTTTTAAAGTATCAATTAAACTTGTACGGCCGGTTGCAGCTAAAACATATTCAACTTCGAGAGTTTTCTCTGTTTCATCAAATTGGTAAGTTAATACAGCGTTTTCCTGACTGCATTTAACTTCACTCGGTAAAGTCTCGAATAGAATTGTTAATTCTTTTCCTAGCTCTTTTTGAGCAAGCTGTTGAAGTCTAGAACTAGTTAGGATTCCAATTCGTTTACTGCGAGCGAAGATTGTTGTTTCTACACCTAGACGATGCATAGCTTGTGCGATCTCAAGAGCGATCACACCACTACCAATTACAGCAATAGATTTAGGAAGTGTTTTTAACTCAAATATTTGGTCTGTTGTTATAAGCCGGTTTCCTAATTCTTGCTTCCAAATTTGATCATAATTAGGAGTTGAACCAACAGCCAGAATAAAACTTTTTGATTTATACCGTTTTCCGTTAACTTCTACAGTTTGTGCATCAATAAAATATGCTTTGCCAGAAATTTTATGCTCAGTCGGCCATTGATCTACATCTTTTAAAGTTGCTTGTGTAAATCTGTTACGTAAAGTTTGTACATGCTGCATCACTTGATCAGTATTAATATTTGCAGATACATCTAAAGCAACCTCTTGAGCATTTTGAATGTCAAACATACGGTTTGCTGTAGAGATGAGAACTTTACTTGGCATACAGCCTACACGGGCACAAGTGGTATCCCATGGTCCATCATTTATAATTAAAATATTGTTGGTATGTTTAACGGCTTCTTTGTATGCGCTAATACCAGCAGTACCTGCGCCAATGATAATAATATCGAACATTATAAATTCCAATATCTATAAGTTTTTCACTTAATAAGTTACATAATAAAACACAATGTAATTTATGTTTACAGAGTATGGTGAATATGATTACACTAATAATATAAATAATTAAAAAATCTTATACCTTTAGGAAAGATTGGGGAAATGAAAAGTATGTATAAAAAACAACTTACCTTAAAGTTGTCGGCTATTGCTGTGTCAATTATGTTAGCAAGTTGTGGCGGGGGGGGCGGGGATGGCTATTACCAAAATGGTTCATCAAATAGTAACTCATCATCTGGAAGTAATAATAGCGGATCTCAGCAAGCGACTGCTACAGCTTTAAAGATAGAACTAGATAAATTATCAGTTGCTGCAACGAATGATACTTTAACTGTTACTGTTAGAGCTTTAGATAAGAATAAAGGCGGTGTTGCTGGTGCTAATGTCACTTTGGAATTAGATGATCCAACAAATAA
The DNA here is from genome assembly GCF_000581835.1 of Acinetobacter sp. 1542444. Taxonomy (NCBI): domain Bacteria; kingdom Pseudomonadati; phylum Pseudomonadota; class Gammaproteobacteria; order Moraxellales; family Moraxellaceae; genus Acinetobacter; species Acinetobacter sp. 1542444. Next base: position 274,517 of record NZ_JEYA01000006.1, on the reverse strand, counting down.
CGTATCTATAGAAGGCGTATCTACTCAAACTACTGATGCGGCAGGTAATGCTATATACATTATAAAAACACCAAAAACATCGAGTTCGATAAATGAGTTGGTGAAAAATGGTTTTAAATTAAAAGTCTCTACGAATAATGGTACGCTTACTCAAGAACAGACAGTGACAGTAACAGGTAGCAACAGTACTGTCGAAGCTGATACTACGAGTATTGTATTGTTTGATGCTACAAAAACCTCTCTAAATGTTAGAGGTGATCAAACAACCGTCACATTAACAGCTGTAGATGCAAATGGTGCAACTTTAGCAAACCAAGCGATTACACTTAAAGTTAGAAATTCAGTTTTAAATGGTGTCAAATTTACTCCTAATGCGACACAAACTGATGCAAATGGTCAGATCACCTATACTTTATCTTTTAGTGAAAATCAAAGAACTTCATCATATAGTGCTGCTCAGTTCGTAACAGATGATCTTGTTTTAGAAGCAAACTTTGGCCAATCTACAAAAATTTATACTTATAAAATTGATGTGGTTAATTCTGATGTACCAGTAGCAGTAGGCGCTATTGCCGTAGCATATAATCCGACCACAATGGAAGATTCAAGTGATGGAGTCTACTACTATAAAAATATTTCAGTACAAGTGACTGATGTGGATGGTAAACCGATATCTAATCAAGATGTAGTCATGGGCGTTAATGCTCTTGCGTATTATAAGGGTCGATATGGTTTTGTTGATACTTCTAATCCAACTGATGGTAAACCAGATGAATATCTTCCTGTTATTAGAACAGCCTGTACATCACCAGTCCAAGCTGTAAATGTGAATGGGGACGTTATTAATCAATTAAAGCCGCTTAAAGAAAATTCTACAGTCCAAGTTGTATCGTATATCAATAGTGCAGGTACCGCTGCAACCAATAATAAATATACGACAGATGCAAATGGGCGTTTTGATCTTAAAATTCAATATCCTAAAATTTATGCATCATGGTTAACTGTTCAGTTAACTGCTAAATCTACAGTTTCGGGAAGTTTAATTAAAGGATCTACATCTTTAACTTTAGGTTATTTATCGAAAGATGTTAATCTTACTGATCTTAATGGGCCAAATATAGAAAGCCCATATGGAATAGATCCAAATTGTTCAAATCGTAATTAATATAAAAAGAAGCAGCATTTAAGCTGCTTCTTTTTTAGAGTTGTGTTCCCATACTAACACCTACGGTAGGTCGGACCTGCATAGATGAACATGCATTAAGAATAAGACAACTGACCAATAAAAATATAAGTTTATTCATAAGAGAACTGAGAAATTTAATGTGATTTGAATACTTTAGCTGAAAATTATTTATATATCTGTTGAATTGATACAGTTGTATATTTTCTTTTTATTAATAAAAGCTCTACTTTTTAGGAAAAATAGAGCTTCTCGTTGGCTCATTCAATAATTTAATCGTCTAACAAATCCATTTGTTTTGCTAATTGATATAGGTTGTTTGAACGGTTTCCTGTGCGGCAGAACATCAGCACAGGTTTTGGCAATTCATTATAATGATTAGCAAAAGTACGTACATCTAGTTCAGTAATTTGTCCAGCTACAACAGGTTGATAAACATAGTCTAAGCCTACTTGACGTGCTGCTTCTTCAATCTGAGCACTTGTAGGTTGTTCTGGGCCGCCTTCCATATCTGGTCGGTTATTAATAATAGATTTAAATCCTTTTTCTACAACTTGGCCAACGTGTTCTGGACCAATTTGACCTGCGAAACCAACATTATCTGACATTTCGTCACTCCAAAATTTAACAAAACCTCTTATGCTGTATCATAGCATTAAGCTTAACCTGAGATACAAGACACTAAAACGTTGTTCCTACATAGATAAAACTTATGTCATAGAACAGCTCTAGATTTTTAAAAGGCGATCAGGATGTTTTTTGTAAATTCATTACTTCGACCATAATGCCACGGAGCACATATGCACGCTTATACGGTTGAGCCTTTATATGTTCCATGTGATCAGGAAATGATCGCAGCTGACTTTTATATTCCAAAAACAAATAATAAATCTGCGGTAATTATCATGGCGCATGGTTTTGCTGGATTGCGTCAATTTAAACTCATTCAGTATGCCCAGCGATTTGCTCAAGCAGGTTACGCTGTTATTTTATTTGATTACAGATATTGGGGTGGTAGTACTGGCAAGCCTAGAGAAATGGTCTCAATCAATTCACAATTAGAAGATTGGAAGACAGTGATTCAGTATGCTTCGACTTGTAAACTCGTAGATAACCGAAGGATTGTGCTTTGGGGAACTTCTTTAAGTGGGGGATATGCGCTAAGCCTAGCTTCTGAGTTAAAGAATATTCAAGCAGTTTTAGTACAAATTCCATATGTAGATGGCGCTGAAACTGCCAAGCTCTATCCTTTACAGCGTTATCCCCAAGCATTAAAGCTATCGAGTCAGGATTATATGGGATCAAAGATGGGGCTTAATCCAAAGCGATTACCTGTTGTTGATCAACATAACCTATGCTTTATGCCTACCGCAGATAGTTATTATGGCTATTTATCGATTGTAAATCCTGACTATTATTGGAGTGGGGAAGTTCCTGCTCGTGTCTTTTTTAATCTGATGCGATATCGTCCAATCCAAGTTGTGCGCCAGATTAATATTCCTGTTTTATTTATTGCTGCTCAAAAAGATTCGCTTATTCCTATTGAGTCAAGCCGTGAAGCTGCGACAAATATTGCGCCTTTTGTGAGTTATCATGAATGGGATATGAAACATTTTGATATCTATCACGGTTCATGGTTTGAAAAAGCAGTGATAACCCAATTAGAATTTTTACATCAGCATATAGGAGTGATGTAAATGATTATTGTATGTGCATCGTGTGGTGCTAAAAACCGAGTTCCTGAAGAAAAACTTCCAGAGCAACCAAGCTGTGGGCAATGTCATCAGCCATTACTACCGCTTGCACCTATTGAGCTAAATGAGCAAAATTTTAGTAACTACATCACGAATAGTGATCTACCTATTCTTATAGACTTATGGGCAGAATGGTGCGGACCTTGTAAAATGATGGCTCCACATTTTGCGCAGGTCGCAAAACAGAATCCAGGCGTTATCTTTGCCAAGATTGATACCGAAGAATCTCCTCGCTTGAGCCAAGCTTTTCATGTGAGAAGTATTCCGACACTTGTCTTAATGAATAAAACGACAGAGGTCGCGCGTATTAGCGGTGCATTACGTGCGCCTGAATTGCAACAGTGGCTCGATCAACAACTTCAAATGAATTTCGGGAGCTAAGGTGTCAGAAGCTTATACCAAACCAGAAGGAATTTTATCCTTACAAACGATTGCCATGCCAGCAGATACAAACTGGAGTGGTGATGTATTTGGTGGATGGATTGTGTCACAAATGGACTTGGCTGGAGCAATTCACGCAGAACGATTCAGTCGTGGTCGCTGTGCTACGATTTCTATTAATCAAATGACCTTTTTGGTTCCGGTAAAAGTTGGCTTTGTCATTAGCTGCTATACCAAGATCTTAAAAGTTGGAAATACTTCTATTCAGATGCAAATTGAAGTTTGGGATAGTCATGATGACTCTCGTGAACCAATACGCATTACTGAAGGAGTTTTTACCTTTGTAGCAGTAGATGTAAAAGGTAATAAGCGTCAAATACCTGAAGAAGCGAAACAGAAGTTTTTGGAAACTCAATAAGAATCAGAAAGCCTGAATATTAGTATTCAGGCTTTAATTTTATTCAAAAGAAAAACTAGTTTTTATAAATTAAAACATCGTATTTGTATTTTTGCTTTGCTCAGGAATATTTTGTATCACATCCCAATGCTCTACGATTTTTCCATTTTCAACACGGAATATATCAACAATTGCTCTTCCTCGATCTTTTTCATTTTCAGTCGAATGGACATGTAAAACGACAAGATTACCTTCAGCAATCGCACGTTTAATCTCATTTTTAGCTTGCGGATTCTTTTGGAATTTTTCAGTGAAGAAATTAACGAAAGGTGCTTTCCCATCTGGAACATTAGGATTGTGCTGAATGTATTGTTGACCAATATAGCGGTCTGCATATTCTTTGACTTTATGTTTTAAAAAGACACCTTCATAAAAGTCGGTCACTATTCTTTTGTTTTGAGCACTTACTTTATCAATAGCTTCTGATTTAGCCGAAGTTGCTTTACTGGTTTTAATGCTGGGTTCAGTCGCGTGAGCCGTTATTGTTGTAAATATTAAACTGGTAAATAAAGAGGAAAGAATTAATATTTTTTTCATTTTTAACCTCAAGATACAAAATATTAGTTTTATATCTTGAGGTAAATAACCGTCTAAAAATACTTTAGATTAGTTATTATTTCTTACGTTTAGGTAACCATGCCCAGAGCATTTGGCATTGAATTGGTTCATTGCCTGCGTCATCAATCACAGTAACAGGAATCACAAGTTCGCCTCTCTCATTATCTGCAATAAACTTTTGTTGTTCAGCAGACAATGTTGCTGTAGCAGTCAAACCGCCTTCAACCACTTTTAAATAATCTACATGTAATGATTTGATTAATAAAATTCGATTATCAGGAATATGTAAACCAGTTAGAAAACCTGTTGCAGTTTCTGCTAAAAGAGCCATAGCCGCGGCATGCACTCCTTTAATATGATTTTGCATATTTTTTTGGTTATCTAAACGGACAGTAACGTGGTTTGAGTCTACTTCTAGATAGCGGATATTTGCTGTACCCACCATCGGCACGATACGACCAAACGCCTTGCTCCAAAGCGTGCTCCGAATGCCTTTAGGGAATTTTGAAGTTGCTTTTACCAGTTTTGATAGACGGTTGGATTGAGACATGGGATTACCTTAGCTTTAAATGGCCGACAAGATATTAATCTTTAAAGTTATTAAACTGTAATGGCACACCGAATTGTTGTTCACGTAAAAAAGTCATGACTTGTTGTAAGGTGTCACGCTTCTTATCAGTCACACGAATTTTGTCGCCTTGAATAGAAGATTGCACTTTAACGCCACTTTCTTTAATGGCTTTATTAATTTTTTTTGCAGTATCAGAGTCAAGACCATCTTTAAGTTTAATGACTTGTACAAAGTTTTTGCCAGAAGCCGCAGCTTTTTGTGGATCAAGTGCTTGAACATCAATTTTACGTTTATAAAAATGATTTTCTAACATGTTATAAACTTGTTCACACTGGAAATCACTTTCAGTACTGATTTTGATTTCTTTATTTTTTTCATTTAATTCGATAGAAACATCGTGACCACGGAAGTCAAAGCGTGTTGCAATCTCTTTTTGTGTGTTTTGTACAGCATGATTAACTTCAAATAACTCTAATTCAGAGACAATATCGAAAGAAGGCATAGTTTAGACCTTTACAAAGTGAAAGAATATTTGAGATGCTAAGAGGGTTTTCTTCATTTGCCAAGTGTTGTTTACATCAAAGGAGTGCACAATGATCCGTAAACAAGAAATTACAACATTTGAATTCCCAGAAAATGCTGTTATCTGGGATGTCCGTGATACTAATGCTTATGCAGAAGGGCATGTTAAAGGTGCGGTGAATCGCCCAATTAATGATTTGAATGCTGATATTTTGAACCAGGTCTCTGCGGGTCAGCCGATTTATATTTTATGTGGTGGTGGTAGCAAAGCTCCTCGTGCAGCTGAGAAACTAGAAGGATTGGATGCCTCGCGTGAATATGTCGTGCTGATGGGCGGGACACGTGCAGCTCGTGATGCCGGCTTGCCTCTAGAGCAGGGCGCATAAAAAAAGCACCTTCGGGTGCTTTTTTATTGAAATGAATTATTGCGGTTTAAAATAAGGCTTTTTAGGTTTCACTTTCTTTTGGAACCGTTGAGGATTCAATTTTTGTAATAAGCGGTCTGGTACTGCACAAGCTTCTCCTAACATTTGAGCAACTAAGATTTCACTGCACAGCGGGGCAAATAAGAAGCCTTTAGAGCCAAGCCCAGCAAAAGTAGCAACTCGGCTATTGTCCTGTATTTTTCCAACTAGAGGAAAATAATCCAAGCTTTGTGCCCGTATAGATGCACGCCCTTGCCATGCCGAAGGTGATGGTAACTTTTCAGCATATTCAGGGAATACACTGTGGATTAATTCAAAGTTATGCACATGGTCTTCGGGAAGTACATCTTGATCTTCACGATTTGGGTAGAAAGACGCGCCTAAAATCATCTGTGAGGCATCAAGTTGCATGCAATAGCCGCCATAGCTATAAGCTTCATTTAAAGGCAGAGGAGCAAACGTATTATCAACCCAGCTCACTTGTCCACGTATTGGTTTTAACTGCGGATAGCTGTCAAATAAGGCAGCACTTTCTCGAGCACAGCACACAACGACATGATCTGCTTCTGCAATAATTTGATTATTGGTTTGCAATTGAACTTTATTTTCACAAGAAACAAGTGCTGTGACATGGGCAATTTTGAGATTGATATATGGATGCTGCAAAATTTCATCACGTAATTGATGTGGTGAAACGGAACCAGCCTCAGTTAGTAATATGCTTGAATAATCAGTTTCAAGTAAGTTCGTTGAGTGGGTAACAACTTCTGCTGGATACTGATTTACCAAATCGAGAAGTTCTTCTGCATTTTTCAATGCAATTTGTTGAATTTGAAGTGGACGGAATGCATTAAAATTTTTATAAAAATTTAAAGCATGTTGCCAACTTAAGGTCATGAGATGTTCATGACTTTGTTCAATTGGGCATAGTTTCGGATTAAGTAATGCCAAAGGGTTTCCAGAGGCACCTGATAATGCATTGTTTTGCTCGTATAAGGTCACTTGGTGGCCACGTGTTGCAAATGCCCACGCCGTGCTTAAACCTGCTACACCAGCCCCTATAACCGCAATATGCTGTTGCTCTGTAGGCAATGCGTGAGTTTGCCCTAATTCTAAGGAACCTTTATCAGATTCAGGCAGATTCCAGACTGCTTTGAGCATTTCTCGTTTATGGCCAAAACCACGTGGACGAGAAATATCAATACCATGTGCTTTGAGTCCACGTTTTAGAATGCCAGCAACACTAAAAGAGGCAAATGTAGTGCCATAACCTGAAAGACGGACAATATTATTTAAAACATTTTGTTCCCACATGTCTGGGTTACAAGATGGTGCAAAGCCATCTAAAAACCAGGCATTCACAGCTTTAGTTTTAGCCATGCTTGGGAAAATTTCTTGCGCGTCTCCAAGCCATAAATCGATGCTAAAACGTTCTTTAGGAAAAGTTAAACGATGACATCCAGCAATAGGCAGGGGATATTGTTCAATTAACTGCTCTGCAAGTGGTTTAAGTTCATCCCAGACATTTAAAGCGCGAATAAGATCAGCTTTACTTAATGGAAATTTTTCCACGCTAATTGCATGTAAATGGCTTTGATTATCAGGACGAACTTGCCGCCAAAGTTGCCAGAGTGCAAGAATATTTAAACCTGTACCAAAACCGGTTTCCCCTACACTGAAATATTCAAAATCTTTTAAATTGGCTAATCGTTCTGATAAGTCATTACCATTTAGAAAAACATGTCGTGTTTCAAGTAGGCCATTATCTTTAGAAAAGTAGACATCACCAAATTGTTTAGAAATGGGAATCTCGATACCATCGACAAATTCCCAGTCCAGCTCTGCTGTTTGGATACGGTTTGATACGTTCATTGAATTTAATAGATCGCTTGGTATTACCACTGGCGTCGACGTTTTGTATGAATATAACTAGCAATAAAGAAACCTAGCAATACACCACCCGCTAAGGTAACAGCGCCATATAAAAACATTTGCGCACTTCGTTCACTTTGTAAGACTTGAACCTGAACAGAGAGATTATCATTTTTTAGCTGTAACTCTTGGTTCTGGGCCAATGCTTCAAGGTTGGCATGTTCTAGCTGTTTTAAGCGAGATGCTTGATCTTGAACTAAGGCTTTGATTTTTGCGTCTTGCTGTTGTTTGTTCTTTGCGAGCTGTTCTGCTGTAAGTGGTTGTGTTGCAGTTGGTGCTGTCGTCGCTGCAGTTTTGGCTCCAGTTGCCGATGTTGGAGCTGGTTTAGCGGCTTGAGTTGAAGGCGCACTTGGGGAAGGAGTTGCTGGTGTCGCAGCAGGTTCAACTGCTCCAGCAGTTGAACATATCAAACACAAGCCAAGAAAGCTTTTGATTGCAAGCTGCATGCGATTACCCTTTTGGAAATGCTTTATTAAACGGTTTTACATCAACGTGAGCATAAATGCCTTCTTTAAGAAATGGTTCTTCTTTTAACCATTCATCTAATGCTTCGCGACTGTCGAATTCAACAATCATGGTGCTACCAAAAAAGCCTGCTTGCGGATCATTAGGATCTTTTGGCATAGCACCCGCTGTAACAAGGCGGCCTTCATCATCGAGTTTTTGTAGACGTTCGATATGCTGAGGGCGTACTGCCAAGCGTTTTTCTAAAGTTCCTTCGTTATCGGTACAGCTTAGAACAAAAAAAGGCATGTAATCGTATCTCTATAATCAATCTGGAAGCACTTTAAGCGTCTGGTGACTTAAAATGTTTGCGTAAAATAATGAACTGAATAATGATAAATGAAAACATCACGATCATGTCACCAAATGCAGTAAATTCACCCCAATATTTTCCACCGTGAAATAAAAATGCGAAGAATACATGCAGACAAGACATCACGACAAACATCGCAGCCCAAGCGAAATTGAGATTTTTCCAACCTTTTTCACTCAAATCTAAAATAGGGTCAAATAAGCGTTGAATGAGCGGTTTACGGTCTTTACCAAACCAAGGTGAAACCAAGAATGCGCCTGCGAAAACTAAATTTAAAATCGCAGCTTTGAGACGAATATAGAAATCGTCACTTAACATGAGGGTGATACCACCAAAAATGACAGTCATAAACAATACAAACCACTGTTGTTTATCAAGACGGAATTTTTGGAAAACGAATAAGGCACCATATACCACAAGCATTGAAATAATTAAGCCAGTCGTCGCTACAAGAATATTATTATTATCGGCACCACCAGCAGACCCGATCAGTTTGAGTAAAGGATGCTGGGTGTCAGTTGGATCAACTGTTTTATATAAATAGAAGAAAATAATTAATGGAACAAAGTCCAGAAGTGCTTTCATGTTAGAGTATCTGATCAGGTTTGGCGAATGGCATAGTATAAAAGATGCAAGGCATAGATTTACATACACATAGCAATATTTCTGATGGAACTTTGTCTCCAGAATTGCTGGTGCAAGCTGCTATAGATGTGAACTTGCATACGTTGGCTTTGACTGACCACGATACAATGGATGGGTTGCAGCGTGCAAAAAATGCTGCACAAGGTCATGATTTAAATATTATTTCTGGCGCAGAGATTTCTAGCCAGTGGTCGCGCCCAACCACTAAGAAGAGTTATGGTGTACATATTGTTGCTTTAAATATGCAAGATGAAGCACCAATTTTAGAAGCATTAGAACAACAAAAAAGAATTAGGGCGCAAAGAGCTAAAGTGATTTGTGAGCTATTAGAAAAATGTATTGGTTTTCAGATTTATGATGATGTTCTTGCCAAAGTAGAAAATCAGCCGGATAGGGTAACAAGAACTCACATTGCTAAAACATTGGTCGAGAAAAATGTCGTGACTCGTCCTCAACAAGCATTTGATCGTTTCTTAAAAGAAGGAAAACGTGCTTTTGTAAAGTTTGAAGGACTAGGCTTAAAAGAAACCATTGATGTGATTCATCAAAGTAAAGGTTTCGCAGTATTAGCACACCCGACCCGTTATGATTTATCTGCAACTAACGTTCGTTATTTAATTGAATTATTTGCGACATCAGGTGGAGACGCAATTGAGTTACCTCCACCAATGGAACCTCTATCTACTCGCCAGATGATTGATCGAATGATTGAACAATATCAGTTGGCAGTTTCAATTGGCAGTGATTTTCATGGTGGAAATATGCCATGGATTAAACTGGGAAATACGCCTAAACCCACTGATAAGCAGCATGGGATTTGGGAACGTTTTCTTTAATCGAGCTCAGAGTAAGTTGTTATCTTGAGCTTGAATTGGAGGAGGTGTTGGTTTACCGAGAGTCCCTAATAATTCAATCTCGATACTACGTACCATTGCATCTAGCGGTAAATCATTACTTTGCGTACCGAAAGGCTCTTCAATTTCAGAGCTTAGAGCATCCAGACCCAAAAATGTGTATGCCAAAATTCCGACGAGTAAAGGTGTTGCTAATCCAAGCAATGAACCCAGACTAAACGGCAACATAAAACAGAAAAAATAAACTGTACGGTTAAGCAAAACCGAATAGGCAAATGGAATGGGTGTATTGGCAATTCGGTCACAGCCAGTTTGTACGACGCTTAAGTCGGCAACATTCTTATTCATTTGTGCATAAATGATGTCAGAAATTTCACCTTCTTTAAGTGCCTGCAACAATTCCCAGTGAATCAGACTGAGCGTGTACTGAGGGGCATTATTTTGTTGGTAGAGTTGAGTGAGTGCTTGCTGACTCATACCACTGGTTTGAATCAACTCAGTTGGGTTTGCCGTCTGACGACGTAAACGGTCACGCAATACATTAGCAAAAACAATCACATGTTGAATAACGCGCTCGCGGCGAGCTTGAGTTAAAATACGGCAGTCACGGTCAAAATGGCGTGAAGTTGCAATTAGAACACCCCATAATTTTCGGGCCTCCCACCAACGGTCATAACACGCAGTATTTTTAAATCCTAGGAAAATTGAAAGTACGACACCAATGAGCGTGAAGCCAACCAAAGGAATCTCTGGAAAGCGATAAAGATTGATGTACTCCACTCCACCAATGATTGCCGAGATCAGCATCACAACGCCTAGGGATGGCAAAATTTTGGGTAAAATTGTGCCTCGCCAAGAGAATAAAACTTTGAAAATACTAGGCTGTTCCCGAACAATCATTTTATTTTAAACGTCGCTATTTTTGTTTTGATCTTCTAGGCTTAGTGGTACTTTGTCAATATCATTGAAATGATATTGTTGCTGAGTTGAGCAGTTGTTGTTCAGCAAAGGAAAAGCTCCCTTCTGGTGAGATAATAAAATGGTCAAGCAAACGAATTTCGACAAGCTGACAAGCCTGTTCAAGTTGCTGAGTTAAGGCAATATCTTCGGAAGAAGGCTGCGCTGAACCAAATGGATGATTGTGTGCAATAACGAGCTGGCAAGCATGTTGCTGTAAGGCGTAGCGTAGGGTTTGATTGACCGAGACTGCGCAATGCTGAACTGAACCAAAGAATAGCTTTTTAAAATGAAGCTTTCTTAATTCGGGATCTAGGCACAAAACAGCAAAGACTTCTTGTTTTTCGCCTTTTAATTCATAACGCAGATAATCCAAAACTAAATCTGATGAATGAAGGCTGATATTATTTGTCTGGAAGTGATGATCGAGATAACGCCGTCCAAGTTCTTTGACTGCCAGTAATTGTGAATATTTCGTTGCCCCAATGCCATTAAATTGAGTTAACTCACTAAATGAGGCATCAAACACGGCATTAAGATTACCGAAGTGCTGAATGAGTAAACGAGATAACTCGACTGCTGAATGTTGCCTTGAACCTGAGCGAAGAAAAATCGCGAGTAGCTCAGCATCTGATAAACTTTGTGGACCTTGTTGTAATAACCGTTCTCTTGGCCGTTCTTGTTCAGGCCAATTTTTAATAGAAGTATTCATATTCCCCAGCATTATTCGCTTAAAATTTTATTTTGTTTGCCCAATCAATCTTGGGTCTGCGCGTATTTAATGCTATTGTGAGCGCCACTGCAACAGAAAGGTATCCTGTTCGTGAGCTTTGATCTAAGTGTTATTCCTCATAAAAACATTGTTTTAGCTGTTACTGGCGGAATTGCTGCCTATAAAAGTGCTATCTTAGTCCGCCGCCTCAAAGATTATGGCTTTGACGTGCGAGTGGTGATGACACATGGTGCTCAGGCATTTATTACACCACTAACTTTTCAGGCTCTTTCTGGTAATCCTGTTCATACTGAACTTCTAGACCCTGCGGCTGAAGCGGGTATGGGACATATTGAATTAGCACGTTGGGCTGATTTATTACTAGTCGCACCTGCAAGCTGTGACACATTGGCTAAATTTGCGAATGGTTTGGCAGATGACTTGCTCAGTACAGTTTTTTTGGCAACAAAATCTCCTGTCTGGGTAGCTCCGGCGATGAACCAGCAAATGTGGGCTGCTAAAGCTACACAACGTAATTTGCAAACCTTGGTCGAAGATGGCGTGCATGTGATCATGCCGGATGCGGGTGAGCAGGCTTGTGGTGATGTTGGCTTAGGCCGTATGCCTGAGCCAGAAGAAATTGCTCGCCAAGTCGCTGGCTATTTCCATCAAGCTCAACGTGCCATCGCTGAGAAATTTGGGCTGTTGGCAGGTAAGCGAGTAGTTATTACTGCTGGGCCAACACGTGAAGCGATTGACCCTGTCCGTTATATCTCAAACCATAGTACTGGAAAAATGGGCTTTGCTTTAGCCGCTGCTTGTTATGCTGCTGGCGCGCAAGTGACTCTGATTGCGGGACCTGTAAGTTTAGATACGCCTAATGGTGTTCAACGTGTAAATGTTGCCTCAGCACGACAAATGCTCGATGTCAGTATGAGTTCACTAGAAACAGGCTGCGATATTTTTATTGCGACTGCGGCAGTTGCAGACTATCGCGTAGCAGAAGTTGCTGAGCATAAAATTAAAAAAGCAGGGGATGAGTTGAATGTTTCCCTTGTCAAAAATCCAGATATTGTGGCAACAATCGCAGGTCAGGAAAAACGTCCATTTATGGTGGGCTTTGCAGCCGAAACGCAAAATGTTGAAGAATATGCGGCAGGTAAACTTGTTGCTAAAAAATTAGACATGATTGCGTGTAACGATGTATCACGTGCTGATATTGGGTTTGCTTCTGATGAGAATGCGATGACAGTTTTCTTTGCTGAAAGCTATCACATGAAAAAGCGTGAGTTGGAGAAAGCATCTAAACAGGAAATTTCTCAACAATTGGTTGAAGCTATTTCGGATGCATTACGCCGTAAATAATTTTTGAATCAAATAAAAAACCGCGAATGAATCGCGGTTTTTTATTTGTCTTTTTTTAGACAGCTTAAGGAATTTCATCCTCAAATTCAGGTTTAACCTGAACGATGAAGTCTTGGCGGTTAAGACCACGCCACAATGCAAATGCAGTACCGATATAAATTGAAGAATAAGTACCAACAAATACACCAACAAACATTGCCACAGAGAACCAGTGTAGACCATCGCCACCTAAGAACATCATTGCTAGTACAACCAGCAATAACGTCATTGAGGTATGAATCGTACGACGTAAAGTCTCAGTTAACGCAATATCGACGATTTCACGAGGAGTCGCACCGCGAATCTTACGGAAATTTTCACGGATACGGTCTGACACTACAATGTTATCGTTAAGCGAGAAACCAATAACAGCAAGTACCGCAGCTAACACTGTAAGGTCAAATGGCCATTGGAATAATGCAAAAGCACCAATAATAATGATGATGTCATGGAATAAAGACATTACGGCACCCATCGCGAGTTTGAACTCAAAACGGATGGTTACGTAGATCAACATTAAGATAAGTGCAAGTGCAACGGCACCAGCAGAACGAATATATAACTCGTTACCAACTTGGCCACCTACAGAGTCCACTTTATGAACTTCGGCAGCATTATTTGGTAATTGTACAGCCTTAGTGATCGCGTTATTAAGATCTTCAACCTTAACTTCTTGTACTGGCATGCGCACAAGTAAGTCTTTATTACTGCCTAAGGTTTGTACTACAGCATCTTTAAAACCAGCTTTATCGAGTGCCTGAATAACTTCAGACTGATTGGCTGGTTGAGCATAGTTAAGCTCAGCTGAAACACCACCTGTAAAGTCCAAACCGAGGTTAAGACCTTTAGTCGCAATAAAGAAAATACTTGCCAAAGTAATAAGGATCGAGAAGATCGCTGCAGGTTTGGCAATCTTCATGAACGGGATGATTTTTGCATCATCCGGACGACCATATTGTTTTGAATCTTGTTGAGTCACTTTAGTCATCATCGATCTCCTTAAATGCTCAACTTTTTCAAATTACGACGTTTGCCATAAATGATTTGTACGATTGCACGAGTTACTGTAATTGCAGTAAACATCGAACAAATAATACCGATCATTAATGTCACGGCGAAACCTTTGATTGGGCCTGTACCAATTGCAAACAGGATGAATGCAACAAGGAACGTGGTTAAGTTCGAGTCAAAAATGGTGTTATAGGCTCGATCATAACCGGCCACAATGGCCTGTTTGGGTGAGGCCCCCCAGAGCATTTCTTCTCGGATACGCTCACATATCAATACGTTCGCATCGACCGCCATACCAATGGTAATAACGATACCGGCAATACCCGGTAAGGTGAGGGAAGCTCCAATCCATGACATCACGGTTAAAATCATTGCCAAGTTAAACACAAGAGCAAAGTTCGCTATTAAACCGAATACACGGAAGAAAACCACCATCCAGATTGCAACGAGCAAGAAGCCGATTTGAGTAGACAATACACCTTTATCAATGTTTTCTTGACCAAGGCTTGGACCTACTACACGCTCTTCAACAAAGTACATTGGCGCAGCCAAAGCACCAGCACGAAGCATTAATGCAAGTTCAGATGCTTCTTGAGGAGAACTTAAACCGGTAATACGGAAAGTCGAACCTAAAACAGCTTGAACTGTTGCAGCGTTAATGACTACAGACTCAGTATATGGCGTACGAACTTCTGTTTGTGCACCAGTTTTTGGATCTGTGACATAGTTAATTTTTTGCTTGTTCTCGATGAACAATACCGCCATGCGTTTACCAACCGCATTACGGGTTGCATCGGACATTAGCTTACCGCCAGCGCTGTCGAGCGTGATATTTACTTCGGCACCGCCAGAGTCCTGACTAAAGCCAGAGCTTGCATTTTGAACACGCTCACCAGTCAAGATTCGGTTACGTTGCAACAAGAGTTGACGACCGCTATCTAAAGACTCATAAGCAAAAACTTCTGTGCCCGGAGGTAAAGGTTGACCATTATATTTACCCGTATATGGATCGATATATTGATCATTTAAGTCAGAAACTAAACGGAATTCGAGGTTCGCAGTACGCCCTAAAACACGTTTAGCTTCAGCTGTATCTTGTACACCCGGTAATTCAACAACAATACGGTTGCTACCCTGACTTTGTACCAATGCTTCTGCAACACCAAGTTCGTTAATACGATTACGTAATGTTGTTAAGTTCTGATTTACCGCATATGACTGAATTTCTTGG
The DNA here is from genome assembly GCF_000581835.1 of Acinetobacter sp. 1542444. Classification (NCBI taxonomy): domain Bacteria; kingdom Pseudomonadati; phylum Pseudomonadota; class Gammaproteobacteria; order Moraxellales; family Moraxellaceae; genus Acinetobacter; species Acinetobacter sp. 1542444. The sequence goes on along the minus strand of NZ_JEYA01000006.1, from coordinate 259,103 downwards.
CGACGTACATCGGTATAAGTAAGCTTTAAAGTAGAACCTGTAGAGCTTGCTAATGCCTGTTGGGTATATTCATTCCCATTACGACGTAAAAAATCCATTGCTGCATCACGGTCAGCATTGTCAGCAAATTGAACAGTGATCACATTATTCGTTAATGCAAGACTGTTAAATTTGATCTTGTTTTCACGGAACTGACGACGCAAATCGGTAGCAGAGGTTTCCATACGTTGGGCAACGGCTTTGTCCATATCTACTTCAAGCAAGAAGTGGACACCACCACGTAAGTCCAAACCAAGTTTCATTGGTTTTGCCCCAATCTTTTGCAGCCATTCCGGTGTGGTTGGTGCAAGGTTTAGGGCGACAACATATTCATCACCTAAGTCACGACGTAATACTTCTTTTGCCTTTAACTGCGCTTCAGATGAACTGACACGCAATAGGGCAGCATTATTTGTAAAAGTATTGTCATGGCTCGCAATATTTGCTGTTTTTAAAATTTGCTCTGCTTTTTTCACCACACTTTGATCAATTTGGGTACCAGCTTTGGCACCGGAAATTTGAACAGCGGGCTCATCCGGATATAGACTAGGCAGTGCGTATAATGTACTGATTACCAGAACAACCAGAATCAGTAAATATTTCCATGCAGGGTAACGCATTCGCTTTCTTCTTAAATGAAAAAGCCGTGCTAAAGCACGACTGTTTTATGATTAAAGGTTATTTAGAGTGCCTTCAGGTAATACTGAAATTACGCTGGCACGCTGAATTTTTACTTCTACACCACGGCTAAGTTCAACAACTGCATAGTCACCTTCAATTTTGGTTACTTTGCCCATTAAACCGCCAGCGAAAACAACTTCACTACCAACACCTAAGCTCTCGATCAAAGAACGGTGTTCTTTAGCACGTTTTGCTTGAGGGCGCCAAATTAAGAAATAAAAGATTGCAACGAATACGACAATCATCAAGATGTTTGGCAAAATACCATTAGTTGGGCCAGCTGCCGGTGCTGCATGAGCAGCAGAAATTAAAAAGCTCATTTTGATTTCCTAAAGTTAAAAATATGAGTCAGATAACTGACATAATCCTAATTCGTTTTGCAATTTACCTTGTCTTGAGGTTGAGCGCAAATCTGACTTATTCATCAACCGGACATGGTGGAACTTCTAAACCACGACGGGTATAAAAGTCCTGAACAAATTCATCAAATGTGCCATTGTCTAATGCATCACGCATACCTTCAGTTAAACGTTGGTAATAACGTAAGTTATGAATAGTACCGAGCATAGATGCCAACATTTCTCCACATTTTTCAAGGTGGAATAGATAAGCACGGGTAAAGTTCTTACAAGTGTAGCAATCGCAATGTGGATCGAGTGGACTCTGGTCATGGCGATATTTACTATTACGAATACGTACCAGACCATCAGTGACAAAATAATGACCGTTTCGCGCATTACGAGTCGGCATTACACAGTCAAACATATCGACACCACGGCGCACCGCTTCAACGATATCTTCTGGTTTACCAACGCCCATCAAATAACGGGGTTTGTCATGCGGCATTTTATTCGGTAGATAATCTAAAACTTTGATCATCTCTTCTTTAGGTTCACCTACAGATAAACCGCCAATTGCGTAACCGTCAAAGCCGATTTCTAAAAGGCCATTTAAAGACTCATCGCGTAAGTCTTCATACATGCCACCTTGAATAATGCCAAATAACGCATTGTGATTTTTGAGCTCATCATGATGATGGGTTTTACAACGTTTTGCCCAGCGTAAAGAAAGCTGCAATGATTTTTGAGCTTCTTCATGTGTCGCAGGGTAAGGTGTACATTCATCAAAAATCATCACGATGTCAGAGTTCAAGACCTGCTGAATTTCCATAGAAATTTCAGGTGATAAAAATACTTTTGAACCATCAATCGGTGAGCGGAAAGTAACACCTTCCTCTTTGATTTTGCGCATTGCGCCAAGACTAAAAACCTGGAAACCGCCAGAGTCAGTCAAAATTGGCTTATTCCATTTAATAAAGTCATGTAAACCACCGTGTTCTTTAATCACTTCAAGACCCGGACGCAAATATAAATGGAATGTATTTCCTAAAATAATTTGTGCCTGAATGTCTTCGATGTCACGAGGTAACATGCCTTTGACTGTGCCGTAAGTCCCCACTGGCATAAAAACAGGTGTTTCAACAACACCATGTTCTAAAGTTAAACGACCACGACGGGCGCGCCCCGACTGACCTAATTTTTCAAACTTCATCTAAAAATCCTGAACACGAGCAGAGGCGAAGAAACAGTTCGCTGCTAAAAAGAGGGCTATTTTCCTTGATTCTGCGACGTAGTTCTACTACTAAATGTAGCTGGTTATAAAATAGATAAATTTCCGATAGTTTAGATACTATTTTTCTTCCTATTAAAAATTAGGTTTATAGTCAAAATTTTCATTAACAAGATTATCTCTAAAAGGGCGAATCGCTTTCTTGGATAAAGTTAAGGTGTTAATGAGATTATTAGGGAATACTTCAATCTGGTTATTGAATAGCTCGACATTACGGTTAAAAATGCTAATTGCTGCACCAACATTTTCATTTTGTTCCTGAATATCATCCATCATTTTGCTATACAGCGAATCAGCTTTAAGCTCTGGATAATTTTCAACAACAACGTTTAAGCTTCGAATAAGTTCTTGGCTCATTTTCTCGATCTGTTGTAGCTGAGAAATATCAGTGTTATTCACATTTAAATTAAGAATTTGTTGACGTAATTGAGTAACCTTTTCTAATGTCGATTTTTCAAATTGAGTATATTGATTGAGTGTTGATTCGAGGGATTCCAAGGTCTTTACTTTTTGACGCTCGAAATTGGCAACTTCAGCCCAAGCTCTTTTAGTCGCATTAAAGTAACGTACGATGGTGTTACGGATGTGAACGCCCCAGACAATCAGGACGACGAAAATCCCCAAGAAAATAAATAAACCTGTCATTTTCACTCCTCTTATTTTTGTTGCCTCATTGAGCCTTTTAACTTCTTATTTTTTGATAAGTTGCCAGTTCAGCGCTACGAGAGATTTATTTAATTAAATTAAGCATTAATTGCTGAAATTTTTCATATTGCGGCATAGTCATGGTACGCAAATGTCCACGTAATGCTGAAATATCCTGTATTTCACTTTGCTTGCTGGTGGTCTGAAAAAGATCTTGTTCACCGAGATAACACAAAATTTGCTCTTCATGATGATAAATTAAATCACCTTTAAAGTGTTGAAAAAAATCATGAAGTTTTAAAGTTATGCTTGGGCTAACTTCTTTAGCTAATTGGTGTTGGGCAGTACCAAAAATATTGAGCTTTTGGTTAATCAGGATGTCAGTGCTTTGCCATTCAGTTAAATAAGGTGCAAAAAAGCGAGAACGTTGGTTACTTACAGCAATACCCAATGCAGGCATTTGAAATATATAAGCGCCCCATAGATCTCTATGGATCTCTTTAACTATTTTTTTGTCACTATCCTGATTTTGAAGAATGGGTAAATTATTTACATAGTGATATTTGAACAGCAGAACTTGATGTTCTGTAATTCCATCATCCCACGTAGTCGAAGCAAACTGAGTAATTTCGTTAGATTCATTACCCCGATTAAACAGTGGAAAATGTTGCTTTAATTTGCTTAAGACTAAAATTGGTTGAGATTGAATAGGAAGATAGGCCGGTAACTGTTGTAACCGTAATCTATAACGTAAAGTGGTGATACGTTCTTCTAAATAGTGAATGACTTCGTTTAGAGGTTTTTGCGGTTCATAGAGCAAATAGGTCAGAAAACCAGTTAAAAATGCCCATAAGAGGCTCAAAATATATTGAATATGAGGATGAAAAAAGTATCCAAATAATAAAGTCGTAATACTGCAAATACCTAACAAATATGGCAATACATTAACAAAACGAAGGTTAGGATCTTCACGCCATGGATGTAACGCATTTAAAAGCTCTTGATCTGTTTGTGACTTTTTTCCAGCATCCCAAAGTCGAGCAATATTGCGCAAAACCTGTGTATTTTTCTTACGTCTTATATGCAGAGCTTCTTGTAAGGTATCAATTGGCATGGAAGTAATGAGGTCATTATCATAAAGTACTATTTTTAGATTATCTTTTAAATTGAACGAGATAAATAGAAATAATTCCTAAATAAATAATTACTTTTATAATTTCGGCATTTGAGTTTCATTAATGAAATGCTGCAATGTATTTGAAAATTGCTCAAACTCTGGCATTGAAAGAGTTTCAAGGCATTCAGCAAGCTCGCGTACACTAGCGCCATATAAACTTTGTTGGCGTAAAAGATTTACATTACAGAGCCAACATAATGCAGATGTTTCAGGGTGTACATAGAAATCCCCTGGAAAATCTTCCAACATTTTTTCTAATAATAACAAACGGTCTGGGCTTAGAAATTTTACTAAATCCAACTCATTAATTCCGCTTTGTTGGTACTTTTGATTAAAACGGATATCACTTGATTCCCAAGCTACTCCTAAGCGACAAACCTTTTTCTGTTTACTTGAAATACTAACTCCGCGAACTGGAAAATTCTCCAAAATGACGCCGTATAAATTATAGCTAACATCTTTTAGTTCCCATTTACCTTTTGAATTATAGGCCATCTCTCGATTGACATAATGGTATCTAAAGATTTTATAGGGGTGAATTGTTTCTCTTACTTGCCACTTGCCGTGTATTGCAGTTAAAACTGAATTTTGTTGATTGCCTAACTTAAACAAAGGAAAGTCTGAAGCGGATGTTCCTTCTTTAGGTAGGTTATCTTCAGTTGCAAATTTGAAATTATATTTATGTTCATAATAATAAACTTGGATATCTTGAAGTAGGCAAATCAGTTCGGCAGTTGATGCTCTATGATAAAAACCGTAAAAGATTGCAAGAATGGCAAAAGGGAAGAAGTAAATCGAGATTAAAAAGCCTAATGCCATACAAACTAAGGCGAAAATTGTAGCATTCCAAAAAATATAATTTCGAATATCAAGTTGTTGGGTGCCTGTCCAATTTTTTAATGAATGAATAAGTATTTCTGGAGGTAATTGCTGATTAAGTAAATTTCTTAATGCCTCAATATTTTTTAAAGTAATTTTGTTATGTGTATTTTGATTGTCAAAAGCACTTTGAATTTTTTGAAAAAACAGTTTCATAAATTTTATTATTAGTCAAAATTGTAGTTGGGTCAGCTGGATTAAACTTTAAATGAGCTTATAAAATTTAACCCAGCTTAAATTTTTAAACTTCTAATTTATCAATCAGCATTGCATCGCCATAACTAAAGAAGCGATAGCGGCCTTTAACTGCATGTTCGTAAGCAGCTAAAATGTTGTCTCTATTTGATAGCGCTGATACCAACATGAGCAGGGTAGACTCTGGTAAATGGAAGTTAGTAATTAAACGGTCTACGATGCAGAACTCATAACCTGGATAGATAAAGATTTGTGTGTCGCCCGTCCAAGCTGCAATTTTACCGCCATGAGCTTGAGCTGCACTTTCTAAAGCACGTGTCGCAGTTGTACCAATGGCAATCACTTTATTACCACGTGCTTTAGTCGCCAAAATTAAATCAATGGTTTCTTGAGGAACATCACACCATTCACTGTGCATGACATGATTGGTAATGTCATCAGTACGAACAGGCATAAATGTGCCAGCACCGACGTGTAAAGTCACAAAAGATTTTTGAACATTTTTTTGCTCTAACTTTGCTAGTAACTCTTCGTCAAAGTGCAAGCTCGCAGTAGGAGCGGCAACACTGGCAATTTTTTCAGGATTATGGAAAACCGTTTGATAGCGTTCAGTGTCAATTTCTTCTGCTTCACGGTTAAAGTAAGGTGGAATAGGTAACTGGCCATATTGCTCAAGAACAGGCAAGATCGGCTGTGAAAACTCAACCACAAATAAATTTTCGTGACGGCCACGTACAATCACAGGAATATTATCTGCACCAACAAAAAGCTCTGCACCCGCTTTAGGTGAGTTGCTAGATTTGATATGACAATACGCTGTGGTGTGGTTTAGCATACGCTCAACCAAAATCTCAATAGCACCGCCTGTAGAGCGTTTTCCTTTAAGTCGAGCTTTCATGACCTTGGTGTCATTAAGCACCAACAAATCACCTTCTTCGAACAGATCGATAATGTCTGTGAACATGTGATCATGATATTGACCCTTTGAATCTAGGTGCAACAACCGCGAAGCACTACGTGATTCGAGAGGGTAACGGGCAATGAGTTCATCAGGTAATTCAAAGGAAAAGTCAGACAGTTGCATATTTGAGAAAAAACACCACAAAAATTGGGCCTAGTATAAACTTTTTCGCTTTTTTATGGCTGTGCTTCTGACCTAAATCATGAAAAATGTTTAAATGATCTAAAAGTGAACGATAATATTCACTTAGGGTTTGACAAGTTTTACAAACGCGCTAATATACGCAACACAAACATACTTCCTCTCCCGAGGTGGTGAAATTGGTAGACGCGGCGGACTCAAAATCCGCTGTCAGAGATGACGTGTCGGTTCGAGTCCGACCCTCGGGACCATATTTAGAATCGCAAGATTCTACGAAAACCCCTAAGCTAACGGTTTAGGGGTTTTTTGTTGGGTATAAAAAAGTGGATAGAGCTTAAGAAATTATTATTTGATCCCGAGGGTCGGACTCGAATTTCTAGCTATAAATTTAGAGCTTATAAAAATCTTTCATTTTTTTAGCTCAAGAAGTTCTTGTTTAAATACCAAACATCTTTGATAAAAGCGAAACTGAGTAAGAATCTAAGCTCTTATTCAAAATAATATTTTTTGACCATCTTTTACGAGTATTCTGAACTCGTATTTCTAACATCTTACAACTCTTTACCTTCAAACATTTGTTGTATTTTCCTCAAGCATACCCACTTTATGTATCTGAAAACCTTTAATTGAAACTTCACATTTCTATTTTGAAAAGAACGTTGCTCTTTTAATGTACTGTGTTAAAGTTTGTAGTAGATCATAATGATTATAAGTACATTTCTTGAGAGCGGTTCCGACCAAAAACGACATAATCTGTGAGGCGGGCAATGACATTCCAACGTTTAGAACTAAATCAGGTTGAGCAGTTAAGTGCTTGTAGGATATCTCTGTTGCTTGGATTAAATGCCGAGCAGAACTACATCGAGCAATTTTTCCGGTTTAGTCTTCGTCTTTTGAATTGTAAAAAAGCCTTATTGACTTTTAATCAGGAACCTTACTTTTGGCACCGTTGCCCTGAAGGCATGACCGCCATTTCATTTAAACCATCGAAGCATTTAAAACAGTGCTTTGCCAAACAACAGACCATTAATCACTTACATCCCTCATATCAAAATTTAATCAACTATTTAAAAGAATTAAACATCGAGTGCAGCAGGGCACTGGCCGTGCATCTTTTACACCCTGATAAAACCTCGATGGGTTTTGCTGTCTTTTTTGATGACGATGCGGCAAGGTTCGAAGATGACGATATTCAATTGTTGCTCGATTATTGTTCTACTTTTATGCAGCAAGTCGAGTTGAAGTTTAACTATGAAGAGTTAAACGAGCTCTATGAACAACAAGTTGCAATTAATTCGAGTAAGACAAAATTTTTCTCGATTATCTCACATGACTTACGTGCACCGTTTCATGGATTGCTTGGATTTTCTGAAGTACTTGCCAAAGAGCGTGAAACCTTAGATGAATCTAGTATTCAAAACATTGCAGATTATTTATACGACACCTCACAATCGACCTATAACTTACTTGAAAGCTTACTGACATGGGCGATGGCCGAGGGAGGGCGTTTTGTCTATCACCCAATTAATTTTAAACTTAGACAAGTCAGCAATATCGTTTGCGATGTACTGCATACTTTAGCTTTAAAGAAAAATATTGAACTGGTTAATGGTGTTCCAGATGATTTAAACATCTACGCCGATATCAATATGATGACTTCCGTGATTCAAAACTTGGTGTCAAATGCGCTGAAATTTACCGACGTTGATGGATCAGGCAAAGTCTTTATTGAAGCCAGGCAAGCGGATACAAATGTAGAAATTACTGTTCGAGACACAGGTCTGGGCATGACCGAGCAACAAATGGCAAATTTATTCCATCCACGTATTACTGCTAGCTTTAAAGGCACTGCAGGGGAAAAAGGTGCTGGCTTAGGTTTGAGTCTTTGCAAGCGTTTTGTCGAGATTAATCAGGGGCAAATTACTGTTAGCTCTAAAGAAGGGGTTGGAACGATATTTAAGGTTCTATTACCTTCAGCTCAAGAAAGTCATGAGGTGCATACCGAACATCATTCTTCATCAGAAGCAAAATTAGTCTAATCCCTTTTCCTAACACTACTCGAACTGCTATAACTAAAAACAGAGTACGAGGAAAAGAGCTTTTTATATGAATGCGGAGCAGTTACAAAAAACATTGCGTGCCAGTCAGTACGCAGAACAAGTTTTAGGTTTGAATCAAGCTGTTTTAGAACAAGATTATCAAATAGATCAATTTACTGCACCGCTCTCGACCGAACAGATTTACCAATTTGTACAGACCACGCTAGATGGGATTGGTGATGAAACGCTTTGGATGCGCGGAATGCGCATTTTACGTAGCCGTTTAATGTTCCGCTGGATTTGGCAGGATGCCAATCAACTGACCGATGTGGTCACACTCACTCGCGAACTTTCTGATTTTGCAGATGCTAGTATCTGTGCTGCAAAAGATTTTGCGCGTGTCGCACTTGTGGCGAAACATGGGGAACCGATAAGTTACTCTGGTAAAGTTCAAGATTTAATTGTGGTTGCCATGGGTAAACTTGGTGCCCAAGAGCTTAACTTGTCGAGTGATATCGATTTGATTTTTGCCTTTGATGAGCAAGGGGAAACCAATGGCCGCAAATGTATTGATGTACAGCAGTTCTGTATTTTGTGGGGACAAAAACTCATTTATTTACTTGAGCACATTACCGCAGATGGTTTTGTGTTTCGAGTCGACATGCGCTTGCGCCCTTGGGGGGATGGCTCGGCATTAGCGATTAGTCATGCCGCTTTAGAAAAATATTTAAGTCAGCATGGTCGTGAGTGGGAACGCTATGCGTGGATTAAAGCGCGTGTTGTGACTGGAGGTAAAGAAGGGCAAGACTTGTTAGAAATGACACGTCCTTTTGTGTTCCGCCGTTATGTCGACTACACCGCTTTTGCCGCGATGCGCGATATGAAAGCCATGATTGAGCGCGAAGTGTTACGTCGTCATATTGAGGATGATATTAAACTTGGGGCGGGTGGTATTCGCGAAATTGAGTTTATTGTTCAGGTCTTTCAGCTTATTTACGGCGGTTCTAAACGTGAGTTACAAGACCGTCAATGTTTAGTCAGTCTTGAGCACATTGGGGAAGCTGGCTTATTAGAAAAACAAGCTGTATTAGAGCTTGAAGATGCTTACCTATTTTTACGCCGTGTTGAACACGCGATTCAAGCTCTAAATGATCAACAAACCCAATTATTACCAGAAGAATTGGACTTAAGGCAACGCATTATAGATACCTTAGGTTTTACGAGCTGGAATGAGTTTCTCGATGTTCTTAATGAAAAACGTCAAAAGGTAAAAGTTCAATTTAAGCAACTGATTGAAGATACCAGCTCTAATGCCGCAACTGAAAATTTTGGGCAGTTAGAGCAGCAGTTAGATGAAGTGCTGGACGATAATGCGAAAAATCTGATTCATGAGTTTTGGCATGGTCATGCACTTAAAAAACTTCCTTCAAATGCTGTGCAGCGTTTAAAAGCGTTTTGGCCTCATTTAATTGAAGCGATCTTACAGTCTGAACAACCACAAACTGCACTGTTGCGTTTAATGCCACTGATTGAATCAGTCATGCGCCGAACCGTGTATTTGGTGATGTTGATTGAAAGTAAAGGCGCTTTGCAACGCTTAGTGAAAATGGCGACGGTGAGTCCGTGGATTTGTGAAGAACTGACACAGTATCCAGTACTGTTGGATGAGTTCTTATCGATGGACTTTGAGTTACCAAAGCGTAAGGACTTAGAAGACTCATTACGTCAGCAGTTACTCCGTATTGAGATTGATCAGGTCGAAGACCAAATGCGAGCACTTCGCCTGTTTAAAAAGAGCAATGTGTTAACTGTTGCTGCAAGTGATGTCTTAGCTGAAAGCCCTCTTATGAAGGTTTCCGATGCATTAACTGATATTGCTGAAGTCAGTGTAAATGCAACTCTCCATTTAGCTTATCAGACCGTGGCGAAGCGTCATGGTTACCCATGTGATGTTGATGGAAAACGCTGCTCTCTAGACTACAAAGCTTTTGCTGTCATTGGTTATGGCAAAGTGGGTGGTATTGAGCTGGGCTATGGTTCTGACTTAGACCTTGTCTTTATTCATTACCTAGATGAACAAGCTGATACGGATGGAACCAAGTCAATTAGTGGCTTTGAATTTGCTATGCGTGTTGCTCAAAAGTTTATGTCTTTGATGACTACGCAAACGCTAGATGGTCGTGTCTATGAAATTGATACACGCTTAAGACCTTCAGGTGAAGCAGGTTTATTGGTAACAAGCATGAAAGCCTATGAACACTATCAGTTGAAAAGTGCATGGCTTTGGGAACATCAGGCATTAGTACGTGCGCGCTCTATTGCAGGTGATGAGGTGCTTTGCCAGAAATTTGAAATATTTCGACGCGAGATATTGACTCAATCTAGAGATGAGGCTTATGTTCGTGAGGAAGTGTTGAAAATGCGTCAGAAAATGAAAGACCACCTAGGTTCGTCTTCTGAACAAAAAAAACATGGTATTTTTCATTTAAAACAGGACGCAGGTGGTATCGTCGATATCGAATTTATGGCACAGTATGCTGTACTTGCATGGAGCGGGACGAAACCCGATCTCGCCCATTATTCTGATAATGTAAGAATATTAGAAGATGCTGCTAAAGCAGACTGCTTATCCAGTGAAGATGCCACAGCATTAATTCGAGCCTATCTTAGTGAACGTGCCGAAAGCCACCGTTTAGCCCTTGCAAATCAATCCATGCAAGTCAGCGCAGCGGACTGGCGTAGTACCCGTGCGGTCGTTTGCAATTTATGGCAAAGATTAATAGACCCAACCGCTTCGGTTGAGTTGGATAGTGAATGATTTTATAACAATTTGGAGTGTTCCATGAATTTGGCTGATCGTGATGGTTTTATTTGGCAAGATGGAAAATTAATTGATTGGCGTGATGCAAAGATTCACGTTTTAACCCATACTTTACACTACAGTATGGGCGTATTTGAGGGTGTTCGTGCTTATGAAACTCCTAAAGGTACAGCGATTTTTCGTCTTCAAGACCACACAAAACGTTTGTTAAATTCAGCAAAAATTTATCAAATGAAAGTGCCGTATGATCAAGCAACGCTTGAACAAGCACAAATCGATGTTGTTCGTGAAAATAAACTAGCTTCTTGCTATTTACGCCCGTTGATCTGGATCGGTTCAGAGAAACTAGGTATTGCAGCAACAAATAACACGATTCATGCCGCTGTTGCTGCGTGGGCGTGGGGTGCATACCTTGGTGATGAAGCGATGGCGAAAGGTATTCGCGTTAAAACTTCATCATTTACTCACCATCATCCAAACGTGACGATGTGTAAAGCAAAAGCATCTGGTAACTACACGTTGTCAATTCTTGCTCACCAAGAAGTTGCACATTCTGGTTACGATGAAGCAATGTTAATGGACCCACAAGGTTATGTATGCCAAGGTTCAGGTGAAAATGTATTCTTGATTAAAGATGGCGTTTTACACACTCCAGATATTGCTGGTGGTGCGCTTGACGGTATTACACGTCAAACTGTGATGACAATCGCTAGAGATCTTGGTTACCAAGTTGTTGAGCGCCGTATTACACGTGACGAATTCTATATTGCAGACGAAGCATTCTTCACAGGTACTGCTGCTGAAGTAACACCAATTCGTGAATACGATGACCGTCCAATCGGTTCGGGTACTCGTGGCCCAATTACCACTGAAATCCAAAAAACTTACTTTGATGCGGTTCAAGGTAGAAATCCGAAATATGAACACTGGTTAACTTACGTAAAATAAGTTAATCCGTTAACATAAAAAGGCGAACATAAGTTTCGCCTTTTTTATTTTTTGGCTTAGGGAGCTTCTATGCATATTGTCTATGTGTCTGATGGTAAGGCAGGGCACCGCTCACAAGCATTAGGCTTGTTTCAGGCAATGCAAAGACAACAGCCAGAAACAACTTTTGAAGAGGTCCTAATTTCTGAGTTACCTATTATTTCTTTAATTCAGGCACTTTTCTCTTCAAAAAAATCCTTATTTAAACAAGTGCCTGACTTTGTATTTGGCGTGGGAAGCCACACACATTTTCGTGTTTGGTTACTCGGTAGAATTTTCAAAAAGGCCAAAACTATTATTTTAATGAAGCCAAGTTTACCTATTGGTTGCTTTGATTATGCTGTTATTCCGGAACATGACGGTATTCACGCCGATAACCATGTGATTGTCACGCGTGGTGCATTAAATCCCATTCGTAATGAAAACCGCCATCAAACCGCGAGAATTTTAATCGCTTTAGGTGGTTCATCTAAACGACATCAATGGAACCAGAATAAAGTATTAACCAGTGTTCAAAAAATTGTTGAGAATAATCCAGACGCTGAAATTATTCTGACCACTTCACGTCGAACCCCAGCAGAGTTTGTCGATATTTTAAGGCAACAAAGTTTTGCCCAGCATTTACACATATTTCCAGTTGATCAAACACCCCAAGGCTGGATTTTCGAAGAAATGCAAAAAGCAGAAGCAGTTTGGGTGACAGAAGACAGCGTCTCTATGATTTTTGAGGCACTTACTGCGGGTTGTCGAGTCGGGGTGATGGCAATGGATCGTTTGAAAGACGACCGGATTACGCACTCAGTTGATCAAATGTTAGAATCAAAATTAATTTCACAGCAGACTTGTGTTGTACAGTTACCACAACCTTATGCTTTTAAAGAAGCAGACCGTGTGGCAACATATCTTTTATCAAAAAATTAAATTTTTTATTTTGAGTAAATAAATGAAAATATTGCATATTGCAAATTTTGGCTTTAATAAACAAGGCGCCCATTTTTACTGCACAGACCGTAAAATTTCTGCCGGATTAATTGAAAATGGCCATTTCGTTTATGATTTTAGTTTTCGCGATATGGCTCCAATGGGGACCATTTTTAAAACAAAAAAACTGGGTGCCAATTGGGCTAATAAAGAAGTACTAAAGGTCGTCAATAATATTGAACCTGACTTGGTACTGATTGGACATAGTGACTTAATGAGTCCAGATGTTCTAAGACAAATTAAAGAATCTTATCCAAATACTAAAATTGCATTTTGGTATGTTGATCCGCTTTATCTTGAAAACAAACTCGACTTTGTTAAAGCATTCTCTCCGTATTTAGATGCTATTTTCTGTACAACAGGTGGTGAATATTTACAAAAGTTAAAGCAACCCCATTTAAGTGTGGCCTATTTGCCAAATGTCGGTCATCGTAATGTAGAAACACTACAGCAATTTTCAAATGCTAATACGGATAAGACCTTTATTTTTTGTGGAGTGGTTTATAAAGAACCTGAGCGTGAGAAGTTCTTAAAGGACTTGGCAGATGCTTTACAACAAGGCCATGTGAACTATCAATATTATGGTTGTTTTGAACAACCTGGTGTTTATGGTAAAGCGTATTATAAAGTTCTGTCTGAAACAAAAATGGGACTTAATTACTCACGTCGTAATGATGTAACCTTGTATAGTTCTGACCGTATTGTACAGCTGACTGGTAATGGTTTACTCACCTTTAGCCCAAGAATTCCGGGTTTTGAGAAACTCTACACTGAGCAAGAAGTTGTTTACTTTGATGATCAGTTTGACTTGGCCAAGAAGATCCAATTCTTTGATCAAAATCCAGAGCAGGCTGAAAAAATAGCGAAAGAGGGTTGGGAGAAAACACGTAGGTCTTTCAATGCTAAACGCATCACCCAGTTTATGGTTGAGGTGACATTTAAGCAGCCCCTTTCAGAAGATTATGAATGGTCACATGAGGTTTATGCATGATGTGGTTTTTGTACGTTGCGGTGGGCCTATTAGTACTTGCTGCACTGTTATATGTGCTGGGTAATTATACATTCTGGCTTCCGTTCCGTTCGAACAAACTACCACGCATTGTGATGTTGCATCAGGTTACCCCTAAAGATGCAGCCTCTGGCATGAATATGCCACCTGAAAAGTTTGAACAACTCTTACAGTTGTTGACGCGGAAGGGGACTACTTTTTGCTTTGTTTCTGAGCTTGAACAATATCGTAATCAAAAGAATGTCGTTGCTTTAAGTTTTGATGATGGATTTATGGATAATTATCTCTATGCTTATCCATTACTTAAAAAATATAACGCAAAAGCAACGATTTATTTGGCAACTCAAATTGAAGGCATCGAAAAGCTTACTCATGATCAAATCCATGAAATGGCCAACTCTGGTTTAATTGAATTTGGTGCGCATACTCAACATCATGTGAACTTACTTAAACTTGATGACCAAACTGCTTACGATGAGATGCTTCAGTCTAAGCGTGATGTTGAAGCATTAGTTGGAAAATGTCCGAGCTTTGCTTATCCATTTGGTCGATTTAATGAAAAGCACCAGAAAATGGCTCAAAAGATTGGCTTTAAAAACGCAGTATCGACTCGTAAAAAAATCGAAGCGTATGAAGCAGCTAATCAATTTAATATTCCACGTGTCAGCACGCATGGTGCCATGAATGCTTTACAGATGCGTATCGCCCTTGCTAAAGGACGTTATAAGTTATGAATAAAATTCCATGTAGTGTCTATATTGTTACTTTAAACTGTGGCGCTTGGTTAGAGCGGACTTTGCAAAGTGTCAGTGAGTTTGATGAAGTCATTATTTTAGACTCTGGCAGTACTGATAATACTTATGAAATTGCTCAGCGCTTTGAAAATACGCAAATTTCTCATCAAGACTGGCAAGGTTACGCTGGGCAAAAAAGTTTAGCTTTAGCAAAATGCCGAAATGATTGGGTACTCAATTTAGATGGTGATGAAGTCTTATCTAATGAGTTAAAACAAGAAATTTTTGAGACCATTCAGCAGAATAAACTTGATGCTTTAATCACACCTATTAATGATGTGTTCTTAGGCGTTCCCAACAGTAAACATACTAAAAAACATGCAAAGGTGCGCTTTTTTCGCAAGTCTAAAGGGCATTATGACCTTGCCAATAAGGTCCATGAAAATGTGATTGTAGACGGTGAATCTCAGCGTGCTCAACATGATATTTATCATTATGGTGAGTCGAGTATTTTCGTTAAGGTCGAAAAAAATAACCAATATTCCAACCTCAAAGCACTAGAGAAATACCAAAAAGGAAAGTCTCCAAGCGTTGCAAAATTGGTTTTGGTAATGCCAGTAACTTTCATGAAGTCTTATTTTATTCGCCGTAGTTTCTTAAATGGTTGGCGTGGTTTCGTAAATAGTATGATTAACGCGTTTTATGCTTTTCTAAAAGAAGCCAAACTATTTGAAGAGACCATGAATAAAGATAAAAAATAAGTAGGCAAGTTATGAAAATTGTTCAGGTATTGGCAACGAGTGGTGGAGTGGGTGGTTTAGAGCAGCATACTTTTAACCTTGTTAATGAGCTTGCTTTAAACCATGAAGTACATGTGATTGCACATCCTTGCTATGTAGACAAGTTTAGCCAACAAGTACATTTTCATGCTGTCGATTTTGCGCGTAGCCGTTGGAATATTTTTTTACTTTGGCAACTTAAAAATCTTATTCAGCAGATCCAACCCGCTATTGTTCATGCACAAGCTGGAAAGGCTGCTGAGCTGATTGCCCGCATTAAGCCATTTTTATCTGGCCCAAAATTTGTGACAACAGTACACGGCACTAAAAAGAATAAATCCGCTTATTTAGCTGGTGATGCGGTTATTGCAGTGAGCCAAGCACTAACGCAAGGTATTCCTGAGTCTAAAGCACACGTGGTTTATAACGGTGTATATCCTCAACCCGTACTTACAGCGGAAAATAAAGAAAAGTTACTTCAATCGATTCAAAAAGATTTTGCTGAGCTAGACACAAGCAAAAAAGTTGTTATGTGTATTGGGCGTTTAGAACCAGTAAAAAATATCAGTTTACTGATTGAATCGATGCAACAGATTGATGCTAATTTATGGATTGTTGGTGACGGTTCACTTCGAGCAAGTTTGGAAAAGCAAGTCAGCGAATTGAACATGCAAAATCGGGTCGCTTTTCTTGGGTTTAGAACTGATGCGCGTGATCTGGTGCAACTGGCTGATATTGTAGTTTTATCGTCAGACCGTGAAGGTTTTCCACTTGTTATGGTCGAAGCTTTACAGGCTGATAAAGCAATGGCTTCAACCAAAGTAAACGGTGTGGTTGAGTGGTTGCCAGAGCAATATCTAGCCGCAATTGGAGATGCACAAGGTTTAGCAAAAGCGATTGAAGATGCACTGCAACTTGAGGCTCAAAACGACTTTAGCCCGCTATATGCAAAAGCCAAGGCTGAACTGACTGTACCAGCCATGGCTGAGCAGACGCTTAATATTTATAAATGTTTGCTGAACACTTAATTATTTTTTGGTGTAAGGCGGATGGCATCAAGTACTACGAAGTTATCTTCGACATTAATAGTATGGCAACCGTCATCTGCTTGATTCCAGTCTGGTAAAACTACTTCTAGTAATTTTTCTTCATAAGCTGTTGGGCTAAGCTGAGTAATTGCTTTTAATTCGATATTGCCGCCATACCGCTTTAAAGAATCTTGGCTTGGTCGAATCAGTTGCCCTTTATAAATAAAAGGTTTGCCTGCCATACGGAACTGTTGACTGCCTCGGCACACTGGATTCATTGGGTGCTCTTGCCAGTTCGGATTTAAAATATCTTCGGTAAAGAATAGATCTAAACGATCACCAAATTTCTTACAATCACGACGCGTTGAAGTAAAAAGATACCATAAGCCTTCATGATGGAAAGGGGTGCTGTCGACTGCTTCGATATTCTCAATCAGATTAGAATGCTTTTCCCATTTCAGCGGAAACTCAGTACATTTCCAAAGTTCGATGGTTTTATTGGCTGATGTTTCTGGGACCATATACCAAGTGTTATCTATTTTAAATACGCAAGGGTATGAGAGATGGTAATCGAGTTTTAAAATGGTTTCAGGCGGGGTGTAAGTGCCATCCTTAAAGATTTCTAAAACCGAAAGAAAGCCTACCGGATGCTGGTCATCGACTTCTTCAAAAAAAATGAAATGACGGCCATTTTCATAAGCATAAAAGCTATCTGCAAATGTAAACTTTCTAGGAGAGTGGATCTCAAAGAGTGAATCTAATTGCTCGAGTGTAGTAAAAGGTTGCTCTAACCAGCCAAAACGCATATACCAATGGGAGTCAAAAGTTTTCGCTTTTTTTGCTTGTTGGTACTTGTACCATTTTTTTTGAATCAGGCGATTTAGCATTAAATTTTACACTCGATATAACTATAATTAGATAGACTATCCCTGACTCATTTTAACATTTGAATGAAATGAAAAAATATTTAATCAGTATTGAATCTGCTAATAGTGAACGTTTAAAAAAGTTGTACTCTCAAGCAACATTTTACAAATATCGCGATGAATTTAAGCAATTTGGGGTTATAGGAAAAAATTTAAGTGTTAGTGAGTATTTTCAACAGGGTGTAGCAGGTAAGAAGAAACCGATGACACCAGGTGAGCTTGGTTGTGCAATATCACATATAGCTGCATTAAAAGATTTGTTAAGCTCTGATGAAGAATATGCAATTATTTTTGAAGATGATGTGATCGAACGTTTTGAAATTGATTTCCAAGATTTAGAAAAACACATTCATTCTTTGAATTTAGGTCCTTGCTTTTTCTTAAGCTTGGGCGGTATTCAAATGAAAATATGCAATCGTGTTCGTGGAAAATTTTTACCGGAAGAATTGTATAACCAAAAAGTTTTAAAAGTTGATTACGACTATCTTGAAAAACTTGCCTATGCTTATGCTTATGTTGTAGATCGTAAAATGGCTCAAATGTTAGTTGATTATCATCAACCGATAAAAATTTATGATCATTGGCAGGACCTTGTTGGGCGAGGGGATTTTAGTTTCTATGTCAGCTTTTTATTCGATCACCCAATTATTGAAAATAATGATGCATTAAGTTACTTAGAAAAGGAAAGGAGTCTAGTGACGCCTCTTTCTCAAGATGATAGTGATTTATTACGTTACTTAAGAGTTAAACTAAAGAAATATATACTTAATAAATATATAATTTAGTCATTTTTATGGGTTTTATTGATAATTTTATGATTAAGCAAAAAAATATTATTATCGGGTCAGCTACTGGATATGATGCTGACCTCATTTCTTCTTTTGTATATTCTTTGGAAAAAGCAAACTTTGATGGCATATTGGCTTTAATTATATATAAAGAGCAAATGACAGAGTTTGTTAATGCATTTTCAGATATCAAAAATTTTAAAATTGAATTTAAAGTTTCAACTATTGGAAAATTTAAATCAAAGTCAAAATATTCAGGTATTTATAAATTCAAGTTTGTAAAAAATATTCTTAAGAAAATTATTGGCTTAACTGTAAATGAAGAAAACGCTGATTCAAAAATAAAAGCACTTAAAATTACAGGTTATCCGCATGTAAGCCGTTTCTTTGAATATAAGCAAATTGTAGAAAACCATTCTGATGCATCACATGTATTGCTTAGCGATGTTCGAGATGTTTTTTTCCAAAGTAACCCTTTCAAAAATCTTGGTAAAGGACTATTGGTTGGGATGGAAAATCCAGATTTCACCATAGGTACTGAGCAATATAATCAAAAATGGATCTTGGATGCATACGGAGAGGGCTTTTATAATCTTGCAAAAGATGAGCAAGTTTCTTGTTCAGGTGTCACTATTGGTGATCATGAATCAATTAAAGTCTATATCAATAAGATGATCGAAGAATTCTGCAAACAGCCATATCAAAAAATGTCTGAAAGAATTTATGATCAAGCTATGCATAATAAATTATTAATTACTAATAATTTAGCTGATGTAACACGCTGTCAGCCATTTGAATCAATTATTGTAACCCTAGGGTTATACCCAATAGATCAAATTGCAGTTAATGACCAGGGATTTATTATCAATCGCAATCAAGAAATCATTCCTATTGTCCATCAACATGACAGACATCCGGAACTGATTCAATTATGTGATAATTATATTGGGAAATAAATTTAAGATTTTCTATATTTTATGTGGGATGCGGATATTAATTTTTATCCGCATTTCCTTTTAAAACCATATAAATCAATGCAACAAATATAAGCAATGCACCAACCAAGCTACTTACACAGAAAAATAAAATTCTTTGATTTGTAGTCATGTTGAATAATTCATTTGCAAGAATATAGCGCATGAAAAACCATTGTGCGAGAGAGAATACAATCACGACTAAAGCATGTCGACGAACGTCAGGACGCATTGCCATAATGAATTACCAAGGGAGAAAAGAAAGAGTGGGGGTATTATGCCATTTGCCTACTACCATCTCAATAGAGTCTTAATTAAGCAAATTCTGTAGAAAAAGTAAAATTATGGATAAATTATGAAGTTTTATTAACATTAATAAACTTGGTATCCGATTTTTATCGAATTTTATCTAGTAAATTGCTGAATTTATTTGGATATATGTTTGATGCAGCCTATAGATTTTGTAATGATTTGGGTGGACTCAACCGATACGAAATGGCAGCAACAATATCTATATTATAAATCCAAAGAAACTAAAACTAAGATTGATGAACTCGCTGACCAATGTCGCTATCGCGATTGGAATAATCTTCATTTTTGGTTTAGATCTGTTGAAAAATTTTGTCCTTGGGTTAGAAAAATTCATCTTGTGACCTGTGGTCATTTCCCAGAATTTTTAGTCAAGAATCATCCCAAGTTAAATCTAGTTACCCATGATCAAATTATAGAGCCAGCCTGTTTACCGACCTTTAACTCACATGCCATCGAAATCAATATTCATAAAATAGAAGGCTTAGCAGAACAATTTGTCTATTTTAATGATGACACCTTTATTAATAGCCCTTTAGAGCCAGAGTTCTTTTTTAAAAACGGTTTACCTTGTGATGGTATTCAGCTACAACCTTTAATGGTCGTGGGAGAAGAGAACTTTTTAGGCGCAGTTGCATTGACTGATGTCGCAATCATTAATAAGTATTTTGATAAGCGGAAATTATTTCATAACAATCCCTATGCACTTTTTAATCATCGCTATTCTATGAGTAATAATTGGGGGAATTTTTTAAGTTTATATAATCGAAAATTTTCGAGCTTTTATAGTACTCATTTGCCTCAACCATTTTTGAAATCAGTGTTTGAAGAAGTTTGGCAAACTGAAGAGACTTATTTAAAAGAAGTATCAAGTCATCGTTTTAGACAGCCTTTAGACGTTAACCAATATTTGTTTAGGTTATGGCAGTTATGTTCATCCCGTTTTTATCCTGTAAATATATTTGAGCGTGGCCAAAATTTTAATTTAAGACTGCAAAACCTTCCCGAAATTAATCAAATTATTAAAAATGAACGGCTTCCACAAATTTGTCTAAATGACGATGAACAAGTGGTCGATTTTGAAAAACTAAAAACAGAAGTTATTCAAATTTTTGAACAAAAATTTAATACGCTTTCAAGTTTTGAAAAAGAAATGTCTCATTAAATTTTTCTCAATAAAAAACCCTGCATAAGCAGGGTTTTTTAATTTGAAGATCTAAAAAATTATTTAGATTCTTCAGCTTTTGGCTTTTCACGTAAGCGGATACCCAAGTCACGAAGCTGGTTTGCTTCAACAGGAGCAGGTGCTTGAGTAAGTGGACATTCAGCAGTCTTAGTTTTCGGGAACGCAATAACGTCACGAATTGAAGTCGCGCCAGTCATAAGCATAACTAAACGGTCAAGACCAAATGCCAAACCACCGTGAGGAGGAGCACCATAACGAAGCGCGTTAAGTAAGAAGCTGAATTTCTCTTCTGCTTCTTCATCAGAAATACCAAGCGCTTCAAAAATCGCTTTTTGCATTTCTAATGTGTAAATACGAAGTGAACCACCACCAACTTCAGTACCATTCAATACCATGTCGTAAGCAACAGAAAGTGCTTCACCTGGATTGCTCTTCACGTCTTCTACGCTAGATTTAGGTAGCGTGAACGGGTGGTGAACAGAAGTCCATTTACCATCGTCAGTTTCTTCAAACATTGGGAAGTCAACAACCCAAAGTGGAGCCCACTCACAAGTTGAAAGGTTCAAGTCGTGACCAATCTTGACACGAAGCGCACCCATTGCGTCATTTACAACTTTAGCTTTATCAGCACCGAAGAATACGATATCGCCATCTTGCGCGCCAACACGTTCCAGCAGCTCAAGTACAATCGGTTCAATGAATTTCACGATTGGAGATTGAAGACCTTCAATTCCTTTAGCGAGTTCATTAACTTTAATGTACGCTAAACCTTTAGCACCATAGATGCCAACGAATTTGGTGTATTCATCAATTGCACTACGTGGCAATGATGCTGCACCAGGAACACGTAAAGCAACAATACGGCCTTTAGGATCTTTTGCAGGACCAGCGAATACTTTGAACTCTACTTCTTGCATTAAGTCTGCAACGTCAACGAGTTTCAACGGAATACGTAAATCTGGTTTGTCAGATGCATAGTCACGCATTGCTTCGCTATATGGCATACGGCGGAATTTTTCAAATTTTACGCCAAGCAAGTCGTTAAATAATTTAACAGTCATGCCTTCCATCAAATCCATGATTTCATCGTCGTTTAAGAACGATGTTTCAATGTCGATTTGAGTGAATTCTGGCTGACGGTCAGCACGTAAGTCTTCATCACGGAAACATTTCGCGATTTGGTAGTAACGATCAATACCACCCACCATCAATAATTGTTTAAACAATTGCGGTGATTGTGGAAGTGCGTAGAAGCTACCATTTTGTACACGACTTGGTACTAAATAGTCACGTGCACCTTCAGGAGTTGCACGAGTTAAAATCGGAGTTTCAACGTCTAAGAAACCGTGATCGTCTAAATAATTACGGATCAAGTTAGTTACTTTAGAACGGAAACGTAAGCGATCTAACATTTCTGGACGACGGATGTCCAAGAAACGATATTTTAAACGGTGTTCTTCTGACACGTTAATCGTGTCATCATTTAACGGGAATGGCGGAGTTTCAGAAGCAGCAAGAACTTCGATTTCTTTGCCTAAAACTTCGATTTGACCACTCACCATATTTTGGTTTTCAGTACCTTCATAACGGCGACGAACACGACCTGTAATTTTTAATACATATTCAGAACGTGCTTTATCTGCTGTTGCAAATGCTTCTGGAGTATCTGGGTCAATAACCACTTGAACGAGACCATCACGGTCACGCATATCAAGGAAAATAACACCGCCATGGTCACGGCGACGATGTACCCAACCGCATAGTGTAACGGTCTGGTCGATTTGGGCTTCAGTTAAAGAGCCACAGTAATGAGTTCGCATCATGATGAAGATTATCCAAACTATATTGGCTGAAAGGACGGATGCGTAAACCGCGCACCGTCAAAAAAGTAAGTTTTCGATTATGCCTTGTTGGATGGTTTGTCACAAGAACTAGATCAAAAAACCGCAGAAATTAACCTGAAAATGAGCAATTTGGCAGCGATTTTAGTTATTCATCCCATTCTTTGTTGTCGATCTAAAATCAAGAATAGTAAGCATCCTAAGCTAAAAGTACTTAACCAACCTTGCATAAATTCATTAATAGAGCGGCCCGTGAAATAATACGTATCGGCATGCCAAACTTCATGAGGAATGTAGCGGGCATAATCCCAAAAAGAAAATAGGCCTAACCATGTAGATAAAATCAACAGACACCATGCAAAAATTTTAATTTTTTTACTTACTTTCCAGTGTTGTTTATAGCGCTGATAATAGTGAACACACATCCAAACAATAAAAGGTAGCGCAAGAGCAGAGGAGCCTAGCTGCAAAAGACGATGTAATGGATAAGGGTGCCCTAAAAGATGAATATTTGTTGCTAATACATCTTTAAATACAAAAGTCCGAAAGTCTGAGTGTGTTAGACCATCCCAGATTAAGTGTGTTGCAATTCCTAAAGTAAGTGCGAGTAATGTTCCAACCAAAAATAAAAAAATACGTTTTAAAGAGTTGAGGCCAAGATCATGCTGAATACCGAAAAAACGGTAAATTACAGGTCGATATAGAAAGTACCAAATAGCACAGAATAATAATCCTAATGCAAGATTTGGGTAGAAAAGTCCTTTCCATTGATGTGTCAACATCCCTGACTGCATTGTAAATAAGCGGTAAAGATCGGGTGTCATACTTCCAATTGCTAGAGCTGCAACTGGTAAAGTGTTTCGGCTAAGCTTTGAAAGAGGAGGCGCTATAACGGCATGAGAGATTGTAAAAGGCATTATAAAACAGAGATTACTCACATCATTTAATTGCCCAGTCTAACGAATCAGCCGATTGGAAATGTTTTTTATTGCAAAAAGACTGAAATGTTATAATATAACAAAACAAAAGGCGTAGCGATCAGAGAATCACCTCATGTTGTTCTATAAAAATATTTTGACCTTATCCATTTTAGCTGTCATATCCGTACCTTCGTTTGCAGCAGAAAGTGAAAATGTTGAAAAGCTAGAAACTATCCGAATTAAGGCTCATCCACTTGAGCAAACTTCACAAGATTTTGCTGTGGCAGATACTGTTGTTGATCAAAAGCATCTGTCGCAAGGCGCTGCTACCATTGGGGATGCACTCAGTAGTGAAGTGGGAATTTACGCGAATCAGTTTGGGGCTGGTTCGAGTCGCCCGGTCATCCGTGGACAAGATGGACCACGCGTTAAAGTACTTCAAAATTCATCAGAAAATATTGATGTCTCGACGTTGTCTCCTGACCATGCTGTTACTGTAGATCCTGTGCTTGCGAAACAAGTCGAAGTAATTCGCGGCCCTTCAACTTTACTGTTTGGTGCGGGGACTGTCGGTGGTTTAGTCAACGTCATTGATAACAAGATCCCTACGCAAATGCCTGAAAATGGTTATGAAGGACAAGTTGGCTTACGTTACAACACTGGAAGTGATGAAAAACTGGCGAGCGCTGGCGTAACTGTTGGCTTGGGCAGCCAAGTTGCTTTACGTGTTGAGGGGTTAACTCGTGATGCGAATAATTATATTGCGCCCAATTATATTCATGAAGGTGAAAAAGAGCGCCGTGTAGACAATACTTTTGCGCAGGGTGACTCGGTTAATGTTGGTTTGTCTTGGATTTATGACCGTGGTTATACGGGTATTTCTTATAGCAACCGCAGAGACCAGTATGGCTTACCGGGGCATAGCCATGAATACGAAAGTTGTAGCGCTCATCTAGGTGGAAGACCGCATTTGCATTGTGGAGACCATGAACATGAAGAGGGTGAAGAAGGTCACGATCATGAGCATGAAGAACATGAACACGAACATGGCGGCCCATGGATTGATTTAAAATCTGAGCGTTACGATTTTAAAACCGAGTTAAATGATCCATTTGCAGGCTTCCAAAAGTTACGTGCGCAAGCGAGCTATACTGACTATCAGCATGATGAAATTGAAGAGGGAACAATTGCGACCCGATTCCAAAACAAAGGCTATGATGGTCGTATTGAGTTAGTACATAACCCGATTGCAAGTTGGGAAGGGGTAATTGGCGCACAGTTAGGTCAACAGAAATTAGATTTAACTGGCGAAGAAGCATTTATGGCCCCGACCACTACCAAAAAGTGGAGTTTATTTGCTTTAGAACATAAACAATGGAAAGACGTACATTTTGAGCTTTCTGCCCGTGCAGATCAGCAAGAAATTGATGTAGACGACAACTCTAAACAGGATTTTGATGGTTCGGCATTCTCTTACGCAGGTGCTGCGAATTGGGAGTTTGCACCGAACTATAAACTTTCTTTTGTCGCTTCACATCAAGAGCGTTTGCCTTTAGCTCAAGAGTTATATGCAAATGGTGGACATTTTGCGACGAATACTTATGAGTTAGGAAATGATCAACTCAGTAAGGAAAAATCGAATAATGTTGAGTTAGGTTTGCATTTTGATAATAACAAACTTGATTACCATCTTCATGTTTACCATAACTGGTTTGATGATTACATCTATGCACAAACTCTTGACCGTTATAAAGATTTCCGTTTAGTTCAATATACTCAAGATAAAGCACGCTTCTATGGTGCAGAGGGTGAAATTGGTTATCAAATTACCCCAATGTACAAGATCAGTGCTTTTGGTGATTATGTGCGCGGTAAAATTGATGCAGAAGGTAATGCTCCACGTATTCCAGCAGGACGTTTAGGTACTAAAGTTGATGCAGACTTTGGCGATGGCTTTAGTGGTTCTGCCGAGTACTACCATGTCTTTAACCAAGATAAGATCGCAGCTTACGAGACCGAAACTGAAGGCTATAACATGCTCAATCTTGGTGTGGCATATTCTGGGCAGTATGGTGCAAAAACAGATTATCGTGTTTATATGAAAGCGAACAACCTGTTAGATGACACGGTTTATCAACATGCTTCATTCTTATCAAATATTCCACAAGTTGGACGTAATTTTACGGTGGGTGTTGATTTTAGTTTTTAAGGCTTTAACACGAAACTAAACTTGAAAAATCAATCCAAAAGACCTAATTTGAAAGCATCAAGTTAGGTCTTTTTTATGCGTATTTTTCAACGAATTCATCAAAAAATAAATTGGTCAGGGCGTCGTTATATGGCGGTATTACTTTGCGTTGTTGCTATTGCATATCTTGCATCGGCGATTTACCACACAGTAAAACCATTACCACAAGGGATTAACTTTAGTGGCAAGCTTAGACATGCCGATGTCAAATTTTTAGCGGATAAAACTTATCTTGATGCAAAAGGGCAACAGCAGGTTGACCAGCATATTTTTGATGAAATCTTGAAAATGATTGATGAGGCAAAAACCACGATTGTGGTGGATATGTTCTTGTTTAATTCAGAAGTGGGTGACTCGAAAATCAAGCAAAGACCGTTAATGCAAGAGTTAACCGATGCATTAGTAAGTAAGAAAAGACAAAATCGCCAAATTCAGATCGTTATGATTACCGACCCGATTAACTCGGTATACGGTGGTATCAGCCCTGAACACTACCGTCAGTTACGTCAAGCAGGTGTTGATGTGATTGAAACGAATTTAGCCCCTTTGCGTGCTTCTAACCCGTTTTGGTCTGGGTTCTGGTACATCTGCTGTCAAAATATTGGCAATAACCCTGAAAAGGGCTGGTTACCGAATCCATTCGGTGATGAAAAAATTACACTGCGCAGCTATCTAAACTTATTTAACTTTAAGGCAAATCACCGTAAAACTGTTGTCGTTGATACCGATGCTGGTTGGAAGTCATTAGTGACCTCAGCAAATCCACACGATGGCAGCTCTAGACACTCTAATGTCGCGTTGGTTGTAACAGGGGCAACAGCTGCTGATGTTCTTCAAACTGAAGCTGCAGTTGCACAAATGTCAGGTAGTAGCTCTCCATCGCTTATTTTAGGTGACTTTGAAAAAGACATAACCAAACCTCAAGTGCAAGTTTTAACTGAAGGTGCAATTTATCAATCTGTATTGAAATTAATTAACTCAGCGAAGCCGAAAGAGCATCTTGATTTAAGTATGTTCTATTTATCTGAACGCAAGATTATTAAAGCCCTAAAAAATGCTCAAGAACGAGGTGTTGTTGTTCGTGTTTTACTCGATCCAAATAAAGATGCGTTTGGTCGACAAAAAAATGGTATTCCAAACCGTCAGGTGGCTTCAGAGTTACATGCTGCCGGTATTCCAATCCGTTGGTGTGATACTCATGGCGAGCAGAACCATAGCAAAATGATCTTGAAATATAATGCCCAACACGCTGAGTTGATCGTAGGATCTGCCAACTTTACAGCCCGTAATTTAAAAAATTATAACCTTGAAACGGATATGTTGGTCATTGGCAAAGTTCAAGATCAAGTCTTTAAAGATGCGCAAGATTACTTCAATACCTCGTGGTCAAACCTAAAAGATAGACAGATGAGCGTGGATTACGCGAAGTATGCAGATGAATCTAAAGTGAAGTATTGGATTTATCGTTTTATGGAATGGTCAGGGTTATCGACTTTTTAATCACTATCTTTGGAGTTTTCCAAAAATGGCTTGTGCCTAGAGTCATCCACAACCTGCCCAAAATCTGAGATTAAATTGTTTTTGCAATAAAATTAGATAAGCGAAAACAGTGAACAGGTTTTGTGGATGACAAATGCTTTTGGTTACTTTGGGCGAAACCAAAGTAACGAATTAGCTACTACAAATAGAAATTAAAGCGGTAAGACCCTGTCGTGCTAATTAAAAATAGAAAATAAAACTTTGAATATTTTAAGGCGCTGGCGGAATCAATTGATCCAACGCTTTATCATCTAACTTTTCTATTTCACTCAAATCCGTCTTAATTTTCCACTGCGACTCATCGTCAACAGGATTCGGCAAACGCGCTTCAAGCCAATCACAAACCACATCCGGAGAGAATTCAGGATGATTACATTGAATAATCCATGATAAAAAGTCTTTTGCTTCACCGTTCATATAAGGTGGTGGTGAAACAGGAAAGAATAATGTGGGTAGGCGTTCATTTGTCGATAGATAATTTAAAACATGACCTAATTCTTGAACTGTTTGCCATGCAAGTGCATGCTCTACGTCAATACTGAACTTAAACCACCAAGCATGTTCGCCATCTGCTCCATGAGCCATAATACGGGCTTCTTGTACACTTGGAACTTTGCAAAAAAATTGATGAAGACGCTCAAAACTGATTTCAGACACAGCAATTGACCTAGTTTGAAAAATGCTAATGGTAGCACAGATACAGATTCTTCATATTTTCTTTATAGTCATTACAAAGTTTAGCAATCAAAGCGGTTTTATTCATGGTTTCTCCTTGAGTCTCTTTTAATCTAGCTTCATATCAAGATTAAAAGGAAATAGGCCATGAAAAAGCCAATCGTTCTTGTACTTTCGACATTAATGTTAGGTATATCAGCTACCGCGATGGCCGATTCTGGACACCGTTGGAACAATGACCATGGTAAAAACTATGCTCGATATGAGCATCGTGATGACCGCCGTCATGATTATCGTAATGATCACCGAGCGCCAGTTTGGTCAAATGCTGATCGTGGTAAGCATTATGGTAACTATGTTGCTTTTAAACGTGGTGAACGTATTCCTACTCAATATCGCCATAGCCGTTATTATGTTTCGGACTGGAGAGCGCACCGTTTATATGCGCCACCACGTGGATACCATTGGATTAAAACCCCTAATCAATACTTATTAGTAGACTCAAGACACAACATTTACCGAGTTCGTTAAATGTAAAAATAAAAAGGCCTCAATAGTGAGGCCTTTTTCTATGCTAACTCGTCATCTTGCGGTTGAGGGGTTTTCAAATTATTAGAAGTTTTTGCATGTTTCTCTTTCATCACTGATGGGTAGTGCCATGAAGCAAATCGAACGACTAAAATAGATAAAGCTAAAATCAAAATTGAGCCCGTAATAATGACTTGATCGATATCCGCTTTATGATCATGTTGAATATCTGAAATGAGTAGACGGGTTAAGGCCGTAATCGCGACATAAATAAGAAAACGCACAGGCATATGATTGGTTTTAAAGTAAATTCCAACCATTGCTCCAAGCTCTAAGTAAATAAATAATAATAAAATATCATCAATTGAAGCATACTTTTTGACGGTCAGAATTTCAAAAACCGTATTGGCTGCCGACCATGCCACCATACACCCGATAATAAATAAGGCTAAATAATGGAAGGCTTCTACGGCGTAATGTCCGAAACGGTCGAGTATTCGTTCGTATTTTTTAGGATCAGGCATAATAAGATCTTTTGTTCACTTCGTAATGTTTAGAAATTAAACAAATTTTGTCCCAATGGAAATAGTAAATACAAAATAAAAAACGCCTGATTATTCAGGCGTTTTTATGAAGATTTAATTCAACTCAGGTAGTAAGGTGATATCCACTATAAATACAAAGTCTATTTCAAGTTTTTATATTGTTGAATGACATCTTCAAATACAATATGGCCTAAAAAGTTACCTGTACTCTTTACGGATTGTTCTTGTTCAATTGCATGCGCAAATTTAACCGCCGCCTCATTTTGTAATTGTTCATAAAGTCGTTTGCAGTTTGGAAATTGATCAATATCAATAACATTATGATATTCCAACCATCGTGCGATACCTGCGTAGTATCCGTCTACAAAAGACAATTGATCGCCCATTAGCCAAGTTTGATTTATCAGACTATTTTCTAAAGCGGTAAATGCTTTTTTAACTTGGACTGCTCCATATTCACGTAATGCTTGTTTATTACTTTCTGATGAAGAGTGTTCAAGACTATACCAGAGTGGGCTAAATGCATTGAATAAAGTCGTATTCAAAAAAGCTAGTTTCTGATTAAAGAGATTAAATTGTTCTGTTCCTTGTTCATAATGAAAAGCCGCATTCAGGCTTTTTGCCATGATATGGTTCAAGATAGCCATGCTTTCCGTTAAAACTTTACCATTATCGTAGAGCAGTGCAGGTGTTTCACCGACTGGATTAATTTGGCGGTATTCCTCGGTATTACACTGAGCCGGCATCTCAATTCTACAGAGTTGATAAGGTAAACCTGACCATTCCAAGGCAACAATTGAACCAAATGAGCATCCAGAAGGTACGCCATAAAATAAAGTGAAAGTTGACATGATGATTACTCTTTTTTGATATGTAAAATCATCATAAGTCGACAGAAAAGTTTCTAGTAGTCATGTATTATGAAACTTATTGTCTACATATATGGACATTGAATAATGCTACTTAGACAAAACTTGAATGATGTTTATCTCTTTGTTGTTGCTGTAGAGCATCAAGGATTTTCTGCCGCAGCTAAACAGCTCAATTTACCTAAATCAACTATTAGTAAGCGTGTTGCAATATTAGAAAATAAGCTGGGCTTAACGTTAATTCATCGTAGTTCACGTAGTTTTGTCTTAAGCGAATCAGGAAAACTGTTTTATCAACATGCCAAAAATGCAGTAGATGAGTTTCGTTACGCAGAAGAAAATTTATTAATACAACAACAAGAGCCAAGTGGTGTAGTCAGGCTCAGTGCTTCTGTACCCATTGCTCAGTATCTTCTATCTGATTGTTTGCCTGAACTTGCAGAACGTTATCCTAAGCTGTTATTACAAGTAGAGGTAACTGATCGTTACGTTGATGTTATGAGTGAAAACTTTGATATTGTGATCCGTAGTCATTTTCAACCATTGCCGGATTCTGGATTAATTCAACGTGTGCTTAAAAATGATAAAATCATTGCTGTTGCAGCGCCTACCTACTTAATGAAATCGGCTCCTATACATACACCAGAAGATTTGCTTAAACATGAAGGTATATGGCCTGAATTGCAAATGAATCCATGGCATTTTCAAAATATAAATGGTCAGAAAGAGATAGTACGTCCAAACATCCGCTTTGTAGCAAATGAGTCGGAGATCTTAAAGGGGGCTGCAAAAAGGGGATTGGGTATTACGCTTTTACCTGAAACTTTTTGTATGAATGAACTATCTGAGGGTAGCTTAATTCATGTTTTGCCAGACTGGTCTGCTGGTAGCGTAACGACAAGTTTATTGATGTTGACAAGACGAGGGCTTTTACCCAGTGTTAATATTACTGCTGACTTCTTGGTCGAGAAATTAAAAACTTAAAAGTTATCTATCTTTTATGATTAGAAATAAAAAACGCCTGATTATTCAGGCGTTTTTTTATAAAGAACTTAATTAAGCTTGATTTGTAAAGTAATCTTCACTAAAGCCCATAATTAAGTCAGAACCAGCTTTGATTTTAGCAATACGTGCATCAATATCCGGCAAGATACGTTCAACAAAGTACTGAGCCAAAGCAAGTTTGTTTTGGTAGAAATCACCAGACTTATCTTTAGCAGCGGCAGCAATTTTTGCAAACATGTATGAGAAGCTGAGTAAACCAACCGCATGTAAATAATCAACCGCAGCTGAGTTCGGGAACTCTACATTTTCAGCAGCTTGCTCAATAATAAACTGAGTGATTGCTTCAATTTCAGTTGCAGCATCTAAAGTTGCATCTTTAATGAAGTTCAAGTCAGTGTCTAGGTCATTTGCAAAGTCACGGATTTCAGTGATGTATTCAGCAATGAATGCACCGCCACATTTAATGGTTTTACGACCAATTAAATCTTGAGATTGAACGCCGTTGGTTCCTTCGTAGATTTGAGCAATACGAAGGTCACGAATACATTGTTCCATACCCCATTCGCGGATGTAACCGTGACCACCAAATACCATTTGAGCATCTAAAGTTGCTTGGAAGGCTGTATCTGTGAGGTAAGCTTTTGCAATTGGAGTTAAAAGCGCAACACGGTCATTGGCTTTTTTCACTGCTGCTGCATCAGTTGAGAATTTAGTAATATCGAGTTGTTGACCTACATAGACTGCAAATGCACGAGATGCTTCATTATTGGCACGTACATTTAACAACATACGACGTACATCACCATGCACTAAAATGCTGTCAGCAGGTTTATTTGGTGATTGAACACCAGCTGCACTGCGGCCTTGTAAACGGTCAGTCGCGTATTGAGCAGCATTTTGATAAGCAAATTCAGATGCACCTAAACCTTGAATACCCATTGATAAACGTTCGTAGTTCATCATCACGAACATTGCAGCAAGGCCTTCGTTTTCTTTACCAACGAGGTAACCTTTAGCTCCATCAAAGTTCATCACACAAGTTGCAGATGCTTTGATACCCATCTTATGTTCAATAGAACCTGGGCCAACATGGTTACGGTCGCCTAAAGAACCATCTTCATTTACAAGGTATTTCGGTACGATAAATAACGAGATACCACGTGAACCAGCAGGGGCATCTGGAGTTTTAGCAAGTACTAAGTGAATGATGTTTTCCGCTAAATCGTTGTCACCGCCAGTAATGAAAATTTTAGTACCTGTAATGTTATAAGTACCGTCTTCATTACGTTCTGCTTTAGTTTTGATAATACCTAAGTCAGTACCTGCATGTGGCTCGGTTAAGCACATGGTACCTGACCATTCACCTGAATAAATCTTAGGTAAATAAGTTTCTTTTTGTTCTTGAGATGCGTAGCTGCTTAAAGCCATACCAGCACCTACTGAAAGTAGCGGGTAAAGCATGAAAGATGGGTTAGTCGCAAATAACATTTCATCAGAAAGAACGGTGAGCATTTTTGGCATGCCTTGACCGCCCCATTCTTCATCGGCACCTAATCCAATCCAACCACCTTCTGCATATTGACGAAATGCATCTTTAAAACCAGCTGGTGTGAATACTTCGCCGTTTTCATAGCGAGCACCTTCTTCGTCACCGGTACGGTTTAATGGATGAGTCACGTTCTGAGCAAATTTAGCCATTTCTTCTAAAATTGCTTCAGCTGTTGCAGCATCTACATGAGCGAGTTTCTCATTAGACTGCCAAAATTGTTCTGCTTTAAATACATCATTTAAGATGAATTTCATATCAGCTAAAGGAGCATTGTAAATTGGCATAATCGTTCACCTTTTTTGTGCACATTGGCCTGTGCTAGATATCCTGTAAAACGAAATGGATATGGAATTTAAAGTGTAAATTTATCATTGATTTTATAAAAAAAGGACCGTCAAAACTGAGCAGTCCTTTTTTGTTTTTTAACATTGCATATCGCAACTAACTATGGTTAGAAAGCGAAATGTTCAGCGTCTAATGACATTAATGGATCTAGACCACCAGCGATCACGTCTACGTGAGAACGTACACGTGGCAAGATTTTCTTGAAGTAGAAACGAGCAGTAGTTACTTTCGCATTGTAGAAGTCAACATCGGTTGTACCTTCTGCTAATTTCTCTTGTGCTACAAGCGCCATACGAGCCCATAGGTAAGCTAAAGTAATATAACCTGCGAAGTATAGGTAATCTACAGCAGCAGCACCGACTTCATCTGGGTTTTGCATCGCACGCATACCGATTTGCATAGTAAGATCGCCCCATTCTTTGTTAAGTGCCGCAAGCGGTTCAACAAATTCTTTCATAGCAGCGTTGTCTTTGTTTGCTTCTACAAATTTATGGATGATCTTAGTGAAGTCACGTAGCATTGCACCTTGAGTTTGCAATACTTTACGACCTAACAAATCAAGTGCTTGAATTTCAGTTGTACCTTCGTATAAGCAAGCAATACGTGTATCACGTACGATTTGCTCCATGCCATGCTCAGAAATAAAGCCATGACCACCGAAGACTTGTACACCGTGCTTAGCAGATTCAGAACCTGTTTCAGTTAAGAATGCTTTTGCAATTGGAGTCAATAAAGACAAGATGTTGTCAGCAAACTTACGCTCTTCTTCAGTTTCGCCTTTTTCAACGATATCTGCGTATTGAGCAAGTAAGTAAACAAGTGCACGGCCGCCTTCAGCAAACGCTTTTTGAGTTAAAAGCATGTTACGAACAGCAGGGTGAACGATAATTGGATCTGCTTCTTTTTCTGGAGCTTTAGGACCAGAAAGTGAACGCATAGCTAAACGTTCTTTCGCGTAAGTCAACGCACCTTGGAAAGATGATTCAGACGCTGCTAAACCTTGAACAGCAGTACCAATACGTGCTGTGTTCATGAAGGTGAACATACAGTTCAAACCACGGTTTTCAGGTCCAATCAAGTAACCTTTAGCTTGGTCAAAGTTAATGACACAAGTCGCGTTACCATGAATACCCATTTTGTGTTCGATAGAACCACAACGTACCGCATTACGTTCGCCAATAGATCCATCTGCATTTACATTGAATTTAGGAACGATGAATAATGAGATACCTTTAGTACCTTTTGGTGCACCAGGTAGGCGAGCAAGAACGATATGGATGATGTTCTCAGCCATGTCATGTTCACCAGCAGAGATAAAGATTTTCTCGCCAGAGATTGCATAGCTACCATCAGCATTTGGTTCTGCTTTAGTACGGATAATACCCAAGTCTGAACCTGCATGAGACTCAGTTAAGCACATCGTACCTGTCCAAACACCTGAAACAAGGTTTGGTAAATAAGTATTTTTTTGTTCATCAGAACCGTGGTGTTCTAACGTACGTACAGCTCCGTGAGACAAGCCTGGGTACATGCCCCATGCCCAGTTAGAGCTACCTACCATTTCAGAAATTGCGATACCTAAAGAGTTAGGTAAGGCCTGACCACCGTATTGTTCTTCTGCTGATAAAGACGGAAAGCCAAGTTCAATATATTTTTGATAAGCTTCTTTAAAACCTGTTGGAGTAGTGACTACGCCATCATTCCAAGTACAACCTTCACGGTCGCCCACTTGGTTTAGAGGAGAAAGTTCATTTTCACAGAAGTCCGCCGCAGCTTCTAAATATTGATCAACCAATTCACGGCTTACGTTACCTTGGAAATCAGGTAATTTTGCATAGTGTTCTTCAGCATTTAATAATTCATGCAAAACGAATTGCATATCACGTAAGGGCGCTTTGTATTGTGGCATATCGGGTTCCTCAATACTGGTGAAACCAGAGTTATAATCTTAATCTATGATAATGTGCCATGAGGCACCTTGGACTATTACATCGTGCAACAACTTGCATAACTGTACAAGCACCTCAGGACCTTTACTTTGTGACTGCAAAGTCAAGAAAAAAATGCTGAAACTATGTAAGTGCTTTGAGTGTAAATACTTTTGGTTATGTTTATATGATACAAATAGTCAAAATCGTAAACACTTATCTATAAACAAAAGGCGCCTATAGGCGCCTTTTGTTTTATGATTTTTAGAATTATTTTGCTTGAACTGGTGCAGGAGCAGGGGCATTAACAGGTGGTTGAGGGCGTTTAGGTTCAAAACGAAGGTTACAAGTCCCTTCAAGTGTCTTATCCCCAATTTGAACACTTACGGGTTGTCCATTGGCCTTACCATCACATGCTTTTTGGATTTGTTCAAAGCGAGCTTGACGTTCTGCGCGGTGCTGTTCCCATGCAGCTTTTTGTTCTGGAGTGAATTCACGGTGCTTCATACGGTGGTGACCCTCACGTGGGCCATCTTGCATCATTCCATGCTCTTGTTTAGGTGGTTGAGTTGTCGATTGACACGCAGCCAAACTTCCCATTGTTACAATTGCCGCACTGAATAATGCAATTTTTGCCGTCATTTTCATATTTAAAGACCTTTAATGTTGTGTTTTCTGATGGCTTAAAGATTAGATAATAAAGATGTAGAAACAATGGAGAGTTTTTCTTTTCGTTGTTGGTTACAATGCAAAATATAGGGTAAAAATGAGAGAGTGCTTTTGAACGTTCTACGTGTTCCCATTGCATTACGGTTATTTTTGACAGTCTTGCTCACCACATTGCTTATTGCGACTGCAAGCTTGAGCGTTTTGCACTGGACAATGCAAAAGAACTTTGCCAAATATGTGGCTGACGTTGAAATGCAGAAACTAGACCGCCTCATTACCAATCTGGGTGATGTTTATACGGTATACCATGATTGGGGAAATGCGATTCAGGCACAGATTTTACAAATCGAAGGCACCGCGGCTCCTGATGACTATGATCGTCTCTCACAGTGGTGGCTTCGTCGCCAATATGATATTGCCATACAGCAGCATTCTTTTGATGAACACGCGCTCATCAATATTTCACCGCAAGTTGCACCGACAAATAAAAATACTATTTTTAGTGATGAAGAGTTAAGAGCACTCGAGCAAAATTTACCTTCACAGTATCAACCTTTTGAAGGATTACGTTTCCCTTTAAGTGCAAACCAGTTTCGTCCAAGTGATGATAAAAATAAATCAAAGAAGGGAAGCTTAAAAGATATTGAAACTCAAAATGGTAAGAAACGTTTTATTGCTTTACCAGACCGTTTAGGATTGAGTTCGCGTTTATCTCTATATGATGCACAGCACCAGTTTGTGGTAGGTGAACCCCCTTCATCAGATCAGATGTCATTTCGCCCAATTATTTTAAATAATAAAGTCGTGGGATATTTAGGTTTAAAGCCTGTTTTAGATAAAGAAGACGCTTTGAGTATTAATTTCTTTAGTAATCAAAAGCGTTATTTACTATTAATTTATGCTTTAACCTTACTATCAAGTTTAGTTGCAGCACTGTTAATGGCGACTTATTTTAAAAAGCCAATTCAGCGTTTATTAAATGCAACCAATGAATTAACCAAAGGAAATTATCAACACCAAGTAGTTATTAAGCGAAATGATGAGTTAGGTGATTTATCAACTCAATTGAACCATTTGGCAGAGATTTTACATCAGCATGAAGAGTCACGACGTCAATGGGTGGCAGATACTTCTCATGAATTAAAAACGCCTTTGGCTGTATTGCAAGCACAAATTGAAGCGATGCAAGACGGGATTCGAAAAGCAACTCCTGAACATTTAGATGCAATGATGCGTCAGGTTTCAAGCTTGAAAAAATTGACCCAAGACCTTGCAGACTTGGCGCAGGCAGATGCTCAGCAGCTTAAGTGTTATTTGAGCTCTGTAAATCCATGGGAAGTGGTACTACAAGAAGTTGAAAACTTTAAACCCAAACTTGAGCAGGCTGGTCTCGAAATTCAAGTTGAAGGAACAAGTTCTCCGCTATTATTAGACCGTGACCGGTTTAAACAGATTATTGTTAATTTAATTAGTAATAGTATTCGTTACACAGAAACAGGTGGCAAAATTCATATTCATACAAGTCAGAATCCTCAAGAGTGGACTTTGTATGTCGATGATAGTCCTTATGGTTTAAGTGATGAGCAGTTATCCCGTTTAGGTGAACGTTTCTATCGCGTAGATGATTCGCGTACGCGTAGTACAGGTGGAACAGGGCTGGGCTTAGCTTTGTCTTGTAAGATTGCGCAGGCGCTTGGTGGTACACTCAGTTTTGAACATTCACCATTAGGTGGTTTACGTTGTGTACTTACTTTTAAAAAGCAGAGTTAAATATAAAAGGAAAAATATCTCATGAAACATGTGATGTTGGTTGAAGATGAAGTCGAATTGGCGCATTTGGTGCGTGATTATCTTGAAGCTGCCGGTTTTGAAGTAAGTATGTTTCATGATGGTCAAGACGCCTATGCGAGTTTCCAGCAACGTAAACCAAATTTGATGATTCTGGACCTAATGGTTCCACGAATGGATGGTTTAACGATTTGCCGTAAAGTTCGTGAACAGTCAGATTTACCGATTATTATGGTCACTGCCCGTACCGAAGAAATTGACCGAGTATTAGGTCTTAACATGGGCGCTGATGATTACGTATGTAAACCATTTA
Source organism: Acinetobacter sp. 1542444 (assembly GCF_000581835.1). Taxonomy (NCBI): domain Bacteria; kingdom Pseudomonadati; phylum Pseudomonadota; class Gammaproteobacteria; order Moraxellales; family Moraxellaceae; genus Acinetobacter; species Acinetobacter sp. 1542444. The sequence continues at coordinate 221,433 of NZ_JEYA01000006.1, read as the reverse complement.
GTCCAAAAGAGTTAGTTGCTCGTGTACAAGCTGTGCTACGCCGTTTAGAGCGTAAAGCAGAGCCTGAGCAAAATGATTCTTTCCGAATTGATAAAGCACAACAAAGAATTTGGTATCAACAAAAATCATTAAGTTTAACGCCAACCGAATTTCGCTTACTTGAGCTATTTTTAGAGCATGTGGGGCAAGTTTATTCACGTGCACAATTATTGGATCATATTAATCCAGATAGCTTTGATGTTGCCGATCGTGTGATTGACAGCCATATCAAAAACTTGCGCCGAAAAATTAGTGAAGCAGCAGAAACTGGTAACCGCCATGAGTGGATTCAAGCAGTTTATGGTGTAGGTTATCGCTTCGAATATCCTGAGGAGTAAGTCTTCATAAAAGTTATTCTGTGGATAACCACAATGTTATCCACAGAAAATGTGGATAAAAAATTAAGATGAACAACTCACTGCTACATCTGGAACATCACTTGGTAATGGCCCTAAATCTTGTGGTTGCTCAAGCTCTGGTTGTCTTGTGTATGGATGATTAAGTAGCTTAAATAAACGATCTACTTCGCTAAAATCATCTCTTTCCGCTGCTTCAATAGCACGCTGCGCCATGTGATTCCGTAAAATATAAATCGGATTTGCTTGCTGCATGTTTGCATCAAGTTCATCAGTATCTTGATGTTCACGAATGCTTTCATATTGGCTAAGAAACTCATCAAACTGTCGAATATCAAGACAATCATCTCGTAAAGCTTTGTATTCTTTATTTTGAAGACGAATAAAACTTTGAGTGTAATCGAGTTGTTCAGTTTGTAAGATTCTTAAAAACGCAAAACTACAATCAAGGCTGTCTTTGTGGAAATGGGGAAGTCCCATTTTTTGACATAAACCTTGTCCATAGTGTTCTAAAAAGATTGGTTCAAATTGTGCTAAGCAACGTGCTAATTCTTCTTTGAACTCATCTTTTTGTTCAGGCTCAGCGAGAGGGATTAAGTTGTTTAGCCAAGTCCATAAGTTCCAATGACCTATACTCGGTTGATTTTGATAAGTATAACGGCCTTGGTAGTCTGAGTGATTGTTGATCCAGTTGGGGCGGAAGCGCTCCATAAAACCATATGGCCCAAAATCGAGTGTTGAACCTGTAATATTTAAGTTATCGGTATTCATAACGCCATGAGCAAACCCAACCAATTGCCATTTCGCAATCATAATTGCAGTACGTTCAACTACCTTTTTTGCAAAGGATAAAATTGGATTTTCAGTTTCTAAGCATTCTGGATAATGCCATTCAATACATTTTTGAGTGAATTCTGACAGCAATTCAGGCGCATATTGATTAATCCATTCGAAGTGTCCTAAACGAATATGACATTCAGATGTTCTAAGTAGCATTGCGCCTAACTCTAGTTTTTCACGCTGTACACCTTGAGTCGAGGTTGTAAAACCGACTGCATGACTAGATGCGACGCCTAAAGCATTTAGAGCATGTCCTGCTAAATATTCACGGACCACAGAACGTAATACTGCTCGCCCATCTCCCATTCTTGAAAAAGGCGTAGGACCTGCACCTTTGAGATGTAGGTCAATGGTTTGACCCTTTGTATTCAGTATTTGCGCAATCAGTAAGCCACGTCCATCGCCGAGTTGTCCTGCCCATTGTCCGAATTGGTGGCCAGCATAGACCATCGCAAGAGACGGAAATTCAGGGAATGTACGCTGTCCACTACAGATCTCAACCCATGCATTTTTATCGTCTTCTGACCATTGCAGTTCATCAGCCAAAGCACTGTTAAAATGTCCTGCTTTTGCACCACGTAAAGGTGATGGTTGCTGAACATGAAATAATTTAGACGGAAGTGAAGGGTAGAGCGGATTAAACTGCATAGGCTTAGCAAAATAGAGAGAGCGGATTTCACTATAACACAGTTAAAAAGCAGGCATAAAAATAGCTCCCGAAAGAGCTATTTTAGATCAGAATTTATTTTAGTCTGACACCACGTTGGTATTCTTTTTAACACTACGCATAAGTGTTTCTAAGCACTCGCGGTGATGACTTAAACGGTGTTCAAGCAATTGGAAATCAACTTTAAGCTTATGATCCATTCTATGAATCTTTTCAGCCATTGCTGCTTTTTTAGCTTGTAACTCTTGTTCTTTAAGTTTTGCCCAATCATTTAATGTATGTGTAAATGCTTCGTACTCTTGTGCAATACGTTGCTTCATTTGAGTAATGTCTGCATTTACATCATGACCATAAATAGCGAGGTCTTGTTCAGCGTATTTAAATTTCATCGCCAGTTCTGCTTTTTTAATATTAAAGCTTGGAATACGACGTAAATTTTTAGCTAAACCAATTTTAGAACATGACCAGATCAACCATTTTGTTGGGTCATATTGCCACCATTTCACACCATTACGATAGTCGTATTGGAAGATATGGTGATAGTTGTGGTAACCCTCGCCCCAAGTGGCAATGGCTAACCAGAAATTATCACGTGCTGAGTTTTCGTCCGTATAAGGACGTTTACCAAACATATGGCAAAGCGAGTTAATAAAGAATGTAACTTGATGGCTAATGATTAAACGTAAGAGACCACCTAGGAGGACTACACCCCATAGATCACCTGTTGCCCAACCGATTAAACCTAAAATACCAACATGAACTGCGACTACAAGTAGTGCGTAATATTTATGCTGGAACATGACCAATTTATCATTGAGTAGGTCTGGTGCATTTTTAAAGTCTGGCTCAGATGGTGAATGATCGCGGATCATCCAACCCATATGGGCATACCAAAAACCACGCTCAATCGAATACGGATCTTCATCAACATCATCAACATGTCGATGGTGAGTACGGTGACCAGATGCCCAGAACAAAATACTATTTTGTACGGCAAATGTTCCACCGATCATTAAAAGAATTTTAAGTGGTAACGACGCTTCATAAGCTCGGTGAGCCCAAAGGCGATGGTAACCAGCAGTAATCCCCATACTACTTAGAGCTAAAAGAAAAAATAAGCTTACCCATGCGCTTACACTAAAATCATAAAAATACGCATAAATCGGGATTATGATTGCGGCAAGAATTGGTAAACCAATTAAGGTAATGCTAGCGGTCCAGTTAATTGGGGCTTTGAGTGGGGCGGAAGTCATATCCGGCAGCGCTCCTAGAATCCTTGTGAAACAAGGTACAAAGACAAAACGACATAGCAAAACCAATCATCAAGATATATTGCTATTCTATCCTTCATATTAGCACGTGCTTAGTGAGAATCACTAGCATTATTGTACAGATGTATTGAAAGAACCGTAACAGAATTAAACTATGTCAAAGAGTTTTTCAAGCAGGAGAAGTTGTTTAATGAACGTACAACGATTGAAAAAAAAGAACAGCATTGATATTTCAAGAAAATTATCATTGAAGTGTGTCTTGGCCACAATCAGTCTTGTATTAGCCGCATGTCAAAGTGCACCCGAACAAACTACGAAAAAAGTTCAAACAAAAAGAACAGTTCATCAGACTCAGGCACCTGTTGTAAAAAAGAGAGTGAGTCCAGATGGTATTCAAGATATTGATTGGCAGATCACTCAGATCAGTGGTCATAAGGCAAAATTCTTTAACCAATGGCCAACTCTTTCACTGAACTCAGCAGTCAAAACAGTATCGGGACATACTGGCTGTAATGCTGTTTTTGGCCGTTACACCTTTAATTTCAGCCAGCAAAAACTTGATATGCAAGTAAATGCAGGTCATTCAAGCTGTGATGGTGCTTTGGCTCAAGAAGCAGAGCTGGTAGATGCTTTGCAACGTATTCAACGCTTCCAACTCGTAGGTAATACGCTATATCTACTTGACCAGAGTGGTCAGCGCCTCATTCAGGCACAAAAGAAATAAAAGGTGGTTTTTACCACCTTTTTTATCTTTATAGGGCTTGTAACATCGTAGTTGGAATATCTGTAATTAAGCCCTGAATCTCTAAATCACACAGCCTTTTTGCTCTTTCTACATCATTGACTGTCCACACACTAATGTTCAAACCGGCTTGATGTGATAATTGAATCATTTCATCTGTTGCCAGCTGATCATGCCAACCAATATGACAGCACCCATATTGATGCGCGAGTTCAATTGCCGTTGCCCCAACAGGAAGTTCAACTAACAATCCGCGTTTAAATTGAGAGTTTATATCGCGTAAGGCGGTTAGAATTTGAAGATCAAAACTTGTGATGGTTACAACTTTTTCAAAGCCCTGTAATTCCGTCTCAAGCTTTTGAACGAGCTTTTCGGCCAACGCCATATCTCTTACAGCTTTAACTTCAACTTCAATATGATCGAAATTATCAAGTAAGTTTAAAACACCTGTAAGGGTCGGTGTTGATTCAGAAGTTGGCCAATTGGGCCAGCCTTGCCGATGATCGAATAACAACGCTTGAGCCAAAGTCGATTGCTCTACAATTTGATCGACTCCAGCTGTACGCAAAAAATTGTCATCATGAATAACAACTAACTCTTGGTCTTGAAGCTGACGAATATCAAATTCGACACCACGAATACCTAAATTTTTTATATGCTGAAACCCACCAAGTGTATTTTCAGGAGCTTCTCGGCGTGCACCACGATGACCAATAACGCGCATAATTTTCTTCTATGAAATATTTTAACTATGGTCTCTTTAAAATGAGTAGAGACCATGTTTAATCTAATCTATTTTTAAATAATCTCATTAATATTTTTTTGCCAAAGTACTTCTTGTCCGCCTTCGGCACGCTGTAAAGCACGCGATGCGACAAATAACCAGTCAGATAGACGGTTTAAAAGTTGGAGTGCTGTAGCTTGAATATTTTGATCACGAGTTTGTACTGACATGAGCGATCGTTCTGCACGGCGGCAAACGGCACGGGCTTGATGAGCATAACTACAAGATAAAGAACCAGACGGTAGAATGAATTCTTTAAGCATAGGCAAATCTTCATTCATACGGTCAATTTCTTTTTCAAGAAACTCAATACAAACGGGCTGGAGTAGGTTGTAATTTGGAATACAAACCTCTCCACCTAAATCAAAAAGCCAATGTTGAATCAGACTTAAGCTTTTATCCCAATCAGCCTTATTAGTTACTTGACTATCTGTGATTTGAGCACGAAGTACCCCAATAATGGCGTTGAGTTCATCAACATCACCAAGTGCCGTAATTCGTAAATCATCCTTGGCAACACGAGAACCATCGCCTAAACCTGTGGTACCTGAGTCGCCTGTGCGTGTATAGATTTTGCTTAAACGGTGTCCCATGATGGATATCCTGAACATAAAAAAGGGATAATGTCGGTCAGAACATTACCCCGAAACTGGAGTTAAGAAAATATTTTTATAATAAAGTTTTACTTAGTAGCTTAAGGTCACACCAGCTGACGCAAGGCGGCCACCATTTACATAGTAGTATCCTTGGTCTTGATAAGCTGTTTTATAATCCACGTCTCCAATATTTTGGATATTAGTAAACAATTTAATATGCGGATTCATATTCCAATAAGCATTAATATCTACAGTTGCGTAACCTGGATTCTTGTAATTACTATCCCAGTCTTTCGACTTTGATTTTGCAACAAGCGAAGCACTAATACCATAAACTTCATTTTGCAGGCCTGTTGTTAAGGTTAATCCTTGACGAGGGCGGCGGTTTAAATCCTGATGAGTCTCTTCATTCTCAGGTTTGACATAGCTATAAGTTGCTTTTGCAAATAGATCATCTTTCTGCCAACCAACATAAAATTCACCACCTTGGTAAGTTGCTTTATTAATATTAGTTAATTTACCAAAATTCACTGAACCGATAAGATCTTCAACTTCAGTATAGTAAGCAGATAAACCTGTTTTAAAACCTGCTGGTAGAGTTTGATCTATACCAATTTCATAAGATGTACTTTCTTCTGGTTTTAAATCTGGGTTGCCGTTCCATGAGTTGAAAAGTTCATTAAGCGTTGGTGATTTAAAAGCAGTACCAATATTAGTATAGATACTTGTTTTATCTAAAAGTTGGTAACGTGCAGCAATCTGACCAACAGTATGTGAGCCATATTTTTCATTATCTTCTATACGAACACCGGCTTGAGTGTTTAATCTATCACCATTGAATTGATGTTGAAGATAATACCCTGTCGAGTCTACGTTTTCATTGTATGGTGCTCCATAAGATAGAATATCTCCATCCAATGTACGGTGGGTGGCACCAACTAAGAGTGTTTGTTGTGGTAAAAACTTCCATTTGCTATATAGCTCTACTTCCTGAGTTTTGCTATGAACAAAATCAGTAGAGTCTTTTTGATTAACTTCATCTTTGAATTGTGATAAACGAGTATTTAATTCTAAGTTATCTGTTACATTTAAACGGCTACGTAAATTGATAATCTCATTTTCGAAGTCTTGTTTAAGCAATGCACCATTAAATGTATAAGCATCATAAAGACTTGAACCTTCATTATGGCTATAGTCGACAGAAATACCGTAATCTTTCTGCTCAACACCAAACTTTGTACTAAAACCTTTTTGATCAAATGATGCTGTATCCGATGAGTTAGTTTTTTGGTTAGTTACTTTAGTTGCATCAGACTCTAAGCGTTGTCCACGAATTTGGGCATAAAAACCATCTTCATATAAATCAGCACCAATAACTGATTTATAAGTTTTATTCTCACCAATTTCACCTGTGATAAAAGCTCTATTCTTTTCAGGTGTTTTTGAAACGAGCTGAATTACTCCGCCAATGGCATCAGTACCATAGAGAACAGAGGCAGGCCCTTTCAATACCTCAATTTGTTTAATATCTGTTGTGTCAATAAATGCAAGACTTGCTGTTCCTGAGGATGCATTATTTAGTCGAATTCCATCTCGTAGCACGAGAGTATGATCAGATTCTGTACCTCTTAAATAAATCTCTGCAAGTTGTCCCATACCACCACTTTGCACCATATTGATGGAAGCATCGGTTTGTAATAATTGTGGTAAAGAAGCGATAGGAGATTGTTCGAGAACTTTTGGTTCAATAATATTAATACGTGCCGGAACTTCACTTGCTTTTTCAGCACTTTTGGAAGCAGTCACTACAATTGGATCAAGCTGAGTTACATTCATTGTATCTTCAGCAAAAATAACAGGTGAAAACCCCATCGCAATAGCGATAGCCCCTACCAGACGAGTAGGTTGAAAAGACTTAGACATAACATGCTCCATACATTCACCCCACGTGAATGATCGGGTAGATAGATGAAACAAGTAGGTCTCCGGACTTCAGCGCCATATTTATGTTATGGACATATTCACCTTCCCACATTACTGCAGTGGTGTAAGTCGCTCTCGACTTAAAAAATATGCTTTACATTGTTACCGTTGCGGGGGCAGTGCCGGACTTTCACCAGCTTCCCTAAAGCATGAATTGCTTACACTTGCTTCCAATTTTACGCAGTATAAAGTGGCGATTTACTTCATACAATGTCATTTGGAGCAATTCCCAGAGAACTTTTACGCAAGGGACAAAAATTGCATTACAATGGCGCTTATTTTAAGAAATGGTTGTAGTTTAGGCAGATCATGAGCCCATCAAACCAAAAACGTACACGAGCAAAAATCTGTGGAATTACTCGCATTCAAGATGTTCAGGCAGTTGTTGCTGCTGGAGCGGATGCGATTGGTTTTGTTTTTTTTCCGCCAAGTCCAAGACATGTAACAGTTGAACAGGCCCAAGAATTAGCAAAAGTAATTCCACCTTATGTACAAATGGTAGGTTTGTTTGTAAATGCGAGTGCTACTGAAATTCAGGATGTACTTGATTGTGTTCCCCTAGATGTATTACAACTACATGGCGATGAAACTCCAGAACAATGTCAGGAAATTGCTCGCCATTGTAAACGTCGCTGGTATAAAGCGATTCAGGTTAAACCTGATCTGGATGTAGTTGCTGAAATTCAAAAATATCAGGCAGCTGGTGCCAGTGCTGTATTGCTCGATGCGTGGCATCCTGAGCTCAAAGGGGGCACAGGACATCAGTTTGACTGGTCTAAATTCCCAAAACTTGATATTCCATTAATCTTGGCAGGTGGTTTAACCCCTGACAATGTCATTGACGCTATTCATACTACCGGTGCTTTTGCAGTAGATGTGAGCGGAGGCGTAGAGTCCGCAAAAGGTATAAAAGACCAACAACTCATTGAACGATTTATGCAAGGAGTCCAACGTGGATCAGCAAAACAATGTGATTGACTATACACAGTACCCAGATGCTGCAGGGCATTTCGGTATCCATGGCGGACGTTTTGTGTCAGAAACTCTAATGGCGGCATTAGAAGATTTAGAAAATCTCTATTCCCGCATGAAAAATGATGAACAGTTTTTGGCAGAATTCGACCGTGACCTCGCCTACTATGTAGGTCGTCCTAGTCCACTTTATTATGCTGAGCGATGGTCAAAAGAGTTAGGTGGTGCGCAAATTTACCTTAAACGTGAAGACTTGAACCATACAGGCTCACACAAGGTAAACAACACGATTGGTCAGGCGTTATTGGCAAAGCTTTCTGGTAAAAAACGTATTATTGCCGAAACTGGTGCTGGGCAGCATGGTGTAGCAACAGCAACAATTGCAGCACGTTTAGGTCTTGAATGTGTTGTTTATATGGGTGCTGAAGACGTTAAGCGTCAAGCGATGAACGTTTATCGTATGCGTTTGTTGGGTGCTACAGTTGTTCCTGTACAAAGCGGCTCTAAAACGCTGAAAGATGCCATGAACGAAGCGATGCGTGACTGGGTAACTAATGTTGATACGACATACTATGTGATTGGTACAGTTGCAGGTCCGCATCCATATCCTCAATTGGTTCGTGACTTCCAGTCAATTATTGGTCGTGAAGCGCGTAAACAGATTTTGGAACAAGCAGGTCGCTTACCAGATGCATTAGTTGCCTGTGTAGGTGGCGGTTCAAATGCAATGGGCTTGTTCTATCCATTCTTAAACGATGCCAACGTGAAAATGTATGGTGTTGAAGCAGCTGGTTTTGGTATTGAAACTGGTAAACACTCTGCGCCGTTAAATGCAGGTCATGTGGGTGTATTACATGGTAATCGTACTTATTTAATGAGTGATGAACAGGGCCAGATTATTGAGACACATAGTATCTCGGCGGGCCTTGATTATCCGGGTGTTGGCCCTGAACATAGCTTCTTGAAAGATATGAAGCGTGTAGAGTACGTGCCGATTAATGATACAGAAGCTCTACAAGGTTTCCGTGATTTAACTAAAATTGAAGGGATTATTCCTGCGCTTGAAAGCTCGCATGCGATGGCTTATGTCTCTAAGCTTGCACCGACGATGTCTAAAGATCAGATTATTATTGCGACTGTTTCAGGTCGTGGTGATAAAGATTTAATGACAGTTGCACGTATTGATGGCGTAGAAATGGTCGAGATGTAAGAGGATATAATGCCAAGTTTGTTTATGGTGATGTTAGGCGGGCGTCATGCACGCGCTAATACAGAAGTTCATGATGTAGTCATGGCTGTAGGAGATACTTTGGAAGAAATTTATCCTCAACTTAAACAGGCTTGGTTTGGTGAGGCTCAAGGATTACATATTGATGCTTGGGCCAAGCTCTCTGGTGTTAGCTCTCAAGGGCAAAATTATCAAATTCACTTTACAGATGCTGCTCCACAACCAGATGATTTAAAATTATATTTAATTAATCTAGGTGGATATAATGCAAGTGAATTCGGTGAACTTCACCGTTATGAGTTTGTGGTTGCACCGAATGCGGTAGCTGCCAAACAATTAGGTAAACAATTTATAGATCGGCAGTGGCAAAAAGCACATACAGATCGAGTCATTGATATTGATGACTGCTTAGCAATAGATTGTGTAGCAGAGCGCTATATTCATTTAATAAAAGGCGATTTTGCTGAAACAATTTGGGAAAATACGTATTTGACTGTGGTATAGGTCATTTGAAATCTAATATTCATATGGAAGTGGGTAAATGGATTTAATTCAAGAAAATGGACAGCCTCGCTACGGGCGTTTTGAATCTGTACCGTCAACCATTCACGTACAACATTATATTTATAAAACCCCTTATGGTAAGGTCCTTAAAGGCTGGCGTAAGCAATTAAAATATAAAAAATTTAAATTCTGCGGCATTCAACATAAACACTATAGTATTGGTCTGGCAATTGCAGATATTGGCTGGGTTGGGCATGGCTTTTTCTATATTTATGACCATGAAACTCAGCAAGTCATCGAGTGGAATGCCATTCAGCCTTTGGGGCATAAAACCTATCTTGATGAACAACCCTTATTTAATCAAAGTTATTTTTCTAAATCGCCTTATCAGTTTGATATCCAGCATGCCAATGGGGTGCGGTACATTCGAGTCACTAAATATGGTGAGATTCAACTTAGCGCTCGTATTTTTTGTGCTGGAACCGATATATTAAGTTTGTGTACACCAACTGGCATCAATGGTTGGACTTATACCCAAAAGCAGACCACATTGGCTGTAGAGGGAATGTTTATTAATAAGCAAAACCAAGTCGTACAATTTGATGAAAAGACATTTGCCTCTTTAGATGATACCTGCGGTTTTTTGCGACCTGAAACGGCTTGGTTCTGGCTTTCATGTAATTTTTGGGATGAGCAAGGGCGGCGTATCGGTTTAAATTTAGCTTCAGGGGTTAATGAAAGCTTTGGTAATGAAAACTGCTTATGGATTAACGGAGTTTTATTTCCACTGACTGATGTTTTATTTGAAAAAGTAAATGATGAATTTTGGCAAATTAGCTCTTTAGATCAAAAGCTTAATCTGCAAGTCTATATTGGTTGGTGCCGATACGAAAATATAAACTTAAGAATGATCGGCAGCCAGTTCAATCAGTGGCAAGCTAAAATTAGCGGCACGATTGAGCATGAGGCAACCGATATCATCAATTGCTACGAACAATATGGTTTACTAGAACAACATTATGCGAAATGGTAACAAGCAGGTTATAAACCTGCTTGCCAGAATGCCTCACCAGCTGCAATAGGATCATTTGTCTTTTCGAGTGTTTCAATCCAAACAGGATATTGACGAATGACTGGATGCTGACTTGGATGAAAGTCTTTTTTAAACCAATCTAAATATTGGCTTTTCATGGCAGTTAATGTGCCATTTTTGCTGAAGAACCAAGGTAAACCTTTAAGGTTCATCAAGAGTCTTTCTCTTGGACTAAAGCCATCACATTTCAACATGATGTTGGTGCGATAGAGTGTAAAGCCAAACATTAGTACTGTCGTAAGAACCAATACAAAACGACGAGTCGACTCAGGAACTTCACCTACTTGTTTCATGACATCAAAAGCAACATCGCGGTGCTCCATCTCTTCAATGGCATGCCAAGCAAACAGCGCTCGAACATAGGGGTGAGCATTTTCTAAAGTTTTTTTATGGCTATAAAACGTTTCTGCCATTAGCGCTGTTAAATGTTCCGCTGCCGCTGTCATCGCAATATTGTATTGTGGTGAGCGTTTGGTGAGTTCAAAACGAAAAATTCTTTTAAGTGTGGCTGTGAACTGGTCAACAGGCATGCCTTGCTCTTTCATGAGCTGATTCATTTTGTCATGTGCAATACCGTGTTGAGCTTCTTGTTTAATAAAGTCTGCAACCCGTTTTTGTAGTTCAGGATCATCAATTTTGTCTCGGAACATACGGACACATTCAATAAAATAACGCTCTCCATCCGGAAAGGTTAAGCTGAGCGCATCAAACATACGAGTCAAAAAAGGATCATTATTAAACCAAAAGCGAGGCGCTTCGTTTAAATGAAAATCTAGATCTTTACGAACTACTGGCTCGACCTGATAAGAAACATGTGCGTTCATATTTTTATTTCTCGCATCTAACATGTTCATTAGTATGTCGCTAATAGTCGGCTTTGTTTTGACAGTTATTGCCAATTTTTATACAGTTTGCGACAAGATGGCATTAAAAAAAGGATGAGCCATGCAGGATTTTACGATTTCAAATGGCTACTTTTATCTGTGGAATACTTATCTAAAAGAGAAAGGAATCGATTGGCAGGCATTAAACCTTACAGATGTTCAGGCCCGTCAAGTTCAAAATATTTTAGCTTCATCTATTGATGCTCAATCTTCTTTAAACTTTTTTCTTGAACTTTTAGAGCTGACAGAGTCTCGTCTACAAGTTTCTAATTTAGCCCTAGAAATGGCAACTTGTATTACACCTGCCAATTTTGGTGTACTGGGATATATGGCTTCTCGGAGTGGCAGCTTTGCAGAGGTTCTTGAATATGTCATGAAATTTCATCGTCTCGTGATTGACGGTGAGCAAGTCGTGCCTATGCAAGTTGAACAAGATGCTTCTAACATTCGTCTGTATTGGCCGCTAGTTGATGCCAGTAATATCATACTTTGTGAGCTGACTTTAGCTGCTATGGTTCAGCTTGCTAAACAAATTGCTCCTTTCCATGATTTTCTCTTGCAGCATGTTGAGTTTGTGCACCGCTCACGTGGTCCCTTAGTTCACTATCAGCGTTTCTTTCAATGTAAATTATCATTTGAGCAACCTTACTATGCATTAACTTTTGCAAGTGAGGGATTGAATGTTCGTCCTCGACATGCGGACCCCAGCTTAATGCAACTTTTGGTGAAACAAGCAGAAGAGGCATTAGCTCAGCGGAAAATACATACAGATTTAGCCCAGCAAATACATTGGATTGTTCATGAATATTTTAAACATAAGCAACAAGCCCCTAAAATAGAGGATATTGCCATCGAGTTGAATATTTCAGTACGAAGCTTGCAGCGTCAATTACAGTCATTAAATACTTCATTTAAATTAATTTTAGATACTGAACGCATGAAACGCTGTGAAATATTACTTCACCAAAATGAAAGCCTCACCACAATTGCTGAGCAGTTGGGATATTCGGATCAGTCAGCACTTGCACGGGCTCATAAAAATTTGACAGGACAAACTTTACTCATGCGGAAAAGGGAATTACAACTCGCCAATAAAAATATTGAGAAATAAGTTTTGCATGATTGTTTTTTGATCGGATGGCGATCTAATAATGGCTCGAAAATAGGAAGCTTTGATCATTGAGAAAAGTTTCAAAATATTGATAAATGTACACCATGGGTTGTATGAATCATACAATCGAATATCGCCATAACGTTAGACCTGTTCAATGGACAAAAAATAGCGTTAAAATGCGATGTTCTTGTATTTCTACAAACAACTCCTCAATTTTAAATAATTCAAGGAAAGCACAACCCTATGTCACGTCTTGCCACCCGTTTTGAAAAGCTTAAGTCCCAACAACGTAAAGCGCTTGTATCTTATGTTATGGCGGGTGATCCACAGCCACAAGTAACGGTTCCGTTACTGCATAAAATGGTTGCGGCAGGAGTAGATGTCATTGAGCTTGGTTTACCATTTTCAGATCCAATGGCTGATGGTCCGGTAATTGCGCTTGCAGCTGAACGTGCGCTTGCAGCAGGGACTAACACGTTGGATGCACTCAACATGGTAAAAGAGTTCCGTGAGCAGGATCAGGAAACACCTGTTGTTTTAATGGGTTATCTGAATCCGGTTGAAGTTATTGGTTACGAGAAGTTTGTTTCTCATGCGAAACAATGTGGTGTAGATGGCTTATTACTTGTGGATTTACCACCAGAAGAGTCAAAAGAATTTGGTGCTGTGTTGAAACAACATGATATGGACCAAATTTTCTTACTTGCGCCAACTTCTACAGATCAACGCATTCAACATGTGACAAATCAGGCAAGTGGTTTTATTTACTATGTTTCACTTAAGGGTGTAACTGGAGCAGCAACACTTGATACGGCAGAAGCTGCTGCGCGTATTCAAAAAATCAAAAATGCCACTAATATTCCAGTGGGTGTTGGTTTTGGTATTAGTGATGCCGCTTCAGCAAAAGCAATGGGTAATGTTGCTGATGCCGTGATTGTAGGTAGTGCTTTCGTTAAAAATTTTGCAACGTTGGCAGCGGATGACGCTGTTGAACAGACGGTGAGTAAAGTCAAGGAGCTTCGAGCAGCGCTCGATGAGTTAGTATGAATCAAGAAGTGAAACCAGGGAAAGTTCTTAGCCCTTCGACACCATGGACAAAACGTCCGGTTCCAGGTATTGAAGTCGCAGATGAGCAACAAATTCTCAAAGCAACATTTACTGAGCCAACGATTGAATGTCCTGAATGTCATGCACTAGTGACACGTACAGCAATTTCTTTCAATGCATATGTTTGTCCGCAATGTGATGAACACTTACGAATGAAAGCTCGTGACCGCTTGAACTGGTTCTTCGATAATGTTGTAACTGAATTGGGTCAAGAATTTACTGCAAAAGATCCATTAAAGTTTGTTGACTCTAAACCGTATCCAGATCGTATGCGTGAAGCGCAAAGCAAAACTGGTGAAACGGAAGCGTTAATTGCCATGCAAGGTAACTTAAATGGCGTAGATATGATTGCATGTGCTTTTGAGTTCGACTTTATGGGCGGCTCAATGGGTACAGTTGTAGGTGACCGTTTTGTAAAGGCTGCCGAGCTTGCAATTGAAAAACGTCAGCCATTAATCTGTTTCGCAGCTTCTGGCGGCGCGCGTATGCAAGAAGGTATGTTGTCGCTTATGCAAATGGCGCGTACTTCTGCCGCGATTCAAAAATTAAAAGATGCTGGCTTACCATATATCGTTGTGTTAACACATCCTGTGTATGGTGGTGTAACAGCTTCTTTAGCAATGTTGGGTGATATTCATATTGCTGAACCTAAAGCGATGATTGGCTTTGCTGGTAAGCGTGTAATTGAGCAGACTGTACGTGAAACTCTTGAAGAACCGTTCCAACGTGCTGAATATTTGCTTGATCATGGTGTAATCGATCAGATTGTTCATCGTCATGCTTTACGTGATACTGTATCTCGACTTGTATCGAAATTGATGAACTTACCTTGAACCAACAAGCTCCACTTTCAATAGACTCTTTAGATACATGGCTCAATTATTGGAGCCATGTTCACGTTACAGGGATAGATCTTGGTCTGGAACGTGTAATTCCTGTTGCAGAAAAGCTGGGTGTAACTCAGCCTAATGCTAAAGTTTTTACAGTAGCCGGAACGAATGGTAAAGGCTCAACCACAACCACACTGGCTGCGATATTAAACGCACAGGGTTATAAAGTTGGGTTATATCAGTCACCGCATATCTATCGCTTTAATGAGCGAGTTAAGTTAGGTGGAGTTGAAGTCGATGATCAAAGTCTGATTGATGCTTTTGTTCAAGTTGATCAGGCTCGTCGCGATTGTGATTTAAGCTTATCTTTTTTTGAAGCAACCACTTTGGCTGCTTTTGTTATTTTTAAACAACAATGTGATGTATGGGTGCTTGAAGTTGGTCTGGGCGGGCGCTTAGATGTCGTCAATGTGATTGACCCCGACATTGCAGTAATTACTAATATTGGCCTAGATCACACAGATTGGCTAGGCGATACCATCGAAAAAATTGCTTTTGAAAAAGCAGGCATTATTCGTCCATATATTCCGGTTATCTTCGCGGGTGAGCAACCATTGCCGCAAGCAATTCAAGATAAAGCACAAAGTTCACAAGCAGACTTATATACCGTTAATCGTGATTATTTTTATAAGCTCGCAGAAGATGGACAAAACTGGTACTTTGCTTCGGAAGGAACCACTTTAAAACTTTCTTTAGGTACATTAGCGATTGAAAATATTGCAGGAGCAGTTGCGGCCATTTTAAATAGCGGACTTGAGATTTCTCAGTCAGCATTAGAAAAAGGTATTCAATCTGCTCGCTTAGCAGGGCGTTTTGAACAGCGCCAAGTGGACGGGAAAACGGTAATTTTTGATGCTGGGCACAATCCACATGGTGTTGAATTTTTGTTAAAGCAATTGCGAAATTTCTTAGAATACAATAAACAGTACACAGAAGTTGTCGCAGTATTTTCAATGCTGGCAGATAAAGATATAAAATCAGTAGTCGATTTATTGAAACCTACTGTTTTACATTGGAAAATTGCTGAATTGAATGTGCCGCGTGCTGCACCGATTCAGCAACTCAATGATGCCTTGCAAGGCCAGACAGTACAACAATATGGCAATATCAAAGAGGCTTTTAAATCAGCGCTTGAGCAAACAAATAACAATCAGCTGATTTTGGCCTGTGGTTCGTTTCATACTTTAGAAGCGATTTGGGAGTATTTGGAAGAATGTCAATGAATAACAAACAACGCTGGATGGGTGGCGTTGTTTTACTAGGAGGTGGTGTTTTATTGGCAGCATTACTTCTAAAAGGAAATGAGGAAATAAAACAGGTTGAAGCTCAACCATCCGCATCCACATCGCCAAAAACTCAAACTAAACCAAAACAGACAACTGAAGGGCAAATGGTACAACTACAACCGCTTGCGGTTGATGTTGAGACTGAAAAACGTTTGCTAGAAGAACAGCGTCGTGCACGTGAAAAGGCCGTTGCTGAACAAGAAGCACGTGCAGCTGAGTTCTTAGCAATGCAGCAGCAAGCTGAAGCTGATGCTGCTCGTAAAGCTGCAGCAGAGTACGCTGCTATTAATGCGCGCCGTACAGCGGCTCAAGAAAGTTCAGATAATATTCCACCGGAGTTAGTGGGTGAGGCGAAAGCTAAAAACCAGCAAACCAATACGGTGAATAAAACAACTGATACTTCAAAAATAGATGCAGACAAAAAAGCTGCTGAAGCAAAACGCCAAGCAGAAGCAGACAAGAAAGCAGTTGAAGCTAAACGACAGGCAGAAGCAGACAAAAAAGCAACTGAAGCAAAACGCCAAGCAGAAGCAGACAAGAAAGCAGCTGAAGCTAAACGACAGGTAGAAGCAGATAAAAAAGCTGCTGAAGCAAAACGCCAAGCAGAAGCAGACAAGAAAGCTGCTGAAGCCAAACGACAAGCAGAAGCTGATAAAAAAGCCTCTGATGCTAAACGAAAAGCTGAAGCTGAGAAAAAAGCTGAAGCTGAAAAAGCACGTGAACTGCTTGAAAATGGCGATAAAAAGTGGATGGTTCAAGTCGCTTTGGCTGCTAACCAAGCCAATGCAGATGCAGTTGTTTCTAAATTACGAGCTAAAGGCTATAAGGTCACTACAAGCCCAACCAGTAAGGGTATTCGTATTATGGTTGGACCTGCAAAAGACCGTGATACAGCAGATGCTGCTCGTAAGAAAATTACTTCTGATTCAAGTTTAAACATGAAATCAGCGTGGGTGATTGACTGGGTACCGTTAGACCAACGTTAACCAAATTAAAAATTCCACTCAAGATGTCACTAAGATGGATTCGACAGTTGCTGTTGAATCCATTTTACATTTTCAGGTGTAAATAATCGGTCAATGTTCTTCCAAATAATATGATAACCGTAACCCCCTTGTTTCATTTCCTTAACCGCATCATCAATTGCCCAATTTTCAAAAATAATGCGATACATGGCAACGCTGGCCCCTGTACGATCTGAACCATGGTAGCAGTGCAATAAAACGCGCTGATCATTCTGCTTGGCAATTTTGATTTGTTGCATGACTTCTAAGAGATCTTGTCGGTCAATTGCCCAAGTGTTGATAGGAATATGTACAAGATTAAAATTTTCATTTTTAAAAACTAAACTATCTGCGTCTTTGGCTCTTAAATTAATGATCGTTCCAATTTGATGATTCTTTAATTCAGAAATCATTGCTGTATCAGGTTGTTCACTGCGATAAACATCATTACTAATTTGATAAAAGTTATGAGTCTGAGAAACTAAGCTTCCCCAATCTTGTGGTCGATGCTCATGGGCGATACTTTCGTGCTGCATACATCCTTGTAAACTTATACAGATGACAAGTGTAAGGAGCGATAATTTCTTCATGTTTGATACCGTTTAAGCTCATCAGGGTCGTGAGCACAAATTATTTCAATCGTGGGTTCATGTTGAGCTAAATGCTGTAAACGCTTGAGATTAAAAAGACGCTTTTGATTGTCTTCTGCAAATGTTTTTTCCACCAGATCAAGTGATCTTAATTTATTTTTAGGGTTTAACTCTAGGTGTGAGTAGTAGGCATCTCCACAAAATAATACCCATTGATTTTGTTGCTTTATGGCAATCCCGCAATGTCCAGCTGTATGTCCTAACAGCGGTATCATTAAAATTTCATCTTGAAACAGCGGAAAACCTTTAACTTTTTCGAGGTTGAACCATGCTTCACCTTTTTGATATTCAACGAAGTTCCAATACCGATGATCTTTATATTGATTGATTCTATAGCGAAGTTTGCCTTTAAAATTTGGAAGTTGGGCAGCGTTGTATTCTGCTGCTAAAACATGAACTGTGGCATGAGGAAAATCTGAGATACCACCAGCATGGTCGAAATCAAGATGAGTGACAAAAATATGCTGTACATCTTTGGGACTAAACCCGAGCTTTTGGATTTGTTGGATCGCACTAAATTCAAGATTATGCTCAATATTGCCTAAGCGTTTAACTAATGAGCCTAGGCGCTGCTTCATATGTAAGTAATCTTGCAAGCCAAAGCCAGTATCGATAAGCACTAAGCCTCGATCAGTTTCAACTAAAAGACAATGACAGATTACTTCAGCTCGGAAGCCTTTTTGTCCAAATAAGGGTGCACAGACTGGGCACATGCTGCCACACTTTAAATGATGAATTTTATAGATCATGATTTTTATTTTTTTACCGAATCGTTTCGAGTTATAACTGATCTGAACAATAAAAACCATGAGTATTCAATACATAAATAAAAAAGCCATCACTACGGATGACTTTTTCGGGTGTGATATTTAATCTAAGTGTGCCTACGCGCTTCTCTTGTCTTGCAAGCAATAAAACCTTTAGTCGGTTTTATTGCTTTCAGGCTGTGGCGTGAGGCGTAAATAAGGTTTAACAGCCGTATAACCTTTAGGGAAACGTTGTTTAATTTCTTCTTCATCTTTAAGTGATGGCACAATAACGACATCTTCACCTTGCTGCCAGTTCGCAGGTGTAGCGACTTTATGCTTGTCTGTTAATTGTAATGAATCCACAACACGTAAGACTTCGTTAAAATTTCGGCCCGTCGAAGCAGGGTAGGTAATGATTAAGCGAACTTTTTTGTTAGGATCAATAATCACTAATGAGCGCACTGTTAGAGTTTCACTGGCATTAGGGTGAATGAAGCCATAGAGCTCAGATACTTTACGATCTTTATCTGCAATGATTGGAAAGTTTACAGTTGTATTTTGTGTTTCATTAATATCATTGATCCAGCCTTTGTGTGATTCTACATCGTCTACAGACAAAGCAATCGCTTTAACATTCCGCTTCGTAAATTCATCTTTTAATTTTGCTGTATAACCTAATTCAGTTGTACATACGGGAGTATAGTCGGCTGGATGTGAAAATAAGATTCCCCAACTATCCCCTAAAAAATCATAAAAATTAATTGTGCCTTCACTCGATTCTTGTTGAAAATCGGGAGCAGTATCTCCTAATCGTAGTGTCATGATCTTTCCTCAATTGCGCATAATTTGTTATTCGATTGAATGAATATGCAGCATTTACTTTATGATTAAAATTATTGTTTTTGTATTTTATTATGAACTTTTTATATAAGTGTAAATATATATGACTAAAACTCATTATTTTAAGTGCTTAATCAATGTAACTTTAAGGTAAATTTGCTAAATTAGATTTCTCGGAAGTTATGCTTAATCGATGAGCGTTAATGGTGTGTTTTTGGTGCTCGGCACATTAAGGGGAGATTAGATGAATGAAAAACCATTCGTCTAACTATCAGATTTTTTTTAGGGGTTTTGTGCAAACCCCTTGTACTTCAAATTTCTGGCACCATAATAAACGACTGAGAAAAAGTTTATTCATTTGACCAAGCAAGATTTAGAGAGTTTATCCATGTTGGCAAGTCTGATCGGAGGTATCTTCGGTACAAAAAATGAGCGTGAACTCAAACGCATGCGCAAAATTGTTGAGCAAATCAATGCGCTCGAGCCGACGATATCAGCTTTAAGCGATGCAGACTTATCTGCAAAAACTCCAGAATTCAAACAACGTTATAATAATGGCGAAAGTTTAGATAAATTACTTCCAGAAGCGTTTGCGGTTTGTCGTGAAGCTGCTAAGCGTGTGATGGGTATGCGTCACTATGACGTTCAGTTAATTGGTGGTATTACCTTACATGAAGGTAAGATTGCCGAGATGCGTACTGGTGAAGGTAAAACCCTTATGGGTACTCTGGCGTGTTATTTAAACGCTTTGAGTGGCCAAGGTGTACATGTCATTACTGTGAACGATTATTTGGCACAGCGTGATGCCGAGTTGAACCGCCCATTATTTGAATTTTTGGGTCTATCAATTGGTACGATTTATTCAATGCAAGGTCCGTCAGAAAAAGCGGAAGCTTATCTTGCAGATATTACTTACGGTACCAATAACGAATTCGGTTTTGACTACTTACGTGACAACATGGTGTTTTCTTTAGCAGAAAAGAAACAACGTGGTTTGCACTATGCCATTATCGATGAAGTTGACTCCATCTTAATTGATGAGGCTCGTACACCATTAATTATTTCTGGTCAAAGTGAAGACTCTTCGCATCTGTATTCTGCAATCAATACGATTCCTCCTAAATTACATCCGCAAAAAGAAGAAAAAGTTGCAGATGGCGGCCATTTCTGGATTGATGAAAAGCAGCGTTCAGTTGAAATGACCGAAGTTGGTTATGAAACTGTTGAACAAGAACTTATTCAAATGGGCTTGTTGGCTGAAGGCGAAAGCTTATATTCAGCAACAAACCTAAACCTTGTTCACCATGTATCTGCTGCCATTCGTGCGCATTTCCTATTTCAACGTGATGTTCACTATATTATTCATGATGGTGAAGTGGTTATTGTCGATGAACATACGGGTCGTACGATGCCGGGTCGTCGTTGGTCAGAAGGTTTGCATCAAGCTGTTGAAGCAAAAGAAGGCTTGGAAATTCAGCCTGAAAACCAAACTTTAGCGACAACAACATTCCAGAACTATTTCCGTCTCTATAAAAAGCTTTCAGGTATGACAGGTACTGCTGATACTGAAGCTGCGGAAATGAAAGAAATTTACGGTCTTGATGTTGTGATTATTCCAACTCACCGTCCAATGATTCGTAACGACCAAAACGATTTAATTTATTTAAACCGTAACGGTAAATATAACGCGATTATTCAAGAGATTATGAATATTCGTGGGCAGGGTGTTGCTCCAATTCTGATTGGTACAGCAACCATTGAAGCCAGCGAAATTTTATCTTCTAAGTTAATGCAAGCTGGTATTCATCATGAAGTGTTGAATGCAAAGCAGCATGAGCGTGAAGCAGACATTATTGCTCAAGCGGGTAGTCCGAATGCAGTAACGATTGCAACCAACATGGCCGGTCGTGGTACGGATATTATCTTGGGTGGTAACTGGAAAGCGAAACTTGCCAAACTTGAAAACCCAACTGCAGAAGATGAAGCACGTCTAAAAGCACAATGGGAACAAGACCACGAAGATGTCCTGCAAGCCGGTGGTTTGCACATCATTGGTTCCGAACGCCATGAATCACGTCGTATTGACAACCAGTTACGTGGTCGTGCCGGTCGTCAGGGTGACCCTGGTGTTTCTCGTTTCTATTTATCTCTTGAAGATGACCTTATGCGTATTTTCGCAGGCGACCGTGTTGTTGGTATGATGCGCGCGATGGGTTTGAAAGAAGACGAAGCGATTGAACATAAAATGGTGAGCCGTTCGATTGAGAATGCTCAACGTAAAGTTGAAGCGCGTAACTTCGATATTCGTAAGAACTTATTGAAATACGATGACGTGAATAACGAACAGCGTAAGATCATTTACTCACAACGTGATGAAGTATTAGCTGAAAACACCTTAAAAGACTACGTTGAAGAAATGCATCGTGAAGTGATGCAAGGCATGATTGCCAACTTTATTCCACCAGAGTCAATTCATGACCAGTGGGATGTGGAAGGTTTAGAAAATGCTTTACGTATTGATTTAGGTATTGAGCTGCCAATTCAAGAATGGTTAGACCAAGATCGTCGTTTAGATGAAGAAGGTTTGGTTGAGCGTATTAGTGATGAAGTGATTGAGCGTTATCGTCAGCGCCGTGCTCAAATGGGTGATGAATCAGCAGCAATGCTTGAGCGCCATTTCGTTTTAAACTCTCTTGATCGCCATTGGAAAGATCACTTGGCTGCAATGGATTATTTGCGTCAAGGTATTCACTTACGTGGCTATGCGCAAAAGAACCCTGAGCAGGAATATAAGAAAGAAGCCTTCAACTTGTTCGTAAACATGTTGGGTATTATTAAAACTGATGTTGTAACTGATTTGTCTCGTGTACATATCCCAACACCAGAAGAACTTGCAGAAATGGAAGCTCAACAGCAGCAGCAAGCTGAATCAATGAAGCTTTCTTTTGAACATGATGATGTAGATGGTTTAACTGGTGAAGTTACACTTTCTCAAGAAACCATGAACGAGTCTGCTGAACAGCAAGCTTTCCCTGTTCCAGAAAGCCGTAATGCCCCATGCCCATGTGGTTCGGGACTAAAATATAAGCAATGTCACGGTAAGATCTAATCTGCCTTCACAAAAAAAGCAGAACAATTGTTCTGCTTTTTTTATGTTTGTAGTAAGCCTGTGAATAATGTTTGCAGTTTTAAGCATTAAATGCTATTTACTTCTCATCCAGAGTGTATGTTGGAAAGACAATGAAAAAAGTATTACAACCTTTATTTTTAACTGTTCTTGCTGTACCAAGTTTTGTTTTTGCAGCAGAAGCAGCTTCAGCCCCTCAAACGACAACGGTTGACAAAGTTCTTGCAGCAAAAGGCCCAACTTCGGCTCAAGCTGTAGTGAAGCAAGAAAATACTACAGTGATTAGTCCACGTACCGGTATTCGCTATACCTTGGGTAACACAGGTAATCGCCCAATTATTTTACAAACTACTGCGATTGCTCCAGCAAACTCAGCAAACATTAATCGTATTGTGGCAAGTAACCCAGCTCTTTCTGCAAAAAGCCAAGAAAAAGCAAAAGTTGCTTTAATCGGTGAAGCAGCTGTAGCAGGACCAGCAGCAGTTGCAGCAAGCAATGTAACAGCGCCAGCTGCAACAAATAGTGTTGCTCCAGCAAATCCTGCATCAATGAATTAATTCATATACGTATAAAAAAGCCAGTTCAAATTGAACTGGCTTTTTTATGGGGGTGTCTTTAAAACTTTAAATCTGATTATTTACATCATCATTTTTTGTTTCACGAATAAGTAAGAAGGCAACTAATGATAAAAGTGATGCAGCAGTAAGATAATAACCAACCGCATATAAACCATAAGTTTCAGCAAGCTTAGTCGCAATGAGTGGGGCAAAAGATGCACCAAAAATACCAGCCAAGTTAAAAGTTAATGCTGAACCTGTATATCGAACTGAAGTTGGGAAAAGTTCAGAAAGAACTGTACCGATCGGACCGTAGGTCAATCCCATAATCGCCAAGCCAGTACATAAGAAAAGGAAAACGATTAAAGTATTTCCAGACTCTAACATACTAGAGAAGAACAAGCCGAAAATCGCAGCAGCGATACAGACACCAATAGAAGTTGTTTTTCGACCAAATTTTTCTGCAAAAATAGCCGATAAAGGAATGAATGCGGCGAAGCAAAGTGTGGCAAAGAGTTGAAGTTCTAAGAATTCACCACGCGCATATCCAAGCTTTGTGGTTCCCCAGTTTAAAGCAAATACGGTAGTAAGATAGAACACGACAAAGGTACAAATGGCTGCAACTGTACCAAGAATAAGCTTACCTGTATGTTTGGTTAAAACTTCTTTAAATGGAATGTTAACTTCTTTTTGCTTATCTAAGACTTTCTGGAAAGCTGGAGTTTCATGAAGTTTTAAACGGATATATAAGCCAACAATAACTAATACAGCACTGGCAATGAATGGAATACGCCAACCCCATTGCATGAATGCTTGCTCAGGAATAACTGCACTCAATAATAAGAATGAACCTGTTGCCAGAATAAAGCCGATTGGAGCACCTAGCTGCGGAAACATGCCGTACCATGCTCTTTTACCTTCTGGGGCATTTTCAGTCGCTAATAATACTGCGCCACTCCATTCACCACCTAAGCCTAAGCCTTGTCCTAAACGACATAAGGCGAGCAATAAAGGCGCGACAATTCCAATCTGAGCATAGGTTGGTAATAAGCCAATACATACGGTTGAGATACCCATAGTGAGCAATGCTGCCACCAATGTTGCTTTACGACCTATACGATCTCCTAAATGCCCAAATAGTGCTGCACCGATAGGACGGGCAATAAAGGCGATTGCAAAAGTTGCAAGTGATTGTAAGACTGCGGCACTACCACTACTGGCAGGGAAAAATAGGTGTGGAAAAATGATAACGGCAGCAGTTGCATAGATATAAAAGTCGAAGAACTCAATGGTTGTACCGACTAAACTTGCAAACAAAACCCGTGTTTTCGAATTGGTGGCTACTACAGGAGCAGCAGTCGCAGAGGTTGACTCCATATAAGTCCTTATATCAGTTAAAATTTATTTTTAATTTACTATTCTCTTTAAAGGCATATTTTTCTTAAAAGAATAGCGTGAAAGAACATCATCCATGACTCTTTCAGGATCACTGAATATGAGTGAAAAATGGACTAAACAACGTACCAATAGATAGCAAGAAAGTGTGCACCTGCACCTAAAAGCACAAAAATATGCCATATCGCATGGGTATATCTTACCTTTTTTAACGCGTAAAACAATGCTCCAACGGTGTAAGCTAAACCTCCAGTAATCAATAACATCAAAGTATCTTTGCTTAAATAGGTTCGCATATCATCCATTACAAAAACGGCAAGCCAACCCATAAGGACATAAGCAAGTAGCGAAATTTTCTGAAAACGGTGAATAAAAACTAACTTGAAAAGTGTACCAATTGCAGCAATGCTCCAGAGCGCAATAAGTAAAATATGAGCTTTTTGTGTAGGTATAGCAATGCTTAAGAACGGGGTATATGTTCCAGCAATTAAATAATAAATAGCCGTGTGATCGAGTTTTTTATACCAGTAACGTAAATTTTGTGTTTGTGCAAAATGATAGAGAGTCGAACTAGTAAACACGAGAATTAAGCTAAAAGCATATACCCATAAACCTATCCACTGGGCAGTGGAAAGATAAGATCCTTTTATAATTAAAAAGACAGAGGCAATTACTGCCATAACCACACCAGCGCCATGGCTGTAGGCATTAAAAAGTTCTTCTTTTGGGTCGTAGGTTTCTAACACCGATTTACTCATAAGTTTATTTTTTGATTAAAAATACAAATGTATAGAAATACAAAACAGCCGTAAAGTTATTTTATTTTTAATCCTATACCCTTTAAACTTTCACTTTATATGAGTCACCATTTTTTAGGTATATCAGTGTCGGTTTTCTCCTTTGAGCAAGAACAGCAATTTTTTCATGAAATCAAACAAATGCTTGATCAGCAGACTTTTGAGCGTTTGATTTTGAGCCAATATAAAGGAGAGTTGACACAGCTGGAAAAAATTACTTTCCGTGTTGTGGAGCTACATGGAAAAAAACAACTTTCCGCGCTATATCATCATACCACCCAAGATGTGACTAAAAATTATTCATTCGAAGATGGCTTAGAACAGATTGCAGTGCTGATTACGCAATGTAAACAAGCGAATTTATTTTCCACTCATCAAGAAATCCAGCTTAAAAAAAATAAGAAAAAAGCCATGCTTAATATGGGTAAAAAACACAGCGTGACTACCGCTCCAACTGTACAAGCACATGATCGTGAGAAACAGCGTTATGTACAGCAGGGTAGTGCATTTTTAAAAGAGCTTGGCATTACCGATGAGAAAGCTCAAATCATTCCAAGCATGGCTCGTAAATGGAAGCAGATTAATAAATTTATCGAAATTTTTGCGAGTGCATACGAACAAATTGATGCTGAGCAAAAAGAGTTAAATATTGTCGATTTTGGTTCAGGAAAAGGTTATTTAACTTTTGCCTTGTATGATTATTTACAAGAACAACAAAAGGTTCCGCTCATTACTGGTGTAGAGCTGCGCCGTAACTTAGTGGAGTTTTGCCAGAACGTTGCAGAAAAAGTACATTTTAATCATTTAGACTTTTTTGAAGGTGACGTTCGTAGTTATCAGCCGGAAAAGCTGGACGTTATGATTGCTTTACATGCTTGTGATATTGCGACTGACTTTGCTATCCATACTGGAATTCGCTTAAATGCTTCGATGATTATGTGCGCGCCATGCTGTCACAAAGAGTTGCGTCCACAATTACATAGTCCTGAAGTTTTACAACCCATGCTACAGTTTGGTATTCATGCGGGACAACAAGCCGAGATGTTGACCGATACCTTACGTGCGTTACTTTTAAAAGCTTATGGTTATGAAACCAAAGTTTTTGAGTTTGTATCGCTTGAACATACCAGCAAAAATAAAATGATTTTGGCGACAAAACGCAAAAACGTTTCACAACCTGATGCGAAGATTATGGCTCAAATCCAAGCATTGAAAGAAATGTACGGAATTAAAAAACAATCGTTGGAATTATTATTGCAAGATCAGTTGCCGATCGAAAATATCGGCTGTAAGTGCTAGGAAGGTGAATGGATGTATAAAATTGTAGAGGGTGGTTGGGAACAGCTTGAGCAAGATGCCAAATACATCCGTGAACAAGTCTTTATCCAAGAACAGGGAATTGCACCTGAAGATGAATGGGACGACTTGGATGCCACAGTTCTACATTTTATTGTCTATGACAAAGAGCAGCCTATCGCTACAGCACGTTTGTTGCCGCAGCATAGCGTAGGGCGTGTTGCTGTTTTAATGCCTTATCGAAAGCAGGGTATAGGTAAAATTTTAATGCAGCATATTATTGACTATGCACGTCGTCATAAACTGCCTTACTTAAAGCTTTCAGCGCAAACCTATGTGACAGCTTTTTACGAAGCTTTAGGCTTTAAAGTACAAGGTGAAGTTTACGAAGACTGTGGCATTCCACATATTGATATGGTTTTGAAGTTAAATTGAGACTTCTTTTTAGAAATCTCAATTTTAATTTATTTCATTGCATTCCAACTTTCAATTGCCTGTAGACCTGTTTCTAAACCGACTTCATAACTGTAGCGAAGCTTTTTTGGATTGGTAGTTAAACGGCCAGCCATATTTTTAAGAGGCGGTGGACACACTTCTAAAATTTGCTGGTCTGGATTTTCACCACGAACAAAATCGACCGAAGCGTTATAACGAGCACAGCGGCTACGCAAGCTACTAGCGAAACCATAATGATGTTTAAACGCATATTTTGCGAGGAATTGATCACCTCGACTACTTGCTTTGAAATAGTTTTTCGGACGAGTACGTAAAACTAACAGTTTTTTGACGCCGCTTTGCTGAGCCGTCCAGCGAACGGGTAGGGCATCTGCAACACCACCATCAAAATAAGGTTCACCCATAATATCGACGGGATGACGCGTTAAAACTGGAATTGAGCTAGAAGCACGAAGCGCATTGAGTAAATTGTCTTTACCCGCACGAAGATATTCTGCATGACCTGTTTTGGCATGCGTCAACACCATATAAAAATCAGGATTTTTGGCAAAAAGACTCTGTTGATCAAGAGGATGCTCTTGCTCACCAATTTCCCACATCCATTTTAAATCAAGTAAATCGCCGCCCTTAAAAAAGCGCTTGTAATCGATAAATTCAGGACGCAGTGAATGATCAATATAAAATGTTAAAGTGCGGCCTTGCTGGCCTGCTAGGTAGTTGGCGACATTAGTTGAACCAGACGATACACCAACATATAAATCGAATGGGTTGAACTGTTGTTGTAAAAACGCGTCAAGTACACCACTGGTAAAGGCACCACGCATGCCTCCACCCTCTACAACCAGTGCGTTGCGGGAAAAATCTGTCATTTGAAAAATATCTGATTACTGAGTTGATTGCTTATGTTCTTGCATATCCATTTCAGGCATGTTGTCACTATGTTGAGCGTGTTGCTCTGTAGAGT
Source organism: Acinetobacter sp. 1542444 (assembly GCF_000581835.1). Classification (NCBI taxonomy): domain Bacteria; kingdom Pseudomonadati; phylum Pseudomonadota; class Gammaproteobacteria; order Moraxellales; family Moraxellaceae; genus Acinetobacter; species Acinetobacter sp. 1542444. The sequence continues at coordinate 193,242 of NZ_JEYA01000006.1, read as the reverse complement.
GCTCAGCCTTTTGCTGCATTTGCTCTTGTTGTGCTTTGCGCTGTGCACCTGGCATATAGTCAGGTTCATTACTCATTGCTAAATAGAAAAAGCCAAGGAAAATCGCACTTAAAACACCAACGATCAGAACAAATTTCCAGCCTAGAACTGCTGACTCGGAAGAATTTTTATCGGACATAAGAATTTCTCGAATGTGCTGTAGAAGCACAAAAATGAAGTCTATTTATAGCATATTTAGGCAGGGGGCTGAAATCTTAAAGGTCATAAAGAAAAACCCATATAAATAAAATATATTTATATGGGTAAGGTTTATGCAGTTTTTTAAATATTCAATAAGACTAAATTACTGAATATTTTGTTTCTGCTCAGCTTTGGTTTTTAGTAAAGCTGGCGGTGTGAAACGTTCACCATATTTGGCAGCTAATTCTTCGGCACGTTTTTGTGCTTTATCAGTACCATACTGATTTAGGAATTGAATTGCTCCTCCAGTCCAAGGTGCATAACCAATCCCAAAGATAGAACCGACATTGGCATCAATTACAGACTCCAATACGCCTTCTTCATAACAACGTAAAGTATCTAAGGCCTGTACAAACAGAATGCGATCAATCATATCTTGTTCAGAAATATCATGATCTTTGTTCCAGCGGTTTAAGCCTTCCCATAGATGCTTTTTGCCATTTTCTGGGTATTCATAAAAACCAGCTCCAGCAGCTTTACCTTTACGGTTTAACTCATGAATCATGGTGTGCACCACTTCATCTACAGAAGTTTTAGGTAAATCTTTTCCTTCGGCTTGTAGAGCTTTGCGTGCTTCACTAGCAACATGTTCGGTTAATGTTAAAGATACTTCATCTTGAATAGCGAGGGGGCCAACTGGCATACCAGCTTTCAGTGCTACCATTTCAATACGCGCTGGGTGGACACCTTCGGCAAGCAAGCGCATACCTTCTTGAATGAACGTACCAAACACACGACTGGTAAAGAAACCACGGCTATCATTAACAACAATCGGTGTTTTTCCAATTTGTTGTACAAAGTCATAAGCTTTGGCAAGTGTCTCTGCGGAGGTGTTTTTACCTTTGATAATTTCAACCAACTGCATTTTGTCGACAGGGCTAAAGAAATGCAGACCGATAAAAGCTTTATCATCCTTACTTGCTTGCGCTAAACCTGTAATTGGCAGGGTTGAGGTGTTTGATGCCATCACACCGTTAGGCGCTAGATATTGCTCGGCTTCTTGAGTGACTTTAGCTTTAAGTTCTTGATTCTCAAATACGGCTTCAATAATTAAATCACAACCTTGTAAGTCTTCGGCAGAAGCTGTAGCCGTAATGAGCGATAAAACCTGATCACGTTTTTCTGCGGTCATGCGGCCTTGTGATACACGTTTATCTAAGAGCTTTTGTGAATATGCTTTGCCTTTCTCAGCATTTTCAACAGATACATCTTTAAGTACAACTGGAATGCCTTTTATGGCTGTTGAATATGCAATCCCTGCACCCATCATGCCTGCACCCAAAACACCCACTTTCGTGGCTTGCCATTTTGCAACGTCGGCAGGGCGGCTCGCACCAGACTTAATTGCATTTAGACCATGCCAGAAAGTGCCGATCATATTTTTAGAAATTTGGCCTGTGGTAAGCTGAGTAAAGTAGCGAGACTCAATACGCAGAGCAGTATCGACATCGACTTGAGCACCTTCAACTGCGGCAGCCATAATTGCTTCAGGGGCAGGGTAACAACCTTTGGTTTTGTCTTTTAACATGGCTGGTGCAATTGCAAGAACTTGTGCAACTGCTGGAGTTTTTGGATCACCGCCTGGAATTTTATAACCCTTCACATCAAAAGGCTGCTGAGATTTTGGATTGGCCTTGATCCAAGCAATTGCTTTATCTAAAAGTTCTTGCTCATTTTCGGCAGTGTCATGAATTAAGCCTAAAGATTTTGCTTTATCAACACCGAACTGTTTGCCTTCCATTAAAAATGGGAACGCATTTTGAAGCCCAAGCAAACGTACCATACGTACAATACCACCGCCGCCTGGTAGTAAACCTAAAGTGACTTCTGGGAGACCAAATTTGCTTTTCGGGTCATTGATTGCAATACGGTGATGGCAACTTAATGCGATTTCCCAACCACCGCCAAGTGCTGTGCCATTTAATGCTGCAACGACTGGAATACCAAGCGTTTCAATTGTACGTAAATGACCTTTTAGCTTTTCAACCATGTTGAAAAAGTCAGTTGCGTGTTCAGGCTGAACCTGAATTAGTTCATCTAGATCACCGCCTGCAAAGAAAGTTTTTTTAGCCGAGCGGAAAATAACCCCTGAAAGTTCTGTTTCTGCTTTAAGTTTCTGAGTCGCTTCATCGAGCGAGTCACGAAACTCGGCATTCATGGTGTTCGCAGATTGACCAGTTGAATCAAGCGTTAAAATGACAATATTGTCGGCATTCTTTTCGTATTGAATTGCACTCATCTTTGATATCCCTAATTTTTATACGCGTTCAATAATGGTGGCAATACCCATTCCACCGCCAACACAGAGCGTCGCTAAACCGCGCTTTTTATCTTGTCGTTCAAGCTCATCAAGCAAAGTGCCTAAAATCATGGCACCTGTTGCTCCTAATGGATGACCTAAAGCAATCGCACCGCCATTTACGTTGACTTTCTCAGCTGGGACGTTGAGTTCATTAATAAAACGCATAACAACTGCCGCGAATGCTTCATTGACTTCAAACAGGTCAATATCATCAATCGTCAGCCCAGCTTTTTCTAAAGCTTTACGTGCAGCAGGAGCAGGGCCAGTCAGCATGATGGTTGGGTCGGTACCAACCAGTGCAGTCGCTAAAACTTTAGCGCGTGGTTTTAAGTTTTGTTCTTTTACCGCTTTTTCAGAAGCTAATAAAACTACAGCTGCTCCATCGACAATGCCTGATGAGTTACCTGCATGGTGAACATGATTGATTTTTTGTGCTTCTGGATATTTTTGTAAAGCAACAGCATCAAAGCCCATTTGTCCCATCATTTCAAAACTTGGGTTGAGCTTCGTTAGACCTTCGAGTGTGGTATTGCCTTTAATAAATTCATCTTTCTCTAAAATCACCACACCTGCATGATCTTTTACCGGTACAACTGATTGGTCGAAATAACCATTTGATTGTGCTGCCGCAGCTTTTTGTTGTGATTTCACAGCGAAATTATCAACATCTTCACGGCTATAGCCATCTAAGGTTGCAATGAGGTCGGCTCCAATGCCTTGCGGAACAAATGATGACTTAAGGTTTGTTTCAGGGTCTAACGCCCACGGTCCGCCATCCGAGCCCATTGGAATGCGTGACATTGATTCAACGCCACCAGCAACTACTAAATCTTCCCAACCAGAGCGGACTTTCATGGCTGCCATGTTGACTGCTTCTAAACCTGATGCACAAAAGCGATTGATTTGCACCCCAGCAACATCATCATTCCAACCTGCTGCAATCGCTGCTGTTTTGGCAATATCGCCACCTTGATCGCCAATTGGTGTTACGCAGCCCAAAACAATGTCATCGACTTTAGACGTATCGAGTTGATGGCGTTGTTGTAATTCATTTAATAAGGTGGTCAATAATGTAATTGGTTTTACTTCGTAAAGAGAGCCATCTTTTTTTCCTTTTCCGCGTGGGGTGCGAATGGCATCAATAATATAAGCCTCGCTCATAACAGTTCCTTTTTTATTACTTAAACTTTGTTGTGTTTTGAGTGTACTGGTTTTAAAAGGCAACGCAATGACGATAAGCGCACCAGTCAGGTGATGATTTTTGCCAATAGAAATACAAAAAAGCCCAAGTTGAACTTGGGCTAAATGTGAAACTTAAATAGATTTAAGAATTAGTGATAACCATGTAGCTGGCGATATAGGCCAGGTGTTACACCCGTCCACTTTTTAAATGCGCGGTGGAAGGTACTGGTTTCACTAAAACCAACTTGTTGAGCAACATCTTCAAGTGTTAACTCAGGGTTGAGTAACAAGTGAATTGCAGCATCTCGGCGTAAAGCATCTTTTACGCCTTGATAGCTTTTACCTTCAGCAGCCAAGCGGCGGCGTAAGGTTTGAGGAGATAAATATAACATTGATGCAACGTCATTAAGCGTTGGCATTTCTTCACCAATTTGGCTTTTGAGTACTTCACGAATACGAGAAGTTAGCGAGTTGGTGTTTTTGAATTTCACTAAAAGCTGGGCAGGAGCTGCTTTTAAGAATTCTTCTAGCGTTTTTTCATCTTGGCGGATTGGTAAATCAAGATAATCAGCTGCAAAGGTAATTTCAGTACGTGGTGCATCAAATTGCATGACTGGTGCAAAAAATAATGCATCATATTCATCTGCATGTGCAGGACGTGGATAGCTAAAATGAACGCGCTCTAATGGCAAACGACGTTCAATCAACCATGATGCTAGACCGTGCCAAATCATCAGCATACTTTCAGTAATGAAATGGTCTGGATCTAAAGTTTTCGGAATGAGAGGAACTAGACGTGCTTCATGTTTGTCACGCTCTAGAGTTACTGACCATTCATCGCCAAATAATTTGTAGAATTGAGATGACAGTTCAAGGGCTTGGCCCAATGTTTTTGCGTGAATAATCAACTGACACATAATGGCAAAAGTGCCCAGACGACGCGGTTGTACGTCAAATCCAACGTGTTCATCCTGTGTGACCATCCACAACATTTTTATAAATCGAGTGTATTGTTCTGGTGAGATTCGAGCTTTAGGTTGACGTAATAATTCCGCTTCAATACCCACATGTGAAAGGAGCATTTCAACATCCATGCCAAGGCGTTTTACGCCTGTCAAAGCCGCATTCACGAAGTGGATGCTAATCGTATCGCGACTCATATTGAATCCTTCAGTCTCTTTGATGTTCACTTTAAATTGACCTAAATGACCGTCTAAAAAAATAAATTGGCGATTTACAACAGAGTAAAAGCACTTTTTACATGTTAAATTGCCGAAATGATCAAGGTAAATGGCTGAACATGACATTGTTTTAGTATATTTGCTTAACTAATATAAAAGAAAATTCGAATAATAGTGGTTAAAAATACGATGACGACAGCATTAAATGGACTTAAAGTTCTCGATTTCTCGACGCTCTTACCTGGCCCTTTTGCCACAATGTATTTGGCTGATATGGGAGCAGAAGTCATCCATATCGAATCTCCATCACGTCCTGATTTAATCCGAATCATGCCACCATACGCAAATGGTCAAGCAACGGCACATAGTTATCTAAACCGAAATAAACAGTCGATTGTTCTCGATTTAAAGGATAAGACGAGTATTGATCTGATTAAAGCCAAAATTTCTGAGTTTGATATTGTTATAGAGCAGTTCCGACCTGATGTCATGCGTCGTCTCGGATTAGACTACGCGACACTTGCCGAAATTAACCCACGTCTCATTTATTGTTCAATTACAGGTTATGGACAAACAGGAAGTTATAAAGACAGGGCTGGACACGACATTAACTATTTAGCTTTAGCTGGTATTGCTGGATATAGTGGCCGACAAGACAGTGGTCCTCCACCGCTCGGTATTCAAGTTGCAGACATTGCAGGTGGTTCACTTCATGCTGTCATTGCAATTTTAGCGGCGGTTGTCGAACGTGGATGTAGTGGAATGGGACAATATATTGATATTTCCATGACCGATTGTGTTGCTAGCCTCAATAGTATGGCCGCATCCGCTACACTTGCGGCACAAGTTGAACAGGCTCCAGAGCATGGCATGCTCAATGGCGGTATTTTTTATGACTATTATATGACTCAAGATGGTCGTTATCTTTCAATAGGTAGTCTTGAGCCACAATTTATGTCTGGTTTATCAGTGGCGCTTGATTTGCCTTTATTATTACAAAAAGGTGCTTCCTTAGATGTCGAAGACCGACAGGAAGTTAAACAAGCTATTCAAGAGAAAATTAAAACGAAATCATTTAAAGAATGGCATGAAATTTTTGCAAATCTTGATGTGTGTGTAGAACCTGTTTTAAGCCTAACAGAGTCCTTAAACTCGCCTTTAGCACAAGAACGTGGATGGATTGTGGATGTACCTTTGCAAAATAATACAGCGGATACAGAACCACAATTGGCTTGTCCAATTAAGTTTTCAAGATCGAAAATGAGATATTCCTTTATAGGTCAAAAACTTGGTGAAGGGCAGTGGTAAAGAGCTGGGGCCATTTTTCATACAATGTGTATTAAGATTATTATTAGATTAATCAATCGATTAACATTTTGAATAATTTCTTTACATAAAATTAGCGTACCCTTTATAAACAAAGACATAAAAGGTATGTAAACATGAAAACACATAAATCCTTGATGGCTTCCTGTTTATCCGTTTTATCAATTACTCTTTTTATACAGCATGCACAAGCTGCTGCTGCATTCGACCCAAATAGTCCTTGGATGTTGGGTGATTGGAACGGTCAACGCACCGCGTTACAAGCACAAGGTTATGATTTTTCTTTTGGATATACCGGCGAATATGCCGGTATTTTAGATTCAAAAAATACGTCTACGCATGGTAGTGCTTATACGGGGCAACTTGCACTAGGAACTCATTTTGACCTAAATAAAATTTTAGGTTGGCAAGATACGGAAGCTCAAATCACATTAACATATCGTGATGGGCAGTCGCTTTCTGAACATTCACCAGCTTTAGCAGGGCACTTAAGCTCGGTGCAAGAAGTGTGGGGGCGTGAGCAAACTTGGCGTTTAACAGATTTGTGGATCAAGAAGAAATTCCTTGATCAGAAGTTAGATGTGAAAGTCGGTCGTTTTGGTGAAGGTGAAGACTTTAACAGTTTTGACTGTGATTTCCAGAATTTAGCGCTTTGTGGTTCACAAGTCGGTAACTGGGTGGGTGATCAGTGGTATAACTGGCCAGTAAGCCAATGGGCAATGCGTGTTAAATATAACTTGCAACCTGACTTATATACCCAAATTGGTGTATATGAATACAACCCAGAAAATCTGGATCGAGGCAAAGGTTTTAACTTAAGTACTGATGGTTCTCACGGTGCAATTATTCCTGCCGAAGTAGTTTGGTCACCTAAATTAGGCGCTCAAAGTATGGCTGGTGAATACCGTTTAGGTTATTACTACAGCACTGCTGACGCTGAAGAAATTACGAATAAGGCCCAAACATCTCATAAACAAGGGGTGTGGGTAACTGCAAAACAAAAATTATTCCAGCCTGCTGATCAAACAGATCGCGGTTTGACAGGTTTTGTGAACCTGACTTTCCACGACTCTGATACCAACAAAATTGATAACATGCAAAATGTAGGGTTGGTCTATAAAGGTTTGCTCAATCAACGTCCTCAAGATGAGTTGGCACTCGGTGTGGCTCGTATCCATATCAATGATGATTGGAACGATGTTCAAACTAAAGAATATGACACTGAATACAATACCGAGCTTTACTACGGTATTCATGCCACTAACTGGTTAACTATTCGTCCAAATGTGCAATATGTTCGTCATGTTGGTGCATTAAAAAATGGTGATAACACTTGGGTTGGCGGTATTAAATTCTCAACTGCATTCTAAGCGTAATTACTCCGAAAAACGGATTGTCGAGGGCTAAATCATTGATTGAATTAACCTGACCTTCCGTTTTTTCTTGATGCCTGAATTTGTTTTAGATGTATTGGTGATGCCATTTTTCTATAAGGTTCTTGGCACATCTTTCCTATAAAAATGATGATTGATAAGAGGTGGTTTATGAATCAACCTACTTCAAGATCAGGTTTAACGACTTTTACCGTAATTATTATTGGGTTACTGGCGTTATTCCTGTTAATTGGAGGTATTTGGCTCGCTACACTAGGCGGTTCAATTTACTACATTATAGCTGGAGTATTACTCCTCATTGTTGCATGGCAACTCTACAAGCGTGCTTCTACTGCTTTGTGGGTTTATGCTGCATTAATGCTAGGAACTATTATCTGGAGTGTCTGGGAAGTTGGAACAGACTTTTGGGCGCTTGCACCACGTTTAGATATTTTAGGTATTCTTGGTTTATGGTTATTGGTTCCGGCTGTAACTCGTGGAATCAACAACCTTGGATCAAGTAAAGTTGCCTTATCTTCAACTTTAGCAATTGCAATCGTGTTGATGGTTTATTCTATCTTCAATGATCCGCAAGAAATTAATGGTGAAATCAAAACACCTCAACCAGAAACAGCCCAAGCCGTGCCTGGTGTTGCTGAAAGTGATTGGCCAGCTTATGGCCGTACTCAAGCAGGTGTGCGTTATTCTCCATTGAAACAGATTAATGACCAAAACGTAAAAGACTTGAAAGTTGCTTGGACTTTACGTACTGGCGATCTTAAGACAGATAACGATTCTGGTGAAACGACCAATCAGGTTACACCGATTAAAATCGGTAATAACATGTTTATCTGTACAGCTCACCAGCAGTTAATTGCGATTGATCCTGCTACAGGTAAAGAAAAATGGCGTTTTGATCCGAAACTTAAAACGGATAAATCGTTCCAGCATTTAACTTGTCGTGGTGTGATGTACTACGATGCAAACAATACAACTGAGTTTGCAACGAGTCTTCAAAGCAAGAAATCTAGCTCTACACAATGTCCACGTAAGGTATTTGTACCAGTCAATGATGGCCGTTTAGTGGCTGTAAATGCTGACACTGGTAAAGCATGTACTGACTTTGGTCAAAATGGTCAAGTGAACTTACAAGAGTTCATGCCATATGCTTATCCAGGCGGTTATAACCCGACATCTCCTGGTATCGTGACTGGTTCAACTGTTGTTATTGCTGGTTCTGTAACAGATAACTACTCCAATAAAGAGCCATCTGGTGTGATTCGTGGATACGATGTTAACACTGGTAAACTTCTTTGGGTATTTGATACTGGCGCAGCAGATCCAAATGCAATGCCGGGCGAAGGTACTACTTTTGTTCATAACTCACCAAATGCGTGGGCACCTTTAGCATACGATGCCAAACTTGATATCGTTTATGTACCAACAGGTGTAGGTACACCAGATATCTGGGGTGGTGACCGTACCGAGCTGAAAGAGCGTTATGCAAACTCAATGTTAGCGATTAATGCTTCTACTGGTAAATTAGTGTGGAACTTCCAGACAACCCATCACGATTTATGGGATATGGACGTACCATCACAACCATCTTTAGCTGATATCAAAAACAAAGCCGGCCAAACTGTTCCTGCAATCTATGTATTGACGAAAACAGGTAATGCCTTTGTGCTTGATCGCCGTAATGGTCAACCGATTGTTCCTGTAACTGAGAAACCGGTTCCACAAACAGTTAAACGTGGACCACAAACTAAAGGTGAGTTCTATTCAAAAACTCAGCCATTCTCTGACTTGAACTTGGCACCACAAGATAAATTGACTGATAAAGACATGTGGGGTGCCACTATGCTTGATCAGCTCATGTGTCGTGTATCTTTCAAACGTCTAAATTACGATGGTATTTATACTCCACCATCTGAAAACGGTACTTTAGTTTTCCCTGGTAACTTGGGTGTATTTGAATGGGGCGGTATGTCAGTTAACCCTGATCGTCAGGTTGCTGTAATGAACCCGATTGGTCTGCCATTCGTAAGTCGGTTAATTCCTGCTGATCCAAACCGTGCACAAACTGCAAAAGGTGCGGGAACTGAGCAGGGCGTACAACCGATGTACGGCGTACCGTATGGTGTTGAAATTAGCGCATTCTTATCTCCGCTTGGTTTACCTTGTAAACAACCGGCTTGGGGCTATGTAGCTGGCGTTGATTTGAAAACTCATGAAGTGGTATGGAAAAAACGTATTGGTACAATCCGTGATAGCTTGCCGAACTTGTTCCAGTTACCAGCTGTGAAAATTGGTGTGCCTGGTTTAGGTGGTTCAATTTCTACTGCCGGTAATGTCATGTTTGTTGGTGCAACTCAAGATAACTACTTACGTGCGTTTAACGTTACTAACGGTAAGAAACTTTGGGAAGCGCGTTTACCAGCAGGTGGACAAGCAACACCAATGACTTATGAAATCAATGGTAAGCAATATGTTGTGATCATGGCTGGTGGTCATGGTTCATTTGGTACGAAAATGGGCGACTATTTAGTGGCTTATGCCTTACCAGATAACAAATAAAAAGCTTTTATAGAAAGGGCCTGGATTTATCCGGGCTTTTTTTATGTCGATTTATATTAAAGCTTATCAATAAAACCGTTATTAAATATGCAAAAAAAGCATTTTATTGATGAATAAAAGCTCGCTATGCTATCCGCCTTAATAATGAATCTACTAGCCATACGCCATGTATTTATATACCGATTTCGACCAGCAGCTGGTTAATGAACGAGTTGCTCAGTTCCGTGATCAAACAGAACGCTATTTAGCTGGCAAACTTTCTGAAGACGAATATCGTCCATTACGTTTGCAAAATGGTTTATATGTGCAACGTTATGCGCCTATGCTGCGTATTGCTGTGCCGTATGGCTTAATGAATTCTAAACAATTACGTAAAGTTGCTGAAGTTTCAACTGCTTATGACCGTGGTTATGCACATGTATCTACACGTCAGAACATCCAGTTGAACTGGCCTGCGCTTGAAGATGTGCCAGATATTTTGGCTGAACTTGCAACTGTACAAATGCATGCCATTCAAACCAGTGGTAACTGTATTCGTAACACCACAACTGACCAATATGCAGGTGTGGTTGCTGGTGAAATTGCAGACCCACGTCCAACATGTGAGTTGATTCGTCAGTGGAGTACATTCCACCCAGAATTTGCATTCTTGCCACGTAAGTTCAAAATCGCTGTTTCTGCACTTGAAGAAAAAGATCGTGCGGCAACTGCATTCCACGATATTGGTGTTTATATCGTGCGTAATGAAGCAGGCGAGATCGGCTACAAAATTATGGCTGGGGGTGGTTTAGGCCGTACCCCAATCATCGGTAGTGTGATTCGTGAGTTTTTACCACGTGAAGATTTAATTGCTTACTTAGAAGCGGTTTTACGTGTTTATAACTTGCATGGCCGTCGTGATAACAAATATAAAGCGCGTATCAAGATTCTAGTTAAAGCATTAACACCTGAAGTATTTGCACAGAAAGTTGAAGCTGAATTTGAACATACACGTGAAGCACTGAAAATTCAGCCAGAAATCTTGAAAAAACTGGATGAAGAATTCACACCGTTTGATTATCAAGATTTAGAAGATGAAGATTTCACAGCTTTATTTGCTGAGCATCCAAAATTCAAACAATGGTTCAATATCAACACGCATGCGCATAAAGTGAAGGGCTATCGTATTGTTACGATTTCTCTAAAACGCGCAGGTATTGCGCCGGGTGATATGACCACTGAAGAAATGAATTTTATTGCAGACCTTGCTGATAAATATACGTTTGGTGAACTTCGCACGACTCACGAACAAAACATTGCTTTGGCAGATGTGCCTCAAAAAGACTTGTTCGATGTATGGCAAGCGCTTGAACAACAAAATATGGCGCGTGCACATATCGGCTTTATTACCGATATGATTAGTTGCCCAGGCGGTGATTTTTGTTCACTTGCAAATGCGAAATCAATTCCAATTGCTGAAGCGATTACACGTCGTTTTGATGACTTAGACAAAGTTTATGATCTTGGTCATTTAGATCTAAATATTTCTGGTTGTATGAATGCTTGTGGTCACCACCACGTAGGTAACATCGGTATTTTAGGTGTAGATAAGAAAGGCGCTGAATTTTACCAAATTACATTAGGTGGTAATTCTGACCATGATGCATCAATCGGTGACATCTTAGGGCCTTCATTTGCAGCAGATGCGGTGCCAGATGTCATTGAAGAAGTATTGAATACTTATCTTGATTTACGTACTGAAGGTGAGCGTTTTGTTGATACATATCGCCGTGTAGGAATTCAACCATTTAAGGAGCGTGCATATGCTTAATACAGCTCTACCAGTGCTTTATAAAGATGGCACGATTGCAGATAATACTTATCAAATCATTGCTGAAGATGGTGCTATTCCCCAAGGTGATGTTGTTGTAACAACAGCTCAACTGGATCAATTAGCTAACGTTCAAGGCAAAAAAGCTTTGTATGTGACCGTAAATGATTCACCTGAAGAGCACACATTTCCATTAAATGAACTTGATGCAATCTTCATTGAGTTTGCAGGCTTTGGCGATGGTCGTGGTTATTCATTCGCTGCACTACTACGTCGTCAAGGTTTCCAAGGTGAATTGCGTGCAACTGGTGATGTGTTTAAGGATGTCTTAAACTACTTAAAACGTTCAGGTTTTGATAGTTTTGTGATTAAAGAAGGTAAAGATGTGCAAGAAGCGGCAGCTGGTTTGCAAGACTTTACCAACCCGTACCAAGCTTCAACAGCCGTACCGCAAGCAAGTTATCAAACTGGTGCTTAAATAGTTTTTAAATATAAAGGCTGAACTCAGGTTCAGCTTTTTTTATGAATAATTTTTAAATGACTCAACTGAAGAACAACAATGTTAGGTTTAATTTCAAAAATAAATCCTGGTGCTTGGTGGCTACTTTTTGCTATTGCGACAGATGTACTCTCAACATTTTATTCTGCTAAGGGGAATGGCTTAGTCAATAAAACAGCTCAGGGCATTGCTCTGGTTTTGTATATTATTTCTTTTGCATGCGCTGCTATTGCTTTGAAATATATGCAAGCTGGAATCTTATATGTGCTTTGGTCTGGGATAGGTGTATTAGCAACAGCTTTTTTGGCAAAGATTTTTCTTGGTCAGAATATTGATGTGGCAGGATGGGTGGGAATTGGTTTTATTACTGTAGGTTTGATGATTATTGCGCAATATTCCAATATCGATGTTTAAAGCCCTTATAGAAATAGTAGGTATCTCTATAAGGGCTAAATATTGAAAATATTAGGTATCGAGCTGGCAGTTAACCATCCACTTTATACCGAACTGATCGGTAAATGCGCCGTACAATGCACCCCAGAACGTTTTCTCTAAAGGCATTTCAATTTGACCATTCACAGATAAAGCATCAAAAAGTTGTTTTGCTTTTTCTTGCTCATCTTTTTCAAGGTTGATCGAGATGTAGTGATTATTTCCTTGGGTAAAAACGCTGTTTGGGGCACAGAACTGATCATTTGTATCTGAAGCCATAAGCACAGTGTACTCATTAATTGGTAAAGAAACATGTAGAACCAGATTTTTGTCGGCTTCCGATAACGTCACACCTTCAGGCGCTGGCATATCACCATAACGGCTTAACATACCGAATTCACCGCCAAATACTGATTTATAAAAGTTAAAGGCTTGTTCTGCTTGACCTTGGAAATTGAGATAGTGATTGAGTTGCATTGTTATTGTCCATTGTTGTTTTCGTTTAAAGGAATAAGTTAAAACTTAAAAGTGATGTTGTGGGTCATTTTTTGTAGTTTTTTCATAAAAAATCCCACCGAAGTGGGATTTTAAAATAATGAATTTGGATTAAATGAGTTCAATTGCAACTGCTGTTGCCTCACCACCACCAATACAGAGTGCAGCAATACCTTTTTTACCGCCAGTACGTTTTAGTGCATGAATCAGCGTAAGAATAATACGAGAACCTGTAGAACCTACTGGATGACCTAGGGCACAAGCACCACCATTAATATTGACTTTTTCAGCATCAAGTTTGAAATCATCAATTGGGCACATGGTAACCATGGCAAAAGCTTCGTTAATTTCCCACAGGTCAACATCTTGAGCATTCCAGCCCGCTTTTTTAAGAACTTTTTCAATAGCACCAACAGGGGCAATTGTAAATTCTGAAGGATGCTGAGAGTTTGAAGCTGTTGCAATAATTTTTGCCAGTGGCTGTAAACCACGTTGAGTAGCAACCTCACTTGAGGTTAATACTAATGCAGATGCGCCATCTGAAATAGAGCTTGCGTTTGCTGCGGTAATTGTACCGTCTTTTGCAAAAGCTGGTTTAAGTGAAGGAATTTTGTCGATCTTTGCATTTAAAGGTTGTTCATCTTGATCAACAATAACATCACCTTTGCGACTAGGCACGGTAACCGAAACAATTTCATCTTTGAAATAACCTTCGGTAATTGCTGTTTGAGCACGTTTCAAAGAGCGAATCGCAAAGTCATCCATTTGCTCGCGTGTATAGCCACGAGTATTGGCCATATCTTGAGCAAAAGAACCCATTAAGCGACCAGTTTCAGCATCTTCAAGTCCATCAAGAAACATATGATCCTTAATTTCACCATGGCCCATACGATAGCCAGCACGTGCTTTTGGTAAAACATAAGGTGCATTTGTCATAGACTCCATGCCGCCGGCAACAACAATTTCAGCACTCCTTGCTTTAATCATGTCGGTTGCTTGCATCACGGCTTTCATACCAGAGCCACAAAGCTTATTAATCGTCACAGCACCTGTAGAATCAGGTAAGCCAGCTTTACGCATCGCTTGACGTGCTGGACCTTGTTTTAAGCCAGCAGGAAGAACACAACCCATAATGACTTCTTCGACATCAGTAGATTGTAAACCTGCTCGTGCGATTGCTTCTTTAATCGTTACAGCACCTAATTCAGGCGCTGTAAGTCCTGATAGTGATCCTTGAAAACCACCCATGGCAGTACGAGCACCATTAACAATTACGATATCAGTCATTGTTGTAATCTCCGATTGTTCTTTATCTCAAATTAAGAAAACATTAAAACTTAAGCAGTATATTGCAAAATTGGGGATGGCTTGGATTCTGTATTAGACTGTAGAGTTCTAACAATTTTGAAGTTCTTCTAAACGGGTGTGTCCCATTTTGCTGAGGACTAATTTAAAGTTTTTAAGCTGGTTATAAGAACAATAAGTAAAACTGCCGTTAGACTCACGCGGAAGTCCGGTATCTCCCTGAAATACGATACTATTTAGTTTTTTTCCAAACTTTTGAAATTTTAAAGAACCGTAGCGATGAGCAAGTTCAACATTGGTTAATACTTCTTCATTGTTTTCTCTTTGTAGATTCTGATTTGTGTCTACAAAGCTTATAAGACTTGTATCCCAGTTACTATTACATGTAGACAAATCAACACTTGGGCAAAGTACGACACTCTTATGTCGTAGAATTGCGTCGTATTTGGCTTTTTG
This sequence comes from Acinetobacter sp. 1542444, assembly GCF_000581835.1. Lineage (NCBI taxonomy): Bacteria > Pseudomonadati > Pseudomonadota > Gammaproteobacteria > Moraxellales > Moraxellaceae > Acinetobacter > Acinetobacter sp. 1542444. Next base: position 178,064 of record NZ_JEYA01000006.1, on the reverse strand, counting down.
TATATGAATTGTGAGTAGTCGAGACGAATTTTTTAATTCTACAGAAGCCATAAATTGATGATATAAAGGAAGCGCTATAGTGACCATAATCATAAGAATTGCGAGCGTTATAGTGAGTTCCAACAACGTGAAACCGGGAGATTTAAACATTAAAATTCCTTAATATATAAAGAAATATTTTGATTTTATGCTTTCTATCAATGATTTATAATGATTTTTATAGTGAGGAAACACAAAATTAAATAAAGGTTATCAGGATGCTAGAATACTGGTAAAATCACCGTAAGCGAAAGAAAGAAGTTGTTCATATTTGCTAGTTGAGTGAAAAATTACCGAATTACAACGGAAATTGTAAGTAATTTTGTCAATAATTTACTTGATTAAAATTATCAAGCACTTGGAAAGTCTATCAAGTGTTTGTATGATTCAAATGTGAATAGCTTAAAAATAATACTGGGGTGAAAATATCTCAGGGGCCAATAAATTTAGGCTGAGCTTGAACAACAATTGTTATCTCTGGAGGATATCCATGAAATTGAGTCGTATTGCACTTGCTATGCTTGTCGCTGCTCCATTAGCTGCTGCTAATGCGGGCGTAACTGTTACTCCTTTACTAGTAGGTTATACTTGGCAGGATAGTGACCACAACAACGATAAATTAACAAGTCATGCTGAATTACAAGATGATTTATTCGTTGGTGCTGCACTAGGTGTTGAGTTAACTCCTTGGTTAGGTTTTGAAGCTGAATATAACCAAGTTAAAGGCGATCTTGAAGGTACTGGCGTAGCTGGTTCTGAATATAAGCAAAAAACTATTGCTGGTAACTTCTACGCAACTTCAGACTTAATCACTAAGAACTACGACAGCAAATTCAAGCCGTATGTATTATTAGGTGCAGGTCAAACTAAAACTGAGTTTGATGGTATCTATGAAGACAAGAAAGACACTATCGGTAATGCCGGTGTTGGTGCTTTCTACCGTTTGAACGACGCACTATCACTTCGTACAGAAGCTCGTGGTACTTATGATTTTGACGAAAAATACTGGCGTTATACAGCTCTTGCTGGTTTAAACGTAGTTCTTGGTGGTCACTTGAAGCCTGCTGCTCCTGTAGTAGAAGTTGCTCCAGTTGAACCAACTCCAGTTGCTCCACAACCACAAGAGTTAACTGAAGACCTTAACATGGAACTTCGTGTGTTCTTTGATACTAACAAATCAAACATCAAAGACCAATACAAGCCAGAAATCGCTAAAGTTGCTGAGAAGTTAACTGAATACCCTAACGCTACTGCACGTATCGAAGGTCACACAGATAACACTGGTCCACGTAAGTTGAACGAACGTTTATCTTTAGCTCGTGCTAACTCTGTTAAATCAGCTCTTGTAAACGAATACAACGTTGATGCATCTCGTTTGTCTACTCAAGGTTTCGCTTGGGATCAACCGATTGCTGACAACAAAACTAAAGAAGGTCGTGCTATGAACCGTCGTGTATTCGCGACAATCACTGGTAGCCGTACTGTAGTTGTTCAACCTGGTCAAGAAGCGGCAGCTCCTGCAGCAGCTCAATAATTTGAGTTCTTGAACAGTAAAAAAGCGACTCGTTAGAGTCGCTTTTTTTATGGCGATTTTTAAAATATTTAGTCATTTCTGTGTCTCCTTAATAATTACTTTCGATCTTGGATTAAATTAGTTACCAATTACCTTTTCTCAATTGCTGTTTAGCATCTTGTCTATCTCTACGATGTTGAGCGCGAGGTTTTTCCGTTTCGTGCATACCACCTTTGTGGAGTAAAGGGGATAGAGCTACTTGATTACGGAGTTTGATCTTTGGCATTTCTTTAATTTTCATGCTTTAACCTTTAATACATAAAACTTGTTTTAGAGTATGAACGACTTTAATGAGGTCTGACTGATTCGCCATGACTTCATCAATGTCTTTATAGGCGCTTGGAATTTCATCGACAACGCCACTGTCTTTACGGCATTCAATACCTTGGGTTTGTTCAATAAGATCTTGCTGATTAAAAAGAACTTTTGCTTTACTTCTGCTCATCTTACGCCCAGCTCCATGAGAACAAGAACAAAATGATTCAGGATTTGCTTTGCCTTTAACAATATAAGATCGTGCTCCCATTGAACCTGGAATAATACCTAGCTCATCTAAACCTGCTCTAATTGCACCTTTTCGGGTAATCAATAGATTTTCACCAAAATGCATTTCACGGCTTACATAATTATGATGACAATTAATCGCTTCTTTTGTCATTTGAAAAGAAGGTAGAAGAGGGCGGATCGCTTCTAAAATTAATCGCATCATCTCTTTACGATTTTCAAAAGCATATTCTTGTGCCCACTCTACAGCTTCTACATAATCATCAAAACTTTTTGAGCCTTCAGCAAAATAACTTAAGTCTTTATCTGGTACATGGCCAAAGCGATGCTGAGCTTCTTTTTTGGCTAACTCAATAAAGTAAGTACCAATAACATTGCCGAGCCCTCTGCTACCTGAGTGTAGCATTACCCATACATCTTGATTCTCATCAATACATAACTCTATAAAGTGATTACCACCACCCAAGGTCCCAAGTTGTTTTTGCCATGTTGCATCAAATTGCCGAAGCATTCGGACAAGACCAGGATGCTTTTTGATAATTGGTTCTAAGCATTTTTCGAGTGGAATAATGCTAGAAGCTTTCGCTTTGACTTGTTTATGCAAAGCAAAGCCAACCGGTACTTTACGTTCGATCGCATCACGCAAACGGCTTAAGTTGTCAGGTAATTGTGAAGCCTTTAAACTCAAGCGAATTGCATTCATTCCACATCCAATGTCAACTCCTACAGCAGCAGGAATAATGGCGTGTTTAGTTGGAATAACACTACCTACAGTTGCACCTTTTCCTAGGTGAACATCGGGCATAACAGCAATATGAGAATAGATGAATTGCAGTTGTGCCATTTTCTTGAGTTGTTCGATACTTTCACTATCTATGTCTTGAGTGAAAATTTTAACAGGGACACCATAGAGTGCCTCCTTGTTTAATATTTTTTGTATGCCCATAATTTTTTCTCTTATTTTTGTCCGAGCAGGCATAAAAAAACCTAGCGAATGCTAGGTTTTAAATTTAAGCATTCGGACAAGTAGTGTGAATTTGTACACTTGTCCGTGAGCTGACATCGTGCCAAATTATTTAATCTGTTTTACCTTGTACTGTTGGCATGATGTCCTCCTTATTTAAAAGTGCCGTTGAAAATCTGAACGGCATTTTACGCTTTTTAAATCAAAGATCAAGCTTTTGATCTTTGATTTACTTTAATGACCAGTTTTAATCTTGCTCAGGTTTGACGTTCATTTGATCGTAAGAGATCAATTTGGTTTTATTTTTCCACTTATAACCTAACCAAATGATCAAGAACAGTGGCAAGCTAATATAAGTTGAAAGTAAGCCTAACCAATCAATTTTTCCACCTAAAATGGCTTGGTAGTTCTGTCCTAAGATAATGATTGAACAGAGAATAAATGCAAACCAAGGTGCAAATGGGAAAAATTTGGCACGATATGCTAAATCTTCTAATTTATAGCCTTGAGCAATGTATCCTTTACGGAAACGATAGTGTGAAATCGCGATTCCTAACCAAACAATAAAACCGCACATACCAGACATATTGAGTAGCCAGTTAAATACTTGTTTTTCACCAATAAATGTCGTTAAGAAACAGAATGCAGCAATAAACGTCGTTGCATATAGCGCGTTCATTGGAACGCCACGACCATCAAGTTTTGCAAACCACTTTGGTGCACGGCCTTCTTGAGCCATTTTAAACAACATACGAGTTGAGGAATACATGCCTGAATTACCTGCTGATAAAATAGCAGTAAGAATGACAGCATTCATTAAACTCGCAGCAAAAGCAAAACCTACTCTTTCATAAAGCAATGTAAATGGAGATAGTGCGATATCTTCAGTGGCAGCTGCTTGCAGTAAATTCGGGTCATCATAGGCAATCAGAGTGCCGATAATGAAAATACATAGGATATAGAATAATAAGATTCGCCAGAAAATCTGTTTGATTGCAAGTGGAATTGTCTTCTTTGGATCTTTTGATTCGCCAGCAGCAACTCCAACCATTTCAGTTCCTTGGAAAGAGAATCCAGCAATCATTGCTACACCAATCATGGCTTGTAAACCGCCTACAAAAGGTGCCTCTTTATAGGTCCAGTTCCCAAAGGTTGCAACACCTGGAGTTAGCATAATCTTGATGATCATGGCTAAGCCAATAATAATAAATGCAACAATCGCAATTACTTTAACCATCGAAAACCAGAATTCGCTTTCCCCAAATCCCTTTACTGTCATGGCATTGATCAGAAAGATAACGATAAGGAACAGGGCACTCCAATAGAATCCTGGAATATCAGGGAACCAGAACTTCATAATAAACTGAACCGCAACAAGTTCGAATGCAACCGTAATTGCCCAGTTATACCAATAGTTCCAGCCTAGAGCGAAACCAAAGCCTTCTTCGACATAACGACTGCCGTAAGTAAAAAAGGCGCCGGATGTTGGTGTATGAGTTGCAAGCTCACCTAAGCTGGTCATTAAGAAGTAAATCATAATGCCAATGAGTGAGTAGGCGAGTAGCGCTCCACCAGGGCCAGCGTTTGCAATGGTTGATCCAGAAGCAAGGAAGAGGCCTGTACCAATGGAACCACCAATGGCGATCATATTCAGATGACGAGCCCCAAGCTTACGCTGGAGTTTTTCAGGAGCATGTGTTTCGCTCATGGAGATTCCTTACATAGTTTGTTATGCACAGGCATATAACACCTTAAAGCCTTGATGATCAGTTTTAATCTGGCACTGACCAAAGTGCTTCTCAATTAAGATCGGATAGTTTAAAAAACGGTTTGCTACAATCCATAGCTCACCTGATGCCTTTAAATGTTTTTTAGCGTTCTGGCAGAGTCCTTCACTTGCATCATAGTTGGTATGAATACCTTGATGGAAAGGGGGATTACTGACAATGGCATCGAGTTCTGTTGGAGCGTCTGCAATTCCTGTAACAGGCTGCAATCTCAACTGGTCTGAACCTATTCCATTTCGACTAAAAGTCATTTCCGTTGACCGTAAAGCGAAAGCATCAATATCTAGGGCATGAATAATATTACTTGAATTTATTTTTGCCAAATAGCAACTGATAATTCCAGCACCACACCCGAAGTCGGCAATTCTACCTGATTTCACCTGATTAAGATAAGGGAGTAAAACAGCAGTTCCGACATCTAGATGATTTTGGCTAAATACACCGGGAAGGGCACAAATCGTAAGCTCTTGTTCATTAACATGAACAGTGTAAGTTTTAAGCCACCTTTCGAGAGGTTTAATTTGTTCTGTTTTTTCAATCTTTAAGTGCCATAGCTGACAGTGGCGTGCACTATCGAGTTTAAGTACTTTGCCGAAGCTTTGTAGTTGTTTGGCAGCGCGTTCAACACCACCTTTTTTTTCACCTACTAAAAAAACAGACTGAGCAGTTTTAAGATTGCTCATTACGACATGCAGTATGTAATTTAATAGTTCTTTAGATTTGGGAACAAAAATGACGGCTTGATCGAATTCTTGTAATGGAAACTCAACTGAGAAATGCGCATTTGTTCCACTATTTATAAAGCTCTGATAGTCAGCATGGTTCCATGTCCAGACTGACGCATCAATATCAGCTGGTAGTTGACTAACTAAGGCATCATTCGGTGCATTAATGAACAAGATTCTACCTTTTAAATAGTCTTGCTGTCTTAATACCACTTCACTTCTAGGATCCATGTACATCTCTCATGAAGAAGAATGCCCAGTGGGAACTGGGCAATAATCAAAATTAAAAAATAGTTATTTATGTGTTTCAGGAAGTACAACATTTAAAATTAATGCTGCTATACCACCTGTCGCTACGCCAGAGCTAAAAATATTTTTAAATAATGCTGGAAGGTGTTCCAAAATTTGAGGAACTTGAGCAACACCCAAACCTAATGCAAGTGAAATTGCGATAATTAAAAGTGCTCGGCGATCAAGGTGAATAGATGAGAGAATGTTAATACCTGATGCAGCTACGGCACCGAACATTACCATCACAGCACCACCTAATACCGCCTGTGGTACGGCTTGTATTACACCAGCTACTGCTGGAAATAAACCTAATAAAATAAGTAAAGCAGCAATCCAGATACCCACATAACGACTTGCAACCCCAGTGAGTTGGATTACACCATTATTTTGAGCAAAAACAGAACTAGGGAAAGTATTAAATAAGCCTGCAAGTAAAGAGTTTGCACCATTCACTAAAACACCACCTTTAATGCGTTTCATCCATTCTGGACCATTAACGGGTTGGTTTGAAAGTTTACTCGTTGCAGTCACGTCACCAATCGCTTCTAAAGATGTGACTAAATAAATAAAAGCCATTGGAATGAATAAGCCCCAAGAAAAGCTTAAACCAAAGTGCATCGGTGTTGGAATCTGTACAAGAGGCGCATCTTTAATACCTGAGAAATCTAGGTAACCCATAAATCCTGCAAGAATGTAACCAATCACTAAAGCAATTAAAATGGCTGAACTTTTAATCCACACCACCCGAATGCGGTTTAGCACAATAATAATCGCAAGTACGGTACATGACATAATCAGGTTGTCTGCACTTGCAAAAGTATGGTCTTGCATGGCTTGGTAGCCACCACCCATACTAATCAAGCCTTCCTTAATAAGCGTTAAGCCAATTAATAGAACAACAATACCAGTCACCAAGGGAGTAATTAATCTTTTTACCCATGGAAGAATTTGCGAAACACCCATTTCAATAAAGGAACCAGCAATTACTACACCAAAAATTGCAGCCATAACTTGGTTTACTGGCGTTCCAGCAGCCACCATTGCACTACCAATACCAATAATTGGGCCAATAAAGTTAAAGCTTGTGCCTTGTACAATCAGAAGGCCAGCACCAAATGGGCCGACTTTTTTACATTGAAGAAATGTAGCAATACCCGAAATCACCAAAGACATCGATAAAATCATGTTGGTTTCGGTACGTGACACACCTAAAGCTAAACAAATTAAAAGCCCTGGTGTAACAATTGGTACAATAATCGCAAGCAAATGCTGGAAAGCTGCTAAAAAAGCGATCAGAGGTTTTGGTCGATCATCTAAGCCATAAACGAGGTCAAGATGGTCTTGAGAGTGTTGATTGGACATGGGTGTAGGTCCGCCGCAATTTTGCAAATTGGCGCTATTCTAATCGAGATACCTATCTTTACAAAACGAAATACAGGCTATTGGAAATTTTTTTTGTCAATGTCAATAAACTGTCACTACTCAAGAGTAGTGTTTTTCTGTATAATTTGCCCTCAAATTTCAGGCGTTTCGAATTTTCATGTCAGATATCAAAAATCTCCGTAATATCGCAATTATTGCGCACGTCGACCACGGGAAAACCACACTTGTCGATAAACTACTTCAGCAATCTGGTGCTCTCGGTGAACGAGCAGGCGAGATTGAGCGTGTCATGGACTCAAATGCGCTTGAAAGTGAACGTGGTATTACCATTCTTGCAAAGAACACTTCTATTACTTGGTTAGATAAACGTACTGATACAACTTACCGTATCAACATCGTGGATACCCCGGGACACGCCGACTTCGGTGGTGAAGTAGAACGTGTAATGTCGATGGTTGACTGCGTATTACTTTTAGTTGACTCTCAAGAAGGCCCAATGCCACAAACTCGCTTTGTGACACAAAAAGCCTTTGCTCGTGGTTTAAAACCAATTGTTATTATTAACAAAGTTGACAAACCAAGTGCACGTCCAGATTGGGTTATTGATCAAGTATTTGATTTATTTGATAACCTTGGTGCAACTGATGAGCAATTAGATTTCCCAATCGTTTATGCATCAGGTTTACGTGGTGTAGCGGGTCCTGCTCCAGAAGAACTTGCAGAAGACATGACTCCGTTGTTCGAAACGATTGTAGACATCGTTGAACCACCAGCAGTTGACGTTGATGGTCCATTCCAAATGCAGATTTCATCACTTGACTATAACAGCTTCGTAGGTGTTATCGGTGTTGGTCGTATTCAACGTGGTTCAGTAAAATTAAATACTCCTGTTACTGTAATTGACAAAGAAGGCAATACACGTAACGGTCGTATCTTAAAAATCATGGGTTACCATGGTTTAGAGCGTATTGATGTTGAATCAGCATCTGCTGGTGATATCGTATGTATTACTGGTATCGACGCACTTAACATTTCTGATACCATTTGTGATCCGAAAAATGTTGAAGCATTACCGGCTTTATCTGTAGATGAACCTACAGTATCTATGACTTTCCAAGTAAACAACTCTCCGTTTGCTGGTAAAGAAGGTAAGTTTGTAACTTCACGTAATATCCGTGAACGTCTTGATCGTGAATTAATTCATAACGTAGCTTTACGTGTTGAAGACACTGACAGTCCAGACCGTTTCAAGGTATCTGGCCGTGGTGAACTTCATCTTTCAGTTTTAATTGAAAACATGCGTCGTGAAGGCTTCGAAATGGGCGTCTCTCGTCCACAAGTAATCATCAAAGAAATTGATGGTGAAAGACAAGAGCCTTATGAAAACGTAACTTTTGACGTTGAAGAACAGCATCAAGGTGCTGTAATGGAACAAATGGGTCACCGTAAAGGCGAGATGACCAATATGGAAGTTGACGGTAAAGGCCGTATCCGTATTGAAGCAACTGTACCTTCACGTGGTTTGATTGGTTTCCGTTCTGAATTCTTGACCATGACTTCTGGTACAGGGATCATGACTTCAAGCTTCTCGCATTATGGTCCTGTTAAACAAGGTACTGTTGCGAAACGTCAAAACGGTGTGTTGATCTCTATGGTTCAAGGTACTTGCTTGGGCTATGCATTGTTCAGTTTACAAGACCGTGGTCGTTTGTTCGCTAAACCACAGTTAGAAGTTTACGAAGGTATGATCGTGGGTATTAACTCTCGTTCAGACGATATGGTTGTAAACCCGACTAAAGCGAAACAATTAACTAACGTTCGTGCGTCTGGTACAGATGATGCTTTAACTTTAGTACCTGCAATTGAATATACGCTTGAACAAGCGCTTGAATTCATTGAAGATGATGAGTTAGTAGAAGTAACACCTAAATCAATCCGTATCCGTAAGCGTTATTTGACTGAAAATGAACGTAAACGTAACCGTGATAAATAATTTTTCTTAAATGAAAAAGAAAAAACCGCTAAATTAATTTAGCGGTTTTTTTAATCGTTATATTTGAAATTAAAGTGAGCTTAAAATCATATTTTTGTTGTAAGAGAATATGTTGTTAAAGTGTGAAATAACTTTCTTTTTTTGATAAAAATATTAAATTATCAATATCATGGCGAGTACTATCTAATTCGATAAGATGCCAATGAAAAAGAAAAATATGACGTGTTTCGGCCCCCCGACATCTGGAGATGTTTAGATGAGTATTATTCAAGAATTTAAAGAATTTGCCATTAAAGGCAATATGATGGATTTAGCCATCGGTGTGATTATTGGTGGTGCTTTTGGCAAAATCGTAGACTCTTTAGTAAAAGATATTATCATGCCACTTATCAGTGTGATTACTGGTGGTGGTGTTGATTTTTCACAAAAATTCATTGTATTAGGTGCAAACCCTAACAATTTACAATCTTTAGATGCTTTGCAAAAAGCAGGTGTTAATGTCTTAACTTATGGTAATTTCCTCACCATTTTAATTAACTTCATTATTTTGGCTTGGGTTGTGTTCTTAATGGTGAAATTATTAAATAGACTTCGCCGTGATAAAAATGAACCAGAAGCTCCAGCTGCAACTCCTGAAGATATTCAATTATTACGTGAAATTCGTGATGAGTTGAAAAAGCAAGCCTAATAAGATTTGAAATAAAAACGGTACCTTGAGTGCCGTTTTTTATTACTTCATATTTTATATTGGAATCAAGATATTGATAAAATTGCAAGATCGCAGATCAGACCAACTATGAATATTGAAAAAGGGATAGATGAATGAATCAGCTTTTTGTGTATGGAACATTATGTCCAAATAAAGCAAATGCTCATATTCTCGAACAGATTGGAGGGACGTGGACCAAAGCTTCGGTAAGAGGAATCATACATATTTTAGATTGGGGACCAGATCAAGGCTTAAAAGCAATTGTGTTAGATCCTCAGGCAGAGTGGGTAGAAGGCTATCTATTTAGCACAGAAAAACTTACTGAAAACTGGCAGATGCTTGATGATTTTGAAGGCTTTCAATATGAACGAGTTATAGTAGATGTAATGCTTGAATCAGGGGAGGCTGTTAAAGCTTGGACATATCAAATGAATGCCCATGCTAAAAATATTTAAATACAAAAGCTGACTTCACGAACTCAATTTTTCTCTTTTAGATCTAATTTTAAAAATAATATATAGAGGCTCTTGTTTGAGCCTTTTCAAATCAATCAAATAGTCTTCGTTTTCTTTCTAATAACCATTAGTCCTTTTATCCAACCTTGCTTGGAATATAAGTGAGTGTGGAAAACTCACACTTAAAAAGGAATTTTAAATGAAGAAGTCTCCTTGGATTATTGGAACTACGTTTTATGCCATATCGCAAATTACTTTCGCTACTGAAATTGGAGGATATGTACGTACAGGTATAGGAGTTACAGAGAGCAGGGAATTACAAGAATGTTTTCAGCTCACTGGCGCACCTTCAAAATATCGTCTTGGAAATGAATGTGAACAATATGCGGAGCTATTTGCCAAACAGAATCTTCTAAAATTGAATGATAATTCTGAGATTAGTATCAATGGAATGCTTCAATTTTATAACCAGTATGGTCAAAGTTTAAATTTTAGTGGTGACGATGGCTATACGCGCTTAAACCAGATCTATCTAGACTGGAAAAATATTTCTTATTTAAATGGAGCAAATCTTTGGTTTGGAAGAAGATTTTATAATCGAAATGATATTCATATGTCTGATTTATTCTATTGGAACCAAAGCGGAACAGGGTTCGGGATCGATAATTATAAAATTAATGACCTGTCATTAAGTTATGTTTTTTCTAGAAAAGATAATGTATTTCAGAAAAAATATATTAATAGACATGACCTTACCATAAAAGACATTCAGCTAAACGATACAAATAAACTCAATACAGGCTTATCTATTATTGATGCAGATCATACAGGTTGGGCCTTAACATTGCAGAATATAACTTCCGATGTCTTAAATGGTAAGAATACAGTTGCTTTGCAATATGGCGAAGGAGCAGGTATGGGGCTAAGTTATACTGGCAACCCTGAGTTGGACCGAGATAATTCTTCTTTAAGATTCATTGAAGTTTTAGATTGGGAATCTGAAAATAAAGTTTTCAATGGACAGGCTCAATTTATATATCAAAAAGATAAATTTAAGAATCAGAATGATAGCGAATGGTTTTCGATAGGCTCCAGAATGGCTTATGTTGTACAAGACCATTTTAAAATATCGACTGAAATTGGCTATGACCGGATAGATAGCAATGATCAAAATCGAAGCCTAACAAAATTGACTATTGCACCAACTTGGTCACTAAAAGGAATGGGATATTACGACAGACCTGAACTTCGCTTGTATTACACCTATGCCTTTTGGAACAAGGATGAACAGAATTTGAGAGACAATTTATATCCTGATAGTGATTTTTATAACACAGGACATGGGTCAAATTTTGGTATGCAACTAGAATATTGGTGGTAAATTTAAAAAATAAAAGAGGTCGGTAATGACCTCTTTTATTGAGTAACTGCGCTATTGTTTATGAATTTAAATTAACTTGTGAGGGGGCTTATCTTAAGCTCCCCATTCTGAATTTAACTTCTAAAAGATGATAGCCAAACTGACTTTTGATCGGACCTTGTAACACACGTTCAGCAGCTGTAAAAACAACTTTGTCGATGACGGGCACCAATTGCCCTTTTTTGACTTCACCAAGTTCACCACCACGTTTTGCCGAATTACAGGTAGAGTATTGCTTGGCAAGTTTGGCAAAGTCAGCGCCACTTTGAAGCTTCTTTTTTAGCTGCTCAGCTAAGTCTTTATCTTTGACTAAAATATGTCGGACAATTGCTGTTTGCATGTTGTCTTCCTCCAAAAAATTAAGGCTTTCTCAGCTTTTTAAGCGGTTGGCACTGTGGGCAAAATACGCTGGCACGCTGACCAAGTTTTAAGTTTTCTAATGTGGTTTCACAGTTAACACACATTTCTCCAGCACGACCATACGCGAGCAATGTTTGCTGAAAATAACCATTTTCTCCCATGGCATTGCTGTAGTCTCGTAATGTCGAGCCACCTAAATCAATTGCCGACTTTAAAATGCGTTTAATCTCGACAACGAGTTTTTCAATTTGTTGCATAGTCAAATCGCCAGCAGGCTGAGCTGGGTGAATGCCTACGTTAAATAAGCTTTCAGTTGCATAGATATTGCCTACACCAACCACTACATGATTATCCATGAGTGCAATTTTTATGCCGACAGACTTATTCTTGAGCTTAGAAGCTAAATATTCTGCATGAAAATCAGTACTTAAAGGTTCAGGCCCTAAAGTATCTATGAGTTTGCCTTGAGTCTCGGGATTAAGCCAAAGAATACAACCAAAACGGCGAGGGTCATGGTAACGTAATTGCTGATCTTCAAATTGAATAATTAGATGGTCATGCTTTCTCAGTTCGTCATTTGGCTCGGTTAGACGAAAGCTTCCTGACATGCCTAAATGCCAAAGCATTTGATCTTGTTCAAACTCTGCCAAAATATATTTTGAACGTCGATTTAACCCAATGAGACGTTGCCCAACAAGTTTCTGAACATCATCTGGTATAGGCCAGCGTAAGCTAGGATTGCGTACTTCAACACTTAGAACTTTTTGATTCAATAAGGGAAATAAACTGGTTTTGGTGGTTTCGACTTCGGGTAACTCAGGCATGCCAACTCGCAGAATTAACAGATATACTGGATTAATCAAGTATAACGTGTGGTATGTAATATTTCAGAGATTACTATGTCAGATATTTTACCATTAAGCTGGTTTCAACGAGAAACCTCAGAAGTAGCTTATGATTTAATCGGCTGCGTATTGTGTAAGCGACAACCTGATGGCCAAGTGATCCGCTGTACAATTAGTGAAACTGAAGCTTATTTGGGCGTTCGTGATAAAGCTTGCCATAGTTACAATAACAAACGCACCGCTCGAACAGAGGTAATGTATTGCCCTGGTGGCACAATTTACGTCTATTTAATTTATGGCATGTATGAAATGCTCAATCTTATTACTCAGACAGAAGGTGTGCCTGAAGGGGTAATGATTCGTTCTGCATTTTTAAATGGTGCTTCAACTAAAAAAGACTATAAGCTTTTAGCTGGACCCGGCAAATTGACACGCTATTTAGGGATTGATCGGACTTTAAAAGGACAAACCTTGGGAGAGGAATCTGGACTATGGGTTGAAGCGGCATCAACGCAACCAGAAGTAGTTCTAACGCCACGGATTGGAATTGATTATGCCGAAGAAGCAAAACATTGGCCTGAACGATATTGCTGGAAAGATCATCCATCTTTGAGTCGATAATTTTAATCTGGAAATCAGTTTTTAGATATCGAGGAAGAGTGTTCCAGATTTACAACAATGCAGATCGAATTCAATATCCAGACAAGACACCGCTTTTTGTTATCATAACTACAATATAAATAAAGGAAATAAGCATGTCCTTATTACGCTTAGACCGACTTCATTACTGTATTTTGATGAGTATGGGCTGTATTTCTAGCCCACTTGTTTGGGCAGAAGATTTAACACAAGACGTAACTGTATTGCCAACATTACATGTGGAAGCAACCCGTACCGATACAACCTATTTGCAGACACCGGCCTCGGTTTTTAGAATAGATGCACCTCAAGTTGATACTTCTTCACAAGTAAATTTAACCGAAGTTGTAAAGGGTATACCGAGTTTACAGCTTCGCAATCGTGAAAATTATGCACAAGATTTACAGCTCTCTATGCGTGGTTTTGGTGCACGTTCTACTTTTGGTGTCCGTGGTATTCGCCTTTATGTAGACGGGATTCCTGCAACAATGCCGGATGGACAAGGCCAAACGTCTAATATCGATTTAAGTAGTCTGGACCATGTTGAAGTTCTAACAGGACCTTTTTCTTCACTTTATGGAAACTCATCGGGTGGGACAATTTTAACTTCTACTAAAGAAGGGCAAGGCAAAGATTCAATTGAGCTGAGCTATTCGGGAGGCAGTCACGATAAAAGCCGAGCAGGGCTCGTGCTACAAGGTGGAGCAAAGGGTGCGAATGAACCAAGCTATGTTATTAGTTCATCGTATTTCGATACTGATGGTTACCGAGAACATAGCGGTGCAGAAAAAGTACTAAATAATGCAAAGCTCAGTTGGAGTCTTGATGATGGAAGTAAAATCAATTGGGTAACCAACTATGTCAAAATCCATGCAGACGATCCGCAGGGTTTAACCCGTGACCAGTGGAATGCAAATCCAAAGCAACAAGTTCCATTTTTAAAGCAATTTAATGTCCGTAAAGATATTGAACAAACTCAAACGGGTGTGACGTGGTCTAAACCGATTAATGATAAAAATGAACTCTATGCCATGGCATATTTAGGTAATCGCCAAGTTACTCAATATCAATCTATTCCTAAATCCACACAAGATGCCAGCATCAATCATGCAGGCGGGGTGATTGATTTTGAGCGTGATTATTATGGCGCTGATTTCCGTTGGACGGGCAAGGAGTTACTTCCAAATACCACTGTAAGTGTTGGTGTTGCATTAGATGCAATGGATGAAGATCGTAAAGGTTTTGAAAACTTTAATTTGGTAAATGGTCAACCTTCTTATGGTGTCAAAGGTAATTTGCGCCGTGATGAAGATAATACTTTGTGGAATATCGATCCCTATTTACAAGCGTCATGGCAGTTCTTACCAACGTGGCGTTTAGATACAGGCGTACGCTATAGCAATGTCCATTACAAATCTAAAGATAACTATTTAAGTAATGGCGACGATAGTGGTAAGACTGATTACAGTAAAGTTTTGCCTTCGGCTGCTTTAAGCTGGCAAATTGTACCTGAGCTTATGGCTTATGTGAGTTATGCAAAAGGTTTTGAAACGCCAACTTTTACTGAAATGGCATATCGCCCAGATGGAGAAAGTGGTTTTAATTTTGATTTAACTGCCTCTACAAGCGATACCTATGAAACAGGCTTAAAATCACAAAACCAATTAGGTGATTTTACTTTGGCAGTATTCCAGACTAAAACCAAAGATGACATCGTTTCTGCAGGTAACTCAAATGGCCGATCAACCTTCCGCAATGCAGATAAAACCTTACGTGAAGGCTTAGAGTTTGCATGGAATAAAAAGTTGTGGCGAGATTTAACAGCGACTGCTAGCTATACATATTTAGATGCAACTTTTGATGCTGATATTCCAGCTTTAGGAAGTATTGCTCAAATCCCATCAGGCAATGCTATTCCTGGAATTGCTAAAAACCAAGCTTATGCTTCTTTAGCTTGGCAGCCATCACACGGTCTATATGGCGGTGTAGATGTACAGTATATGGATAAAGTATACGTGAATGATACCAACAGTGACGCAGCACCAAGCTACAGTGTAACCTCAGCTAATGTGGGTTATGCATGGGTAATGGGTGACTGGAAAGTGAATAGCTTTGCCCGTGTAGATAACCTATTTGATAAAAACTATGCAGGTTCAGTGATCGTAAATGATGGTAATGGACGTTACTTTGAACCAGCGGATGGACGTAACTGGAGTGCAGGTTTACGTGTAATTAAGCAATTCTAGGAATTGAAAATGGCAAAATTATTTGAAACGGTTAACTTTGGTTCACTACAACTGGTCAATAGAATTGTAATTGCTCCGATGTGCCAATATTCGGCAACAGATGATGGTGAAATTACCTATTGGCATGAACAGCAATGGGCAAATTATGCATTATCTGGTGCAGGACTTTGTATTGTAGAGGCGACTGCTGTACAACCTGAAGGTCGGATTAGCTATGCTGACCTTGGGCTTTGGAATGATCAGCAACGTGACCAAATCAAAGCGTTGTTAGCTAAGGTTCATACACTTTCACCAATGCCATTTGGGATTCAGTTAGCACATGCAGGACGTAAAGCATCTACTGAAAAGCCGTGGTTAGGTAAAGGTCAGATTGCAAAAGATCAGCCTCATGGTTGGCAAACGGTTGCTCCAAGTGAAAGTACCTTTTCAGTGCATGATGCTGCACCACATGCTTTGACCATTGCTGAGATTAAACAAGTTCAACAAGACTTTGCAGCGGCTGCAAAACGTGCTGTAGAAGCTGGGTTTGAGTTGATTGAAGTTCATGCTGCGCATGGTTATTTACTACATCAATTCTTATCGCCAATTGCCAATCAGCGTACTGATGAATATGGCGGTTCTTTAGAAAACCGTATGCGTATGACTCTTGAGGTTCTTCAGGCAATTAAACTCGCTGTACCAGAAGGTTATCCTGTAGGTGTTAGGTTATCTGCGACCGATTGGTTGGAGAGCATTGAGCATTGGGACGTTGAATCTACAGTGGGCTTATCAAAAGCTTTAGAGCAATTGGGCGCAGCCTATGTGCATGTGTCTAGTGGCGGTTTGCATGAGCACCAATCTATTACGATTGGGGCTGGTTACCAAGTTCCATTTGCTGAACAAGTTAAAAAGCATGTGTCTATTCCAGTCATTGCTGTAGGGCTAATTACTGAGCCAGAACATGCTGAACAAATTCTGGAAAACCAGCAAGCTGATGCTATTGGTCTTGCTCGTGCAATGTTATATGACCCAAGATGGCCTTGGCATGCAGCAGCGGCTTTAGGGGCAGAAGTTAAAATTTCACCTCAGTATTTACGTTGCCAACCTCATGGATTAAAACAGCTTTTTAACTCTTTTTAATTGTATTGGGCAAAGTTATCTTTGCCCATTTTTCTTTCGTGAAGTGAGGACGGTCAGTGGTTTTTCAGGTTATTTTACCTATCTTGATATTGCTATTGATGGGCTATGTCTGTGTCCTCATCAAATTGGTAACACCTGAACAGATCAGGGCTCTTAGCGCATTTGTAATTAAAATTTCCTTACCGGCTTTTTTAATTCACTCATTGGCAAATAAAAACTTACAAGACATTTGGCACCCAGCTTATTTTCTTGCTTATGGTGGCGGGGCTTTAATTTTATTTTTCTTTGCTTTTATTCTCTATAGAAAATATTTTAAAAATAGCTTAACCCATAGCGCCGTCATATCGATGGGGGCATCTATGTCGAATACTGGATTTATGGGAACAGCTATTCTAACCATGTTGATAGGTAATCACGCTGCGATCTATATTTCTTTAACACTCATCATTGAGAATTTATTGATTGTGGCGCTGATGCTCATTTTGGCCGAAGCTGGTTTACATCAACAGCAAAATCTTTTACCGCTGTTAAAACAGACTTTTTTAAACTTACTCAAGAACCCTGTCATTATCGCTATTTTGGTTGGGATGGGATGCATTCTTTTAGATGTTAATCTTCCTGCAACGCTTGACCAATCTTTAGAGTTACTTGGGCGTACAGCTTCGCCTTTGGCCTTGTTTGCAATTGGCGGAAGTTTAGTAGGTATTGGAATAACAACGGTAAATATAGAAAGTGTTTTGTTAGCGACCTTTAAAGTTGTACTAATGCCATCTGTTATTTTTACACTTTTTTTAATAACTCCAAATGTAAGCCGTGAAATGCTTTACGCAGGAACATTAATCGCTGCTTTACCGATGCCGATTGCTTTCGGCATTTTTGGACAAGCCTATGGCTTAAATGAAAAGGCGTTAACACCACTTATGATTAGTACAATTGTTGGTTTTATTGGTGTGAGCTGGCTTATTGCTTTGTGGTGGTAAAAGAAAAGCCCCATAAGGGGCTAATTACTTACTATTTTTTAGGCGCTGGCTGTGCGGGAGCATTTGCAGCCTGTTTGCTCTTTTCTGCAATAATTTTATCAACCGAAGCTAACGATTCTTTAGCGTTAGGCACATTTTGATTGGCAAGTTCAGTAAAGATCTTTTTAGCCTGCGGTAGGTTTTGCGGAATGATATTGCCATTCGCCATCATGGTTGCTAAAGCCATCGACGCAGGCGCATAGCCTTTTTGCGCAATTGACTGTAAAGCTTCGATACCTTGGCGTTTCATTAAAGGATTTTTATTTTCCACACCTTGGCTAATGTCATAGAGTGCTTTGACCTGAATAGCAGGGTAGTTACCTTTTCGAATTAAAGGCGCCAATTTTTGAAGGGCAATTTGATGTGACTGCGGTTTTTTCTGAGCAAATAAAATTGTCGCAATTTTCACAGTTGCATCATCAGAACCTTGAGCCGATGCCTTTTGAACATATTGACTGAATTTGTTGCTGTCTTTGGCAACCCCTAATTCACCAGTCTCATAAATTTGTGCAAGTGTGTAACTCGCTTGAGCATAACCCTTATTTGAAGCATCCTCATAATATTTAAGAGCTTTAGAAGAGTCTTTTGCTGTACCTTGGCCCATTTGAGTCATATAGCCTAAGTTATAGATAGCTTGGGCATTACCTGTTTGGGCGAGGCGTTGCATTTCTTGAAATGCAGCGGAGTAGTTTTTTGCTGCGTAGAGTTGTTCAGCTTGTTTAAAAACATCGGTTTTAGCAGCAGTCGCTGTGTTATCAGCTGCAAAAATTGATGCACTTGAAAGGGTGATTAGGCTTGCGATTAGTAATTTCTTCATTTCTTTTTAACCTTTTACTTCGTAGCTACATCAATCCATTGATGCATGAAAGAGTTTCAATTTCTCATCATAAATATTGATTGCTGAAAGTAAACAGCCGATTTGTATATAAAGCACTGCACTTTGGGCAAATTGTGGAGAAAAAATACCCACTCACATTCATATAATGCAGTGGGTAATATTATTATTTTGCTGACTGAAGTAATGCTTCGATTTGCTTGGCATCACTTGGTACACCAGAGAGTCTTTGGCCATCTTGCAAAAACAGGGTAGGTGTTCCATCGATATTTAATTTTTGACCTAAAGCAATATTTTTCTGAATTGGGCTTGAGCAACTTTTGCTATTAGTCGGCAATTTGCGATTAAGCATATAGTTTGTCCAAGCTTCTGCCGGATTTTTTGAACACCAGATTTGATTTGAAACTTTTTCAGCATTTGGATGCAAACTAGTAAGAGGATAAAGGAACACATATACGGTTACGTTATCAACCCCAACCATATTTTGTTCTAGGCGCTGGCAATATGGGCAATCTGGGTCACTAAAGACATAGAGCGTACGTTCGCCTTTACCTTTTACATATTTAATCGCCTGATTTAATGGCAAACTTTTAACGTCAATCTTGCCCAATTCGGCAATACGTTCTTCAGTCATGTTTTTTTGTTGTTTGATGTCGACTAAATTACCAACAAAAAAGTACTTCGCATCTTGATTAGTATAAACAATGCGGCCGCTTGTATAGACTTCATAAATACCTTGCACAGGCGATTGATAAACACCTTTTATAGGCAAATCCGGATAATTCGTCTTAAGATTTTGTTCAAGTGTTTTAACATCAGCATGAGCAGAACCGAAAATAGCCAGACTCAACATGAGCGTAGCAAGTTTAGTTTTCATCTTTTTTCTCTTTAATTTCAACAGGGCTAATGATGGCATATAAAGCTTAAAAAATTGACGTTCTAATCTAATGAAATCATTAGTGTTTTGTATCTATAAAAAAGCCCACTAACTTAGCAGTGGGCAGTTTGGACTAATAAAAATTATTATTGTGGTCTTGCAACGTCGCCACTTAAAGCTTCAGGTAACTCAAGAACTTGAAGCCCTAACTCTTGTAGAGAAGCAGGTTTCGCAACAACTAAAGCAAGATAACCTTGATCATTTGCAATACTATTAACGACTTCAACATCGTTATTTAATTGAGTTGCTGACGCAGGTGCTTCACCTGTACCTTGTACGAGATGTAACCAGTGTTTTGGTTTTGCTTTAAACCAAAGACGCGCCACAATTTCCTGACCTAAGTAACAACCTTTATCGTAATTTACACCTTCACGTTGATGTAAACGTAATTCTTGTGGCTGGAATTCATGTTCAGTTGCCTGTGTAATCCAAGCTTGACCAGTCATAATAGCTTGTTTTTGCCATTCTGAAATATCAGTTTCAACAGTAGTGAATTCAGTTTGATGATTCACAACTTTTGGGAACACAATGCCTTGTTCACTTAAGGTCATTTTTGAAAAGGCACCATACTTTTTAATATGTTTGGCAAACTCTTCAGCTTGATCTTGAGTAACTACAATTTCAAAACTTTCAGGATTAATCTTCTTTAGCCATAAGCCAAAGTGAATACGACCTTTAAGATCACAAATAGCTGTATAGCGAGTTTCATTTTCAGCTAAACGTTCAGTATCTACAGTAACTTGGCCTTGTAAAAACTTTTGTGCATCTACACCGTTTAAAGCATATGAGGAGAAAGCGAGCAGACTCATGATTAATCTCAAATTCAATATGTTTCTTTATGATTGCTGACTATTTTGCTCCATTTTTACTAAAAAATCAGCCATAGTTTTCGTAATTTGATTTTGTCCTTAAGTTGGCTTTTTTGTTTAAAAAAACACCAAAAATATACGTTCGGATAAATCGGAAGGTTTAAGCTAATAGCCATAATTTCAATAATTTTAAGGAAATTAAAATAAGGAGAATATGATGGCAACAGGTACAGTGAAATTTCATCGCGTATTTAAGGCACCAGCCGAGCGAGTCTATCGTGCATTTTTAGATCCAGATGCTTTAGTCAAGTGGTTACCGCCCCACGGTTTTACTGCGAAAGTTCATAGTTTTGATGCAAATGTTGGTGGCTTATACAAAATGAGTTTTACCAATTTTTCAACAGGTTCAACCCATGCTTTTGGCGGAACATATGTGGAATTAGTTCCAAATGAACTAATTCGCTACAACGATCAATTCGATGATCCAAATTTACCTGGGACTATGCAGGTTACTATTACATTAAAAAGCGTATTGGTAGGTACAGAAGTGCATATTACGCAAGAAGGAATACCGGAAGTTATTCCTGTAGAAGCTTGTTATTTAGGGTGGCAAGAATCCCTATCTTTGCTTACCTTATTGATTGAAGCTGAAATTCCAGATCAATAAAGTTACTCTGCTTTTCTTATAAAAAAGAGTAGGTCGTATGACCTACTCTTAACATAGTTCTAATTGGTTTTGTTGTTCCAATAGCTTAACTATGGCTGAAAAATCGACTTGTTGTGCATCGGGTTTGGAAACCTGATTAAACTGTTGCTGAATAAGACTAAAAGCTGGAAGTTCCAAATTATTTTGAGTAACGAGATTTAGTGCAATTCCAATATCCTTTTGTAATAAATCTAATGCAAAAGTTTTTTCAAATTTGCGGTTTAAAACACGTTGCATCATGATGTGTTCTGAAACATTACTTTTGCCACTAGAGTGGTTAATACAGTTCATTGCGGAGTGTAAATTTACGCCTTGAGATTTAAGGATACTTAATCCCTCTGCCAACGCCCAAAGATGTGTTGCCATTAATGTGTTATTGATGGCTTTTACTGCAAAGGCAGCACCACTTTCGCCGACATATTCAACTAAATTAGCAAATGCTTGAATGATTG
The DNA here is from genome assembly GCF_000581835.1 of Acinetobacter sp. 1542444. Taxonomy (NCBI): domain Bacteria; kingdom Pseudomonadati; phylum Pseudomonadota; class Gammaproteobacteria; order Moraxellales; family Moraxellaceae; genus Acinetobacter; species Acinetobacter sp. 1542444. Next base: position 156,254 of record NZ_JEYA01000006.1, on the reverse strand, counting down.
GTTTTGCTCTTTTAAAAGCAGACTCGTCACCTCCGACCATTACCGTGAGAGTTCCTCGTTCAGCTCCAATCGTTTGTCCTGAAACTGGTGCATCTAAATAATCAACTCCATTTACTTTGAGCTGTTGGCTGAGTTTTCTTGCAGTCTCTGGCACACCGCTAGTGCAATCCACCCAAATACAGCCTTGTTTTAGTTGAGAATCCGCAATTAAATTTTCTACATCTTGGCTAGTCGGTAGGCATGAAAAGATAATATCTGCTTGTAGAGCTTGTGTCAGGTCTACAGCCTGCGTACCAAAGGTTTGTTCATGTTGCTTTGCTTTAGCAAAAGTACGATTCCAAACATAGACTTGGCTGCATACTTGGGTTAAATGGGAAGCCATGTGCCATCCCATTGCACCTAAACCGATAAATGAAACACTTTGAATCAAGGAGTTTCTCCAGAACTAGAGATGTGGGACAGAATTAAGCGGTTCTACTGATTTTTCAATAGATTGGCTTTCGGATTTTTCCGTTCTGTTGAGTAATAGGTTAAGCACAATTGCTGCAAGTGTCGCAGTTCCAATACCCCCTAGGTCAAATGGCCCAATATGTAGACTTAAATTACCAGCACCCATAATCAGGCTGACTGCTGCAATGATTAAAGTACTATTTTTGGTGAAATCAACTTTGTTATCGATCCAAATTTTTGCTCCAGCTACAGTAATTAAGCCAAAGACAACAATGGACGCACCGCCTAATAGAGCAACAGGGATGGTACTAATGATTGCTCCAAATTTAGGAGATAGACCGAGTAGAATTGCAAATAGTCCCGCAATCACAAAAATAGTCGTTGAATAGACTTTAGTTACAGCCATTACTCCAATATTTTCAGCATAAGTCGTCATCCCTGTACCACCAACAGAAGCTGATAAACTTGTACAGATACCATCTGCAAAAAAAGCACGCCCCATATATGGCGATAAATTACGTTCTGTCATGGCAGAAACCGCTTTAAAATGTCCCAAGTTTTCAGCGACTAAAATAAGCGCAACAGGTGCAATCAATAAAATAGCTTTGGCATTAAAAACAGGTGAGTGAAAAGTGGGTAGGCCAAACCATGCAGCTTGACTGATTGCATTAAAATCGATGGGTTTGCCTAACCCTAAGATATTGGTGAGTAGAAAATAAATAAAATAAGCACTGATGAGCCCGATGAGTAATAAAAGGCGGCGAATCATACCTCTTGTAAAAACAGCAACGGCACTAATGCATAAAATGGTAATGACTGCCATCCACGTGTCAAAGCTATTTGTCGAAACACTTTTAATTGTTACAGGTGCAAGGTTTAAACCAATAATCATGACAATTGCACCAGTGACCACGGGGGGCATGAGTTTTTCAATCCATGCAGTTCCAGTTTTCATTACAATTAAACCGATGCATGCATAAATCAAACCGCAAATGATTGTACCGCCCAGCGCCACAGCTAAATTTGGATTTGATCCGACCCCTGCATAGCCTGTTGCTGCTGCGACTGCGCCAATAAAGGCGAAGCTTGATCCGAGATAGCTAGGCATACGCCCACCTGTAATTAAAAAGAACAAGATGGTGCCAATACCAGTAATAAAAATGGTGAGGTTCGGATCAAAGCCCATGAGTAACGGAGCTAAAACAGTTGCTCCGAACATAGCAAAAGCATGTTGTAACCCCAAAACAATACTTTTACCGGGAGGGAGATATTCATCAATTTGTACGGGAGTTTCTAAATTACCTGTGTGCGGCTTAAATTTAGGAAACCAAGATTCTTTTGTTCGCATAACAGATCCTCTTTTTCATTTTTTATCTGCATTAGCATGCTGTTTGTAATTCGCAATAATTGCGGTTGAAGTACATAAGTGCATTAAGTCCACTTTGGTGTTTCATTGCTTTGACCGCACAAAACAAGACATCATGACTACCGATACTCATGCTTTGTACAATTTCACAATCAAATGACACCAAGGCCTCATTCAAAATCGGAGAACCAGTGATTAGCTTGCTCCATTCCCCATGAGCAAAGCGTTCTGACATTGGTGTTTTTCCGCCGAATATTGTAGATAGCGTACTTTGATGGGCAGCTAAAGTATTGACACAAAGCACCTCGTTTTGTTTAAAAGTATTAAACACAGATGCTGAGCGATTGAGACAAACCAATAGTGTCGGTGGTGTATCGGTTACGCTACATACAGCGGAGGCTGTAAAGCCAGCCTGTCCCGCAGGTCCATCTGTCGTGATGACATTCACTGCTGCTCCAAGATTGGTCATGCCTTGTCTAAAAGTATGCTGATCTACTTCTAAGTGTGTTGAGCATGTTTGAGCCTGCTGAATAGCAGATGGAGTTAAAACCTGTTTCTCTTCTCTTTTTTGCATGATTGCTCTCCAACCCCAATGCATGATCATTACAATGAATCGAGGCTAAAACATCACATCAGTTATGATGCTGAAGGTTTTTATCAGTGACATCGTTTATCCCACATGGGCAATCGATGCAATTTCAATTAAGGCATCGGGTTTTACCAAGCCGCACTGGATACAAAAGCGAGCAGGTTTGTCACCCGGAAAATATTCTGCATATACCGTATTTACTGCGCTATAGTCCGCCCAATCTTTAATGAAAATGGAATTGAACGTTACGTCACCCATGGTACCGCCCGCAGTTTCAATCACTTTTTTGATCGTTTCTAAAATATGGCGAGTCTGTCCTGCGGCATCACCAATACAGACCACATTATTATTTTCATCAAAAGCCAATGTGCCTGAGACATACACAATATTGTCTGCTTTGGTTGCAGGAACATAGGGTGCAAGTGGTGCCGATGTTCCTTCAGGAATAACAACTTGTTTAGACATAAGATGCTCCAAATCAAAAAATTTAGATAAAATTAAATGTATGAATTAGGCAGATTGCTGTAGCAATGTTGATGCCGAACTAAAGGTTTCAATAAAACTATTGGTGTCAGATACCCAGCCAAAAAAAGTTTTAATGTTATATAGGGCTGCGTCATGAGCCTCTTGAGGTCCGGCTTGATAGCAAGCATCTTTAAGTGCAACACCGAAATATTCCAAAAAGAAACCATCACGTAAGGTCGACTCGACACAGACATTGGTGGCAATGCCTACAAAGACCAAATTACGAATGCCACGAGCACGTAAAATGCTGTCGAGCGCTGTGTTAAAGAAACCGCTATAACGTGGCTTTTCAATAATGATGTCTTGTGGAAGAGGTTGTAACTCATCAATTAAAGCAAAGTCCCAACCGCCTTTAGATAAAAGTTGGCCTTGTAATTCGGGGCATTTACGCATGGTTTTTAAGGCATTGGATTTATGAAAATTTGGTGAGCCTAGACCACCAGCTTCGACGTAGTTTTTATCCCAGCCATTTTGAAAATAGATGACCTGAATCCCTGCACTGTGTGCAGCATCAATCGCCTTTTTAATATTTTCGACTACGGGTTTAGTCTTTGAGACATCAAAACCTGCTAAATCTAAATACCCACCTAAAGAGGTGTAGGCATTTTGCATATCAATCACAATAAGCGCAGTTTGTTCTGGTGCTAATTGAATATGTTCAGGTTCGGCTTTCAACACTTTGCCTGTACCAATCTGTGCCGTGAATTCTGCACATACAATATTAGACATTTCATTCATGCGCTTTTCTCCAAAACAGTTGGTTCGGCTTGCTCTGCCAGTTCGGTAACGACACTTTCACGACATTTCATGAGCGGTTGAATGCGTTGACCAAAATCTTCTACGCCTTGTAAAAAGTCATCAAAGGTCAACAAAATTCCCTCTGTCCCTTTAATCTCGGAAATTTGATCGAGCATTTTTGCGACATTTTTAAAAGAGCCAACAATGGTGCCCATATTGATATTGACGGGAGAAACGCTAGAGGCCATGTGGCGAATATTGGTGTCAGTGCCAGACACTTTATCTTTTGCACCTTGGTCTTGTAACCAACGGATAGCTTCCATGTCCGCACCGTCGTTATAGTGTTGCCACTTCTGCATTGCAGCTTCATCTGTTTCGGCAGTAATTACCATAAACAACACATAGGTCTGTACATTGCGTCCAGTTTTGTCAGTTTGAGCTTTTAAACGATCATTAATTTCGGCATACGCTGTCGGTGTGTTTAAACCTTTTCCGAAAACAAAGTTGTAGTCAGCATATTTTGCGGAAAAAGCTAAACCAGCATCTGATTGTCCTGCACAGATAATTTTCATATCAGCTTGAGGCTGTGGTTTGACCTGACAATCATTCATCTGGAAGAACTCGCCTTTTAGGTCTGATTTTCCGGTTGCCCAAAGTTCACGCAAAACTTCGACATACTCAGATAAGTAGTCATAGCGCTTAGCAAAATATTCATCGCCAGGCCACATACCCATTTGGGAATATTCAGGCATTTGCCATCCCGTCACGACGTTTAGTCCAAAGCGACCGTTGGAAATCGAATCTATGGTCGATGCCATACGTGCCACAATTGCAGGAGGCATGACTAGTGTTGCAGCGGTTGCATAAATTTGGATTTTACTGGTGACAGCGGCGAGACCTGCCATGAGGGTAAATGTTTCCAGGTTATAGTCCCAAAACTCAGTTTTTCCGCCAAAACCACGTAACTTAATCATGGAAAGGGCAAAGTCAAAACCGTAGTGTTCAGCACGCTGTACAATTTGTTTGTTTAATTCAAAGGTAGGTTTATATTGCGGTGCATTTTCTGAAAGCAGCCAGCCATTATTTCCAATTGGACAAAAAACGCCGATCTTCATCTTGATTCCCCATCGTGAGTTTAGGAAGTCGAACTGAAAGCTATAAACGATATAATTTTCAGTATTTGTTTGTATTTTTAATAATGCATAGCGCGTGCCAACTTTAATATTTATATATTTATCAATGTATTGAGTTTATTGTTTGGTATAATTTTTATCAAATGGTAAAAAATAATGCGATTGTGCACCAAGGAGGAACTAACTTGCTTCATTGTGCATCATTTGATCAATTTTACTTTTGGAGTGTGTATTACATCCAATTTTATAAAACAGCAGAACAAAAAAAGGCGACATTGAAGTCGCCGTGTAGGACTAAAGTATTTCTCTTTTGAGATTGAAGAGGGTGTTATGGACTTAACTCATTCCACTCGACAAGCCTCTTCAAAATTTAAACGAGGAAGGCGTGTATAAACTTTCTGAGGGTCGCCATAGCCGATGTTAATGATGAGATTAATATGATGATTTGTCCCTGCAAAAAATAGCTCATCAACTTGTTTCGCATCAAAACCAGACATTGGACCCGTATCTAAACCTAAACTACGGCATGCCATAATTAAATATGCAGCTTGCAATGAACTATTACGAAAGGCAGTTTCATGTGCTACGGCATCACTTGATGTAAACCATGATTTTGCATCGGCATACGGAAATAGTTCTGGCAGTTTGTCATAAAATCTTGCATCGGTTGCAACCAAAACAGTGACAGGAGCTGTTATCGTCTTTTCTACATTGCCAGACGACAATGCTGGCTTGAGTTTTTGTTTAGCTTCAGGGGTTGTTAAAAATACAAAACGAGCAGGACTACAGTTGGCAGAAGTCGGTGCCATTTTGACCAGATCATAAATTTGTTGAATTTGCTCGGGGCTGACGGCTTTATCTAACCACGTGCTGTGGGTTCTAGCTTCTAAAAAGAGTTGATCTAACATATTTAATGTTTTTGCATTCATGATAAGGCCTTAATGCTATGGAAAAATTGAATGAAAGTTTGATTTAGTTGTTGAGATTCGATCACTGTGGAAGCATGGGCACCAGAGGGTAAAATGCAGAGTTGACCATGACCAAGTTTGGTAAAAAGATCTTGTGATTTATGTGCTGGAACTAAAAAATCATCTTGATTGGCAACGATATGAATTGCAGTGTCTTGTAGTGCTTGTACGTGCTCTGATTGTAATTGAAAGCGCATCAATGCTTTGAGTCGTGCAAATACATTTGTCTTGGGCGGAAAACCTTGGAGCTGAATATCTTCGGTACTTTTAATGTGGCTATGATTCTGAGAAATCCATGCTGGAGGATACAAAAATAATGCCTGTGCACGCACATAGGCTTCAGCACCTGCTGACGCTAATAATGCGATACGGGCATCAAAACATTTTTGTGTATGGGCATCTAGCTCATCCCACGCATTAATCAGTGTCAGGCTGAGCATGGTAATTGAGCTAGATTGTAGTTGCTTTGCGAGTTCCATTCCGATGATGCCACCCAAAGCATGCCCGATCATATGGAATTCATGAATTTGAAGATGTTCTAATAAATGTAGTACTTGATTGGCCATGTCACACATATGGTAATGTGAAGGTAATAAAGCACTGTCTTGATGACAGCCTTCTTGGTCATAAGTCACAATGTTGAAATGCGTACTCAACGATTCAAGTTGTGGGCTCCAAAAACTAGCATGACCACCTAACCCAGATGAGAAAATCAAATAAGGGGCATCTTTTTGAGATGAACACGGATAAATATAATATTTCATTTTTTACCATTTGATAAAATAATGAAAAATTCAAAAGCAATTTATATGCCTGAATTAATCAGTAATGGCAAATTGAGACAATATTTAGCACAAAAGATTTAGATTGTAGAGGAAGGCAAATCAATGTGATGATTAAGCCAATGATATTTAGATTGAGCTGAGTAGGTGTCAGAAATGGATATACATATTAAAAGAATTTATGAAACTGCTGAGCCCAGTGATGGAAAGCGAATTTTGGTTGACCGTTTATGGAGTAGGGGAATTAGTAAGGAAAATGCTCATTTGGATTTGTGGCTAAAAGAAATAGCACCCTCGACAGAACTTAGAAAATGGTTTCATGCTGCAACGCCAGATCATTGGCAAGAGTTTAAACAGCGTTATTTAAAAGAGCTTGAAACCAATTCCGCCGTTGAAGAGCTACAACACATCATAGCAAAACATACAGTTACGCTTTTATATTCAGCAAAAGATGTTGAAAATAACCATGCAATTATTTTGAAAGAATATTTATTAAGTAAAAACTTAAAATGAATATATAAATTTTTTTTTGGTAAAAGTCTATTATTTAAAACTTTAAAAAATGAGTCATATCTCGCATAATATACTTTTTGAGATTTTTTTCATGTCATTGCCAAACTGCCCAAAATGCCAATCAGAATATACTTACCAAGATGGCGACTTATTGATTTGTCCTGAATGTTCACATGAGTGGAAAGAAGGAGAAGCATCAGCAACTGAAGAACAAGAAATTATTAAAGATGCAAATGGAAATGTCTTGGCAGACGGTGATAGCGTCACTGTAATTAAAGACTTAAAAATTAAAGGCTCTTCTTCAGTCGTTAAAGTAGGGACAAAGGTAAAAACGATTCGTTTAGTTCCAGATGCAAGTGATGGCCACAATATTGATTGCAAAATTGATGGTATTGGTCAGATGAAACTTAAATCTGAATTTGTAAAAAAAGCTTAAACTGTTAATTATTATTACATTTCAGCAGAGATATACGTTTATATCTCTGCTTTTTAAATTCCTAACATCATTATAATTTTATTACGAAAAAGTATAAAAAATGGACTGTTCAAGGGATATTTACGCCTTTATATTGTCATTAATAACAAATAACTTTCGTCCAGAATAATAACGAAAGTCATACCCACACCAACAAAAAAATGAGGTTTTTATGGCAGGATGGTACGAAATTTCACAAGCGAGGGATGGACAATATCGCTTTATCTTAAAGGCAGGAAATGGTGAGCCTATTTTAAATAGCGAGCTATATAAGGCAAAAGCCTCTGCTGTAAATGGTATTGAGTCAATTCAGAAAAACAGTGGTGATGACGCCCGATATGAGCGTTTAACTGCAAAGAATGGGAAACCTTATTTCAATTTGAAAGCTGCAAATCATCAGATTATTGGTACGAGTCAGTTTTATGCGAGTGAAGCTTCACGAGATAAAGGAATTGAGTCGGTTAAAAACAATGGTTCATCAACGACTGTTAAGGACTTAACGGTTCAGGCATAAAAATTGAGTTAAAAAAAGCAGCTTCGAAAAGCTGCTTTTTTATTTAGGTATTTATTAACGCGCTAACTTAACTAAAAGTTCTTCTTTAGTTAAATTGCTCGCTTCAGCATCGCGACGGCCTTTATATTCAAAAGTACCCGCATCAAGACCTTTTTCACCAATCACAATACGGTGCGGAATACCCATTAATTCAAGGTCAGAGAATTTAACGCCTGGGCGTTCGTTACGATCATCAAGTAATACATCAAAACCTTGAGCTTGAAGTTCTGCATACAGAGACTCTGCTGCTTCAAGAGTACGTGGTGATTTGTGCGCATTCATTGGAACAATTGCAATTTCAAAAGGTGCAATGGCTTGAGGCCAGATAATACCTTTGTCGTCGTAGTTTTGTTCAATTGCAGCTGCAACAACACGAGTTACACCAATACCGTAGCATCCCATAGTTACTGTAAATGGTTTGCCATCTTCACCTAGAACTTTACAGCCTAAAGCTTCAGAGTATTTAGTACCTAGCTGGAAAATATGACCTACTTCGATACCACGTTTAATTTGTAGTGTACCTTTGCCATCTGGAGATGGATCGCCTTCAACCACATTACGTAAGTCAAAAATTTCGCTAATTTGCGCATCACGTTCCCAGTTTACGCCAACCGCATGTTTGTCCGCTTCATTTGCACCAGCAACGAAGTCAGAAAGAACCGATGCAGCACGGTCAACAATTACGGTTAAGCCTTTTTCGACTAAACCTTGTGGACCTGTAAAGCCAGCAGTTAAACCAAATGCTTGAAGTTGTTCTTCAGTTGCAAAAGTAAGAGGCGCAGCAACTAAAGGATGCTTCTCAGCTTTAATCTCATTAAGTTCGTGGTCACCACGTACAAATAGAGCAACGACAGGAACATTACCTTTTTCATCAGCAATGCCTTGAACCAATAATGCTTTAACAGATTGCTTTGGATCAGCATTTAAGAATTGGCAGACATCATCAATCGTTTTTTGGTTTGGCGTTTCAACCAATTTAAATTCTTGTGTCGGTGCTGCGCGTTCACCCACCAAAACAGCCTCAGCCATTTCAACGTTTGCTGCATAATCAGATTCAGTTGAAAATGCGATGTCATCTTCACCACTAGCAGCCAATACGTGGAATTCGTGGGAAGCTGAACCACCGATAGAACCTGTATCAGCTTGTACAGGACGGAAATCTAAACCTAAACGAGTGAAAATACGGCTATAAGTGTCGTACATCACATCATAAGTTTCTTGTAATGATTCTTGAGTTGCATGGAAAGAATAAGCATCTTTCATGATGAACTCACGTGAACGCATTACACCAAAACGTGGACGGATTTCATCACGGAATTTAGTTTGAATTTGATAGAAATTTACAGGAAGCTGCTTATAACTTTTTAATTCGTTACGCGCCATATCAGTAATAACTTCTTCATGCGTTGGCCCAAGTACAAATGGGTTCGTATGACGATCTTTAAAACGTAATAACTCAGGGCCATATTGTTCATATCGACCTGATTCTTCCCAAAGACTTGCGGGTTGAGTCACGGGCATGAATACTTCCATTGCGCCTGAACGGTTCATTTCTTCACGAACAATCGCATCTACTTTTTTAAGCACACGTGTTCCCATCGGCAGCCATGTATATAAACCAGATGCCAATTTACGAATCATCCCCGCACGTAACATGAGCTGGTGTGAAATCACTTCAGCATCATTTGGGGTTTCTCTCAACGTTGCAAATAAAAAGCGGCTTGCGCGCATGGAAAAAGTCCTAAAAGTTAAGCGTTATAAAAACGCAGATTATACGATAATCGCTGCATTATGACATGAATCGTCGTGTTTGACGCAGCATAAAGTTTTTCAAGTCATCCAGATAAGTGAAAATGACGGGTACAACCACAAGAGTCAACAGAGTAGAGGTTATCACACCACCAATAACCGCATGAGCCATTGGTGCGCTTTGCTCACCGCCTTCGCCGAGACCTAAAGCTAAGGGAACCATCCCCATCACCATAGCACTTGTGGTCATCAAAATTGGACGTAAACGGGTCTTACCAGCTTGTAAAATAGCGTCATAACGGCTCACACCCTGATCCATCGCTTTCTTAATAAAATCGATCAGCAAAATCGCATTTTTAGTGACAAGTCCCATCAGCATGATAATACCAATAATCGAAAACAGATTTAGGGTGCTTTGGAACAAGAATAGGGCAAGAAAAACACCAATCAATGACAAAGGTAAAGACGCCATAATTGCTGCGGGATGAATAAAGCTATTAAACTGAGAACCTAACACGATATAAATAAATACAATCGATAGGGTAATGGCTGTTAATGCGTATCCCGCAGATTCAGCCATATCGGCGTTTGCTCCTTGAGTATCAAATGTATAGCCTGCAGGTAGCTTAAACGCCTTTTGCATTTTGTCGATGTCTTGACCAATATCTCCACTCGGGCGACCTGAGGTATTTGCTTCAATAAGAACCTCACGTTCAAGATCACGTCTGTTAATTTGCGAAGCCCCAAGCTTTTCTTCGGTCGTTGCGACGGCACTCAATGGAACTAATATATTTTGTCCAGCTGCATTGGTTTTATTAGAGTTGATATATAAATTTTGAACATCTTGCGGAAGCATACGTTTATTTTCATTTAAACGTAAATTTACATCATAAGTTTCGCCGTCGCGGTCTTCCCAAGTGGTGACATTATCGCCCGCAATTAATGGTCTAATGGCATTCGCAATTTGGGAAACAGATAAGCCCAAATCACTTGCTAGCACGCGATTAATATGAACACCTAAAGTCGGTTTAGGTTCTTTCAATGAGCTTTCTAAATCAACTACGCCTTTAATTTTTTCCATTTCAGCAATAAAGCGATCTGAAATTTTCTGTAGTTCATTTAGGTCAGATCCTTTAATAGAAATCATGATTGGCTTTTGTCCGCCAGAGACAGAGTCTTGTGCTGCGGCAACAGAGGTCACTCGAATACCCGCTACAGTTTGCAAACGATCACGGAACTCATTGTTGAGAGTATTCAGATCTGAGCTACGTTCTTGTTTCGGTTTTAAGGTCACCCCTAAACCAGCATGATTTTTACCAGAGTCTACTTCACTGTTAACCACGCCATAAGTAGAAACCACATCGGGGAATTGTCTAATAATTTGATCGACCTGATGTAATTTGGCTTGGGTATATTCTAAAGAAGAATCTACAGGAGTCTCGAACTGGATACGGACTTCACCTTTATCTGGTGTAGGTACAAATTCGGTACCGATGAGTTTAGATAGTCCTAATGCAGCAAATAATGAAGCGATTGCAACGATGACGGTAATAAAACGAAAGCGTAGAGCAAGCTTTAATAGCTTTTCATAAACATGAGTAAGCCGATCTAGCAAATTAGAAATATGGTTAAAAAAACGTTGTAGCCAATTATCTTTTTTCTTTACAGGATCTTTCCAATGAGCTGAAAGCATTGGATCAAGCGTAAAGCTAATAAACATTGAAATTAAAACAGCCGTACTGACAGTTACACCAAATTGATAAAAGAAGCGTCCAATCAGACCACCCATAAAGGCTACGGGTAGAAAGACTGCGACAATAGTAAGCGTGGTTGCGAGTACAGCTAAACCAATTTCTTTTGTCCCTTCAAGAGCAGCGGTCACATGGTCTTTGCCCAGTTCAGTATGTCGGACGATATTTTCGCGAACTACAATTGCGTCATCAATGAGTAAACCAATACTGAGTGATAAAGCTAACAGCGTCATCATGTTAATGCTAAACCCAAATGCCCAAATAAAAGTTAAGGTTCCGAGCAAAGTAATCGGTAAGGTTAAACCAGTAATAACTGTAGAGCGGAAAGAGCCTAAAAAGAGTAAAACAATGAGAACTGCTAAAGCAGCACCTTCAATAATGGTTCGAACAACATCTTTGATTGAAGCGCGAATACCTTTAGAGCTATCAGCTACGACTTTGTAATCTAAACCCGCAGGCATTTGATCTTTTAATTTCTCTAACGTTTGATAAGTCTGATCGACGACTTTAATTACATTGGCATCGGAACTTTTTAAGATATCGACTGAGACCGCAGTTCTTCCATTATAAAAGGCACTCGATTGTAGTTCGGCTTGTGTGTCCTCAACAGTTGCCACTTGCTTTAAAAAAATGGGTGAACCATTTTTATTGGCAATGACCAAATCACCAAATGCAAGGGGATGAATAACTTTTGATTGAATCTGTACAACCAGTTCAGAATTTTTTTGCTGTAAGGTCCCTGCAGGCACTTCAATATTTTCATTTTTTAGCGTGTTAATGACCTGATCAATACCAATGCCGTAGCTTTGCAATTGTGCAGGAATAACCTTTATTCGTATTTGCCGTTTAGCGTCGCCCAATAAATTCACATTACCGACACCCGAAACCGTTTTAAGCTGAGGTACGATTTTTTTATCTACATACGAACTTAATTGCGCCAAACTCATGCTGTTTGATTCAAATACGACTGACATGATTGGGCTAGAAGAGGGGTCATAGCGTTGCACAATCGGTGTATCAATTTCATCACGGAACTGCGCTGTGACGGGTGCAATTTTGTCACGAACATCCTGAGCAGCAATCGCCGAAGAAGTATCAAGATTAAACTCGGCAATCACCATTGAAAGGCCTTCACTTGAGCGTGAGGTAATCTGTTTAATTCCTGAAATTGTATTGATTTGATCTTCAAGTTTTTTTGTAATATCTGACTCAACCGCTTCAGGCGACGCACCCGCATATTGCGTAGTGACCACTACGAATGGGAAATCTATATTTGGAAACTCTTCGACAGTCATACGTTTCCAAGAGGCCAACCCGAGTACCATTAAGCTGAGCATCATCATAATGGTAAAAACGGGGTATTTCACACTGATTCGAGTAAACCACATACGCTATTTGCTACCTTATTTATTTTTGTCGGTTGTAACTGTCACTTTTTTATTAATGTCGGAATCTTCAAATTGAATACGGCTGACCAGATCTGTGCTTTGTAAACCTTCGACTAAAGCAATATTGTCGTTATAACGCTGTTCAACCACCCGAATTTTAACTTTTTGAATAGTGTGATTGCGTATCACCCATACAAACGGGTCATGTTGCATATTTTGAATGCTATCTAAAGGAATCGTTTGGCCTTGATGAGTGTCATTGCGCAGAATGTTTCCATTAATGAAAGCTCCAATGCTTAACGAATCAATTTTTTCTTTAGGAGCAGCAAAGAACTCAATTTGTCGACTATCTTGATCTGCAACAGGTGAAATGCGAGTTAGCGTTGCATTTAATTGTTTTGAATTGCCCTGAATTTGATATTGAATGTTACTACCGACCTTAAGTGCAGCTTGCTGTTCAATTGGCAACTTGGCCTGTATTTCAAGTTGATCTGGATTTACGATTTCAAATAGTGTTTGTCCAACTGAAACAGTTTGGCCGGGTTCAACTTGGCGTTTAGTAATCACACCTGAAATTGGACTAGTAATAATTCCGTCTTGATCCGCTTTTTTAGCAATATCAACATTGGCTTGTTGTGCTTTTACACTTTCAAGCTGGCCTTTATAGTCAACCTGACTTTGTTCAAACTCGACACGAGCAATAAAACCTTGATTAAATAATCTTTGTTTTCGGTTCATCAAATTACGAGCAAGTTCAGCTTGTGACTGAGCTGATGCAAGGTTAGCTCGTGCTTGTGCTAATCGTGCAACATTGTCCTGATTATTTAATCTGACTAGAACTTGGCCTTTTTGTACCTGTTGACCCACATTTGCAGTGACATTCGTCGCCGTTGCACTCACTTGTGCCTGAATGGAACTTTGCTGAACCGCTCGAATAGTTCCTGTAAATGCAGTTTGAGAGTCAAGTGCTCCTTGTTTAACTGCAATAAGGTCTTGAGGAATAAGCTCAATTTTGACAGGAGCTGATTCAGTAGTTTTGGTTGTTTCCTGCTGATTACATGCAGCTAAAATTAAACATAAACTAATAATACTCAGTTTAAAAAAAGTAGAAGGGGTGAGATGCATCCTGTGCATACAGCATCATCCTATAATTCAAATTTTATTTTGCCCCTATTCTTGATAAACCTTTGCAGTTATTCAAGCTTTTTTAAACGATCGATAATATTTTCATACTCATTGTTGGTTCGGTTATAGGTCTTGGAAAGTGTTTCAAGTGTTTGTTTAACCCGATTAATATTATTTAGATTGTTTTCAATCAAAGCCTTATGACGCTCAGGAATCGGTTCTCCTTTTCTGAAATACTCCATTTCCTGACGCTTAAATAAAATTTTGTCTTGTTGTAATTGATTAAGTTGTTCCTGCTGATAATTAATTTGCTTTTTTATAGACACTAATGCCTGATCTCTTTTAATCGAAGCTGTCTTACTATTGCTATAAGCTTTTTTTAATTTGATATCTTGTTCTTTATGTCGCGCCAATAATGCCCGTTGACTTGATTGATTTAAATCAGCTTCAGCATTATAAGAATGGTTTCTTTTTATCACTTGCATATTACGATCTAGAGCTTCATAGCCATAACGAATATGAGCGGGTGTGACCGATGTACTAATATTGGCAATACCATGTTGATCATAATAACGATACCAAACCGCTTTAGGCGTATCGGCAATAGCAACACCAGAGGGTAAGAAAAAGAGTGATCCGAAGGAAATAATGCCTATAGATACAGACAAACAGTTCCTGTAAAAGGCATATTTCATCCTGTCATTCATTGAAAATCCCCAAAAAAGATAGCTAAGTCGCTTATTTTTAAATATTTAATCTTCATTATATTAATTATTATTTAGCTGAATAAAAATATAGTCATTATAAAAAAAATGATAATTTTAATTAAAGTGTGATGAGGTTAAAAGTTATTGTTTATAAATGAGAAAGTAGACAAAAATGCCTCATTGAAAATAGAACATGAGATATGTTAAAAATGCGTATAAATGTGTAAAAACAAATTTAAGTTAAATTGCATTTATATTTTATTTTTATGGGGATGGAAGATTAAATGGAAGATGCATTCCAAAATCTGAAAGTAATGGTGATTGATGACTCAAAAACCATTCGCCGTACAGCAGAAACCTTATTACAGCGTGAAGGCTGTGAAGTCATTACTGCTGTGGATGGGTTTGAAGCTTTGTCCAAAATTGCAGAAGCAAATCCGGATATTGTTTTTGTCGATATCATGATGCCTCGTTTAGATGGTTATCAAACTTGTGCTTTGATAAAAAACTCTCAAAATTATCAGAACATTCCCGTTATCATGCTCTCTAGTAAAGATGGTTTATTTGATCAGGCAAAAGGGCGTGTGGTAGGTTCAGATGAATACTTGACGAAACCTTTTAGCAAAGATGAATTGTTAAACGCGATTCGTAATCATGTAAGTTCATAAACAATAATTTGAGGGCAAAAAAATGGCACGTATTCTCATTGTAGATGATTCACCAACAGAAACTTTTCGTTTTAAAGAAATCCTAACTAAACATGGTTATGACGTGCTTGAAGCATCAAATGGTGCAGATGGTGTAACTCTTGCAAAAGCAGAGCAACCAGATCTTGTATTGATGGATGTTGTAATGCCGGGTGTAAATGGTTTTCAGGCAACACGTCAGATTACTCGTGATGAAGACACTAAGCATATCCCTGTTGTGATTGTGAGTACTAAAGATCAGGCAACTGACCGTGTATGGGGCAAGCGTCAAGGTGCAATCGATTATTTGATTAAGCCAATCGAAGAAAATCAATTGATTGATGTAATTAAACAATTTCTAAATTAACTCATCCATCCATAAAAACATAAATAACGGGCATTTTGTACCCGTTTTATAGGATCGAGTATGGCAGCGAATGGATTTATCGAGTTACTTCGTTTGTCTAAACGGGGTAATAAGAATTACGCTTCAGTTCAAAATGAAGCACAGCGATGGTCAGGAATTGCTTTTGAAATGAGAGGGCAATACTTCGTCGCACCACTTGGGGAAGTGTCAGAAGTAATCTATCCACCAAAATATACACCAGTTCCAAATACCCAAAGTTGGGTAAAGGGATTGGCAAATATTCGAGGAAGACTACTTTCAGTGTCTGATTTGGCGCATTTTATTTTAGGGCAACGAAGTTCATTTTCGTCAACTCAAAAAGTATTGTGTATTAGCCATCGCGACCAGTATGTGGGGTTGGTCGTGGATCAGGTTTTGGGGATTCAGCACTTTAATAAAAAAAGCTTTTTTTCTCAAAGCTTAGACTTAGAGGAAAATCTAAAAGAATATTGCCAAGGTTATTTTCATCAACATAACCAGCATTGGCATGTCTTTTTATTTAGTCGTTTATTGCAAAACTCACATTACATGAATGCATCGACAAAATTTATAAACTAATTTTTACGCTGTGAAAACAGAGTATTTTTCTGGGGAAAAGCTATGGGCTTTAAGCTTAAAAAGAAAGGCAGTAGTCGAGTTGCGTCCGAAAAATCGGGTGTCAATTTTATTGCAACAATCCAGTCAAAAATTGAGCAATTTGCCAGTTTATTTGGGGAAAGTGAAAAGTCCAAGCCAATCCTATATGCAGCACTTTTATGTTTTGTGCTTGCATTAGTTTCTCTAGCCTATCTGTTCTATAACGTTCCACGTCATAACCAGTTAATTCGAAGTCTCGGTGAGTTACGTTTGTTATCTCAAACGATTTCTAAACAAGCAACTGAAGCAACTGAGTCTGGCTCTCAAGAGGCAATCACCAAGCTACAGCAGTCTCAAAAAGACTTTAATGAAAACTTACTTGAGATTGAAAATATTCACGGTAAGTCGACTGATGAATATCAAAAAGTTCAAGTTATGTGGACTGAACTGTCAAAAAACATCGATTTGATTTCAGCACATCAAAAAGTCCTTAACCAGCTATATGACACCAACATCTCTATTAGCGAAACCGTTCCTGAGATTCAGGCAGAATATAACTTGATGGTTGACCAAATGGCGCGTCAAGGTTTGCCAAGTAGTCAGGTAATTATTGCTAAAAACCAGGTGTTTATTGCCGAACGTATTTTACGTTCTATTAACTCGGTATTAAGTGGTACTGATGGTAATGTATCGACTAGCGATTTTGGTGTAGACATTGATACGTTTGGTACGTATTTAAATGCTGAACTTAATGGTAATGCTGAATTGGGTGTTGATCGTATTGCTGATCCGGCTTTACGTGAATCATTAGAAAGTATTAAATCTGAATATGACAAAGTCTTAAAATCTGCTGCTGCCACGGTATTAAAAAATGGTAACCAGATTGTCAATGTTCGTCAGGCATCTTCTCAGATCTTCTCTAAATCAGATGTGATGTTAGATAACTTGGGGCATTTATCTGATGTAGCAAGAAAGAACTGGCTTACTTTATTGTTAGGTGCGGTGCTAATCAGTTCTTTAGCAGGCTTAATCTTCTCTGTATTTAAATTGATCACATTACGTAGTGTGATGGATAAGCAACGTGTTACTCGATTACAAGACGAGTATGACCGTAACCAAAACGCGATTTTACGTTTACTTGATGAAATTGCCGATCTTGCAGATGGTGACTTACGTTCATATGCAACCGTATCTGAGGATTTTACGGGAGCGATTGCCGACTCGATTAACTTTGCGATTGACCAACTACGTGACCTTGTATCCCGTATTCATGAAACCTCTCAAGAAGTTGCTCGCTATACGCAAGATACGCAGAGTATTACGAACCAATTAGCAGAGGCGTCTGAGCATCAGGCTCAAGAAATTGCTGGTGCATCAACAGCAATGAATGAAATGGCGCAATCGATTGACCAAGTATCTTCAAATGCATCTGAGTCTGCTGAGGTAGCTGAGCGTTCGGTACAAATTGCCTCTAATGGTGCACAAGTGGTAAACCGTTCAATTGAAGGTATGGACACAATCCGTGAACAGATTCAAGAAACATCTAAACGTATTAAGCGATTGGGTGAGTCTTCACAAGAAATTGGTAACATCGTATCACTCATTAACGATATTGCCGACCAAACTAACATTCTTGCATTAAACGCAGCAATTCAAGCATCTATGGCTGGTGAAGCAGGTCGTGGTTTCGCCGTAGTTGCTGATGAAGTACAGCGTCTTGCAGAGCGTTCTGCATCGGCAACTAAACAGATCGAAACTCTGGTTAAAACAATTCAGACCGATACAAATGAAGCTGTTATTTCGATGGAACAAACCACCACTGAAGTTGTGCGTGGTGCAAACTTGGCAAAAGACGCGGGTATTGCCTTGGATGAAATTCAAAAAGTATCGGGTGATTTGGCAAACTTAATTGCCAGCATTTCTGATGCAGCAAAACTTCAATCTGCATCTGCCAGCCACATTGCTACCACCATGACAGTCGTACAAGAAATTACTTCACAAACGACAACTGCAACTTTTGATACAGCACGCTCTGTTTCTGAACTAGCAAACATGGCAGAGTCATTACGTGAATCGGTAACGGACTTTAAATTACCTGATTAAATTGGGGATGAGAATAGCTGTTTCTGTACCGCTATTCTTCTAAAAAGTATTAACAACACCAGATAAATATTGGGGAAACAGCTATTTTTCTGGTGTTGACTCTGTCGTTTTTCTCCATTTTGGAGACAAGCAAAAGAAGCCTTTGCTATGAAAGAAATATTAAAAACTTTAACTGAAGCAATGATGCTACCGGAAGATAGCTACTCTCAACAAGACGATGAATTTCTTGAAATATTTGTCGAAGAAATTGAAGAAATTTTTGTTGAATTACAATCTTTGATTCACGAATGGATGCAATCTAAAAATATTGCTACGCTTACTGAAATCCGCCGTCATTTTCATACATTGAAAGGTTCTGGGCGAATGATTGGTGCCAAATCTTCTGCTGAGCTTGCTTGGACTGTAGAAGATACGCTTAATCGGGTAATCAATCAGAGTCTCGGATTAACTCCTGACATCCAACAATATGTTCAGTTGGTATTTAAGTTCTATTTCTTTAAGTTAGTAGATGACTTCAAATCTAAAAAAGATCATACCTTAGACTTTAGCCCCCTAATTTTATTGGGACAACAATTACAACAACAGCAAAGTGTAGAACCCGCGTTAGACGAACTTTTATTATTATCAGATATTCTTACTGCTGAAACTCAAACTGGTTTAGAAGCGAATGACTTAGAACCAGAATCAACAGAAGTTTTAGCTATTTCGACTCCAGAAGTTGCTATAGAAACTGAACAGACTCTTGCTGAAACCTTAATTTTATTTATGGAGGAAGCAGAAGAGCACTTAGCGACAATTGATCAGTTTTTGGAAAAAGAAATACATCAGCATGAAAGTTATAATGCTCTAATACGTGCGTTACATACATTACGTGGCAGCTCTGCCATGGCTCATGTAGAACCAATCTTTGAAGCCAGTACCAAAGTTGAGCATTTATTTAAAATACTATTACAAGAAGAGCTTTCTTCTCACTCTGAAGAAATTTCATTACTCCGTGATTATCGTCAGTTTATTCGAAATAGTTTAGATCTATTGGCTGCACATTGCTCTACTGAGCAATTGGAATCTGATTTACAGAAATTTAATCAGGTTTGGGATACTTACATGGAGCAGCATGGTGAGCATTCAAGCCCACTTATGCCTCCACATGGTTTAGTGTCTCAGCTATTACAGCTAAATGTTGCTGAATTACTTGATGCGGAATTAGACTTTGAGAAGGGAATACGTACAGAGTTTCCTCATTATCTTGAACGTTTATGTGAACAAGCAGATGTTTTGCTGCAACACACTCAGTCGCAGGCAATGATTGGTTTATATGAATATACTAACCAGTTGAAAGAAAGCTACGACATATTGCTTGATCGACCTGATTTATTGCAATCAGATTATGTTTTTGAAATTTATCAAAAAGCGCACCAACAATTAATTCAGTTATTTGATGCATTAGCCGCAGGACAAAGAGTAAGTATCATTGAGCAACACCAAAATGTCTTGGACGAGCTAAAACTATATACTCAATATATTCCAAATCTTAATTCCGAATCATTAGAAACTCATCAAGACGTTTTTGAACCATTGTTTAATGCTGAAGTTGAACAAACGGCGAATGAACCTCTGATAGAAAATGTATTCACTGATCAGGTCACCATAGGGCAGAGTGTACAACTAGATCGACAATTCATTTCGTCTGAGCATGTAAACCGTCATTTTGATCCAGATCTTTTAGATATTTTTCTTGAAGAAGCCGATGAGTTGCTTGAAGGAATAGATACAGATCTTAATATTTGGGTTAATGATCAAGAAAACTTTGCCGCTCTCAATAATCTGATGCGTTATTTGCATACCTTAAAAGGTGGGGCAAATATGATTCAGGCAACTTATATTGGTTTAATTGCACATGAGTTAGAAAGTATTTATGAGCGTTTAATTCAAAAACAGTTGATAGCTTCGTCTGCTCTCATTGATTTTATTCGACTAGTTCAAGATGACTTGGCTGACCGTCTTCAAATAGTGCGTGAACAGCACCTAGATTATGCTGCTTCTCATACTATTCAAGCACTTAAAAATGCAGGTCAGGTATTTGATTCTCATATTAAAGAGAGCAAAACAGAACCTGAAACGTATGTTATACCTGAATTAAATTTTGAAGTATTACAACAAGAAGCGATAAATAATACGGCGTCAAACCTCAGTGAGTTAACTTCTGGTTCTGAGCAGATTGCTAAGTCTAATAATCAACTTGTTGAGCAAACCGAATTACAAGTTCTTTATGCTGATCACAATCATACAGAGAGTATCCCAGATCAAGATATTAATACTGTTGTCGAGCAGACGTTTATGGAGGAAGCGGCCGAACTATTAGAAATGGCCGATCATCTATTAAAACAATGGTTCGAACAACGTACTAACCGTAGTATCTTGCTTCAACTACAAAGGGCAGTGCACAGCTTGAAAGGCGGTTCCCGTATGTTGGGACTTGAAACCGTGCAAGCGATTGCTTATCAACTTGAGAATGCTTTTGAACAATTTGCGCTTCATCATTTCAGCTCAAATATTTATGACAACTTATTAGAGAGTGCAATTGTCTGGTTAAAAGAGGCAATTTTTAAACAAAATTATCAACACTTCGATGGTTTACAACAAAGTCTGGAAAATATCCAGTTCATTGAAACAGCAATTCAAATTCCTAGTAAGTTAACTAGAACTGATCTATTCAGCACGGAACCTGTAATGAGTTTTGTGCAAGGTGACGGTACAGAACCACCGCCAATGATGGGTGAATGGGAACAAGCACAACGCCTTGATCAAAATAATGAGATGATTCGAGTCTCGGCAGATTTAATTGAAAAAATGATTGATCTGTCTGGTGAAAATTCGATTAACCGTTCGCGAATTGAAATGGATTTAAGCCAATTTGGTCATACCTTAGCGGAAATGGAATTGGCTATTCAGCGACTTGCAGATCAGTTGCGTCGAATGGAAGGCGAATTAGAAACCCAAATTATTGCAAAACACGGTATTGAGAACTCACGTTATACGGAATTTGATCCTTTAGAGATGGACCAATATTCTTCATTAAATCAGTTATCAAAGTCTCTTGCCGAGTCTGCATCGGATTTAGTAGATTTTAAAAATACATTATCTGAAAAGATCAGAGACACTGAAGGTTTATTGGTACAGCAATCGCGTATTCAGGCTGAAATTCAAGAAGGTCTTATGCGAACACGCTTAGTACCATTTTCTCGATTGTTGCCTCGTCTGCAAAGAATTGTGAGGCAGACTTCTACCGCGTTAAATCGACCAGCAGAGCTTTTTGTTAATAATACAGAAGGCGAGCTGGACCGGACAATGTTAGAACGTTTGGTTACGCCACTTGAGCACATGCTTAGAAATGCAATTGACCATGGACTAGAAGACCGTGCGCAACGTGAACAAGCTAAAAAACCAGAAACGGGACGCATTGAACTCAATATTCATCGTCAAGGTACAGATGTTGTAGTTACATTTAAGGATGATGGGCAAGGTATTGATATCGAGAAGGTTCGTCAAAAGGCGTTAATGTCTGGTTTGATTAATCCAGAGCAAGTATTAGAACATCAAGATATTTTACAGCTGATTTTCCACCCTGGTTTAAGTACAGCCGATCAAGTCACTCAGATCTCAGGTCGTGGCGTAGGGCTGGATGTAGTGCAAAGTGATATTAAGGCCTTAGGTGGCCATGTGAGTGTCGACTCTGTATATGGGCAGGGAACTGTCTTTACCATACGTGTTCCAACGACAGTAGCTGTTAGTGATGCTTTAATGGTTAAAGTTGCTGATCAGCAATTTGCAATCCCACTGGCTCAGATTGATCGAATTGTACGAGTATCACCAGCATCATTAGAACAATATTTCGGAAGTGCACAAGAGCTCTTTGAATTTGAAAATAAGCGTTATCCATTACGTTATTTATCTGAGTTTGTTGGTAATCAACCAATTCCGCGCTTAAGTGGAATGATGTATTCATTACCAGTATTAATGATTAAGGCAAATAATGGACAAACCGTCGCATTATTAGTTGACCAACTAATTGGCTCACGCGCACAGATTGTAGTTAAGCCAATAGGACAACAATTCTCTAGCATTGGTGCGATTGCAGGAGCAACTATTTTAGGTGATGGCCAAGTTTGTCTAATTTTAGATGGACAAAATATTGCTCGCCAAATTCAATCTACTCGCCGACATAAATCGCTTAATGAAACTATCTATAGACAACGCGAGTCTGACGAACGACGTCTTATCATGATTGTAGATGACTCGGTAACTGTACGTAAGGTGACGTCTCGCTTACTTGAACGTCAGGGCTATGATGTAGTCACAGCTAAAGATGGGGTTGACGCCATTGAGCAATTGGAAAATATTAAACCAGATCTCATGTTACTTGATATTGAAATGCCACGAATGGATGGCTTTGAGGTACTTAACCTCGTTCGACATCATGATCTACATCAAGATATGCCAGTGATTATGATTACATCACGAACTGGTGAAAAACACCGTGAACGAGCATTTACTTTAGGTGTGAACCAATACATGGGTAAACCTTTCCAAGAAGAAGACTTACTTCACAATATTGATGCGTTATTCATGACATTTGAAGGGGGACTTGCCTAATGAAAAGTAATATAAGTACATCCTTAATTAATGAAATGGACCAGCAAGAGCTTCAGCATTTAATTACTGTCTCAACTGGTTTTATTGATGCATATATTATTGAATGCCATCAGCAAGTGCCGATGCTATTGCCACAAAATATAGTGTTATCTGCTATGGATGTTAAAAATGGTATCAAGCATATTGAATGGCATGATGTAAAACTCCCTGTTTATTTGGTTCACAACGAAATAGATTCTCGAGCAGTAGCTTTAGTCATTGAAAGCGAAGACATTAGTCAACGTTTTGCACTTATGTGTAAATCGATGCCAGTTTCAGTTCGTCTGCGTATTTCGGAAGTCGTAGATGAAAATGAAGATATACAAGAGTCTTTGAAGCACCCAACAGTATTTAAATATGTTCGTATGGACAATCAACGCTACCATATACCGAATCTAGAATATATTGAAAAAACGCTAGGTTTATAAAGAAAAAAGGAACTCAAATGAGTTCCTTTTTTTATGATGACTAAATAATATATTAACAATACTAAAAGATGAATTTGTATTTTTAAAAATATCTAAATTTATGCTCTAGATTAAATTGATAAAATAAAAATTATTATGGTTGGAAGAATTAAATTAATTTGCGTAATTTATTATATTTAAATACAATATATTTATTGGTATATAAGTAAATATATAGTGACTATGGATATTGCTTCAATTAAAAATTTCATCAAAAAAAATAAAGTAAGACATTTATCAAATAAAGTTTTACATACCCATCCCTCACCTAAAATGTGGAAAACAGATTTAAAGGAAGAAGAAAATAATTACTTTTTATTAAATACAGATGCTCAATATAAGTCTATAAATTTGTATTTAGGTATTCCATATTGTATTCCTACTGATCCACCTCATTGTGGATTTTGTCTTTTCCCAACACAAGACTATAAAGGTAAGCGGGAAATGGACTATTATCTGGGTTTTTTAAGTAGGGAAGCCTACTTATATAAAGAATTTTATCAAGGAGCTAAGCTTGAAAGTTTGTATGTAGGGGGAGGTACACCTAATTTACTTCAGCCTAATGATTATATAAAACTGACTAAGGTTGTATCTTCTCTTTTTCCCGATGCTGGTATATCTAGCCCTATAGAAATGACATTAGAAGGTATACCTCAACTTTTTAATGAAGATAAAATAAGAGCAATTAAAGATGCAGGTTTTAACCGTGTCAGTATGGGAGTACAACAGGTTAATGATGAGTTAATCGCTACAAGCGGTCGAAAACAAACGAGAAAGCAGGTTTTTGATGCAATTGAATTGTTCCATAAGTATTCTTTATCTTGTAACGTCGATTTGATCTATGGCTGGCCAAATCAAACAGTTGAGGCAATGCTAGGAGACTTGGAAAGTATTGTTCAATCAGGAATAAAACATATTACTCACTATGAGCTTAATATCGCTGGTCGTTCTGACTTTGCGACAAAACAAAAGCAAAATACGCCTTCTATTGAGAAGAAAATTGAAATGTATAACATTGCTAAACAGTTCTTAATAAGCAAAGGCTATAAACAAAAAACAGTATATGATTGGGAAAAAGAAGATAACAACCAATCAATTTCAGAGAAATATTTATATGAAGATAACCTTAGAGACTGCTTAGATGCCAATGGGCAAAGTAAAATGACCACAATGAGTGGATTGGGTTATGCAGCAGTTAATATGAGACTACAACCTAACTCATCAAGCATTAAATCTGTTTCAGCAATGAATCATCGAAACCTAACTGAATACTACAATGCAATATCTTTAAATAAACTTCCTGTTGAACGTATGTTTGTTCATGATACTGAAGACGTAAAGTTAATTTGGATATTTCAAGCATTACAGGAAATGAAAATTAATACCAAAAAGTACGAGAAAATTTTTAATAGTGATATTAAACTCGATTATAAGCCTATTTGGGATGTATTAGCCGAAGAAGGTTGGGTAGAGCATAATGATGAATATATTAAACTTATTAATGAAGGTGAGTTTTATACTCCACTTATTCAGGCATTGTTAAGTCAACCTAGAATAAAATCTTTGTAACAGTAGAAAATAAATGTCAATTCATAAAGAGCTACATATTTTAAAAACAGATGATCATGGTGAATTTGCTTTATGGGAAATTTCTAAAAGAAATAATTCTCTAATAAAAAAAGAAGCAATTTTCTTATCTCATGGTGCATTTTCGGATAAAACTATTTGTATAGGAATTGCAGATTATTTGGCAAATCATGGTTATATTTGTTTTATTTTAGAGTGGCGAGGGCATGGTACTAGCCCAAAAACAGATATACCATTTAATTTTGAAACTATTGCATTATATGAATATAAAACTGCATTTAATTATATTCACCATCATTTTAATATAACCTCCTTGCACTGTGTAACACACAGTGGTGGAGGGCTATGCTTAACCATGTTCTTAATTAATTATCCTGAATATTTAAAAAATATTCAAAGTATTACTTTTGTTGCTTGCCAAGCATTTGGAGCAGTAAATAATTCCTTTGATTTTATTAAATTGTTTTCTGCAAAATTAGTTGTAAAAGGTCTAGGTCAGATTCCTGCTAATAAATTTAAGTTGGGGCGAATAAATGAAACTTATTACACGATGCGTCCATGGTTTAATTGGAACTTAAAGGAAAATTTTATAAGTGAATTTAAAGATATAGATTATAAAAAATTTATGAGCTCTATTAGAGTTCCAATATATTCTATTTGCGGGACTGGCGATAAATTTATTGCCCCTGCTAAAGGATGCTATAAATATTTGCAAGCTTTTGAAAATGAAAATAATATATTTCGAGAATTTGGCTATTCCAATAGTAACTTGGAAAATTATTCTCATAGTCGAATTGTACTTAGCCAAAATGCTGCTAAAGAAGTCTGGCCAACTATATTGCAATGGATAGATAAGAATTCAAAAGCAGCTTTTTAAGCTATTTCTATTAAAACTAATTTTCTAGTTTATTGAATATAAATAATCTTTAAAATTTTAAAAGAATGTATTGATACTTTAAATATAAAAAACGCCCCCAAAAGGGCGCTTTTTCAATTCGTTAGATCTTAACTTTTACTTAGCTAACAAATTTTCCAAAATTTGCTCATAAATATCAGTTAGTGGATCAAGGTCTTGTACATCAACATGTTCGTTAATTTGATGAATTGTTGCGTTTAGAACACCTAATTCCAATACCTGTGCGCCTGTTGGAGCAATAAAACGGCCATCAGAAGTACCGCCACTCGTTGAAAGCTCAGTTTCAGTACCCGTTACGTTCAAAATAGCAGTTTGCGCTGCATTAACGAGTTCACCCACAGGTGTTAGGAATGGTAAACCAGAAAGATTCCAAACGATTTCGTACTGTAAACCGTGTTTATCTAAAATCTCATGCACACGTTGTTTAAGTTGTTCTGCTGTTACTTCTGTTGAATAACGGAAGTTAAAAGTAACTTCTAGTACACCAGGAATGACATTTGTTGCGCCAGTGCCAGCATGAATATTTGAAATCTGAAATGATGTTGCTGGGAAATATTCATTTCCATTATCCCAAACAGTTTGGCACAGTTCTGCTAAAGCTGGTGATGCTTCATGAATCGGATTACGCGCCAAATGTGGGTAAGCCACATGACCTTGCTTACCTTGAACTTTTAATACGGCATTAAGTGAACCACGACGACCATTTTTAACAATATCACCCAATTTATGAGTACTAGAAGGTTCGCCTACCAAACACCATGTCATCTTTTCGTTACGTTTTTCAAGAGTCTCAATCACTTTAACCGTACCGTTAATAGCAGGTCCTTCTTCATCAGAAGTAATTAGAAAAGCAATCGAACCCTTGTGATCAGGATGTTTTGCGACAAAACGTTCAGATGCAACGACCATAGCTGCAAGTGCTGTTTTCATATCGGCCGAACCACGACCATATAATTTTCCATCGCGAATTTCAGGTGCAAACGGATCTGAATTCCATGCTTCTAACTTGCCTGTCGGAACTACGTCAGTATGACCGGCAAAACAAAATACAGGTTCTTCAGTTCCGCGACGCGCCCAAAGATTGTCAACTTCACCAAAACGCATCGGTTCAATATGAAAACCAATTTTGGCTAAACGGTCTGCCATGATGGTTTGGCATGTATGATCAATAGGAGTAACAGAAGGTTGTTGTAACAGTTCTAAGCTAAGCGAGAGAGTGTCTGAATGGTTCATACCGAAAATTGCGTGCTGATCAGGTGAAATATAGTCCGATATAATAGGCGAATCTCTAGGGGATGGGTACGTAAAAATAAAAAAACCTTATCGGAATGATAAGGTTTTTGAAGTAACAACTCTAACTTACATTTTATCTTGTGTTTTTTCAGCAGTATTTGTTACAGCATCACCTGCTTTAGAAACATCTTGCCCAAAACCTTTAAACGTATTACACCCTGTTAAAATAACAGCAACCATTACAGACGCAGCTAAAACTTTTTTCATCATTTTCTCCGTTTAAATTTAATAATGAAGTAAATTTAGATTAAAAAACAAACGGAAAAAGAAACATGACTGTTTAATAGTAAAAACGTTATAAAATGTTTCTACAAGCTTAAAACTTATTGTTAATTAGCTTAATTTTTGCAGGTGAGGCTTAATGTTTAAGTACGAAGGATGTCTAAACATATAAAACAAAACCTCTTCACTATTTTTACAATATAAACCGTCTGTCCACCAATGTGCCCGATTTGAAGTCTGCTCTTTATTTGGACACAACCATTCGTGTCTTTGCAATCGATAAAAAGAAGAATGGGGAATGGTAGTCCCCCAATATCCCAAACGACGCTTTAAATTTATCCAGTCTGGTAGCGATTTTTGAGAATTTAACTGAAGTGGCAGGGAGAGTTGTCCTTTTAAAACCGCAAAACGTTGTTGAATCTTAAAATTTAATGCTTCAGAAAATTGAAATTGCTTATTCGTAAAATGATAAAGTTTCTTGCTTAAAGTATCTTGACGATTCAATCCAATCCATTGTTCTAAATGTAAGTCTGCCTCGCCCAAATAGTATTTTAACGCGACCTCCCAATGTTCAATTTGTTGAGTTTCTTTATTTAAAATTAAAAAATCTATCTCACCTAAAGTTTTTGCCCCATCAATTTTTTGAATACTATGACCTAATAGTTGGTAAGGATGATAATTATCCTCTTGTAGCCAGAACCAAAGTAAATTCTCAAAGCGTAAACCTAAGCGTGTACTTTTAAGTTGAGATAAAAACTGGATTAAAGGCTCTGGTGACTGATCGAGCTCTTTTAACCGTGGTAAATAATTTTGTAAATGCTCTTCCCATACTTCGGTTGGGTGCAGCTTAAAGTCGTGTTGTATAGAAAAACTTTTTGGTAATTGGCAAAGTAAATTTGGACTAGCAATACAAAAAGCCAGCTGTCGCACTATAGGATGTTGAAATTGAAGCCATGGTTCGAAATAGGAAGTTTTCACTGAGGCAATATTCATATATTTAATACTCGAAGTAATTCATCCTAATTTCATAAGGGATCAACAAACAATATTAGAAAAACACTTTATACTAACGCTAACAGCAGGTTAAGGTTTATATATGCGAACATTG
This sequence comes from Acinetobacter sp. 1542444, assembly GCF_000581835.1. Taxonomy (NCBI): domain Bacteria; kingdom Pseudomonadati; phylum Pseudomonadota; class Gammaproteobacteria; order Moraxellales; family Moraxellaceae; genus Acinetobacter; species Acinetobacter sp. 1542444. Next base: position 127,386 of record NZ_JEYA01000006.1, on the reverse strand, counting down.
TTCTGGCGCTCTTTGGTCGTGATTTTTATCACGCTAGGCATTATTGGAGCAATTTTACCAGGTATGCCCACAACAGTGTTTTTGATTCTAGCTGCATGGGCAGCTTCAAAAGGATGGCCACAAATGGATGATTGGTTATTAAACCATCCCAAATACGGCCCAACATTACGTGATTGGCGAGCCAATGGTACAGTACCACGTAAAGCCAAATGGATTGCAAGCATAATGATGGCAATCAGTGGCCTTATAATGCTATTTACTTCAGCACCGCTTTGGGTCAAGGTTTTTACTGATACTACCATGTTCATCGTTGCACTTTGGTTATGGCTACGCCCTGAGCCAAAATTAAAAGATTGATAATCTTTTAATTTTGGCTCAAGACAAGTTCTTCATATAAATTTTTACTTAAACTCAAGGTATTTGAGTTGATATAAGAGAATAAGTTCAATGTCTCAATTTAAGCTCGAAGAAGCAGACGTCCTCATCGATTTAGCAAATCAAACATTAACTTTGCCTAAACATAATAAGTTTTATGTCATTTCTACCGGAAAGAACGGAATCGGTGAGCAAGAGAATACTGGTAGGACTCCACGTGGATGGCATAGGGTTGCAAAAAAAATAGGTGCACAATCTCCTCAAAATGCGGTTTTTATTGCACGTAAGCCAACAGGGGAGGTCTATAGTAGTGAACTAGCAGCACAATTCCCTGAAAGAGATTGGATATTGTCACGTATTCTTTGGTTAGATGGCTTAGAAGAAGGCTTTAATAAAGGCGAAGGTCATGACACCATGCAGCGTTATATCTATATTCATGGCACTCCTGATAAAGAACCGATGGGCGTTCCCATGTCACATGGCTGTATTCGAATGCGTAATGAAGAAATCATTGAACTGTTTGATTTAGTCGCTGAAGATGCATTGGTTTATTTGTCTGAGCAATCTTTAACCTAAAATAAGATTTTAAAAATTTTTATTTAATTAGCTGAATGATCAAAATATTAAAATAAGTGCTTAAATAAAATACAAAAAATTGTTTTTTACTTAATAATGACTTATTTTTAATCATTCATTCGCATTTTTTTGAAAAGTTGTCGAAAAGCGTTTGACACCTGTTAAAGATTCTCTATAATGCACCTCACAAACGATGAAGACGTTAAGGGCGCTTAGCTCAGTTGGTAGAGCGTCTGCCTTACAAGCAGAATGTCGGCGGTTCGATCCCGTCAGCGCCCACCAAGCCTTTACGTTAAGCTCTCAAGTGCAGCGGTAGTTCAGTTGGTTAGAATACCGGCCTGTCACGCCGGGGGTCGCGGGTTCGAGCCCCGTCCGCTGCGCCACTTAAGACTTAACATCGTTTACCCCACAATTTCGACATTGTGAAAGTGCAGCGGTAGTTCAGTTGGTTAGAATACCGGCCTGTCACGCCGGGGGTCGCGGGTTCGAGCCCCGTCCGCTGCGCCACTTAAGACTTAACATCGTTTACCCCACAATTTCGACATTGTGAAAGTGCAGCGGTAGTTCAGTTGGTTAGAATACCGGCCTGTCACGCCGGGGGTCGCGGGTTCGAGCCCCGTCCGCTGCGCCACTTTTCAGTTCGGGTTGTGTTTGGAAGAAGATTTGAGATGTAAAAGTTTTAAATCGAAAAATTAATAATTTATTAGTTTTTTCTTCTTGGGGCGCTTAGCTCAGTTGGTAGAGCGTCTGCCTTACAAGCAGAATGTCGGCGGTTCGATCCCGTCAGCGCCCACCATATATGTGACCATACTTTATTTTAAAGTATTGTAGTGCAGCGGTAGTTCAGTTGGTTAGAATACCGGCCTGTCACGCCGGGGGTCGCGGGTTCGAGCCCCGTCCGCTGCGCCATTCTCTTGATTCCCTTGTCTAGAGAATGTAGAGTATGAAGATACATTCGTTATCTTTTCTCATTAAGGGCGCTTAGCTCAGTTGGTAGAGCGTCTGCCTTACAAGCAGAATGTCGGCGGTTCGATCCCGTCAGCGCCCACCATAATTTCTATCAGAAATTTAAAATTCCCTAAATTTATACTCATCTATAAATATCTTATACTTACATGTAAATTTATTTACTATGTGACTCAGTGTAGATACAACTTTTCTATTCTAAAATTAAAGTCCTTATATCTTTAAGTTATTCTTTTTATTGATCGCTAGTTTTTTAATTTTTTAGCATTGGTGTTTCTTCATGCTTTTGATGGGATTCCTCAACCTCATTAAATTGCGTTACTAGTGGTTAAAGATAAGTATCTAGCCTGTAATTACTAGTTCTAGCTAATATCAACTTTGTATTTGTACCGATCACTAATATTTTCACAAAAAAAACTGCTATTTTTTTAAATAGCAGTTTTCCGATTAAATTATTTTTTAATATTCGTTTAAAATCCATCCACTTGCATATGCGAAATATTCACGTAACCATGCATTGTAACGAGTAGCTAATGGTGTTTCTGCCGCTACCCCATAAACTTGGGTATAGCCCTGTTTCTTTGCAATTGCTATTGCTCTAGGAATATGAAAATCACTTGTCACAATAGCGATTGGCTGCTCTAAGGTAATGTGGTGCTGTTCTAATAAGGGTTTACTATTTTTTAAGTTAAGCTCTGTGCTAGTGCTTTTATCTTCAAGGATCATTTGATCTCTTGCGATATGATACTTTTGTTCAAGATAACGAGACATAACCAATGCTTCGCTTTCTTTTTCTGAAAAATCAAGACCACCTGTTAGAACAATCTGTGCTTGCTGCTGTTTTAGGGCTAGAGGAGCGGCCGTATCTAAACGTTTTGCAAGAATTGTAGATGGCTGACCATTCTCAACACCGCTTCCTAAGACAATAATTGCTTTTACTGGAGGAATATTATTTGAAGTATCTTTATTTTCTTTAATAAAGCTAAAAAAATAGCCTAAGCCAATTAGCCATATCCAGAAGCATAACCATCCAAAACGCCAAAGTGTGTGTAAGCGATAGTGATAGAAGAAAAAGCGTTCTAAATGATAATAAAATAAGGAATATAGGCAGAGGAAAGCACCTAAAATTAAAGGAATAACGGTGCCTACATTAATTTTATTGAGACAAATTAAAACTAATCCATCTAGAAATAAAATCGAACCAATGATTGCTAGGAAAATACGGATCCACTTACTGACTTGCATTGTGCTTAGAGTTGCAATTTAAATTGCAGACAGTGTATGCAAAATCATTCTGAATGCAATAAAAAACCGAGTAAAGCATTTAAGCTATTACTCGGTTTTAGTTTTTATTGATCTTTAATAAACATCACGGCGGTAACGGCCTTGTTGTCTTAAATCATCTACCTGTTCTTCACCCAGAATTTCGATAAGTGCTTGATCGACTCCACTTGCCATACCATCAATACTACCGCATACATACAGAACAGCACCCCGTTCTACCCAGCTTACTAATTCTGCTGCATTCTGACGGATTACATCTTGAACATACATGCGTTGTTCTTGATCTCTCGAAAATGCTAAATCGAGGCGTTTTAACATTCCTGTGGTTTTCCATGCCTCAATAGTTGATTCATAGAAGAAATCACATGCTCTTTGACGTTCACCAAAGATTAACCAGTTTTCCGTGTAATCATGACGCGTACGGGTGTGTAATAGGCTCATTAAGCCAGCAATACCTGTTCCATTACCAATACAAATAATAGGGCGGTTATCATCAATAAGATGGAATGATTCATTGGTACGAATACGCAAAGCAACTTCATTATTAACTTGCGTATGTTGAGTCAGCCAACCCGAACCTAAACCTAAGTTACCAGACGCATCATATTGTTGACGAACAACTAAGCGAAGGATTTGCTGAGACGGAATGCTCGCAATCGAATACTCTCGCGTTGGTAGAGTAGGGAGCTGCTCTAATAAATGATCCAGATTAGCAAATGGTTCAATTTCACCAGTTAAATCTTTATTCCAAAGCGCTTTTTCGATTGAAATCTGTAGTGAATCAACTTTTGAATTTTTAAGAATATGATGCTTTTGCAAAAAAGCATGAATACGTTCAGGACTATTACTAGGCTGGATTTCAGCAATATCACCCGCTTGCCATATCGCCTCATGATTTGCTTTAAGTTCAATATTATAAGCAGGCTGACCTAAGCTATTTGGGTTGAGTAAATCACGTTGTTGTAATGTCCAACTATCAAATACTTTTTCCAGATTTACAGCATGTAAATCTAATTTGGTTGCTTTAGCGAGAGATTGATTCCAATTTTGAATATCCGATGGGTTTGCATTATCAACTTCAATTGTATTGAAGAGAGCATGAGCACCATTTGCTTTAAGCCAAGCATCCACGGCATGGCCAAAACTACAGTAAGTGTCTGGATATTCTTTAGAGCCTAGCGCTAGAACAGCATAGTTGATGTGCTTAAGATCCACATTCAATTTTAAAAGTTTCTTAGCAAAGCTTGTCGCGAGATCAGGAGCATCACCAGTACCATAAGTACTGATCACAAATAAAACCTGCTGATGTTGCTCTAAATCAGTTTGTGTTAGCTGCTGTACAGGTTTTACCTGAACAGGTTGATGAGCCTCTTGTAAACTTGTTGTCGTACTCCAAGCGAGTTGTTCAGCTACGCCTGTTTGAGTTGCATAAGTAATAAGCCAAGGCTTTGCATTTGGATCAATGTATTGTCCTGCTAAAGACTGACGAGCCGCCTGTGTTAATTTTTTCTGTTTACGGCGTTTAAGGTAAAGCATCCACCCAGTAACTAAGAACAAAGGCATTGCTAGAGAAGCAAGCATCGCAACGAATTGATAAATTGGTCCAAAGAAGCTACCGCGGTGTACGGGTAACATGCTGCTCATAATCTTTTGATTAAGCTTTTTGTCTTCGTAAAGCTCCATCTTTTCGATGTTGCCAGTTTGATAATTATAGATGGCTTGGTTACGTGCCCGTTCATGTTGTGGAGTAGCATCGACAAAGCTTAACTCAATTTTTCCATCATCTTTTTTCGGTAAGCTTAATGTTAGAGTCGAATAATCACGTCCAACCTGACTATTGAAGCCACTCCATGTTTGATTAAGTGCTGTAATGAGTTGAGTATTATCTAATTGAGGATCTGATTGTTTATTAGTATTACTGTCAGATTGTTTACCTTGCTGTATTCCACGATTTTGATTTTGAGGAGTAGCGCCATGATCTTGTCGTTTAGGTTGTTCAACTCCCATCACTTTGAACATGCCACTACGCCACCAATCATAAGACCAATATAGTCCTGTACATGCGAAAAGAAGATAAAAAACAATGACCCATGTACCGACAACAGCATGTAGATCCCAAATAAAATTCCGGCCTTTGAGTTTCGGTTTAACAGCCAACCATTGACGAGCAGAATGCTTTTTAGGCCAACGTAAATATAAGCCACTGAGTACGAAGTAAATTAGCATGAGTGCGCAGGCACCAGTAATTTGTTTACCAACTTCACCTGCTGTTAAATTACGATGAATTTGTTGTATGAGTAACAACAACTTTCGGCCTTTAACATCTGGAAGAATCTCAGCGTTATAAGGGTTCACCATCATATTATAGCCACGGCGTTCACCTTCTTTTTCAATATTCACCACAGAAGAAGAGGTGGGGTCCTTGGCGATCGTAATGCTATTAATTTTGATTTCAGGTTGGGTTGTATTGAAATGCTGGTAAAGCTGAGCAGGAGTTAATTTTGGAGTGTTTTCAGCTTGAACAACATAACTATCAGAATTCACCCATTTTAAAATTTGTTGGTCATAAGAATAAATTGCACCTGTAACACCCATAATGGATAAGATTAGGCCAGCAGTAATACCCAGAAACCAATGAATTTGAAATAAAATTTTTTTAAACATGGTCGAAAATGTAAATATGATGGAGATCTTGTAACGAAGTATAGCCGAAGATTGGGGAGATAATATGGATTTTGGAGATAATATTAATTTTCATTATCATTTATTTTTAGCTTAATAAAAAACCTCCATGAGGAGGCTTTTTATAGAATCTGGAATTACAAGGTTTTTGGTTCGCCTACAGATTCTTTTAAGTGTGTGCGAATTGTGTTGAACGAGAAGTTTTTAGAATCCATGCGCTTAGGTAGGATATAAGCACCTTGTTGTTCTTGGCCTTTTGGATCTTTTACTTTGAAATTGACCAAAATAAAATCAGGTGTATTGTACCATTCGTAGATATTTTTCCATCCAATAGTACCTACGCCTTCTTGTAAGCCCATTTGTTGACGCATCACAATACCATGAGGCTGCACACCTAAACGAATACCTTTGATTTCCTGTACCGGAAATTCATTCATTTTGCGTTTAACGTACCACTCTAATCCGTATTTACGACCTAGGTAGTAAAGTACTACAGCAACAATAGCAACCCAGCAAAAAACAGTAGAGTAGTTCTTAATAAAAATAAGACCTAATATAGCTAGGGCTAAAACCACACCCATAATTGCCCAAATTTTTGTGCTGATTTTATTGGTGCTGCGCCAGATAAGAAGCTGTGCATTACGTTGTTCAGCTTCTGACACATCGTAGGGAACAGGCTGAAGCGTATAAGCGTATAAAGTTTTCGCGGTCATAGTGCAAATAACAAATTGTAAACTGTTTTAAGTTTAGCATTAATTGGCATAAGTCAGGAAAGGATATTATGCCAATTTCATACTAATTTCCGACTCAAATTTATAACGATGCAAGCTCGCTGGCATCATTATCAAGATCATGACTTAGGCGTTGTTTTAGCATACTAAAACGGTTCAATACACCAAGCATGAGTGATAGCTGCTGTAAAATGATGAGTGATTTTTGATCCTCTTCATTATTTTGGCTCAAACGTTGACGTATCGTCTGGAGCATATTTTGTGCTGTAAGATCAGGCATCTCATCTCTCAATAAAGCCCCCTGAATATCATCCAGTGCTTGATCTAAGAGTTTAAGAACAGCTTGATCTTGAATGCTTTCTCGATGTGCTCCAAGTGCTGCGATATAACTTAAAAATGTATGGTTTAAACATAAAAATTCAAAGATATCGGATTTGCGGGTAGGGTCAAAGTCTGGCTCTGTTGCTAAAGTTGAAATAAGTGAAGCAACCTCGGCATCAGTGTTATGGGCAGCACGTCTTACAATACGATAATTTAGCGCATGATTGCGACCTTCATGATATTGTTTAACAACTTCAGCTAAATAATTGCATTGAGCTTGTAATGAACGTCTGATGTTGCGAGGTAAGCGTCGGAATTTCCAGTCAGGCCAAATAAATGTCACTCCAAACCAAGCTAGGGCACATCCAATTAAAGTATCTACAAATCGCGGAATAGCAGCAGCCATTGCCGAACCATCTAGATTAAAGTTAATTAATGCCAAAATTGTAATAAAAGCGGTTGCTTGAGCATATTGCTTACTGCGTAACTCAAAAAACAATACCCCGCTTAGGATTAACATTAATAGTTGTCCTTCGACAGAAGGTACGAGAAATACAATGGTAAGACCAACAATAATTCCGACTAATGTTCCGACAATTCGTAAGCGTAAGCGACGTTTGGTTGCGTTGAAGTTAGGCTGGCTTACAAATAGGGCTGTAAGCATAATCCAATACCCGTACTCGATATTGGTCATTTGAATCAGCACATACCCAATAAAAAGAACAATTGAGACGCGAATTGCATGGCGGAAAAGTACAGATTCAGGAGTTAGATTTTGTTTTATTCGGATGACAATATCATTCCATCCTTGTAAATCATCGTCTTTAAGCTGATTTTCAGCTTGTTTTACTTTATCGGATTGAATGTGTTGTTCCGTTTCTAAGTTGAGTAACTGAGAGTCGATAGATTTTAAGTTTTGGTATAAAGCGAAGAGAGCATTTACCCATAACAGATCATAATGCTGATCACGTCTTAGCTTCTCTAAAGATAATCTTAAGTTCTCAAAACTCTGCTTGAAACGTTTGTTATGGTTATAAGGTTTACGTTGTAAAATACATTCGTTTAACTCTTGGCAAGCTTTGCCTTGAACCGCCAAAATTCGTTGAAATCTAAATAAAATATCACTGTGCTGAAAAATTTTGGCTAACTTTTGATAGTCGATATGGGCTGAGTCAGCACGCTCATGAATGTCTTGAGCGACAAAATAATAATGTAAGCTTCGGCGTGTATCTTTTTGCCCACGGTCTCCTTTTAAACGAGTCAATAAAGCTGTTTTTAAGTCATTAAAAATCGTAATTAACTTACCATTTTCTAATGACAGCTCAATCATACTTTGCTGATAGCTGGCAGGAGTCATATCTACATCAAATAAGTTTGATTTTGCAAATAGAAAATCACCTAGAGAGGCATAAGACGCTGCGAGTTTGTCTTGAAGTTGGCGAACCGGAAATAATAAAAAACTAATCGTTGCAATGAGGCCATACCACGCAGCACCTGCAACTAAAAGAGCCGGTTGAATATACCAGTGATCGAAAAGGTGAACACCCAACATGGTATAGACCGAAACAACCAAACAGCCATAAGAAATGGTGGCGTAACGACGTCCTAACGAACCTAGTAAAATCCAGCCAATACATGAAGCAATCAACCCTAAGGCAAAAGCCATTGGGTAGGGGAAAAGTAGTTGTACAGAAGCTGCGGTAACGAAGAACCCAATATAAGTATAAATTAGGTTCATGATTCGCACGGAAAAGCGATCATCAATATCACTCAAACCTGCTGCGACTACACCTAAAGTGAGTGGAATAGTTGCTAATTGATAGCCTAAAAAATAAGGCACGAAAGCAGTTCCTGAAAAGGCTATCAGCATTCGCACGTTATACATAAATGTGGTGTTATAAGTCGCTCTTTTTAGGCGTTTAAACCAAGATTTCAAATGAAGTCCTTGCTGATCAACCTGAGTGATAAAGGATTTGTGTATTTCTACACCAATGTTGCACAAATCATACGATAGACAGTGTAAGCTTGTCTGTATGCAAATGAGTGAAAAATGAAATATCGTTATGTCTGAACAAACAGCCCAGCGTCAATACTCTATTGGCTGGATTATGTTGCTCGCTTTACTTACGGCTTTAGGGCCGTTATCCATTGATATGTACTTACCTGCGCTACCACAAATGGCCCATGATTTTGGGGTAAGTACGCAAATGGTGGCAAATACACTACCAGCTTATTTTTTTGGTTTAGCCATTGGGCAGTTGGTTTATGGTCCTTTAAGCGATCGTATCGGTAGAAAGAAACCACTTTACTTTGGCCTCGCGCTTTATGCAGTCGCAAGCTTATTTTGTGTAATGGCTACTAATGAATGGAGCTTGATTGCGGCCCGTATTTTACAAGCTTTAGGTGGTTGTGTTGGCGTAGTCATGGCTCGTGCAGCAATACGCGATAAATTGGATGTTCAAGGCTCTGCACAAGCTTTCTCAAGCATGATGATTGTCATGGGACTTGCACCAATTTTGGCTCCTATGATCGGAGCATGGATTTTAATTTGGTTTCCGTGGCAGGCTATTTTTATTGCGCTTTCAATTGTGGGTGCGCTGTGTTGGCTGTGCGTACATTTCTTTTTTAAAGAAACTTTGGCAAATGATAAAAGGCTTAAGCTATCGCTCTATCAAGTGGTGACTTTATATGGAGCTATTTTCAAAGATGCGAGTTTCCGCTTACCTATGTTTGCAGGCTGTTTAACGGGGGCAGCATTATTTTGCTATATCAGCTCAGCACCTGCCGTGTTTATGGATCAGTACGGACTTAATCAGCAAGAGTTTGCTTACGTATTTGGACTAAATGCTTTTGGCATTATGTTGATGTCTTCTTTAAACAAGCATTTAACAACACGTGTTGAAATTACCAAACGCTTAAAATCGGGTTCACTTGTGCAAGTGACTGGAGCCCTCATTGTATTTATTGCGGGTTTAATTCCTGCGGCGCCTTTATGGCTAGTTATGGTAGGGGTATTTTTAGCTATTTCGGGCATTGGTTTAACAGGCCCAAATGCAATGGCGTTAGCAATGTCCAAACAAGGTGCTCGCGCTGGAACAGCAAGTGCAATTATGGGCAGTATGCAATTCGCTTGTGGCCTTTTAGGTGGCGTGCTTCTTAACTTCCTGATTTGGTCTGCATCGCTCAATATGGGCGTGATGATGGTGTTATTTACACTAAGTGGTTTTATTGTCGTCTTGAAAGCGACACAACAGGTCAAAACCAAGCCATTCTCATAACTTGACGAGAATGGCAACTTATAGCTTATTCGTCTAGAAAAACTGTGAAATTTTCAACAGGTTCTCTAGGCGTAATAAAGGTATTTACAATATGATCAGGGTCAGCATGACCTAATGCAATTGCACATACCAGTTCTTCGTCATCTGATGCACCTACTATATCTAAAACAATAGGGTGAAAATGATTCCAAGCTGCTTGTGGGCATGTATCTAAACCACGTGCCTTGGCAGCGACCATCACGTTTTGGATCATCATTGCGATATCCATTTTAGAGCCGATTCCCATCGTTTTATTTACGGTAAAGAAAAGGCCGACTGGTGCATCGAACAATTTAAAATTACGTAGCTGCTGTTCAGCCATTTTTTCTTTTTCGCCCTTTTTGATTTCGAGTAAACCGTAGAGTCCCCAACCATTCTCGCGGCGGCGGTCAATAAAAGGGGATATCCATTTTTCAGGGTAATAGGCAAAAGTTTCTTTATATTGTTCTGCTAGTTCAGGATTTTTTGAAACTTCAATTTGTGCAGCACAGACACGTTCAACCATTTCATCACGCTTTTTACCTGTGACCACATAGACTTTCCATGGTTGGGTGTTCGTTCCAGAAGGTGCTCGACTTGCGACTCGTAATATATCTTTAATGACTTCTGGCTCAATTGGAGTATTTAAAAAAGCGCGGACAGAATGTCGAGAAGTGATAGCTTCATCAACGAGACGAACTTGTTCCAGATTCATGCGTACTCCTATATCTTTTCTTAAATACTTAATACTTTTTTGAAGTTTAATTTCATGTTTTGAAAGTACTTCATTTATAAGCAAAAAATATTAGAAAAGGGATATCCTTAAAGATATGATGATGTGTTTAGTTTGGATATAATGTCTAATTAACTCTAATGTGAATATGCCATTTTAGATCTAAATAGACAAAAAAGTATGATGTTTTTGACTATAAAAATAAATTTATAGCATCAGTTGGATTAAAAATCACTCAATTGAAAAAAAGGTATAATATGTTTAAAAACAGTACAAAACAGATGGTTTTGGATAAAAAATAATCAGAAATAACATAAATTTTTAATGAAAAACATACACAAAATTTTAAATTTCTGCATAATACCGACTTTTTTACGCAGGTATGATTTCTCCATACTCATGTTAGGAAAGAAATGGCTGCATACAAAATCCCTTTACAAAAAGGATTTGAATGTAGAAATGGAGAAATACACGAGGAATAAGGAGCTTTACATGAGTTTACCGCTCATCAACAAGCAGTTCATGAAACAAGGATTGGCGATTACCATTGCAACCATGAAAATGAACGTAACTCACGCAACTACTGAGCCACAAGAAATACAACAGCTTGGTACAGATCTAAATGCACTCTTCTCCAATCAGAGGGAAAAGGGCGCAGATAGCCGCGTTATGGCGATGGCTCGTTACAGTCTTTGAAATTCATATCCATTTTAGACATTCGCTCTCAAGTATATGTAAATATGCTTATTGGCTTAAATCCAGATTTTTATAACTCGATTAATTGATGGGAATCATTAAACGAGCTGATTTAGCGGTGGTCATTTGTTAGTTTCCAAGTTTGTAGCCGAGTCGATGCATTCTGTTCACCCAAATGGGAATATGTTCAGTGGTGCGATGAATTCATTTTATCTGAAGGGTGCTTTCTCTCATGCGACCTTCAAAGGCTTAGTGCTGGGCATTATGTTGCTTAAACTTGTGACGTTAATTGCTATTCAAGTGACATTAAAAGTTTTTCCTTAAATGTACTGAAGAAGTCCCTATTTTGAGGGGCTTTTTTGTTTATTGCAGTATTTTGGCTTGTGCTATTAGCACATTAGCAAGAACGTAAGCGGACCGAGTATGAATGAACAACTCAATGCCACACTGATGTCGTGGGTACAATTTTTTAATGATCCTTTATGGGATTTTCTGGTTATTTTCTTGCTGGCTGTCGGTATTTTTTATACGGTCTTAACAGGGGCAGTGCAGATCCGCATGTTCTTGCAAAGTATCCGTGTCATGAAAAGCAGCCGTACAGAAGGCGAAGATGAGCATGGACTTACACCTTTCCAAGCTTTTGTAACGGGTCTTGCGAGCCGTGTTGGGGTGGGTAACATTGCAGGTGTGGCAATTGCGATTGCAATTGGTGGCCCTGGCGCTGTGTTCTGGATGTGGGTAACTGCTGTACTTGGTATGAGCTCTGCTTTTATTGAGTCTACACTTGCTCAGCTTTTTAAAGTTCGAGATAACAAGACTAAACAGTTCCGCGGTGGACCAGCTTACTATATTACCCAAGGTTTACGCAGTAAAACCTTTGGTGTGGTTTTCGCACTAGCACTCATTTTTACCTACGGTTTCGTATTCAACTCAGTCCAAATTAATGCGATTGCTAATGCTTCTTCACATGCTTGGGGTTGGGACAAAGCTAATCTTGTTGCTCATTTAGGTGGTGTTGATCTAGAAATTTCATGGGTTGGCCTTGCGCTTGTTGTTATGGTTGCATTGGCAATTTTTGGTGGTATTAAACGTATCGCTAAATTTGCAGAGATGTTTGTACCTTTAAAAGCTGGTCTTTACTTATCTGTTGCTCTCTATATCGCATTAAGTAACTATGCAATTTTGCCTGATATTTTAAAGCTGATTGTGACTGAAGCTTTCCACTTCAATGCTGCGGCAGGTGGTTTCTTCGGTGCGGCAGTGTCAATGGCAATGATGCAAGGTATTAAGCGTGGTTTGTTCTCAAACGAAGCAGGTATGGGGTCTGCGCCAAACGCAGCTGCTGCATCTGATGTAAAACATCCTGTAAACCAAGGTTTAGTACAGATGCTTGGTGTATTCGTAGATACGTTCATTGTATGTACAAGTACGGCAATCATCATCTTAGTTTCTGGCGTTTACCAAGACGCAGGTTTTGTTGGTGTTGAATTAACACAACGTGCCTTAGAAACTCAAGTTGGACATTGGGGATCTGATTTCCTAGCGGTTCTATTATTCTTATTCTGTTATTCAGCTGTATTAGGTAACTATGCTTATGCAGAAGGTAATGTACAGTTTATTAATAACAACCCGAAAGTCATGTTCATCTTCCGTATTTTCGTATTGGTGATGGTGTACTTCGGTGCAATCGGTAGTGTTCCACTCGTTTGGTCAATGGCTGATTTATTTATGGGTATCATGGCAACCATTAACTTGATTGCAATTTTACTATTAACGCCAATGGCACGTACTTTGTTAAAAGATTACCGTGAGCAATTGAAACGAGGCATTAAAGAGCCTGAGTTTAAAATTGACAAGTATCCGGAATTGAAGAAAAAAGTTGATTCAGATATCTGGTAAGTTTCAAAAGGCCTCTTATACATAAGGGGCCTTTTTCATATAGGGGATAAATAAAATACTTGAGTCTAAATTTTAAACATGACAAATTAAATAAATTCACTACAGCTTTTCACTAAAGTAGCAACTAAAATTGCAATCCGAACTTAAACCTCATAGTACGAAGATGGGCCATGAAACAGCTTAAATTGTGGGTTCTCGGACTCTCTATGGTGCTGGTGGGATGCCAGACCACCACACACTTGTCTGCTGCTCTAAAACCGCAAACGACAGAAGCTTATGCTCGTCCTGTCGATCAACCTTTTGCAAGAATTAAAAAAATGCAAAAACGTCCTGTTGTTGCGCTTGTATTGGGTAGCGGTGGGGCACGAGGCTATGCTCATATTGGGGTGATTGAAGTTTTAGAACAACATGGTATTCGCCCGGATTTTATTGTGGGTACGAGTGCGGGTAGTATTGTTGGGGCAATTTATGCGAGTGGTAAAACACCTGCTGAGCTGCGTGATACTGCTTTAAAAATGAAAGCTGGCGATGTCCGTGACATTAGTATCGGTCTAAAAGGTTTTTTTGATGGCAAAAAAGTAGAGAATTACGTTAACCAGCAAGTAAATAACATGCCACTCGAAAAAATGAAGATTCCGATGTATGTGGTGGCAACTGAACTAAAGCATGGGACTAAGCCCGTATTTAACTATGGCAATACTGGGCAAGCCGTGAGAGCTTCTGCTTCGATTCCGAGTATGTTTGTGCCAACTAAAATTGGTAAATCTGAATATGTTGATGGCGGCTTGGTGAGTCCTGTGCCAGTTGAAGTGGCTCGTGATTTAGGTGCTGATGTCATTATTGCAGTTGATATTCTAGCTCAACCTATTTACACAGAAACTTCGAATGTCTGGGGGCTGTTTAACCAGAATATTAATATCATGCAAGGGCGTTTGGCAGCAGAAGAATTGCAATATGCAGATGTTGTTATTCAGCCAGATTTAAGAGAAAAAGCACATATTTTTGATGTCAAAGGCCGTGAAGCTACTATGAAATCTGGTATAGATGCAGCTAATGCCAAGCTTTCTGATATTCAGTTTGCTATTGATGAAAAAATAGCTGAACAAAATATGTCTACGGAAGGTTTGAGTGCTCAAAGCCAATAAATAAACGTTAATATTCTGAAAATTAAATAAAAAGCCCACAAAGGGCTTTTTTTATGGAAGTCTAAATCTTCAATTTTTGGAATAAAATTTTTTGTATATTAGAGACATGTTGGATATGCTGAAAACTCTAATGGTTAATATGAAATATTGTTGCCGTTTTTTTTAAAATAATTGATTTGTAGTGTATTGAGGCTGACTGGATAAATGATACAGCAACAGGTTAAAAATGGCTTTCCAACATTAGATGATGTTCATGCTGCCGCAGAGCGTTTGGAAGGTTTAGTTGTAAAAACTCCCTTTGTTTTCTCAGAAACCATTTCTAAAACCTTAGGGGCTGAGATGTGGTTGAAATTTGAAAACTTACAATTTACAGCTTCATTTAAAGAGCGGGGGGCTCTAAATAAACTGTTGTGTTTATCTGAGCAAGAAAAGCAACATGGTGTTATTGCAGCTTCGGCAGGCAACCACGCCCAAGGTGTAGCCTACCATGCTCAGCGGACAGGTGTGACTGCAACTATTGTAATGCCGAAATCTACGCCAAACGTTAAGGTGCAACGAGTACGTGAGTACGGTGCGCGTGTTATTTTGCATGGGCAGGACTTTTCAGAAGCTGCTGCTGAAATGCACCGTGTTGCACAAGAAGAATCTTTAACGATTATCCACCCATTTGATGATGCTGAAATTATTGCTGGTCAAGGAACTATTGCACTTGAAATGCTTGCGGCTGTGCCTGATCTGGATATTTTGGTTGTGCCAATTGGTGGTGGAGGTTTAATTTCTGGTATTGCAATTGCTGCTAAAGTGATCAATCCAAAAATTAAAATTATTGGGGTGCAATCAGTTGTATACCCAAGTATGGCAAAACTACTTTGTAATTATCAACATGCGGTTTCAATGGGCTCTACTGTTGCTGAGGGTATTGCGGTAAAAACTCCAGGTGAGCTTACGACCCAAGTTGCTAAAGAATATGTTGATGACATTGTCGTTGTCACTGAAGACATGATTGAAGAGGCTATTGCACTATTACTCAATATTGAAAAAACAGTATGTGAGGGGGCTGGCGCGACTGGAATTGCTGCAATTATGTCTCGACCAGATCTATTTTTAGGTCATAAAGTTGGCGTGGTGTTATCTGGTGGAAATATTGATACACGTGTAATGGTTTCAGTATTGCAGCGTCACTTGACCCGTACTGGCCGTATGGTTCGTATTCGAGTTGAATTACCAGATAATCCGGGTGCTTTAGCTCGTTTGACGGCCATTATTGCTGAGCAGGGGGGTAATATTTATGAGCTGCGTCATGAACGCTTTGCGGCAACAAGCCGTGCCAAAGAAAGCGCTGTGAGCGTTGATGTAGAGTTAAAGAGTGCCTCAGACCTAGATTTGCTCATTCAAGCAATGCAATTGGAAGGCTATATTGTTCGTAAAGAAGAGATTTAATCTCTGATATCACTGTGTTATAAAAGCTGTATATGGCTCTATCAAGAGTCATATACAAGGTAATTTAAATGGATTAAATTGCCAAAAAAGGGATTAATTTACAAAAAAACGATCAAATCCTTCAATGGAACAGGAAAAACTGACAATTCTCTAAACTTTACCCTTCACAATTTTAAGGTTTAGGTTTTAGTATTCCTTTCATTGTAAATTTGAAGAAATATAGGGATATCCACGCTCAATGTTCAAATCATTTTTTCCATCACCAAGGTATTTCTTTATATCTGCGGTCATTTGGATCGCGCTCAATATGGTGCTCTGGTACTCAGGTGGGAACACATGGGGAACTTTTATCGGCTTTGCTAAGGGCTACCATGATGTTCAACCACCATTAGGTGTGAGCCGTTTTTGGTCTCCCACTTTCTTATGGTTTTATGTTTGGTTTTTAGTCTCTACTGCGCTTTTTGCTGGTTTCTGGAGGACTATATCGAATAACCCTTGGCAACGTTGGTCTGTGTGGGGCTCGGCGTTTATTTTATTCAATATCTGGTTTAGTGTTCAGGTTAGTGTAGCTGTTAATGCATGGTATGGGCCTTTTTATAATCTCATTCAAAGTATGTTGGATCACGGTGGTGGTGATATTAATAAACTTTATATGGGAACAGTTACATTTCTTTTAATTGCGATGGTCGGTGTGACTTTAGCTGTTATTAATGCTTTTTTTGCTAGTCATTATGTATTCCGCTGGCGTACAGCAATGAATGAATATTACACAGAGCATTGGGAAAAGCTTCGTCATATCGAGGGGGCTTCACAGCGTGTTCAAGAAGATACCATGCGTTTCGCCTCTGTTTTAGAAGACCTCGGAGTAAATTTTGTTAAGGCTATAATGGTTTTAATTGCCTTTTTACCTATTCTTTTTGAACTTTCTAAACAAGTTAGAGTACTGCCTATTGTAGGTGAAATTGATCATTCATTGGTCTGGGCTGCAATTGTATGGGCTGTTTTTGGTACTGTTCTATTAATGGTGGTTGGTATTAAATTACCTGGTTTACAGTTTAATAATCAAAAAGTAGAAGCTGCCTATCGTAAAGAACTTGTCTATGGTGAGGATCATGAGGAGCGTGCACAGCCAAAAACATTAAGAGAATTGTTCTCAAGTGTTAGGCTGAATTATTTCCGTTTATATCTGCATTACTCTTATTTTAATTTAGTTAGTATTTGGTATATCCAATTAGATATTTTATATAGTCTAGTTGTTTTATTCCCTTCTATTGCCGCAGGTAAAATGACATTGGGTTTAATTACGCAAATAGGTAATGTTTTTGATAAAGTCCGTGAATCATTCCAATATTTAATTAGTTCATGGAAAACGATTATTGAACTGCTTTCAATTTATAAGCGTTTAAGAATATTTGAGAAAATTTTAGATTAAAAAGTAATCATATCTCTGAAAGATGCCTTGGTTCAAGCCATGGCATCTTTAGAATATTAAGTATTTAGTAGAATAAAAGATTTGGTAAGTTTCTTCGTTTATAATTTTGATTTATATAAAAATATATTTTTGAAAATATTATATTTTCGCGGTATAAAACTTGCTTCTATATTGGTTTTAATTTTGCCATTCGCTTAATTAATAAAAAATAATCACTTTAAGCTATTGTTTTAGATCATTAAATATTTAAATATGAGGTTAAGTCTTTGAAATCTATTTTACTTAAAAGTGCTTTTACTATTGCACTTATGACTTCTGCTAATTTAGTACGTGCGGAATTAGTAACAAATTCTCAAATCAAAAAAATATCAGGTATAGATCAACAATATATTGATTACTCTATTAATGAAAAGAACGATTTTTATTCACATGTAAATGGTATTTGGTTAAAAAATACTGAAATCCCAGCTGATAAAGCAAGTTGGGGAGCTTTTAATCAGCTCCGTGAGTTATCAATCACCCAAGTACATGGAATTGTAGAAGAGCTATCTGGTCAAAAGTGGGTGGATGGTAGTTTAGAGCAGAAAATAGCTACTCTATATGCTAGCTTTATGGATGAAAAAAGTATTGAGAAGCAAGGTGTTAGTTCTCTAAAAAATGAGATAAATCAAATTGATAAATTAAAAAATAAGAATCAAATTGCAATTTTAATGGCACATTTTGCTCGTATTGATGTCAATAGCCCAATCCGTCTAAGCATTGAACAGGATATGAAACAATCTACTGAAATGGTGGCTGGGTTGGAGCAAAGTGGTTTGGGTCTACCTGACCGTGATTATTATTTGAAAGATGATAAAAAATTTATTGAAACTCGTGCACAGTATTTAAAGTATATTGAAAAAACTTTAACACTTGCTGGAGACTCGCAAGCCGCGCAACATGCTCAGGAAATCTTAAAACTTGAAACTCAGTTAGCACGAATACAGTGGAGCAACGTTCAAAACCGCGATCTTGCAAAACGCTACAATAAATATAAACTCGCAGATTTGTATAAATTGACCCCTGCATTTGATTGGCAAGGTTATCTAACTGCAACTGAATTAAAAGGAAAAATTGATACTATTCAGGTAAATCAGCCAGACTACTTTCAGGGCTTAAATACAATTATTCAAGATACACCCTTAGATATATGGAAAGCTTATTTTAAATTGCATTTGATAAATAATTTTTCTCCATTATTAAATAGCGCTTTTGTAGATAATAAATTTGATTTTTATAACAAGACACTTCGAGATATTACTGAACAAGAAACACGTTGGAAGCGGGGTGTACAGCTTGTTGATAAGATTCTAGGAGATGGTATTGGCAAACTGTATGTTGAAAAATACTTTCCTGCTGAGAAAAAACAACGGATGGAATTATTGGTTCAAAATCTGATTCGTGCTTATGACCAAAGCATTACAGAATTGGACTGGATGAGTCCTGCGACGAAAATACAAGCTCGTAAAAAGCTTTCTCACATGTCAATAAAGATCGGTTATCCAAAAAAGTGGCGTAATTATTCTGGTCTGCACATCGCTAAAAATGATTTAGTTGGAAATATAATTCGCGCAAGTGAGTTTAGATACCAATATGAACTTAATAAATTGGGTAAGCCGGTTGATCGTGATGAATGGTATATGAAACCACAAACGGTGAATGCTTATTACAATCCATCATTGAATGAAATTGTATTTCCAGCAGCGATATTACAACCACCTTTTTTTAATATAAACGCAGATGATGCAGTGAACTATGGTGGTATAGGTGCTGTGATTGGCCATGAAATTAGTCATGGCTTTGATGATCAGGGGAGTCAGTTTGATGAATTGGGCAATATGAGAAACTGGTGGAATGCTGAAGATCACCAGCGTTTTAAAGCTAAAACACAAGCATTGATTGAACAATATAACCGTTACGAACCGATTGCTGGTTATCATGTTAATGGTGAATTAACATTAGGGGAAAATATTGCAGATAACTCCGGGTTGGCAATTGCCTATAAGGCTTATCAAATTGCATTAGATGGTAAGCCAGCCCCTGTAATTGATGGACGGACTGGTGAGCAACGTTTTTATATGGGATGGGCTCAAGTTTGGCGTGCGAAAACCCGCGAAGCTCAAGCGATTATCTATTTAAAAACAGATCCTCACTCTCCTGATAAAGTACGTGGCAATGGAGCTTTAATGAATCAAAAACCATTTTATGAGGCTTTTAAAATAAACGAAGATGATCAGATGTATTTACCACCAGAGAAGCGGGTAACTATTTGGTGATTAAGAAAACCCGCGAAAGCGGGTTTTTTTATAAGTATTGGATTAGTGCGTTGCATTATAAAAATTAAGGATAGAGCCAACTAAAGACTGCTGCGATTTATCTAAAGTGACTTGAATCTCTTTATAGTTAAAAGTGTCTTCATCATAATATTTAGCAATACCATGGGTTTTATTGTTCACTTGTGGAATTTGATAACTAAAAAAAGCCACTTTTTTAGAAGGGTGAACAATATGGATGAGTTTTTTAGGATATTTAAATCCGCCAAATTCATTTTCCAGACTTTCTTTTAATAGCTGGGGAAAGTAAAGCGTTGCATTGGGTAAGCCACATCCAACGCAAAATGAAGAGTCGTAAAGTTCTATTGCTTGCTTCTGATCTGGACTCATTATTAGAGCAAAACCAGTTCCATTCGCACCTGCATTTGCTTGCACATCTTGCCAGTTTCTTGGAACGAGCACTAAACCTGTTTCAGGTAATGCAAGAAGCTTGAGTTGCTTGGCATGTTGAGCATCGAGTTGAAAATTAAAACGGCAGCTTTTAGGCGTGCATTTTTCAAAATCTTTAAGTAAACCATCCTCCATTGGGTTCTGTGCAGTAACACCATAAAACGGAACTGTAACGCCGTTTAAAAATTTTGCCTCTCCTAGAGTGTAGAACTGATTGTCTGCTTTGCGGGTTGCAGCAGAGCTATAAAATTTGGGGAAATGGGGAGTAAAGCTTTTTACTTCTGCATAAGCAGATGAGGTTAGACAGGTAAATGCAGTAAATAATAAAAAATTCAGTTTTTTCATTTTTAGAAAGTAATCAATTTAAATCTTATATAAATCTAACATATTCTTTTAAACTAGACGGTAACTCAAAATTTAACGCTATTGTTAACTTCATAATAAAACAGACGTGTAGAGACATGAAAAAATGAAAAATATACTTTCAATTGGTTGTTTGGCAGTAATAAGTTCTTATAGTTTTGCTCAAGATATAAAAGGTATTTCATTTTCTCACCAAGAGTGGGAAATCTCTTGCAGTAATACAGGCACCTGTAAGGCAGCAGGTTATCAAAACGAGGAAAATGGTGACAATCCAGCTTCAATTTTATTAACACGTAAAGCAGGCCCAAAACAATCTGTGCAGACTGAATTTGCTTTGTCTGACTATGAACAAAGCATGCCAGCAAACCAGCTTAAAAATATCCATTTTTATATAAATGGAAAAGACTTAGGCGTTGTGACTGTAAATAGTACTGAGTTACCACTTATGGGTAAACTCAACAGCTCGCAAGTCAATGCTTTACTACAACAGTCCAAACAGAAGACTGAAATTTTATTTAAAAATGCGCACAATGAATGGAAAATTTCTGATGCTGGAATGACCGCTGTGTTATTAAAAATGGATGATTTTCAGAAGCGTATCGGAACTGTTGGTGCTTTGGTTAAAAAGGGCAGCACCAATGAAACCAAAGTGCTTATGCCTGAGCCAAAACTACTTGTTAAACGTATTAAGACTTCAAACAAACCTTATTTAACTTTACAGCCTAAAAGTAAACAGTACCAAGCAATACACCGTAGTTTGATGGCTGCTAAACCGAATCCGAAAGAAGATGACTTTTGTGAAGGCGTTTATGGCGCTAATAGCAATGGGGCTGAACCACAGAAAATTGAGCTATATAAACTAACCAATAAGAAAGTTCTGGCGACTACGTTATGCTGGATAGGGGCTTATAACGAAGGATATGGTGCTTGGGTGTTAGATGAGTCTTTAAATGGTAAGGCAACATTTGTGACTGAGTCCGCTTCAGATTTTGATAGCGGTATTATCAGTAGTGCTCAAAAGGGAAGAGGCATTGGAGACTGCTGGGCAAGTGAAGAATGGGTGTGGGATGGTAAGAGTTTTGTACATACTAAGGATATGTGGACGGGTATGTGTAAAGGCTTGGCAGCGGGTGGAGTGTGGGAGCTTGATCGAATAGAGTCTGTGGTGAAATAAGTATTTTGTGGTTACAGAGTCATAACAGGTAACTTTAGTGACTCTGTGATAAAAAGAACAGATTGTTTATTGGAGCCAGACCTATGTCACATCATCTTTACGCTATTGTTCGCCGTAAGTTTTCACACCTGAGCCGTTCAATATGTGTGGCTGCTGCTGTGTTGGGGACTACTCAAATTGCGATGGCTGGACCAACGGTTGATCAGCTCAGTGATTGTTTAGTTAAGGCTACAACGGCTTCAGACAAAACTACTGTACTTCAATGGACATTTACGGCTTTAGCTGCTCATCCAGATTTAAAAGCATTTAGTAATGTAACGCCTGAGCAAAAAGATCAGTTAGACCAAAAACTGGCTCAGGTTTTACAACGTGTGATTGTGGAGCAATGTTCTGCTCAGACCAAAGCTGTAATTCAAGCAGAAGGTGTGAAGGCTGTTGGAGAGGCATTTCAACAGTTAGGTCAAAGTGCGGGTGAAGATATTGTTAAGGACCCAGCTGTTAAACAGCAGTTACAAGGTACATTGCGTTATATCGATTTAAATAAATTAGTGACGACGTTTTTAACACCAGAAATTTGGAATAAATTAGGGATTACAAGATAAAAATCTAGTTTTCTATTTTAGTAATAAAGCCTGCTATCTAACAGCAGGCTTTATTGTATTTGGGATAAAGAGATCTCTTTAGATCGTAATTGTAGCCCCTAAAACTTTCACAAATTGAGCTAACCAAGCTGGATGTGCAGGCCAAGCTGGGGCAGTCACTAAATGACCATCTGTAACTGCTTCAGTCACAGCAATATCTGCATATTGCCCACCTGCCAATTTTACTTCGGCAGCACATGCTGGATAAGCGGAGCAGAGGCGACCTTGTAATACATCTGCCGCTGCGAGTAACTGAGCGCCATGGCATACGGCTGCTATTGGTTTTTTCACTCGATCAAACTCACGCACAATTTCGATAATACGTTCATTCATGCGTAAATACTCTGGTGCACGGCCACCAGGAATCACTAGACCTACATAGTCTTCGGTATTAATGGCATCAAAATCATAATTAATGGCAAAGTTGTGGCCACGTTTTTCACTATAAGTTTGTTCGCCTTCAAAATCATGAATAGCCGTCGCAATATGATCACCGTTCTTTTTATTTGGGCAAACAGCATGCACGGTATAACCTAAACCTGTTAAGAACTGAAAAGGAACCATAGTTTCATAGTCTTCGGCATAGTCACCGACCAACATTAGAATCTTTTTAGACATGATTTATCTCTCTTTTTTAAATGTAATTTATCTAAATTCTTAATTTAAATTAGCATAGTCGGTATGTCATTTTTCAGAAAAAGCGCATTCTTTAGTCGAAATGTGCTTTAAAAGGATATAAAAAAGCCCCGATAAATCGAGGCTTTTTTGTTGAGTTAGCTAATGAAATTAACCAATCAACTTTTTCATTAATTCATTTACTTGAGCAGGGTTGGCTTTACCCTTCGAAGCTTTCATAACTTGACCAACAAGACCATTAAAGGCTTTTTCTTTACCAGACTTGTACTCTTCAACCATTTTTTCATTGGCTGCAAGTACTTCTTTAATGATCGCTTCAATTGCACCAGTGTCAGTTTCTTGCTTTAAGCCTTTTTCCGCAATAATGTCATCGGCAGATTTACCTTCCGATTCCCACATAAAGCCAAAGACTTGTTTAGCAATCTTACCGCTAATGGTGTTGTCAATAATGCGTGCAATCATGCCGCCAAGTTGTTCAGCAGAAACAGGAGAGTCTGCTAAGTCTAGGCCAGCTTTGTTTAACGCACCTGAGAATTCACCCATTACCCAGTTTGCTGATACTTTACCTTGCTTCGCACCGCCAGCAGCAGCCACAACAGCTTCATAGAAGTCTGCCATTTCGCGTGAGAGCGTAAGTACATGTGCATCGTACTCAGTTACACCAAAGTCTGCGATAAAGCGCGCACGGCGAGCAGCAGGGAGCTCTGGAAGTGCAGCGCGAGCAGCTTCAATTTGCTCATCAGCAATAATCACAGGTAACAAATCTGGATCGGGGAAGTAGCGGTAGTCATTCGCTTCTTCTTTAGAACGCATAGAGCGCGTTTCCATTTTGTTTGGATCGAACAAACGAGTTTCTTGGTCGATACTTCCGCCGTATTCCAAAATTTCCATTTGGCGTTCAATTTCAACATTGATCGCTTGCTCAATGAAACGGAATGAATTGAGGTTTTTAAGTTCACAGCGCGTACCAAAAGGTTGGTCCGGACGACGTAAAGATACGTTACAGTCCGCACGAAATGAACCTTCTGCCATGTTACCGTCAGAAATACCTAACCAACGTACTAATGTGTGAATCGCTTTAATGTAAGCAACCGCTTCTTCAACCGAACGCATGTCAGGTTCAGAAACGATTTCAAGCAAAGGGGTACCAGCACGGTTTAAGTCAATGCCAGACATACCTTCAAATTGGTCATGTACAGATTTACCCGCATCTTCTTCAAGGTGAGCACGAGTTACACCAATACGTTTAGTCGTACCATCTTCAAGTTGAATGTCGATGTGACCCAAGCCCACAATTGGGTTATCCATTTGGCTAATTTGGTAGCCTTTTGGAGAGTCTGGGTAGAAGTAGTTTTTACGCGCAAATACTGAAGCTTGGTCGATGTATGCATCGATACCCAAACCAAAGCGAATTGCAAGATCAACTACTTTTTCATTCAAAACTGGGAGTACACCCGGCATTGCCAAGTCTACAAGGCTCGCTTGCGTGTTTGGGTCTTGACCAAATTCAGTCGATGAACCAGAGAAAATTTTAGAATTGGTTGCAAGCTGAGTGTGAATCTCGATACCAATAACGACTTCCCAACCGTCAATCAATTTCAACTTTTGAGCTTCAGCCATTATGCATTCTCCTCAGCAATTGCCGCACGTTGAGTATGGAAATCGGTGTTTTGTTGGTATTGATGAACAATCGACAATAATTGTGATTCTGACCAATAGTTACCAATCAACTGTAAGCCTACAGGTAAGCTGTCTTTATCAAAACCAACAGGAGCATTAATCGCTGGTAAGCCTGCCAAGTTCACTGCAAGTGTATAAATATCGCCTAAATACATTTCTGTTGGGCTTAAGTTCGCACCAATTTTATATGCAGTTGTTGGCGCAGCAGGAGCAGCAATCACATCTACATTTTCAAATGCTTTTAAGAAGTCTTGTTGAATTAAACGACGTACTTTTTGTGCTTTCACATAGTAAGCATCGTAGTAACCCGCAGAAAGCGCGTAAGTACCAATGAGAATACGACGTTGAACTTCTGGACCAAAACCTTCTGAACGAGAGCGCTTGTAAAGATCCATCAAATCAGCAGGGTTTTCACAGCGGTAGCCGTAACGAACACCATCATAACGTGACAAGTTAGAAGATGCTTCTGCTGGCGCGATGAGGTAATACGTTGGAACATAGGCTTCAGTCATGTTGAGGTCGATCTCAACAAGCGTTGCACCCATTTCTTCAAGCTTTTTCAATGATTCTTCAACACGAGCTTTTACGTCGGCATCTAAACCTGCAACGTTAAAGTACTGTTTAGGAATACCAATGCGTAAACCTTTTACAGATGTGTTGTTTAAGTTTGCAACGTAGTCATCAACTTCTTTTTTAACCGAAGTCGAGTCTTTTGCATCATGACCTGCAATTACATTCATGAGGTAGGCACAGTCTTCAGCAGAGCGTGCCATTGGACCCGCTTGGTCTAAAGATGATGCATAAGCGATGATGCCGAAACGAGACACACGACCATAGGTTGGTTTTAAGCCTGTTAAACCGCAGAATGACGCAGGTTGGCGAATTGAGCCGCCTGTATCAGTACCTGTAGCAAAAGGGGCAAGATCAGCCGCTACAGCCGCAGCAGAACCACCTGATGAGCCACCAGGAACGTGGTCGAGTGCCCATGGGTTACTTGTTGCACCAACATACGAGCTTTCTGAAGTTGAACCCATTGCAAACTCGTCCATGTTCACTTTACCTAAAGTGACCAGACCAGCTGCTTTAGTTTTTTCAACAACAGTTGCGTCGTATGGAGAGATGAAGTTGTCTAGTATTTTTGAACCGGCAGTTGTTTTAATGCCTTTGGTACAAAAGATATCTTTATGCGCAAGAGGAATACCCGTTAAAGCGGTTGCATTACCTGCTTTTAATGCAGCATCGGCAGCGTCGGCTTCAGCAAGCGCTTGTTCAGGCGTAACCGTCACGTAGCTTTTTACCAGTGGGTCAATTTTAGCAATACGTTTTAAATAGTGTTCAGTCAGTTCGCGAGATGAAAACTTCGCTTGGCTTAAGCCCTCAGCAAGTTCACGAATTGATAAGCGATGTAAATCAGTCATGAGTAAAATTTCTTTACATTCAAAATAGGGAAGATGGGTTAATTGAGTAAAAGTTATTCAATCACGCGAGGAACAAGATACAAACCATCTTGAGTTGCAGGCGCAACTGCTTGGTATTCATCTCGATGATTGCTTTCAGTTACCACATCAGCACGTAAAGGTTGAGGATTGTCAAAAGGACTTTTCAAAGGTTCTACGCCTTCCGTATCAATGCCTTTTAAGGTTTCCATCATGCCTAAAATTTTATTTAGACTTTGAGCATATTCAGCAGATTGCGTATCATTGAGCGACAATCGAGCAAGATTGGCGATTGCTGAAACTGTTTGTGCATTTAAATCTGCTGAATGCTGTGCATCCGATGTAGACATAACATCACCTAATCAGTATTAAAAATTTTCAAAATATCGTGCGTTATAATAAGCGATTGACTTGTTCAAATCATCACATTTAGTTTAAAGTTGCCACCTTGCATCCACATGAAAGTTTAACTGAGAACGAACCGTGATTCTAAAACGACTAATTGGCTTGTTTTCGCCGGATCTAGCCATTGATTTAGGTACAGCAAATACACTTATTTATGCACCAGGCCGCGGCATTATATTAAATGAACCAACAGTTGTGGCAATTCGTCACAGTGGTTCACAAAAAATTGTTGCTGCTGTAGGTCTAGATGCTAAGCAAATGCTGGGCCGTACGCCTGCGAATATTTCTGCAATTCGTCCAATGAAAGACGGTGTAATTGCGGATTTTGAAGTGACTGAAACCATGTTGAATCAGTTTATTGGTAAAGTTCACGAAAAACGTTTGTTCCCACCTGCACCTCGTGTAGTTGTATGTGTACCATGTAAATCAACTTTGGTCGAGCGTCGTGCGATTCGCGAAGCAGTATTTAATGCTGGTGCCCGTGATGTTCGTTTGATTGAAGAGCCTATGGCAGCAGCAATTGGCGCAGGTATGCCAGTTGAACAAGCATGTGGTTCTATGGTTGTGGATGTTGGTGGCGGTACAACAGAAATTGCAATTATTTCATTGCAAGGTTGTGTCTATGCTGACTCTTTACGCATCGGCGGCGATGTTTTTGATGAGCAAATCATCAATTATGTTCGTAAAGCTCACGGTTGTGTGATTGGTGAAACCACTGCTGAAATTATTAAAAAAGAAGTAGGTATGGCTGTTTCTGATGGTACAACATTAGAAATCGAAGTACGTGGCCGTAACCTTGCAGAAGGTGTGCCTCGTGCAATTACCGTAACTTCTGACGAAATTACTCAAGCCATTTCTGATCCGTTACAAAGCATTGTAAGCGCTGTGAAATCTGCTCTTGAGCAAACTCCTCCTGAACTTTCTTCTGATATTGCTGAGCGCGGTATTGTGTTGACAGGTGGTGGTGCGCTACTTCGTAACCTTGACAAGTTATTGGCTCAAGAAACTGGTTTACCAGTTGTTGTTGCTGAAGATCCTCTTACTTGCGTAACCCGTGGTGGTGGTAAAGTATTAGAATTCTTCGACAACCCGAACCATGACATGCTTTTCGTCGGTTAAGTTTAAGGATTAGGCGGTGCAACCGAATATTTTTTCAAGACAGCCGCCATCTTTCCGCTCGTTCATTATTGCGGTCATTACATGTTTGGTTGTGCTGTTCTTTGATTGGCGCATGCCTTATGTAATTCAGCCAGCAAGGGATGTCTTGTACGCTGCATATAACCCAATTTATGCATTGGCTAGTTATCCGGTACTGTCGAGAGAATGGCTGAATCAACAAACAAAATCTGAAGCACAACTGCGTCGTGAAAATACCGCGATGCAGGCTGAGCTTTTACAAGCTCAAGTCCGCTTACAGAAACTTTCTGAACTGTCAGCTGAAAATACCCGTTTACGAGGACTTCTTGATACACCATTAATTATTGATGGTCGTATGGAAATTGCCGAAGTGATTGGGACAGATGCAGATCCATTACGTCATATCATCATTATTAACCGAGGCTCTACGGACCATCTAAAGGTCGGTCAAACGGTTCTGGATGATAAGGGGATTATGGGGCAGATTATTAATGTATATCCTCATAGCTCACGTGTGATGTTGTTATCAGATAAAGAACATTCACTGTCGGTACGTCTTGAACGTACAGGAATGCGGGCGATTGTTTCTGGTATAGGTGATTTGGGCCGTTTAAAAATGGAATATGTCCCGACCAGTGCGAATATTCAGGTGGGTGATAAAGTGTTTAGCTCAGGCTTGGGTGAACATTTCCCAGCAGGTTACGCAGTGGGTACAGTTGCCAAAATAAAACGCCATAATTCAGGTGAATTTGCTGAAATTGATGTAACACCATCAGCACAATTGGCAACAGGCCATCATGTAGTTGTACTGTTCTCTGAATCATTAGCGAAGGAGCAGCCATATGCCGATCGCTAAACTTAAACGAGAAAAGCGTAAAGATCCATTATGGGGAATTATTCTCTCCGTTATTGTCGGTTCTGTACTTATGGTTTATCCGCTATCCTATGATATTTCAGGATGGCGGCCACTGTTCATGTTAATGATCATGCTATTTTGGGTGGTATGTCAGCCAACATGGTGTGGGGTCTGGTTTGCATTCGGGATGGGGATTTTTACAGACTTACTGCTTGATGCGCCTTTAGGACTCAATGCCTTAAGTTTTGTAATAGTGACTTTTCTTACCCGTTTTTTAATTCGGGAACGCCGTATTTTAACTTTTGTTAATTTATGGACGATAGCAACGCTAGTCATTATTGCCCATTTAGCATTTATGTGGGTAACACAGACGATGGGCGGAATTCATTTTTCGATTGCTAGACATTGGCAACCTTTGATGACAAGTATCATTACGTGGCCAGTCGTCTATTATTGTTTGGCAAAATGGCGCATATAGTTTTAGCATCTAGCTCTCCTCGTCGGAAGGAGCTGTTACAACAGCTAGGCTTAGA
The DNA here is from genome assembly GCF_000581835.1 of Acinetobacter sp. 1542444. Lineage (NCBI taxonomy): Bacteria > Pseudomonadati > Pseudomonadota > Gammaproteobacteria > Moraxellales > Moraxellaceae > Acinetobacter > Acinetobacter sp. 1542444. Next base: position 98,187 of record NZ_JEYA01000006.1, on the reverse strand, counting down.
TTTTGAAATCTATAGTCCTGACATTGATGAGTCTGTTCATGAAAATGAGCTGGTTCATCATTATGTTGAACGGTTGGCTAGAGAAAAAGCTCAGACTGTATTGAAGCTTTTTCCAGAAGCAATTGTTATTGCTGCCGATACAAGTCTGGGACTTGATGGTCAAATTATTGGTAAGCCTGAATCGAAAAATCATGCCTTTGAAATCTGGAAACAATTATCTGGACGTTGGCATGATGTGTTTTCTGGACTGTGCGTTGCGACTCAACAACAGATGTTAAGTCAGGTAGTGCAAACACAAGTTGAGTTTCAGCGCCTGACTACACAGGATATGGAAGATTATTGGACCACGGGTGAGCCTGTTGGAAAAGCGGGTGGTTATGCAATTCAAGGAATTGCCTCGCAATATATTCCCCAAATTCAAGGAAGTTATAGTAATGTGGTAGGACTTCCTTTATACGAATTTGCACAGTTATTCAAAAGAGTAAAGACATAAGGGGTTGTTATCATTCTTCATTGAATAGCATTGTCGATGAACATTAGACAACGTTAAAGTTAACAGCTTCTCTGACTCTTTAATAAAAAATTTTATAATGCTTTGAGTTTATGTATGTCAGAAGAACTACTTATTAATGTCACGCCTATGGAGTGTCGGGTGGCATTAATCGAAAATGGAACTGTTAATGAACTGTATGTCGAGCGTACAGTTAAACGTGGTCTAGTCGGCAATATCTACAAGGGTAAAGTTGTACGAGTGCTTCCGGGCATGCAAGCTGCCTTTGTTGATATTGGTTTGTCTCGAACAGCCTTTTTACATATCAATGATATGGTTTGGCCTCGTTCGCAGCCTACCCCAAATGTCTTTGAGCTATTACATCCTGGGCAAACCCTTACTGTCCAAGTAATGAAAGATATGTTGGGCACAAAAGGTGCACGTCTAAGTACAGATCTTTCAATCCCTTCTCGCTATTTGGTTTTAATGCCGTATGGCAACCATATTGGTGTTTCGCAGCGTATTGAGTCTGAAGAAGAGCGAGATCGACTGCGTAATATTATTGAAGGTATTCAATCTGAGCATAATTTACCCGGTAGCGTGATTGTCCGTACGGCTGCAGAAGGTGTGGATGAGGCAGAAATTGCACAGGACATGTGTTATCTGAGCAAATTGTGGGAGTACATCCAGCGTAAGCAGACTGACGTTGCTGTTCCTTCTTTAATTTTTGAAGAACTTCCATTACCTCAACGTATTATTCGCGACTTAGCAAGCGAAGAAACTGCAAAGATTTATGTAGATTCGCGAGAGATTCATGCAAAACTGCTTGAGTTTGTAGATGAATTTGTCCCGAATATGAAGAGTCGCCTCATCCATTATCCGGGTGAGCGGCCACTATTTGATCTTTATAATGTTGAAGAAGATATTCAAAAAGCCTTACAAACTCGCGTAGCTTTGAAGTCGGGCGGTTATCTGATGATTGACCAGACTGAAGCCATGACAACGATTGACGTTAATACAGGTTCATATGTAGGTGGTCGTAGTCTTGAGGATACGGTTTTTAAAACCAATATGGAGGCGACTCAAGTTATCGCGCGTCAACTTAGACTGCGTAATTTGGGGGGTATTCTCATTATTGATTTTATTGACATGCAAGAAGCAACTCACCGTGAAGAGGTGATGCGTCAGTTTGAGAAAATGCTTGAGCGAGATCACGCGAAGACCAAAATTACTCAAGTGTCAGAACTTGGTCTGGTCGAAATGACGCGTAAACGAACTCGTGAATCATTAGAACACTTGTTATGTGAATCATGTCCAACATGCCAAGGGCGTGGTTTTGTCAAAACAGCGGAGACAGTGTGTTACGAAATATTTCGTGAGATATTGCGTTATACCCGTGCATTTGAGTCAACGAGTGGCTTTACTGTTGTTGCGCATCCTTCTGTGATTGACCGATTATTAACAGCAGAAGCACCAGCAGTAGCCGATTTAGAGCATTTTATTAACCGCGTTATTAAATTTCAGGTCGAAAATTTATATACGCAAGAGCAATACGATATCATTTTAAGTTAAAGTTGTAACAAGATATCGCTTAATCCTTGTTACAACTGAAATTTTACTTTCATTCATGAATTTTAAATACTACTTACATACAGTAGCCCTAGACGTTCTCCCTATTAAACGTCTTAGCAAACAATAAGAGGTATAACCCATGAATGTAAGTGAAAACTTAATTAGCAACGGTCTTAAACATGTTTTAGAAAGCACGCCAGTAAATAGCTGCTATATGTTGAATGACCAAGGTAAAGAAGTACCAATCACAACTGCAATGATTCGTTCAGTATGTCATCAGTTGCTTAACCAGTGCCGCACAATCAAAAAATAAGGGGCCAATTCAAAGCCCCTTAACTTTTTTTAACTTGCTGAATGATGTTTCAGTTGTTTCTCTGCAATAATTTCTTCAAAACGTTGAATCTCATCTTCTAAATGAGTCAAAAGGTTTTGCATTTTTGGCAAAGCATTTCGACAAGCTGTTAATCCAACTTCAAGCTTATCTAAATAACTGGTCATGGTAATGTTTAGAGCTTGTCCATCCATGACAATCGAAGCAGGGTAGAGCGCATCTAATTTCGCGCCATTCCAATAAAGTGGCTCACGTGGTCCTGGTACATTGGAAATCACTAAATTGAACGCCTGACGCTTAGGAAGCATTCCTGACATGATGTTTAATCCTGCCGGACCATAAACTACCGCACTATAGTTTAAAATTTCATTCGCTGTCATACGGCTAAAGCGTTGCTTTGAATTTTGCATGCTACGACGAATGATTTCTAGGCGTTCTAACGGTTGATCTTTATGCGTCCCTAAATTTGCCAAAATCATGGTAATTCGGTTACTCATGTCAGAATCATCTGTACGTAATGAAGCTGGAACCATGGCAATCAGTGGCTTTTTTGGTAAGCTGTTTTGGCTAATCAAATATTCACGTAAAGCGCCTGAACATACAGCCAGCACAACATCATTAATCGTTACGCCTAATGCTTTTGAAATTTTTCTAAGGCGGCTTAATTCAAATGATTGGGCCGCAAAACGACGTGAAGCACTAACTCTTTGGTTCAAAATAGAAACTGGTGCCTGAAAAGTAGAAACATAATCAGGATTTTTACCCATTTCCTTGAATATTGTTTGAGATAGCTCGTGCATAACTTTTGGAGCTATGTCGAGTTGAGATTTAATACCGCCTAAAATACTCTTAATTTTACTAGTACTTGGAGTTGGTACTTTTAGACGCTTAGCTCTTTTACTCTCAACACACCATAAAGGAACAACATGTTTCTCTTCCGGCGTTTTTGACAGAGATTTCTCGATCAAACGCATACCAGCAACACCATCTACCATTGCATGATGGATTTTAAAATACATGGCAAAACGATTGCCTTCGATTCCTTCAATAATGTCACAAGTCCAAAGTGGCTTTGCGCGATCAATTAGTGAGCTATGCTGCTGTGAAATATACACCAGAAGTTCACGAATACGGCCAGGATGAGGCAAAGCAATGTGGCGAAAGTGATGATCGATATCGAACTCTTCATCTTCATCCCAAAATAAACCACTTAAACGGTTATTGAAGGGCGGAATAGGAATGCTCTTTGAGCGTTTAATATCTTCTACTAAATCATGTACAAAGGTTTCTGGTGCATTTTCAGGAATTTCAAATAAAAATAATCCACCGACATGCATGGGTTGCTGTCTTTTTTCGAGTGACAGAAAAATGAAATCAATTGGGTGTAATGGACGCATAAATCATTGTGCCTCATGCATTTTTCTAAGAAGCCCTTATATGAGCTCTTATTAGAATTATAGAACCGTAAAATTAAGTATATAGCGTTTAGAGTAGAGAAAATATGACTTTGTGTACGGAACATGACATAAAAAAAACCACTGATTTGCCAGTGGTTTTTTGATATCCAATTACTTTTTCATATTACCAGCGTGTAAGCCACACTCTTTTTGAGTGGCTTCTTCCCACCACCAGCGTCCTTCACGCTCATGTTGATTTGGTAATACAGGTCGCGTACATGGTTCACAGCCAATAGAAACAAAACCGCGCTCATGAAGAGGATTATATGGAATTTCCATCATACGGATGTAGCTCCATACCTCAGCACTTGTCCAGTTCGCTAGAGGATTATATTTAATAAGTTGCTTACCTGGACCCGAGAAACCTGCATCAGCTTGTACTACCGGAATTTCTGTACGTGTACCAGGACTTTGATCTTTACGTTGACCCGTAATCCAGCCATCTAAAGTCGCAAGTTTTTTACGTAAAGGCTGAACTTTTCGAATACCGCAACATTCTTGATGCCCATCTGTAAAAAAGCTGAATAAACCTTTTTCGTTTACCATGTTTTGAACAGCTTCAGATTCAGGGAAACAAATTTCGATATTGATATTGTAGTGTTTACGGACAGTTTCAATAAATTGATAAGTTTCGGCATGCAGGCGGCCTGTGTCGAGACTAAATACACGGAAAGGTTTGCCTAAGCGTGAAGCAATATCAATTAACACAACATCTTCTGCTCCCGAAAACGAAATTGCAATTTCACCTTGTTGGCTTAAGGCAAGTTCTAAAATTTCTCGAGGGCTTTTGGTTGCATATTCAGCAGCAAGAGCATCTACGATATCAATAGTCGGAATAACGGTCATGTGTGTTCCTGGCAAAAGGCTTGGGCGCATTGAGTTATGAAAAATATTCTAAAGGATAGTTGATAAAGTGCTTAGCACTTTAATTTCGATCCTTATGAATAAAATTGATTTGATCAATAACAACGCAAAACTGAAAATCTTAATGGTATGATACAGCAATTTTTAACCAACGTTGGAAGCATTCATGGAAATCGTATGCCTAGATCTTGAAGGGGTTTTAGTTCCTGAAATCTGGATCAATTTCGCTAAAAAAACAGGGATTAAAGAACTCGAAGCAACAACTCGTGATATTCCGGATTATGATGTTTTAATGACTCAGCGCCTTAATATCTTAAAACAACACGGTTTAGGCTTAAATGATATTCAAGAAGTCATTGCTGAGATGGGGCCATTACCGGGGGCAAAAGAGTTTGTTGAATGGGTGAGTACGCATTTCCAACTCGTGATCTTATCAGATACCTTCTATGAGTTTGCCCATCCTTTAATGAAGCAATTAGGGTGGCCAACAATTTTCTGTCATAAGTTAGAGACAGATGAAGAAGGTATGATTACCGCTTATAAACTACGTCAACCAGATCAAAAACGTGAGTCTGTTAAAGCACTGCATGGCTTGAATTTCCGTGTAATCGCTGCAGGTGATTCGTATAACGATACAACCATGCTTGGTGAAGCGGACCATGGTTTCTTATTTGATGCGCCTGCAAATGTGATTGCTGAGTTTCCTCAGTTTCCAGCTATTCACGGATATGATGCATTAAAAGAAGCAATCCGTTCAGTTTCACAGCGTACAATCCCAGCTTAAGAATAAAGAAGGCGCTTTAAGCGCCTTCTTTATATAAATCAGTTTTAAAACTTAGAATTTATAACCAAGTTTTAAACCATAAGCGATGGCATTGTTGTCAGAGAAGTCTGCAACATATTGATCACTACCAGCTTGTGCGCCAGTTTGAGCTTTAGCATCACCCAACCAGAAGTATTTTACACCGCCAGCAAGGAAAGTTTGTGGAGTAGGACTATATTGAAGACCTAAGCCTACGTTCCAGTAACCTTCAGTTGGGCCTAAGGTTGTTACAGGATTACCCGCGCCAGAGTCCCAGCCCACAGAAACGTTACCCGCCCACTTGTCACTAAGTTTACGGCCAACACCGGCATTAACAGACCATTGGTCATCAGAGTATTCAACTAAGTTAAAACCATTTGGACGCCCAACAAGCCCACCTACAGCTTCCGATACTTTGCCGAATTTATATGGTTGGATAGAGAAGTCTTTCCAGTTTACCCATCGTACATTCGCGAATGCCACTGTATTTGCCATGATACCTGTTTGGAAATCAAGGTTTACAGATTGAGGGGTAGTAATTGTAGTTTTGCCTTCTGAATTAATAGCTTGAAGCTTAGATGCAGGAACATCTAAACCAGCGAGCACAGAAGTAAGACCAGGGAAATTTAATAAAGATAAGTCTTCATTAATATTGGTTTTATGGTCGATTTCAGAACGATAAGTTAAAGATGCTTTAAGCGCAATTTCTGGAATTTGATAAGCTGCACCTGCTAACCAACCTACACCAGTAGTTTCTTTAATATTCGCATCATAACCATTGTAAAGGCTATAAGCTTGACCTCGAAGACTTACATTACCTTTAACTGTTTGTAATACTGGACCAGCATAGAAGTTAAAGTTTTGGTTTGGTTGGAAGCCAAAAACAAAAGATAAGTTTTGTGTATCTACCTCTACTTTAGTTCCGCCAGTACCTAAATAATTATTGGCTACAGCAAGAGCACCAGCAAGTTGTTGAAATTGAGGACTTGCTAAAACTTGGCCTTTTGCTATTGCTAAAGTTTGATCATTTACAGGCAATCCTTTAGCTTCTAAAGCTTCTTTTGCTTTTTTAGTAACAATCCCGTCAATTGCACCAGCTGATAAAACTGAGTCAGACCCTGGGTTTGAAACAAATGCATTATTACCTGAGTATTCAGCATCAGAACCAAATGGTTGGTCATAAAGTAAACCAAAAGAGAATTTATCGTTAAGTTGTAGTTTTAAGGCTGCGCTTGGGAAAAAATAATCATCAGCCATATCGCCAATGTTACGACTTGTTGTGCTTGATCCTGCTTCTTTACCTGCTACATCTGGGTCTAGAATAGAAATACCAGCTTCAAAGTAGTTACCAGGTTGTAAGAATGCAGACATTGACTGTCCAGAGCGATCCAATGCTGCTGCAAAAACCCCAGTTGCAGGCAGCGTTGCTAAAATCATTGCAGTGCTCAGATGTTTTAATTTCATTTTAATCTTTCCTTGAACTTCAAGACATTTTTTTAAAAGTAACAGAGTTAAACCGTTTAAACTGTGTTGCCTTCAAAGCTCCTAATTACAAGTAATAGAAGCTTTGATAACTCCATGTAACAAAAATAGCATAATTACAATAAGAGTAAATCTGTTATATGAACTGAGGAGTACTCACTTTTTATACAAATAATGCCAATAATGGATGAAATATGAAGGAATATTTGCGTTGTTAAATTAATTTAATTAATTGATATTTATATTTTTTATCTATTAGTGGTGGCCTTTGTTTTTATGACATTTTTGTCACAAATCCAAGAAAAATGGTCAAAGATTTTTTTGTAAAAATATGAATTAAGTGATTATGAAATGAGTATTGGTAGTCATTTTTAGTTGATAAGTCTAGTTTCTCTACACCTGTATATTATTGATTAAATTTTATATTATTCATTTTATGAAAAAGTTTACCTTAATTTTTTTACCATTTGATCTATTTTTTGAGCAAATTTGGATTCTATATTTGAAAGTTATGTGTAATAAAAAACCGAAAATAATGATCTAAATTCGGTTATTCAATTTTAAGAGCTAAAACAGAGTATTAGAGTGGATAGAGTTTTTCATCAAATTGCTCAAGTTTGGGAAATTTTAATGACTCGAGCTGGTCCAGATGAGTAAGGTAGATTACATAGTCTTCAAGAAGGGTTTGTCGTGCTTCTTGGCTAATATACGGCACATGATAAGCAATGAATGGAGGTAAGACTTCAAAACCAGCATATGCCAAAGTACCACGTTGAATCGGGGATAAATAATTTTCGATTGGTCCGTGAATTGAGTTTTCTCCAAACATGTGTGTTCTACCACCGAGTGTTAAACACAACATCGCTTTTTTTCCTGCCATGCCACCATGATTGTAAAACCGTTTACCCCCATAAAAAAGTCCAGATACAAACACACGATCAATCCAGCCCTTTAAAATTGCTGGAACAGATGTCCAATAAAGTGGGAAATTTAAAATGACGAGATCAGCTTTTTTTATCTTTTCAATTTCTGCTTGAATATCTGGAGCTAGAAGCTGATTTTTGCTGGCATTTCTTTGTTCAAGTGCATAGTTAAAATAATCAGGTTGGTTAAGCTCTAAAAAATCTTCTTTGGATGCAACCGGGTTAAATTGCATCGCATATAAATCTGAAATTTCTACGCTGTGCCCCAATTCTTCTAAGGTTTGCTTAGCTGTACTTTTTAGAGCAGTGGTGAAAGACTGGGGTTCTGGATGAGCATGGACAATCAGAATGTTCATAGGGGAGGACCTGTATTCTTTTTTATAAATTGTGCTGTCTAGTGCAATTCAGCGGATTTTGTTTTGAATAACTATGCATCAATTTAAAAGCATGGCATAGTTCATGAACTGACAGTTTTTACCATTTCGCGCCATTTTATTTTGCTCATATGGGTTGCTCATGAATCCAGAATTACCCGGAACTTATATTAATTTAATCGTCGAGACTGTTAAGCGGTGGGGTGTCTCTGGTGAGCAGCTTTTAAATGGAAGCGGAATAACTTTAGACCAATTAGAAAAGCCTTACTGGTATGTTGAATTCAACATCTTAAATCAGCTTATTGAACGGGCGATCGAGTTATGCAAAGAGCCAGCACTAGCAGGGTATTTAGCTTTAAGCATGACGGCTTCATGTTATGGTTCAGTCGGAATGGCTGCCATAGTTTCTCCAAATTTAGGAGAAGCACTGAAAATACTTGAACAATTCATTGGTTCACGTTGTAAGGTTTTTAAACCGGAATTAAAACAAGAAAATAATGATGCATATTGGTCAATTCATCAGCCTGTCAATGCATTTCAGCTGAGCCCAAATGCCAACATTTTTTTGTTAGTCGGTTTTGTTCAAATTGCCAAAAAATTAACAGGGCTTTCTCATTTGGGAAAAGTTGAATTACCAATGCCAGAGCCGATAGGTTTTGGCCAAATCAGTCATCAACTGGCTGTAACTTGTTTATTTAACCAAAAGCGTAATCGTTGGATATTTCCAAAAGAGTATTTAGCACAACCTGTATTAACGGCAGACCCAATGCTAGCGCCGTTATTAAATGCGCAATGTAAGCGGGATATAGAGAAATTAAACTTAAAAAGTGGTTGGAAAGGCCAGGTCAAACAAGTTGCCGAAAAATTGCTTTTAAATGGGAATATTAACGCATTAAAAGTTGGGCAAGTGGCTCATATCATGAATATGTCAGAGCGAACTTTGCAACGCTATTTAGCTCTTGATGATACTAGCTTTACGCTCTTGGTAGACTCACTGAAAAAGGAGTATGCCCAGAAACTTTTAACTCAAAATAATATGTCGGTTGAAAAAGTGGCTTTAATGCTAGGTTATGCCGAGACTTCTCACTTCACTCGTGCGTTTAAGCGCTGGATGGGAGTGACGCCTAAATATTTCCAAACCAAACATAAGATGGATGATTTAAGTTAAAAGGCCACAAATTTAATTTCATGGCCTTTCATTTATGATTTGAGTCAATTAATTAGATTGTTCTGGCTTAGATGAGAGTGAATCAATCACTTCAAAATAGCTAGGTGGTGCTGGAACATGGCCGCGCGCTCTCAATAGACGATGCATACGCGGCAGTTTGAAGTAGGGCACCGAAGCCATTAAATGGTGTTCCATGTGGTAATTGACATGAATAGGCGCCACAAAACTTCTAGCAATCCAACCTGCACGTGTTGTTCGTGTATTGGTTAAAGCCGTATTACTCGTTTGCATACCTGCATGTTCGGCCATTGAGCGAATTCTTAAAAATAATGGAAACGGTGTTAAATAAGCTAGGGGCCATAACCAATAAAACCGTTGTTGACCAAAAGCTTTTAAAACACCATAAAGAGCTACATTGGTTGCAATGGCACCACTACTGTTTTTTATAAGACTTTTGGCATAGTCAACGAAATCTTTATTGCTTCGATCTAACCAGACCTGATCATTGGCAACAGTCCATTTCATTAGATCTAGATCCATTAACACTCGACCAAAGCTAAACTTTAATCCTGTCATACCTGTTAAGTCGCGTAAAAATTTACGAGTAAGCGATTTTTTATTTACAGGAAAACCAGAAACTAACGAAAGATCGGGGTCATCTGGAGTAGAGGTTTTTGCATGATGACGGACATGATGTACGCGGTATTTTTGTAAATCATTCCAGATTGGACGGGCGCATAGCCATTCACCTACAAAGTCATTTATTTTCTTATTTTTGAACAAGCTTTTATGAGATGCATCATGCATCAAAATTGCAAGGCATAACTGGCGACCCGCCAATATGGCCAAAGCTAGCATACAAGCAAGTAATTTGCCCCAGCTAGGTAAGTAATCCCACATCATGATTAAGCTTGCAAATGTTCCGCCAATAACAGCCCACGTACTTGCAACAGCCCAAGCACCGTATATGTCTGAGGGTTGTGTGAGTTCTTGTATTTCTTCTCTGCTAAATAGATCGGTCACACTCACTTGTGCATTCATTTTTATTCTCCCAATCAGATTTTGGTATCCATATCTTATATTACAAATATAATCATAAAATTTTAAAAAGTGAAATATTTGTTTGTAAAAAAATAAATCGCCCTTTAGTGGGCTAATTCATTTTCATAAAGTTTCTGCCATAGCTTTTGTCCAATCGAATCGAGCTGTTGTACATTTTGAGCAAACTGATTGCGGGCATGTTCATCAACAAATGGAGAAGGCAGTAGAGGATCATTCATGAGTAAGGTAATTGTTTCACGTCCTAATAACAAAGCTTGGGTAGCAGTCTCATTTAAGGATAGATTTTTATAGTTCAAAAGCCATTCTTGAATATCTTGACTATACATTTCATAGTTCTTTTCAAGCTGTTTGGTATCCCACAAAGAAGGAATTAACGAAACTGTTTTTGCGTCAAATTTTTGAATAATAGAAATTTTAGCTTCATTTTCAAGACCCGCTAAAATGAGCTCTTCACATGTTTTTTCAAAGCTATACGCTAAATTATCTGGACGTATATAAATTCCAGTTTCGAGTTCTCTAAAACCAAATTGACGTAAAGCGTGTTCTCTCTTTTTTAAAGCGGTTCGATCAATACGACCTAATGTCCCCGTAAATACTGCCAGATAGTGTTGTTGCCATTCTTTAGTCTGCTTAATGCCATTTTTACGATTCAAAATGACTTTTGCCCATTCTTTGGTTGATGGCGAAAGTTGATAAATACCGCGTTCTACACTTTCTATCATCCCTTCATTTAATAGCCGAGTCGTAGCCACACGTATACCGTTGTCACTCATATTAAAAAGTTTAGCAGCAATTAATATTTGTCTAATCGTGAGCTGAGGGTAAGCAGAGGAAAGAAATAAATCGATAATGAGATGGCGTGCATTAATTTTGGTATTTTTCATTCAGATTGAATTTTTGAGATGACCTGCATTTGATCAGAATAATATCATGTTTTTTTAAGGACTTTTTAAGATCATTTTGTAGAGTAAGTAAAGGTAAAAAGCTTTGTCTATAACAAGAAAAACTTTGGCAGTTCTTAACCAAGTTTTATCTTTTTACGATAGTTAACCCAAGTTTGTCATCATGATGTGATACATTATCGCACTTTAAATAAACTGCCTTTAACTAGGGGCAATAACCACAAACGTTAGAAATGATCTGATATTGAACTTGTGTTAAGTCTAATTTGGGACTTACCAATTTCGATAAAACAAATTTTAGGTCGTTCTAATGATTAACTTTCTTTGAGCAAGTTATGGAAAATTTTGAAGTTATAAAAGCACTGTTTTTAGGCTTTGTCGAAGGCTTAACTGAATTTTTACCCATCTCGAGTACAGGCCATTTAATTTTATTTGGTCATATTATCGATTTCCACTCAGACGGCGGTCGTGTATTTGAGGTCGTAATCCAGTTAGGTGCTATTTTGGCAGTGTGCTGGTTATACCGACAAAAAATTATTAACTTGATTAAGGGATTTTTTAGCGGTGATGTGGAGTCACGTCATTTTGCGATCAGTGTGCTTATTGCATTCTTTCCAGCAGTCATTATTGGTGTTCTAGCTGTCGACTTTATTAAAAGTGTTCTATTTAGCCCAATTGTGGTTGCGATTGCTTTGATTGTCGGTGCTCTTATTATTTTCTGGGTGGAATCTAGACAGTTTGAACATAAGACACTCGATGCGACTAAAATTACTTTTAAACAAGCGCTTTTAGTAGGTCTTGCTCAGTGTGTGGCGATGATTCCGGGAACTTCACGTTCAGGCGCAACAATTGTAGGCGGAATGTTTGCAGGTTTATCACGTAAAGCTGCTACAGAATTTTCTTTCTTCCTTGCTATGCCGACCATGTTGGGGGCTGCGACTTTTGACTTGATTAAAAATGCTGACGTACTTACCTCAGACAATATGGTTAATATTGGGGTAGGTTTCGTTGCTGCTTTTATTGCTGCGCTGTTTGTTGTAAAAGCATTGGTACTGTTTGTAGAACGTCACACGTTACGTGTATTTGCTTGGTACCGAATTGCACTCGGTGTAATCATTTTGATTGCAGCAATGTTCTTTAATTTATCGGCTTAAATAGCCTAATAAAGTGAAAAACCTAGAATGCTCTAGGTTTTTTTATGCCTAAAAATTGATTTGAATTGCCTATTTATACAAAGTAAACGTAAGACAGATGTTTTCATTTTAGGTTCATTGTTATATTGATTATTAGATTACCTCTCACAATAAAACTATGCCGCAAAATCATCTTACAGAACATTTGGTCGATGCATTTTTGCACTTGGCTCCAGCAGAAGGCCTCTATCCTACTTTTATTTCTAACATCACCTTAATGCGGGTAGATCATTCCACACCACCTGTTGCCGTGCTGCAAGAACCCTCAATTGTTTTAGTGATACAGGGGTTAAAGCGTGGATATATTGGTAAAGAAATCTTTCAGTTTCAACAAGGTCAGTGTTTATTTATCTCAATTGCAATACCGTTTGATTGCGATACTGTGGTTGAAAATAATGAACCAATGCTAGCGATAGCCATAAAATTTGAACCACAAATGATGACTGATCTCATTACTAAAATGGATAAACAGCAACAAGTGGTTACTGAAGATGCTCATTCAGAAGATTTAAAATTAAGCTGCGGGCTTAGAGTGATTGACATGAATGAGACTATTTCAGAGGTTGCTTTCAGATTACTCAATTTACTTCGTTCTAAACAAGATACTTTCATATTGGGTGAGCAAGTTAAAAGAGAATTAGTTTATCGTGTGGTGCAGGCTTCAGGTGGCAATCTAGTCGAAAGCTTATCTGCTATGGCAAGTCGAAATGGCGTGATTTACACCATTTGTGAAATTATTCAGCGTGATTATTATCATAACTTAACGGTTCAAGAGTTGGCGAAACAAGCAGGCATGAGCATCTCGCTTTTTCATCAAACTTTTAAAAAGGTGACGAATTATTCGCCCTTACAGTACATCAAAATTACTCGGTTACATAAGGCACGTGAGTTAATCATGAACAATAAAATGGGAGTCGCAGAAGCCGCCTATGAAGTTGGATATGTTAGTGCTTCACAATTTAGCCGAGAATTTAAACGACTGTTTGGCGTTCCACCCAAGTCCTCAATTATTTAACGTAGATTAGTATTTGAAATATAAATCAAACATGGAGCATTTTATGACCCTTCCAACAACCATGAAAATTATTGAAATTACGGCTCCTGGTGGACCTGAGGTTCTAAAAGTTCAAGATGCTAATATTCCAAAACCTCAAGCAGATGAAGTCTTAATTGAGGTAAAGGCTGCTGGAATTAACCGCCCTGATGTATTGCAGCGTATGGGTTTATATCCAATGCCTAAAGGTGTTACTCAAATACCCGGACTTGAAGTCGCTGGTGTTGTGGTTGCTGTAGGTGAACAAGTAGATCAATTCAAGGTTGGCGATAAAGTTTGCGCCCTAACAAATGGCGGCGGTTATGCAGAATATTGTGCGGTAACCGCAACTCAAGTATTACCAATACCTGAAAATTTATCATTTACTCAAGCTGCTGCGATTCCGGAAACATTTTTTACAGTTTGGGCAAATCTATTTGATATTGGCCGTTTAAAGAAAGATGAAACCGCACTGATTCATGGTGGGGCAAGTGGTATTGGGACCACAGCTTTAGCCATTTGCCATGCTTTGGGGATTAAAACTTTTGCTACGGTTGGTAGTGAAGATAAAGTTGAAGCGCTCTCAAGTTTAACGACAGCAATTAACTATAAAACCCAAGATTTTGAGCAAGAAATTTTGAAACATACTCAAGATCAAGGTGTTGATGTTATTTTGGACATTGTGGGCGGTTCTTATTTCACAAAAAATTTAAATCTATTAAAACGTGATGGCCGACTGGTCATTATTGGTTTTATGGGTGGACGAATCGCAAAAGAATTTGATTTACAAAAACTGATTTTAAAGCGTGCCACAATTACGGGCTCAACGATGCGAGCACGTAATAGCCAAGAAAAAGCCCAGATTGCCCAATCTTTGCATGAGCATGTGTGGCCATTATTGGCTCAAGGTAAATGTTTACCGCAAATCTATAAAACGTATGCTTTTTCAGATGTACAAAGTGCTCACGCATGTATGGAACAAGGTGATCATATTGGAAAGATCGTTTTAGAAATGAATGCGTAACACTGTAATCATTGAAGTTTGGGCGAACGACAGATTCGCCTAAACTGAATTTTATAATTCTAGATTCTGCCTATTTCTCTATAAAAATTGCCAAATTCTATTGGCAGATTGCACCAGTTCCATAACTTCACCTATAAATTGAGTAAGAAATAAAAATGGGTTCTTACCTTATTATTTCTTTCCATACTGATGAAAAAGGATAGTAACAATGAATACCGCAAATATTGATGATAAAAATCCTACTCCAGATTTGGCTGAAGATAATGCCTTTTTCCCATCACCTTATTCACTAAGTCAATATACTGCTCCTAAAACCGATTACGATGGCACGACTTATTCAACGCCGTATGCGGGCAATAAAAAAGTTTTAATGATTGCAACTGATGAACGTTATATTCAGATGCAAAACGGTAAGTTCTTTTCAACAGGTAACCATCCTGTAGAAATGCTTTTACCGATGTTTCATTTAGATAATGCAGGCTTCGAAATTGATATTGCGACACTTTCAGGTAATCCAACCAAGCTTGAAATGTGGGCAATGCCAAAACAAGAACAAGTGGTATTAGACACTTTTCAGAAATATGCAGATAAATTAAAAAATCCATTAAAGCTGGCTGATATTTTAGAAAACGCAGTGGGGGAAAACTCACCATATGCGGCTGTATTTATTCCAGGTGGGCATGGCGCATTAGCTAAGATTCCACATAGCCTTGAGGTGAAAAAAGTTCTTAAATGGGCGGTTGAACAAGATAAATTTATTATTACGTTATGTCATGGTCCAGCTTCGTTACTGGCTGCCGCAGTAGATGAACAGCCAGAAAACTATATTTTTAAAGATTATCAAATTTGTGTATTCCCTGATTCCTTAGATAAGGGAGCAAATATTGATATTGGTTATATGCCGGGGGCTTTACCTTGGCTAGTGGGTGAAAACCTTGAAAAGCTCGGTGTCGAAATTTTAAATAAGGGCATTACAGGCCAATGTCATAGAGACCGTAAATTGCTAACTGGCGATAGTCCGCTTGCTTCTAATAATTTAGGAAAACTTGCAGCTGAAACATTGTTGGCTGAAGTGAAGGATTAACGTATTAAGTATGTGCGCCCTGCGGGACTCGAACCCACGTCGGTCGCTTAGGAGGCAACTGCTCTATCCAGTTAAGCTAAGGGCGCATAATTTTATGATTATAAACAAAAAAGCTATTGCGAAGGCAATGGCTTTTTTACGTTTTAGTTATTAAAACTTTTGCCAGAGTGGCCAATAAAGATAAAGTTGAACCATTCAACGGTTTCGAACACTTATGTCTGTAGAAAAACAGTTTATAAAGCTAAAAAATCACAAAAACTTCATGTTGATCTTTCTATGATCTGAAGTAAAACACGAAAAGGTTTAAGACAAGCAATTCAGTAGATGAAACTATTCCCGAAAGGTTGTTTGTTAAAAATCAGATTTAGCTACCTATAATTCAAAAGGGCAGAGCATGAAAAAAATTGATGAACAGGACTTATCTAGAATTATTGAAATGGCATGGGAAGATCGCACTCCATTTGAAGCAATTGAGCGAGAGTATGGCTTAAGCGAAAGCGAAGTTATTCGTTTAATGAGATACAACCTAAAAACCAATAGTTTTAAACTTTGGCGTAAACGTATGGCAGGGCGTAAAACTAAGCATCAGCAATTACGTTCACCAGAGGTTGAACGAGCTTACTGTTCTCGTCAGTATAAATATGCATAACTTCTAATTTTATTGTCGATGAAATTTTAATACTTACAACGCGTAATTTTCTAATGATGAATAAAAAAAGCCATTGTCTAGACAATGGCTTTTTAGATTTATTTATTCTTCAGGATTCTCAATGGAATCTAGTTTTTTAGGATTTAAATAGTCAAAAAGTATAAGCATTGCCGTAATCCAAATAGGGATCATCATTACTGACTCTTTGAAGCCTTGAGTCCACATAATATAGAGAACCACAGCAATAAACGCTAAAACTAAGTAATTACTAAAAGGTGACCATAACGCTGGAAAAGATGTCTTAATATTCGCGTGCTTAACAAAGCGTCTATACTTCAAATGTGTAATTGATATCATTGCCCAGTTTAGAACAAGTGCGCCAACCACAACGTACATAAGATGTCCAAGAGCATCTTCAGGTACAAAGTAATTTAAAAGAACGCAACCAAAGATTAATAAAGCAGAAAGCAGAACAGCGGGAATAGGAACCCCCTGTTTATTGGTTTTTGCAAAAACTTTTGGTGCATTCCCTTGTTGAGCGAGACTGTATAGCATACGGCTATTTGCAAACATCCCACTGTTATAAACAGATAGAGCAGCAGTTAAAATAATAAAGTTCAGTAAGTGTGCAGCCCAACCAATTCCCATTTGGCTAAAAATCATAACAAATGGACTTTTGTCGAGACCGCCAAGATCTAATTGGTTCCATGGCACTAATGAAAGTAAGATCGCTAGTGAACCGATATAGAAAATCAAAATACGGAAAACGACTTGGTTAATTGCTTTTGGAATCGTTTTTTTCGGATCTTTTGCTTCTGCTGCGGCCATACCAATCAGTTCAATACCACCAAAGGCGAACATCAAGAAAGCCAACATATAGAAGAGGCCGCTAAAGCCATTTGGAAAAAATCCACCATGAGACCAAAGGTTACTAAATGAAATATTTGAGCCTACATCTGCTGTAAATAGCAAATAAAGCCCAAAAACAATCATAGAGATGACCGCAGCAACTTTAATAATAGCGAGCCAGAATTCGGACTCACCATAAAATTTGACGTTTGTTAGGTTAATTGCCGTAATCACGACAAAGAAAAATAAGACAGACGTCCACGCTGGAATATGAGGCCACCAATAATTAATATATTTGGCCACTGCGGTGAGTTCGCTCATCGCAACCAGAACGTAGAGTATCCAATAATTCCATCCAGTTAAAAATCCAGGAAATTTCCCCCAGTATTTATACGCAAAATGGCTGAACGATCCTGCAACAGGTTCTTCAACAATCATTTCTCCCAGGTGGCGCATAATTAAAAAAGCAATTAAGCCACCAATGGCATATCCTAAAATAATGGATGGTCCCGCAGATTGAATCACTTGTGCCGAGCCTAAAAATAATCCGGTACCAATTGCTCCACCCATAGCAATTAATTGGATATGTCGATTTTTTAGTCCTCGTTGAAGTGTAGAAGATTCGTTGGTCAAAGGTCTTCACTCACTATGAATAAGTAAATTATTCTAATAGATGGAGTTATTTTAGCCTAGACTACAAATTAATAAGCAGTGACTGAAAAGTAATTGTAAAAACTATTTAAAATCATAATCTTGCTTTTAATATTTCTATTTCGAGTGAAAAGTACTCTAAAAAATATAATTTCGGATAGACTTTTTTTCTTAGATTTTGCTTAGATTAAGTCATTGCAAGAGCATTGTTAAATTCACAAAATATGCTCACGTCAATACGATTGATGTATAAAGCAGATCGCTATCTCTTGACCTTAAAACAATTTAAGATGAAGAGAAGGGTAAAACAAGAATGCTTGTTTTGATATAGAAGAACATAATAGTAAGGATAACAGTTGATATGAGCTCAGTACCGCAAATTAAAATTCCAGCAACTTATATGCGTGGTGGAACGAGTAAAGGTGTCTTTTTTAAGCTTGATGATTTGCCGGAAAAAGCCCAAGTTGCAGGACAAGCAAGAGATCAGCTCTTACTACGTGTCATCGGTAGCCCAGACCCCTATGGGAAACAAATTGATGGAATGGGTGGAGCCACTTCGAGTACCAGCAAAACTGTTATTCTCGCTAAAAGCACTCAGCCAGATCATGATGTCGATTATTTATTTGGTCAGGTTTCAATTGATCAAGCTTTTGTAGATTGGAGTGGTAACTGCGGTAATTTGACTGCGGCTGTTGGTTCTTTTGCGATTTCAAATGGTTTAGTAGATGCAGATCGTATTCCAGAAAATGGCCTATGTACGGTTCGAATCTGGCAAAAAAATATTCAAAAAACGATTATTGCGCATGTGCCTATTACCAATGGACAGGTTCAAGAAACTGGAGACTTTGAACTGGATGGGGTGACGTTTCCTGCTGCTGAAGTTCAAATTGAGTTCTTAGATCCTGCCGATGATGGTGAAGAAGGCGGTGATATGTTCCCAACAGGGAATGTTGTTGACCAATTAGATGTTCCTGATATTGGCCGTTTCCAAGCGACATTCATTAATGCAGGTATTCCAACTATTTTCTTAAATGCAGAAGATTTGGGTTACCAAGGTACAGAGCTACAAGATCATATTAATAGTGATGCAGCAGCACTAGCACGTTTTGAAAAAATCCGTGCCTATGGTGCGGTACAGATGGGTTTGATTAAAGATATTTCAGAAGCGGCTGCGCGTCAGCACACACCCAAAATTGCTTTTGTTTCTAAACCGAAGAGCTATACGGCATCAAGCGGTAAAAACGTTTCAGAGAGTGATGTTGATTTACTGGTTCGTGCTTTGTCGATGGGTAAATTACACCATGCAATGATGGGAACAGCAGCAGTAGCGATTGGTACGGCAGCTGCCATTCCGGGTACATTAGTAAATTTAGCAGCTGGCGGTGGTGAACGTGAAGCAGTACGCTTTGGTCATCCATCTGGGACATTACGTGTTGGTGCTCAAGCTGAACTCACAAATGGCCAGTGGATTGTTAAAAAGGCGATTATGAGTCGTAGTGCACGTGTGTTAATGGAAGGTTGGGTACGCGTTCCAGGTGACAGTTTCTAAAAGTCACTTAAAAATGAAAAAAGCCTCTCCATTTTGTAGAGGCTTTTTTACATGGGCCTTCGAAAACTCATCACGCACTTTTCATAGTGAATCGTGTATGATGTAGCGCATGAATGCTTCATGACATTCAATAAAATTTCTCTACTGATTTTATCGAGGCGACTGTGTCATCACTCTCTCAAGTTAATGCGGATGTTTTAAAACAAGCTCAACAACGTATTCAACAAGATTTATTGACGACACTGGCCGCATTTTCAATTCCAGAACCTTTAAAAAGTGCAGTACACCATGCAGTCATGCTTGGTGGAAAACGTGTGCGTCCAGCTTTATGTTATGCCACGGCTTCTTTACAGCCAAATCCGAATTTTGCTGCGGCTCGCCGTGCTGCGGTTGCAGTTGAACTTATTCATTGTTACTCACTAGCGCATGATGACTTGCCTTGTATGGATAATGATTTACTGCGTCGTGGTCAGCCGACTTGTCATGTTGCGTTTGGTGAAGATACGGCTTTGCTTGCAGGCGACATTTTACAATCAATGGCTTTTGAGGTTTTAGGGAGCCGTTTGTTCGATGAACAAGGGCAGGGTACCGATGCCGCGATTGTATTAAAACAAATGCAGATTTTAGCAACTGCCAGCTCCAAAATGGTCTCTGGACAGGTATTAGATTTGCAAGCTGAAGGTAAGCAAATTACTCAAGACGAACTTGAAAATATCCATCGCAATAAAACTGGTGCGCTCATTCAGGCTGCCATTATGATGGGTGCCGTGACCATTTTCTCTGGAACAGATCAAGCAATTCCAAAGTTGCGTCAATATGGGCAGACCATTGGTTTGGCTTTTCAGGTATTAGACGATATTCTCGATATTACTTCGAGTACTGAAACCTTGGGTAAAACTGCAGGTAAGGATGAACAAGTACAAAAATCGACGTACCCAGCCTTAATGGGGCTCGAACAAGCAAAGTCGTATGCTAAAGAGTTGCATGATCAAGCTTTTGAGGCTTTAGCTCATTTTGGTGATGATGCAAAAGAATTAGTAGATATCTCACAATTCCTTTTAGCGCGTACTAATTAATAATATTAAATCAATATTCATAACTTCTATTCATATTCAATGAATAAGGGAGAAAAGAATGAATGGTGCTCAGCTTCATCAAGCTGCAATTGAAATCGCTCGCAATCTTCCCTTTAGTCAACAGTCCCATCCTTTTGGTCCAGACTATGAAGTTTTTAAAATTTTAGAAAAAATATTCATGCTGACCGCAGAAGTAGCTGGCGTCAAAATGATTAATATCAAATGTGATCCTTATAAAAGTCAGGAATATCAAGAACTCTATTCATTTATTGTTCCGGGATATCACATGAATAAAAAACACTGGGTTTCGATTACACCGCATAAGAACTTAACAACCGATTTACTTCAAGATTTAATTAGCGACTCTTATGATTTGGTTGTAAAAAAACTCCCTTTGAAAGATCAGAAAAAATTAAAAAACCAATAATATAAAACATAATAAAACGGCGACATAGTAGTCGCCGTTTTGATTTCAATTACGTATTGAAAGTAACTAAATTAATTATGTTTTCCCATAATTCCGCGAATTGTATTTAAAACATCGGCAGGTAAAACCACAGTTTTAGCATTGCTTGATTTCGCCATATCTTGCATTGCTTTGACATACTGTTCACCTAATAGGTAGGCAACTGGCGTTTCTTTATCACCCACTGCACTTGTCACCATCTCAATGGCTTTTTGCGAAGCTTCAGCCAAAACAACTTGTGCTTCTGCATCACGGCGAGATGCTTCTAAGCGACCATCAGCTTCTAAAATTGCAGCTTGTTTTTCACCATCAGCTCTCGTTACTGTAGCACGGCGTTGACGTTCTGCGGCAGCTTGAGCTTCCATGGCAGCTTGCATGGTGGAAGAGGGCTGAATGTCTTGAATTTCAACAGTTTTTAAAGTGATGCCCCAATCTGAAATATCATCAGAAATCGCAGCTTTGAGCTTCGCTTTAATATGATCTCGTGAAGACAAAGCATCATCTAGATCCATTTCACCGACAATAGAACGCAGTGAAGTTTGTACAAGGTTTTGAATTGCCCATGTATAGTTTTCAATACCATAGACCGCTTTCTCTGGTGTGGTTAAATTAATATATGCCACAGCATTCATAAGTAATACAGCATTGTCGCGCGTAATCACTTCTTGAGATGGGATATCTAACACAATATCTTTAGTGGTAACTTTATAAGCCACTTCATCAACATAGGGAATCACAAAATTAAGCCCGGGATTAAGGGTAGAATGATATTTCCCTAAACGTTGAACAATCCACTTATAACCCTGAGGAACAATACGAACCCCTTTAAAAATGGTGACAGCCACAAAAGCCAAAAAGGCTAAAACAATAATAGTACCGACTGGCATGAAAATACCCTCTCTTTATCTTTAATGTTTATGAAGTACCATGGGACTGGACAATTAAGTCGTTACCCGAAATATCAATAACTCTAACCCGATCACCAACTCTGACTGGTGTGGTGCTTCGACAGTTCCACTCATCGGCCCCTAAAATGGGCATTGGAAAGCGAACGATAATTTGATCATGGTCGAGACCGGTTTGGATCACCATACCAATTTGACCAATAGTCGCTTCACGGGGTAATCCCGCTTTTGTTTTATCAATTGATAATGGTTTAATAAATTTGAACCAAAGAATGGTGCATAGCACTGACAGAACTATCCACAATACAATTTGCGTTGTGAGGCTAATATCTGGAAATAACCAGTAGAGAAAGCACACCATAATGGCGGCAATACCAAACCAAAGCGCGGCAAAGGCGGGTAGAATCAGTTCAGAAAGAATAAGTAAGATACCCAATACAAACCAGTGCCAAGGTTGTATAACAAACTCCATAGATCTGCTCTTTTATATATCTTTATGATGGGTAAAAGTGACTCAATATCACTTTTACCACTGTAGCAGATGATGGGGAGTGTGGATAGAAAAAAACCACCTCAATTAGAATTTAGGGCGTGGTGCAGGCTTAAACGCAGCTGGAGATTTTTTGAAGTTTGCAATTGCAGTTTCAACTTGGCGTATTTGCGCTTGAGCTGCTTTTTCGCCTTCCAAAATTGCTTGGTTACTTGATTTGAGATCAAGAGTACCTAGATGACCAACTTTAGGTTGAATGACAACATTGGCCTGCTTGAGCTCTTCATTAATACTTTGTTGACCCATGATATTAATGGTTTGATCAAGTAATCCCCACATATTTGCTGGGCGATTTCCTGCTGGACGCGCAGAAATATCGACTGCAATCACAATATCCGCACCCATATCACGAGCAGTTTTAACAGGAATTGGGCTAACCAATCCACCATCTACATATTTCTGCTTGCCAATTGTCGCTGGTACAAACACATTTGGAATACTACAAGATGCACGTACGGCTTGGCCTGCATTACCTTTAATGAAGTCAGCTTTTTGACCATTATCAAGGCGTGTTGCCACGGCAGCAAAACGGATTGGGAACTTCTCAATCGGTTTATTGCCTACATTACGGTTCACGTAGTCCTGTAACTTTTGTCCAAGAATAATACCCTGACGATTAAGTGTTAAATCGCGGATATCTGACTCTTGTAACTTTAGAGCCAGACTTTGCAATTGATAAGGCGTTTGTCCACTTGCGTAGATACTTCCAACAAAGCTACCGGCACTGGTACCTGTGACAATTTTAGGTTTAATTCCGTGAGACTCTAAAACCTTAATTACACCAATATGTGAAAATCCTTTTGCTCCACCGCCACCTAAAGCAAGTGCAATCACAGGTTCACGGGCTTTCATTGAGGTTGTCGGTGTTGGTGTTTTGCTAAATTTATCACAGCCAAATAGTGCTAGAGAGATAAATCCAATACTGGCAAATTGAGCAATTTTCATCTTTAAAAATAATCTACGTCGAGATAAATTAAGAGGGCTCATGAGACCAGATTTGCTCAATTTTTGCTAGGTTTTTTTCACTAGATTTTGTAAAGGTTCAGCAAGCCAATTACGATTTTTAGGTGAAATTTTTCCTTCATAACGCTCAAAAATCTTGGTGAGATCTTCATCGTAATTGCCACTTGGATTTAGGTGACCTAAACAGTGAATCGTCTTATGATCATAATCAAAAGAAAACATGACAATGGGAATATGAGCTTTTGCAGCAATATGGTAAAAACCACTTTTCATTTTTTTTGCTTTCTTACGTGTACCTTCGGGCGCCATTCCAATCCAGATCTTGTCATATTTTTGAATGGTTGCAACGACTTGCTCAGTAAGTCCATTGGCTGTGTCACGTTTAACTGGAATGACCCCAGCCCAATCTAAAGCTCGTTTAAATGGTGGTTTAAAAAGAGCATCTTTACCTAACACCGTAATTTGGATACCTAATCCGAAAATCGCAAGAAATCCATACCATCCATCAATATTGGAAGTATGGGGGGAAATAATCGCCACTGCTTTTGGCAAATTAGGAACTTCACCTTCAATTGTCCAACCTTGCGCTAAAAAAAGTTTTTTAAATAGCGCTCGGCTTAAAGCAGTACCGCGTTGAGGTACTAAATCAGGTAAATTAGGGAAATGTTGATCCATATTTTTTTAAATTTTAACTTGTCCTAGTTTTATCTTAATCTTTTGAAATATATGCTTCATTGGCAAAATGTAAGAACAACATGACATTTGATGTTATTCCTCATTAAACAAATAAAAAGTAGGTTTCTATGTTGCGGCAGCAAAATCTTTATCTTCTGCTATTTTCTCTATATTGGGCACAAGGACTGCCTGTCGGGTTTATGACCCATGCTTTACCCGTGATTTTAAGGGCACAAGGTGTGTCACTCGCCCATATTGGTGGTTTTGGCTTATTAATGTTGCCTTGGTCAATCAAGATTTTTTGGGCGCCGTGGGTCGACCGACACGCACTTTCCCGTTTAGGACATTATAGTAGTTGGATATTACCTACTCAGTTTTTGACGGTAGGTGTACTGTGTATTTTGTCTTTTTTCCCAGTTCAAGCTTTAGATCAACCTATTTATTTATTTGCCTTTTTTATTTCACTTCTTTTTATGAACTTAACTGGAGCAACACAAGACATTGCTACCGATGCTTTAGCAGTCAACTTGTTAAAACATGATCAGCAGCATTGGGGCAATACATTTCAGGTCATTGGTTCGCGGTTAGGTTTTATTGTTGGGGGAGGTGCCGTACTTTGGTGCTTAGACTGGTTAACATGGCAACCCACTTTTTTGCTATTAGCGACCATAGTATTTTTAAATACTCTACCAGTTTGGTTATTTAAAGAGCCTCAACATACTTCTCATGCGAGTCGCGAACTCAAGCTTGATCAGCAAAATTTAGTCCTAAAAATTAAAGCTTACCTAAGATATTTCTCTCAAAATAAAGAACTCCGCTCTTGGTTAATGGTACTGATCACTTTTAAAGTAGCAGACGGCTTAGCTGGACCATTACTTAAACCTTTAATGGTGGATATAGGATTAAGTTTTACTCAAATTGGTGTTTACATCACGATGCTCGGTGCAGTAGCAGCACTCGCTGGGGCGGCAATAGCAGGAGGAGTGCTTAAATACTTTTCAAGACCAGCAGCATTAATTGGCTTTTCAATTTTTAAAATTATGAGTCTAGGAGCCTATACTTATTTAGCCTATGCCTATGAACAAAAAATTCAGTTGAATGTCTGGGTTATATATACAGTCAATGCTTTAGAAGATGCATTCTCGGCAATGCTATTGGTAGCTATGTTGACTCTAGTCATGCATTACAGTCGAAAAGAATATGCGGGGACAGATTTTACCTTTCAGGTTTCAGTCATGGCGACTGTTAGCGGTCTTCTTTATAGTTTTAGCGGTGTGATTGGAGATGTACTCGGTTATTTCCATTATTTGATAGCTATTGTCATTATTGCAGTGATCAGTTTACTGCCTATTTTCCTCTGGAAACATAAGAAACTACAGGAAAAATAATGTTAACTAAATGAAATAAAGAACTTTAATATTGCTCAAGCAGTGATCTAAGCTTTATCTACTACCTTTGTCTATGTTTTTAAAAATGTATATTTTTAGCTATTTAAATGCTCAATTAATTGTGCCATCTTGTGTGGGTAGCAAATGGAAGCTAAATGGAGAAAAAATGGATTTGGATAACAAGAAAAATCATGTGAATCAATCAAAATGGGCAGAAAAATGTTCAATTAGATTGGTTATTAGCCTAAAGTCTAAAAAAGAATAATGAAATAACGATTTAATCATTCTATAAGATAAGAGAGTTGTGTAGGATTCGTTACAACATGAAGTTAAGGTAAAAATCTGTAAATCAAAGTATGTTTTTTATGTCTTTGTTTATAGGTTTTAGTCTTGCACAACGTTGAAATTGGTTTTGGTTGCGGTAATAAAATTAATGTAACCAATGTGGAGGAGAGTTGATTTTTTAGCCCCTAATTTAATGGCGTAAATCAACTTGGCATGGATAGGCAACATAAAATATATTTTTAGGAGTTTTTGATGGATCTATTCCTTAATCGTAAATCTTTCGTTATTAAAAGTTTAGCTCTTACAGTTACAGCTTTAATGATGAGTGGGGCACATGCTGCGACTTCCGACAAAGCGGAAATTCAACAGCTTCGTAAAGAAGTTGAAGCGTTAAAAGCTTTAATTCAAGAACAACGTCAAGTTCAGCAACAACAACAGCAAGTACAGCAACAACAGCAAGTGCAGTTAGCAGAAGTTAAGGCACAACCCCAAGCTGCTGCGCCAGTTTCACCTTTAGCATCATTAAAATCTAAAGCGGGTGCTGATGTGAACCTCTATGGTTTTGTTCGTGGCGATGCTAACTATATTATCGAAGGTGCGGATAACGACTTTGGTAAAGTAGCTGAATCAAAAGGTGAGGCGACTGATAAAATTCGTGCAACACCTAAAACAACTCGTCTTGGTTTAGATTTTACTGCTCCAGTAAATGATGCCAAAGTTGGCGGTAAAATCGAAGTTGACTTTGCGGGTACGAATGATGGATTACGTATTCGTCATGCTTTCTTAACTTATAACAATTGGTTATTCGGTCAAACAACTTCAAACTTCTTGTCTAACCATGCACCAGAAATGATCGACTTCTCGACAAACATTGGTGGTGGTACAACGCGTGTTCCACAAGTACGTTATAACTATAAACTTGGACCAACAACTCAATTGTTTGTAGCGGCTGAAGAGGGCGATAGCACTGGCCTTACTGGTAAAAAAGATGAAGATGGTGCTTGGGTAAATGACAGTATTAAATATAGCCTACCAGTCTTAACTGCCAAAGTAACTCAAGGTTATGCTGATGGAAAAGGTAATGCTT
Organism: Acinetobacter sp. 1542444; assembly: GCF_000581835.1. Taxonomy (NCBI): domain Bacteria; kingdom Pseudomonadati; phylum Pseudomonadota; class Gammaproteobacteria; order Moraxellales; family Moraxellaceae; genus Acinetobacter; species Acinetobacter sp. 1542444. The sequence goes on along the minus strand of NZ_JEYA01000006.1, from coordinate 71,333 downwards.
CAGCTCGTGCATTAGTTGAAAACTATAAATCAAAAGCTGGTGGTGACAACCAAACTGGTTGGGGTGTTGCTGTTGGTACCGACTTTAAAGTATCTGATCCTTTAAAACTATTTGCTGATGCATCTTATGTGGTAGGTAATAGTAACTATCTATACGGTAGTAATAAGGCCTATACAATCGTAGATGGTGATATTGAACAAAATGAATTTGTAGCTGTACAAGTGGGTGGAACGTATAAGATTTTGCCTAACTTACGTTCTACATTAGCGTACGGTGCTCAGTTCTCTGATGATGGTACTGATTATGCTAAAGCATATGCAGCAGGGAATGAAAAAGTTCAGCAAGCATGGATTAACTTCATCTATACACCAGTTAAACCAATTGATTTAGGCGTTGAATACGTTAACGGTAAACGTGATACATTTGATGGTAAGTCTTACAAAGACAACCGTGTTGGTTTAATGGCTAAATATAGTTTCTAAAAACAATATTTAGTTAAAAGCTCAAAAGACGAGGTTAAATCTAATCTCGTCTTTTTTTATATAAATTAAAAGAATTAGCTTGCTTTAAAGCTTCAGAATTAGATCATTTTTTATTTAAGTCATTTTTAAGTTTCAATTTCTACATTAGAGCATCATAAAAAGATTGTAGTCACCCAAGATGCTGAATTTTTTTTCTACTTTAAAACATAAACAGATTTCACTGTTTATGTTTAATTTGATTATAGCCATTTGGTTAGGGGCAATTCTAAATATTGGTTTTTATCACCAAGTCCATATTTTAACTCCATATTTTGGAATAAAGGCTATTCTATTTTTAGCTGCTACTGTAGTTATTGTGGTTGCTGCTTATTATGCGGTTTTACAGATTTTAAACTGGAAATGGACCGCTAAAATTTTTGCAATTTTACTGGTCGTGATTGGTGGTTTTAGCTCTTATTTCGTCAATACATTAGGTGTAATTATCTCACCTGATCAGATTCAAAATATGATACAAACTGATGTATCTGAAGTTTCTGATTTAATTTCATTACGTTTCGGGCTTTGGACAGTTTTCTTTGTTGTTTTGCCTATTATTTTAATTACTCAGGTAAAGCTTAAACGAGAAAAAGTATCTTATCTATTGATGAAAAAGCTTGGTTCGATTGTAGCCTCATGTGCAATCGTGGGTGTTTTACTATTTGTTTATTATGTTGATTTTGCATCTATTTTTCGTGAGCATCGTGATTTGAAAGGTATGATCTCACCACAAAATAGTATTTCATCTTTAATGTCTTATTATCACAAAATGGCGCCTAAGAAGAACTTGCCACTTATACATTATGGAGAAGATGCTCATCAAGTTCAGCAAGTACAAAGCAACTTGCCTAAATTAATGGTTCTCGTTGTTGGTGAGACAGCTCGTGCGGAAAGTTTTGCATTAAATGGTTATTCGAAAAATACGAATCCGGAACTTTCTAAAAAAGATATTTTGAATTTTTCCCAAGTCAGCTCATGTGGTACAGCAACTGCTGTGTCGGTTCCATGTATGTTCTCTGGAATGCCTCGCGTTGACTATGATGAACAACTAGCAAGCCATCGTGAAGGTCTATTGGACATTGCTAAACGTGCGGGTTACCAAGTAACTTGGATTGATAATAACTCTGGCTGTAAGGGCACTTGTGATCGTGTTGAACAGTACAAAATACCTGAAAAGTTAAAGCAAAAATGGTGTAAAGATGGCGAATGCTATGACGATATTTTAATCGATAGCTTAAATGATTATTTAGCGACTATTCCTAAAGAAGATACTCGTCCGCGTCTAATTGTTTTACACCAAGTCGGAAGTCATGGTCCAGCCTATTACAAGCGTGCACCTGCCCAATATCAACCGTTTAAACCGACTTGTGATACTAATGCGATACAGGGTTGTTCTCAAACAGAGTTATTAAATAGTTATGATGACACTATTGTATATACAGACCATGTGTTAAGTCAGATCATTAATAACCTAAAAGAATTATCGAAATATCAAACAGGTTTATGGTATTTATCTGATCATGGTGAATCAACGGGTGAACATGGTTTATATTTACATGGTTCACCATATGCAATTGCACCGACCCAACAAACGCATGTACCAATGATGATGTGGTTTTCTGATAGCTGGAAACAACACAACCTTGCACAAGTGAGTTGTTTAGGCCAACAAACTAAAGAAAAGTTAAGTCAGGATAATTTATTCCCAAGCTTACTGAGTTTGTTAGGTGTAAAAACTCAGGTCATCAACCCTCAACTGGATATGCTGCACTCTTGTGCCCATGTGAATTAAAGCGAGCCTAGAACATGACAAAAATCTTGATGATTGAAGATGATTTTATGATTGCAGAGTCAACAATAACGTTGCTGCAATATCATCAATTTGAAGTGGAGTGGGTCAATAATGGCTTAGACGGTCTGGCTCAGTTGGCTAAAAATAAATTCGATTTAATTCTTTTGGACTTAGGGCTACCTATGATGGATGGCATGCAGGTCTTAAAGCAAATTCGCCAAAGAGCAGCAACTCCCGTTTTAATTATTTCAGCGCGAGATCAGTTACAAAACCGTGTTGATGGCTTAAACCATGGTGCAGATGATTACTTGATCAAACCATACGAGTTTGATGAGTTACTTGCTCGTATTCATGCGCTATTACGCCGTAGTGGCGTAGAGGCTCAGCTTGCGAACCATGAGCAACTATTACAAAGTGGTGATCTGGTTTTAAATGTTGAACAACATATTGCAACGTTTAAAGGACAGCGTATTGATTTGTCTAATCGTGAATGGGCAATTCTGATTCCTTTAATGAGTCACCCAAATAAAATCTTTTCTAAAGCAAATCTTGAAGATAAGTTATATGATTTCGATAGTGATGTAACCAGTAATACGATTGAAGTATATGTGCATCACCTGAGAGCTAAACTCGGGAAAGACTTTATCCGAACGATTCGAGGATTGGGTTACCGTTTAGGGCAATCGTAACTTAATTTTGGAACTTCATAACAGTGCATTATTCATTAAAAAAACGACTGATTTGGGGCACCTCAATTTTCAGTGTCATCTTAGGTTGTATATTAATTTTTAGTGCGTATAAAGTTGCACTGCAAGAAGTTGATGAAATTTTAGATACCCAAATGCGTTATTTAGCTGAGCGAACAGCTGAATATCCATTGAAAACGGTAAGCAGTGAGTTTGATTTTCATAAAACTTATCATGAAGAGGATCTATTTGTAGATATTTGGGCTTATAAAGACCAAGCTCATTTATCTCATCACCTCCATTTATTGGTTCCACCCGTTACACAAGCAGGTTTTTATTCGCATAAAACTAGTCAAGGTTTAATCCGTACCTATGTTTTGCCATTAAAGGATTATCAAATCCAGATTAGCCAACAAGAAAAAGTCCGTGAAGCTTTTGCTTGGGAGCTTGCGGGCAGTATGTTTATTCCATATTTGATTATCTTACCATTTGCGATTTTTGCTTTAGCTGCAATTATTCGTCGTGGGCTGAAGCCGATCGATGACTTTAAAAATGAACTGACTCATCGTGATTCAGAAGAACTAACACCTATTGAAGTTGTAGATTATCCTCAAGAATTGTTACCCACAATTGATGAAATGAACCGACTTTTTGAGCGCATTTCTAAGGCACAAAACGAGCAGAAACAGTTTATTGCAGATGCAGCCCATGAACTTCGAACTCCTGTGACTGCTCTGAATTTACAAACTAAAATTTTAATTAGCCAATTTCCTGAGCAGGAATCGCTGCAAAATTTGAGTAAAGGATTAGCACGTATTCAGCATTTGGTGACACAGCTTTTAGCGCTGGCTAAGCAGGATGTTTCTTTAAGTGTGATTGAACCGACGAGGGCTTTTCAGCTTAATGATGTCGCTTTGAATTGTGTTGAGCAGCTTGTCAATTTAGCTATGCAAAAAGAAATCGACTTGGGCTTTGTTCGTAACGAGCCAATTGAAATGCATAGTGTTGAGCCAACAGTTCATTCAATTATTTTTAACTTAATTGATAACGCTATCAAATATACGCCTCATGAGGGGATGATTAATATTTCTGTTTTCACTGCTACAGATGGCGATGCGTGTATACAAATTGAAGATAGCGGCGCGGGGATCGACCCAGAACATTATGATAAAGTCCTAAAGCGTTTTTATCGTGTACATCATCATCTTGAAGTGGGGAGTGGTTTAGGTCTATCCATTGTTGACCGAGCAACTCAACGTTTAGGTGGGACTTTGACACTAGACAGAAGTTTAGAGCTTGGTGGACTTTCGGTTTTGGTTAAGCTTCCGAAGATTTTACATGTTCACGAAACAAGGACTTGAGTTAGACAAGTTCTTGTTTGATTCGTTTTTCAAACTCAAAGCGGTGAATACAAACGGCATAAAATAAGATATTTACCGCCCAAATGACCCAACCAGTCCATAAATTATGACTCAGGAAATGTGCTCCACGCATCATTTGTGCCCATCCCATCATAAAGCCTAATAAAATGCCTGAAATGAGATAAAAATAGGCACGTTTCGGTTGCTCAAGACGATAAACAAAATAACCTGTCATTAAAATAAAGCCAGCGCTTGCATGTCCACCCGGAAAGCAATGCCCATGTTTCGCAGTAAAGTCCCAAATATAGCCACCTAAGCTGTTAGGATGAATCATATTCCAAGGACACGCATGAGCAGATTGTGATTTTAAGAGACCAACCAGTGCGCTACCAATCATGCTCACAAAAAACATATAACCATATTGCCAGCGATAAAGCTTTAATTTCTCAATTTTAAATGACGCAAGCCATAGGCCAAAAAAGATGACATAAATACCAGTAATGATCTGTTTTACAATTTCATGATTAAGTCTTTCTAGATACCAATTGTCTCGATTGAAAAAATGACCTGTTGAATCAATCCAAGGCTGGATGAGGTACATATCAATTTTCCCACCCACTGGAAAAACGATTAAAAGCAGGAAAAAACTGAAAAACAGAAGAATGATATTAATCTGGAAAAATTGTTTTTGTTGATTCATGCCATGCAACATCAATTAGATTGTGAGTAAAGGCATTACATAAAATAAAACTTAAATTGCTCTTAAACTATACTGAAGAAATAAGTTCAATTTTCCTTAAAAATAAAAAAGCGACGAGAGGTATCGTCGCCCTGAGCACTTTAGAAAGTATTAAAACATACCCTCTTCAGAGTTTGCCGAAATTTTATGAATAGACAAATCTGCACCACGAAACTCGTCTTCTTGAGATAAACGAATGCCAATGGTCGCTTTAAGTAAACCGTAAACAATAAAGCCGCCAGCAAGCGCTATAGCGATCGCGAGCGCTGTCCCGATGAGTTGTGAGGCAAAAGATACGCCGCCTAAGCCACCCAGCCATTGTTGACCAAATAAACCTACTGCAATACCACCAAATGCGCCACATACGCCGTGTAAAGGCCATACACCTAACACATCGTCAACTTTAAGTTTGTTTTGAGTATAAGTGAATAGATATACAAACATAGCCCCAGCTGCACCACCAATAACAAGTGCACTGATTGGATGAACAATGTCAGAGCCTGCACAGATTGCGACTAAACCTGCAAGTGGACCGTTGTGTAAGAAACCAGGGTCATTTTTCCCAATCGCATTAGCTGTAATCGTACCGCCAACCATAGCCATAAGTGAGTTAATGGCAACTAAGCCAGAAATTGCATCAACACGCTGAGCACTCATGACGTTAAAGCCAAACCAGCCTACAATCAAAATCCATGAACCAAGCGCCAAAAATGGAATAGAAGAAGGGGGATGAGCACTTACACGACCATCTTTCTTATAACGACCAGAACGCGCCCCCAATAAAATGACAGCAGCAAGTGCAATCCAACCGCCCATGGCATGAACTACGACTGAACCCGCAAAGTCGTGAAAAGCTGCGCCAAAGGTTGTTTCTAACCACTTTTGCAGACCGTAGTTACCATTCCAGACCATACCTTCGAAAAATGGATATACCAGCGCAACTAAAGCGAGTGTGGCAATTGCTTGTGAACGCATTTTTGCGCGTTCAGCAATACCACCCGAAATAATGGCAGGAATTGCCGCAGCAAAAGTGAGTAAAAAGAAGCAACGCATAAGGTTATAGCCATGATCACTTGATAAAACCGTACCATCATGGAAGAAGTGCTGGCCATAAGAGATGTAGTAGCCAACAAAGAAATATGCGATTGCAGAAAGGGCAAAGTCAGTCAGAATTTTACTAAGTGCGTTCACCTGATTTTTATGGCGAACCGTACCAAGTTCCAAGAATGCAAAACCTGCGTGCATGGCAAGAACCAAAACTGCACCAAGTAATAAGAAAAATAGATCTACATTTTGCATAGCATGCTCGAAAAAAGTGCTAAATTCCATTTTGGAACAAATCTGGGTCTGTAAATTGCACCAAAATAGATTTAAGGAATCTAAAAACCTAAGTTTGTCGAAACAAACTCAATTGCATAAAAGTGAATATGCAATAAGCGCACCAATTTGGATTAAGTAAGGGGTTTTTGGCGATAAATGGTGCGTTGATTTGGTTAAAGAGGAGCAGTTTTGGCGCTTTTTACGTTACAAGTCATCTAATACGCTTATAAATTGTCCTGAAAGAGATCGTTATTAAATTTTTTAAAAATTATCTATATTCAATTAATGATCAGACCAAACCGATTGCGCGACTTCAATAAAAGCTTTCGCAGCGGGGCTCATGTGCTTTTTATTTTTGACTGCGAGGCCAATAGAACGTTTAAGGTTCGGTTTAAAAGGACGTTTAACTACATTTGGATAGAGTGAGAGTAACTCTTTGGTGAGCACCATATCAGAGACAATTGAAATCCCTAATTGATTGTGAACCATGCTAACGATACTTAGAATTTGTGAAACATAAAATTTGATGTCTGGTTTCACATTAAAGTTTTTTAAAATTAATTCGACCTGATGTCGACTACCCGCCATTGTCATAATAAAAGGGCAATTTTCTAGCTGGGCTGGATCAATATAGAGTTGTTGTGCGAGTGGAAATTGATTGGGAATTAAGGCAACAAAACGATCTTCAATTAATCGGAATGTATCAAAACGCTCATCTGGCATAATCAAAAAACCAACCTCTATGCGCCGTTCCAATAACCACTGAGCAACTTCTTTATCTTCACCTTCATCGATAAAAATTTCGATTTTGGGGTAACGCTGCCGAAAGGTTTCTAAAATTTCAGGCAGTAAATAAATAGAGGATGACGCCCCAAACGAACCAATACGTAATGTGCCTTCATTTAAACCGTGGATAGCAGCCACTTCTTTTTCTAATGTATCGGAAATACTCAATAGCTCTTTTACATGAGTCAATAACTGCTGACCTGTCGTAGTCAGCTCAATATCGCTTTGAGTTCGTGAAATGAGGTTAATGCCCCATTGTTGTTCTAATGATTTAAGCGCATGAGAAACTGCTGACTGAGAAATTCCCAATTTTTCTGCGGTAGCTGTAAAGCTTTTCAGTTCGGCAATGAGTGCGAAAATTTCAAGTTGGGTAAAGGTCATGTTGTATTTATTATGAGTAAAAACTCATTTTATCATGAGTTTTTATTATCTTTAATATATGAGTAAGCCAAGGTAGTTGCCAAACAGCAAGCCCTAACAAAACTCGAGTAAAGAAATGAATAATATTGTTTTATCTCTTTTTCCTTTAGTTGCATTAATTGCATCGGGATACTTATTTAAAAAATATCGTTTTTTTAGCGATGAGTTTTGGGCTGGGGCAGAAAAGCTGAATTACTATATTTTATTTCCTGCTTTGCTTTTCAGTACATTATCGACCGCAAAAATTGACTTACAAAGCTTGAGTACAGCCATCATTGCGATGTTGGTTGTGGTTTTAGCAGTAACTGCATTTTTATATATCCTCCGAATGTTTTGCCACATACCACCTGCACGTTTTGGTGTACATGTACAAAGTATGGTTCGCTTTAATACCTATATTGGTTTGGCATTAGTGACTTCGCTTTTTAAAAGCGAAGGGATGGCAATACTGGCAATTTTATTGGCGCTTTGCATTCCACTTGTGAACGTTATTTCGGTGCTTGCTTTAACATCTAAAGAACACATGGCAATTAAACCTATTTTAATTGCACTTCTTAAAAATCCTTTAATTGTATCTTGTGCGGTCGGGGCAGCAGTCAATGCACTTCAAATCCCGACTTGGGAAGGCTTTACTCAGTTTATTAAGCTTTTTTCAGTGTCGAGTTTGCCGTTAGGTTTATTATGTGTTGGCGCAGCTTTACAGTTTATGCAAATTAAAAAAGACATTGTGGTATTGGCAGCAGACACGTTTGCTCGACTTTTAGCAGTACCTGCTTTGGCTTACGCGGTCTGTACGTGGTTTGGTTTACCAAGCTTACAAACACAAATTTTAGTTATTTTCTTTGCGTTGCCGACGGCTTCTGCTTCATACATTTTAACCAAAGTTTTGGGTGGAGATAGTCAGCTCATGGCAGCTGTAATTAGCTTTCAAACCTTATGTGCTGCCGTGACTTTGCCACTAGTGATTTGGTGGATTTCTTAAGATATAAATCTTTAGACTGACTCGTATTTAAAGAATGCTTTGCTACCTTCCTCATCTGATTATTGCTACACTTTTTTCTTTTACAGGTGGATGAGTATGTCCTTTGATCTCAAAGTGAGCTTGCAGCAAAGGTCTGAGCCATCTGCACAGCAGAAAAAACTGAACCGCCTGATTGATAAAATAGAACAGCAAAAAGTTAGCCTGAGCACATGGCAAAATGCACAAGCCGAGATTCAACAGCACATTCGGCAAAAACTGATGCCTGTGTATAGCGATTTGCATGAGGTCTTATTTCAGCAGTTGGACCAACTTTGGAATATGTTGCATAGCCATGAGTTTTCTAAAGCAGATATGCAACAACTAGATGAAAAAATTGCCCAACTTGCACAAACGTTGAAGCGCTCCAAAATGCTATCTGCTGAACAGTTAGAGTTGGTGAAGCAGATTGATACTTTTTATCAGCAACATGCGGGGGAGTCGGCAAAAAAGAATAAAAAAGTTCAGTTAATAAAATTTGAATACGAAGAAAGTGCTGATCAAAGTGCAGATTTAGAAGAAGACTTTGAACGGTATGCGGCTGAGCAACAACAAGCGCGTGAACAAGCCAAACGGCAAAAACAGCAACAGAAACGTGAACAAGCTGAGCAAATGGCAGCGCAGTCACTCAAAACAGTTTATTTAAAAATTGCCGCGATGATTCACCCAGACCGTGAGCAAGATGAAACTAAAAAATTAGAAAAAACCGAGCTGTTTCAACAAGCCAGTCAGGCCTATGAAAAGCAGGATTTGTTTTATTTACTCAAACTCCAGTTACAGCTTGAACAGAATAAAGGGCTAGGTGCTAAAGACTTATCTGCCGAGCAATTGAGGTTTTATAAACTGGCTTTAGATGCACAAAGTCAGCAGCTTGAAAGTCAAATAGCTGAGATTTTAGATTCTTTTCAGTTAGCCAAGAATGTAAAAGCAGAGCATGTGCATATCAGTGATGTTTATAAAGCTGTCGATGCTGATTGTGCTGAGTTAAAACAACAGTTGAAGTGGGAAAAAGAGCGTTTAAAGCATATGAAAAAGGTGAGTGGGTTAGAGATGTTGTTGGGGCATGGGGCGCTTTAATTATCTTTGATAAGCCTATTGGCGTATTCAACTTATGGCAGCAATAATTAGATTTATACTTTATTTGCTGCCATAACCATACTAGTGATGAGGTTGTGAGAGAGTAGCTTCTGAAATAAGAAATCGTTGAGATTGGATTTTTTATAAAATATAGTGTGGGAATTATAAAAATTAAAAGATCGGATTTATGAATGAAAAATTTATTCAATTATCAAGAGAACTTAAACATAGACCTATTTTAGAGAAGGCTTTAGGTCATTTTCCTAACTTACCTTTAATTGCTATAGATTGCGGCTGTGGCGCTGGCAATGAATCTGCTTATCTACTCTCAAAGGGATTTAATGTTCATGCTTTTGATATTTCAATTGATGCACAAAAAGTCTGTGCTGAGCGATTCAAAGATGACTCTAAATTTACTTTCTATCATGAATCTTTTGAAGACTTTAATTTCCCGTCTGCAAGCTTAATTATTGCTTCATCAAGTCTATTCTTTTGTGAGCCAAGCTATTTTTATAGTGTAATTAAACGAATTATAAATGCACTTCCTGATGGCGGAATTCTGGTAGTTGATTTATTGGGGACTCAAGATGAATGGGTTATTAGAGAACCTAAAAAATTTATAGGTTTTACGTACCAAGATATAGGCGATTTGTTTTTATGCGATTTTAATTTATTGTTTCATAAAGAAATTGATGAAAAATTACCTTTGCTGAGTGGTTATATAAAATCATGGCATCTTCATATGCTGATTCTACAAAAAAAGTAATTTCTAAATATAGAAAAACCCAGAACCTGCTTGCACAGATTCTGGGTGTATTCGACTAAAAAAGCTTAAAGCGCAGCAATTTGCTCCATGTTCGCTTTAACTTTCTCTAATTGAGCAGCAAACTCAGCAAGCTTGGCTTTTTCACCTTCAACAACAGCTGCTGGTGCTTTAGAAACAAAGCCTTCATTTGCAAGTTTGCCCGCGATTTGGTCGTGTTGCTTTTGGATTTTATCCAAGTCTTTTTGCAAACGAGCAAGCTCAGCTTTAGGGTCAATTAAGCCTTTCATTGGTACAAATACCGATGCATGGCTAACAACACTAGAGCAAGACAAAGGTGGTTCTTGGTCTTTATTCAAGAACTCAATGCTTTCAACTTTAGCCAATGCTTTGAACAACGCTTCAATACGAATAATTTGTTCACGTTCAGCATCAGAAGTGTTTTGAAGTAATACTGGCAACAAGCGTGCATTACCTAAGCCCAACTCACCACGAATGTTACGTACTGCACCAATCAAACCTTGAAGCCATTGCATGTCTGCTTCAGCTTGTTCATTGATTTTTGCTTGCTCAGGAATAGGGTATTGAGCAGTCATAATGGTTGGGCCACCTTGACCAAGCATTGGTGCAAGAGTCTGCCAGATTTCTTCTGTCAAATACGGCATTAACGGATGAGCCAAGCGTAAAGAAGCTTCCATGACTGCAAGTAATACACGACGTACTTCAGCTTTACGCTCTTCTGAAACTTCTGCATCGTTCAGAACTGGTTTAGTTAACTCAACGTACCAGTCACAGTATTCATTCCAGATAAAGTCGTAAATTGCTTGAGCAGCAAGGTCTAAACGGTAAGTTGCGAACGCTTGATGTACAGCAGCTTCAGCTTTTTGCAGACGGCTGATAATCCATTGTTCTGGAAGTTCCCATAGATCAGGGCGAGCTTGTTGACCAACAGTTTGACCTTCAACATTCATGAGAACGAAACGAGTTGCGTTCCAGATTTTGTTACAGAAGTTACGGTAGCCTTCAACACGTTTTAAGTCGAACTTGATGTCACGACCAGTGTTTGCAAGGGCACAGAATGTGAAACGAACTGCGTCAGTACCGTAAGCATTAATGCCTTCTGGGAACTCTTTGCGCGTTGATTTTTCAATCTTCGCTGCATCTTTCGGGTTCATTAGGCCAGTTGTACGTTTTGCAACTAAGCTTTCTAAATCAATACCGTCAATCAAGTCTAATGGGTCAAGTACGTTACCTTTAGACTTCGACATTTTTTGACCTTCACCATCACGTACCAAGCCGTGAACGTAAACAGTCTTAAATGGAACTTGAGATGAACCATCTTCATTTTTCATGAAGTGTAGGGTCATCATGATCATGCGGGCAACCCAGAAGAAAATGATGTCAAAACCAGTCACCAACACATCTGTAGGGTGGAAAGTTTTTAAGAAATCATTTGCTGCATCTTTTTGTGCATCGCCAGTCCAACCTAAAGTTGAGAATGTCCAAAGTGCAGATGAGAACCATGTATCAAGAACGTCTTCGTCTTGTTTAAGTTCAACGTCAGCCGCGATGTTGTTTTTCGCGCGTACTTCTTCTTCGTTACGGCCAACATAGATGTTGCCATTTGCATCGTACCAAGCTGGAATACGGTGACCCCACCAAAGCTGACGTGAAATACACCAGTCTTGAATATCACGCATCCACGCCATGTACATGTTGCTGTACTGCTCTGGAACAAACTTAATACGGCCATCTTGAACTGCTTCAATTGCAGGTTCAGCAAGTGGAGCAATTTTTACATACCATTGGTCAGTCAGTAACGGCTCAATGATCACGCCTGAACGGTCTCCACGTGGCGCTTTTAAGTCATACGGTTGGATTTGATCTAACCAGCCTTCAGCTTCAGCTTGAGCAACTAATTTTTTACGTGCTTCAAAACGCTCTAAACCAGCGTATTCCGCAGGTGCAGTAATCGTTTTAGAAATTTGTTCGCCAGCTTTTGCAATATATTCAAACTCACCTAAAACTTCGGCATTTTTGTTGAAGATATTAATGATTGGTAAGCTATTGCGTTTACCTAGGTCATAGTCATTGAAGTCGTGAGCAGGCGTGATTTTTACACAGCCAGTACCGAAGTCTTTTTCAACGTAGTCATCTGCAACGATCGGAATTAAACGACCAGTAATTGGTAATACAATATTTTTACCAACAAGGTGCGCATAACGATCATCTTCAGGGTGAACAGCAACAGCAGTATCACCAAGTAAAGTTTCAGGACGAGTTGTTGCAACGACTAAATAGTCTTTGCCGTCTTGAGTTTTAACTGATTTGTCTTCAAAGAAATATTTAAAGTGCCAAAGTGAGCCTTTTTCTTCTTTGCTTTCTACTTCAAGGTCAGAAAGTGCTGTTTGAAGTTTAGGGTCCCAGTTTACTAGGCGCTTACCGCGGTAAATTAAACCGTCTTCGTGCAAACGAACGAATACTTCTTTAACTGCGTTTGATAAACCTTCGTCCATCGTGAAGCGTTCACGTGACCAATCTACCGAAGAACCTAAGCGACGAATTTGTTTCGTAATTGTGCCGCCAGATTGTTCTTTCCATTCCCAAACTTTTTCGATGAACTTATCACGGCCTAAGTCGTGACGAGTTACACCTTGTAAGCCAAGTTGACGCTCAACAACCATTTGAGTTGCAATACCAGCATGGTCTGTACCTGGTTGCCACAACGTGTTTTTACCCATCATGCGGTTATAACGGGTGAGGGCATCCATAATGGCATTGTTAAAACCATGGCCCATGTGCAAACTACCAGTGACGTTTGGTGGCGGAATCATGATACAGAATGATTCACCGTGACCAGAAGGTTTAAAGTAACCTTGTTCTTCCCACGTTTTGTACCACTTCTTTTCGATCTCGGTTGGATCGTATGTGGTTGCAATATTTTGAGCGGTTTGAGCGTCAGTCATAGTAGCTTAGATCGAATATGCATAAAAAATTGCATCTATTGTAGCAAAAAAATGCCTCGAAATTAATGTGCTGAAAACAGATAAACGGTTTTGTATTTTTTTCAAAAAACGGTAGATTTATGAAAGATGGATCACAATTTAATCGTGTGGCGACACGGCACAAAAATTACAAAACAATTGAAAAAGGATGCTGCTGATGAGTTATGAAGTTTTTTTGAAAATTTCCGATTCGACTTATACACAATTCGAGGCTATTCGGCAAAAACTACATGATGGGGTAAGCCAAAGTCAGGCAAAACCTTTAGGCGATGTACTCTCTGATCTTTCTTGTGAAATTATTGAGCAGGTTTTTTCTGTGCTTTTACAGTCAGGAAATGCAAGCATGTCTCCAAAACAACAAGCTGAGTCTGAAAAAGTTATTCAGCAAGTTTTAGAGACTTTTCGAAAATACATGCCTTGGTCAGTTTCATTCTTTGGAAATGAACGTCTTTTACCCTTAGTTGACTACATGACATCTCTCATGAAAGAGCAAGGGCAGCAAGTTTATATTACCTATCCGGTCACACTTCAACTCGTGCAACAAGCCGAAACTCTTACCCAGCAAATTCGTGACGGTAATATGCAAAGCATTACGGCTGCATTTGAAACGCTCATACAAATTGTGGATTTAGGCGTAACAAGCCTAGTACGTGAACCTAAAAAGCGTTTAAAATTTAATTTGGTTGTCGATAAAACTCTTAACGGAGTCATCAACATGACGACGCATTTGGGCTATAAACGTTTGGAAAAGTTAGGGACACAGGTCGATCAGACCACAGCAACTCATTATATCAATCACTTTTTGGCCTTCATGCATCAAGCAGCATAATTTAAAAAGATAATAGGAACATCACATGGCCAAACTTGATACTTTGCAAAATAAAGTGGTATGGATTACGGGCGCATCTTCTGGTTTGGGTAAGGCCTTAGCAGGGGAATTGGCTTTACAAGGCGCAAAGCTGATTTTGACTTCGCGTCGTTTTGAAGAATTAGAAGAGGTTCGGGTTGGCTTATTAAATCCCGATCATCATTTGTCTGTGGTCGCAGATATTACTGATGAAAAGCAGGTTCAAGAGGCTTACAAGCAGATTTTAAAGGCGAAAGGCCGTATTGACTGGCTCATCAATAATGCAGGTTTGAGTCAACGTGCTTTAATTAAAGACACGACAATGGCAACCGAACGCGCCATCATGGAAGTCGATTATTTCTCACAAGTTGCGTTAACTAAAACCGTCCTACCGACCATGCTAAAACAAAAGTCTGGCCGAGTTGTATTTGTGTCGAGTGTAGCGGGTTTATTGGGTACACAGTACCGTGCAAGCTACTCGGCTGCTAAAGCAGCGATTCACATGTGGGCAAATAGTTTACGTGCTGAGGTCTCAGATCAAGGTGTCGAAGTTTCGGTTATTTTCCCTGGTTTTGTAAAAACTAATGTTTCTTTCAATGCACTCAATGGTGCAGGGGAACCTCAAGGCCATCAAGATGAAGCAATTGAAAATGGTTTAGAAGCAGATGTTTTTGCAGCGCAAGCTGTAAAAGCGTTAGTACAGGGGCAAGAATATATTGTTGTGGGTGGGGCTAAAGAAAAACTGGGTGTGATGGTTTCTCGGATATCACCAAAACTTCTTTATAAAATGATTCGGAAAACAAAAGTAAAATAAAAAAGTGATTTCGCCGTGCTAAATTGGTGAAAAACCCGCATAGAAGGTTCACCATGGATCAGGATTATCACCGTATTTTAGAAGTCGTCACGCGTTTTCAATTGGTCTTTGATCAGAAAAATTGGGATGCTTTTGATGAGTTGTTGGCAGATCAACTTGAGGTGGACTATTTCCAATTTAGAGGAGAGCCTTTATGTGTCGTATCTTGTCATGAATATAAAGGTTCTCGGCAGCAAGCCTTATCCCATTTGCGACTACAGCACAATTTGAGCAATCCTCTAATTCGGATTGAACAAGATCAAGCTTGGTTAGAATGTAATTATCAAATTTATCGTTTTTCAGAAAATGATTATTTTCATTCTTTTGGTCGTTATTATTTTACGTTGGCGAAACAACAAGACCGTTGGAAAATTACCCGAATTTGCCAACACTTAACTAAAAATATTGGCAATCCGCGCATTCATTTTTCTGAGGTTGGGCAGTATTAATCTTTAACTGCTGTTCCATAAGCAAAAACTTCGACCATTCCGCCTTGCATTCCGAGTTCGGTTGTACTCAGCCGAACTCCCATAATATGAGTAGCACCGACACTTTGAGCTTGTTGTTTTAAACGTACAATCGCCTCTCGGCGAGCGCGTTCAACAATACTTTCATAACTGGTTAGTCTTCCACCTAAAACATTTTTTATAGATGCCAATACATATTTAAAGTAATCATGAGAAATCACAACATTACTGCTAATAAAGAGGCCTAGTTGATCACTTGTTGCAAAACGATTGGTATCAATTCTGATATGGGCAAATTGTTGCTCTTTTTCTAGAAGTTCATTCAAATGTTTTCGTTCAATATGGCGGCCAAAGGCCCAACCAATACTGAAAAGAATGAGAAAAATAACAAGCTGAAAAATAAGATTATCCATTTTCTACCTATGCATTAAATGGATCGGGTAGATGAGGTGCTTGAGGCTGCACAACCACTGCTGTGCCATACACAAATAACTCAGAAGCACCTTGTGCAATATTGGAAGTTGAAAAGCGAATACCCACAATCGCATTCGCACCAAGCTGTTGGGCTTTTATAATCATACGCTGCATGGCTTCTTGGCGAGATTCTTCTAATAATTCGGTATAACCCGTCAGTTCGCCACCCACAATATTTTTTAAACTTGCCATCAAGTCACGGCCAACATGCTTACTACGAACAGTACTTCCGTAAACAACATCCAGCTGCTTTAAAATTTGGTGGCCTGGAACACTTTCTAAATTACTTAATAACATTGTTTTTTATCAATCTAAATTCTTAAGGTTTCAAGATAAAAAATATTCAGATGAGTTGCAATAAAAAAGCCCACCGAAGTGAGCTTTTGTGAATAAGTTATTTAAAACTTATTGCTTTTTAAGTTCAGCACTAGATGGTTGATTAACCACTGTATCTGAAGTATTTGCTTTTAAACCACCACCTAGAGTTTTGTATAACTCGATTTGGTTGTTTAAGTTTGCTTGTTGAAGCAATAACAAACCTTGTTCTGCTGAATAAGATGAACGCTGTGCATCAAGAACCGTCAAGTAACTATCAATACCGGCACGGAAGCGGGCATTTGAAAGTGTGTAGTTGCGGTTAGTTGCTTCTACTAGACGTTGTTGAGCTGTTAAACGCTCACCAATGTTGGCACGAGTTGCAAGCGCGTCATTAACTTCGCGGAACGCAGACTGAACTGATTTTTCATAATCAGATAATGCAATTTTCTGATCAGTTTCAGAAATTTTTACATTGGCACGACGAGTGCCCCAGTCAAAGATTGGTAAGTCTAAGCTTGGTCCAATTGACCATACAAAACCACCTGACTTAAATAGATCACTTAAGTCAGTTGATGCGTAACCTGCAGAACCCGTTAAGCTAATGGTTGGGAATAAACGTGCTTTTGCAGCACCGATATTCGCACCAGCAGCGCTTAAGTTATATTCAGCAGCTTTTACATCTGGACGGTTGTTAAGCAAGTCGCTTGGTAAACCCGCTGTAAATACATTTTGTTGCGTAATGCGTTTTACAGGTTGGGTTGGCAACAAGTTTTGTGGAACTGATTGGCCAACTAACAAGTTCAACAAGTTTTGCGCTTGAGCAATCTGTGTTTTGTAGTTCGCTACATCATTACGCGCAGTTTCTACAGAAATCTGTGCCTGACGTAGTGGAACTTCACTATCGATGCCCACATCAAAACGTTTTTTGTTGAGATTGTAAGAATCTTGCTGTGCTTTAAGTGTTTGCTCTGCAAGTCTTAAATTCGCTGTTGCGAAAGAATAGTTCAACCATGCTTGAGCCACTTGACTGATTAGACTGATTTGAGTCGAATCACGTGCGCTTTGCGTTGAAAGATAACTATCTAACGCAGCATCTTTTAAGCTACGTACGCGGCCCCAAAAATCAAGCTCATAGGCAGTTACACCCAGACCTACTTGATAAGTAGAGTAGGGGTTATTCGGATCACGGCTTTGAGAAACCTGACGAATTGCACTACCACTTGCTCCGATTGTTGGAAGCTGATTGTTCTGTGTAATTCGATATTGCTGTTGAGCACGTTCGATATTGAGCGTTGCTGTACGTAAGTCGCGGTTGTTGGCAAGTGCCAAATCAATCACTCCGAGCAAACGAGGGTCAGCAAAGAACTGTTTGTAACCTTGTTCAGCAATAGACGTACCAGAAGCGCTATATGCATAGCTTTGTGGAATATCGGTTTTCACGACTGGTTCTGGGCCGCGCATGCTTTGACAAGCTGCCAAAGCAAGCGCAAGTGCAGATACCGCAATGCTACGACCTGAAATAGACCATACGTTTTGCATCACGATTTATGCTCCTGAGTGTTTATGGTTTTTGGTTTGTACTTAAAGATACTACGAATCCACACATAGAATACAGGGATAAAGAAGATACCTAAGAACGTTGCACTGAGTACGCCACCGAGTACACCGTAACCAACAGAGTGCTGACTTCCTGCACCTGCGCCTGTTGAAAGGGCAAGCGGAAGTACACCGAAACCGAAGGCAAGGGTAGTCATGATGATTGGACGTAAACGCATTTTTGCAGCATGTAAAGTTGCTTCAATCAGGTCTTCACCTTTTTCCTGCAGCTCTTTTGCGAACTCAACAATCAAGATCGCATTTTTTGCAGAAAGACCGATTACCGCGATCATCGCTACCTGGAAGTAAATGTTATTTGAGAGATTTGGATCTCCTTTAATAATCATACCCAAGTAAGTTAATACGATTGCACCAATAATACCGAGTGGTACTACAAGTAAAACCGAGAACGGAATAGACCAGCTTTCATACAATGCAGCCAAGCAAAGGAAAACGATTAACAATGAAAGCGCATATAAGAATGGAGCTTGAGCACCAGACTCACGTTCTTCAAGTGATAAACCTGTCCATTCATAGTCGAAACCTTGTAAGCCCATAGATGGTAACTTAGCAATAATTTCTTCCATCGCTTTCATCGAGTCACCAGAGCTCACGCCAGGTGCAGGTGTACCTTGAATGTTAACCGATGACACGCCGTTATAACGTTCAAGACGTGGAGAACCATATGTCCATTCGCCAGTAGCAAATGCAGAGAACGGTACCATTTCGCCTTTGTTATTACGTACATACCACTTGTTTAAGTCTTCAGGCATCATACGGCTACCCGCATCACCTTGAACATAAACTTTTTTCACACGGCCACGGTCAACGAAGTCGTTAATGTATGAGCCACCCCATGCAATACGCATTGTATTGTTAATTTCGGCAATACTCACACCCATGGCACCAGCTTGAGCTTGGTCTACATTAATTTGATACTGAGGTGTATCTTCTTGACCATTAGGGCGAACACCCACAAGACGTTTATCTTGTGCAGCCAAACCTAAGATCGTATTACGTGCAGCAATAAGTTTCTCATGGCCTTGACCACTTGAATCTTTAAGTTGCAAGTTGAATCCGGCTGTTACACCGAGTTCAGGCATTGCTGGAAGCTGTAAAGGCATGATGTAAGATGCGTCTTTAACGATCATGTTCAATGCCATACCACGCTGAATCAATGCGCCAATTTGAGTTTCTGGTGAAGTACGTTCACTCCAGTCTTTCAATTTAACGAAGCCGATACCAGCATTTTGACCAACACCTGTGAATGAGAAGCCCGAAACGGTGAAAATCGATTCCACAGTATCTTTTTCATTCATGAAGAAATTTGTCATGGTGTCAATCACTTTACCTGTACGGTCAAGCGTTGCATTTGGCGGTAATTGAACAAGCGTCATTACCACACCCTGATCTTCTTCTGGTAAGAATGAAGATGGGAGTTTTTGGAACAAGAACACTAATAAAGCAATAACTACAGCATAAAGCACGCCAGAGAAGATTTTGCCCTTAAGCATGCGGTTAACACCATTTTGGTAGCTATGCGACATGCGGTCAAAACCATTGTTAAAGCCTCTAAAGAAACGAGCAAAAATATTATTGCTTGGTGCTTTGTTCGGATCATGCTGTTTTAAAATGGTTGCACAAAGTGCCGGTGTAAATGTTAACGCTACAATTAACGATAGAACCATTGCTGTTACAAGGGTAATCGAGAACTGACGGTAAATTACACCAGTTGTACCACCAAAGAATGCCATTGGTACGAATACCGCTGTTAATACGCTTGTAATACCAATTAACGCGCCAGAAATCTGTTGCATTGATCGTGACGTCGCCGTGACTGGATCGGTATGCTCTTCACTCATAACACGTTCGACGTTTTCGACCACAACGATGGCGTCATCGACCAGAAGACCAATTGCCAATACCATAGCGAACATGGTTAAGGTGTTAATTGAGAAGCCAAAGATATTAATAACAGCGAATGTACCTAACACAACAACAGGTACAGCAAGTGTTGGAATAATCGTTGCGCGCCAGTTCTGTAAGAACAAGAACATCACAATGAATACTAAAACTACTGCTTCAATTAATGTGTGTACAACACTTTCAATTGAAAGACGAATAAATGGAGTCGTGTCATAAGCCAGTTTATCTGCAAGACCTGTTGGATAGTTCTTACGTAATTCAGATAAACGATGTTCAACAGCTTCTGCGGTATCAAGTGCGTTGGCACCAGTTGCAATTTTAATTGCAAGACCACCAGCAGGTTTACCATTAAACTTCGAGTCAAACTGATAGTTATCAGAGCCTAACTCTACACGTGCAACATCTTTTAAACGAACCTCAGCACCAGATGCTGTGTTTTTTAAGAAGATATTTTTAAACTGTTCAGGTGTTTGCAGCAAACTTTGTGCATTCACTGTTGCGTTAAGCACTTGACCTTGTACAGCTGGTGCACCACCTAATTGACCTACTGCTACTTGTGAGTTTTGCGCTTGTAAAGCTGTCGCAATATCACTAGGAGTTAGTTGATAACTGGTTAACTTAGCTGGATCAAGCCAAATACGCATTGCGTATGAACCACCAAAGACCTGTACCTCACCCACACCAGCAACACGGCTAAGTGGTTCTTTAATTGATGAGTTTACGTAGTCTTTAATGTCCGAGTCAGAAAGGCTGTTATCTGGTGAGTAGAATGCAATAACTTGCAAGAAGCTTGCACCAGATTTAGTTACTGTTACACCTTGACGCTGTACATCTTCAGGTAAAAGCGCAGTTGCAGATTGCAATTTGTTTTGAACCTGAACCTGTGCAATATCTGGATCAATACCTTGTTCAAAGTTTAATTGAATAGAGGCCTGACCGTTACCAGCACTGTTAGATGAAATGTAGCGTAAACCATCTAGACCATTCATTTGTTGTTCAATGATCTGGGTTACAGTGTTTTCAACAGTCTCAGCAGATGCACCAGGATAAGTTGCAGCAATTGTAACTGTCGGTGGTGCAATCGTCGGATACTGTGCAATAGGCATTTTTGTTAGCGTGAGAATACCCGCCAACATAATGACTAATGCAATCACCCACGCAAAAATGGGGCGATGAATAAAAAATTGTGCCATTCAATCTACCCCTTATGCATTAGATGCTTTCTGTTCTGCTTGAGGTTTACCTGATTGAGCCGGTTTTGTCGCATTTGGAGCTGCACCTTGTGGATTCGCTGGTTGAGCTTGGTAAGGTTTTGATGAAACTTCTTGCCCTTCTTTAACTTTGGCAACACCGTCAACAATCACTTTATCACCAGCTTTAAGACCGTTAGTCACAATCCAGTTTTGTCCTTGAACACCAGAGGTTTCAACAGGACGACTCTCAACAGCACCTTTGGCATTAACAAGCATTGCTACAGCTTGACCTGTAGGTAAACGTGTAATTGCAGCTTGAGGAATCAGGTAAGCATTAGGAACTACACCTTGAACAATCTGTGCAGTAGTATACATGCCTGGAAGTAACAGATGATTCGGGTTTGAGAATACGGCACGTAAAGTAATCGTTCCTGTATCCTGATTTACAGAAGCATCAGAGAAAGCAAGTTGTCCTTCGATTGGGTAAGTTGAACCATCTTCGAGCTTCAATTTCACTTTCGTGTTGTTACTATTGTTTAAACTGCCTTTGCTAAGTTGTTGACGTAAACGTAATAACTCGGCACTAGACTGGTTAATGTCAACATAGATCGGATCTAACTGTTGAATCGTCACTAAAGGTTCAGTTTGGTTAGCAGTGACTAAAGCACCTGCTGTTACAGAAGAACGTCCAGACTGACCAGAAATTGGTGAGCGAATTGTAGAGTAGCCAAGATCAACATTTGCATTCGTTACTTGAGCTTTTGCAGCAGAAACTTGTGCTTCGGCAACATTAACCTGACCAAGTAAGTCGTCATATTCTTGTTTAGATACAGCGTTACTTGAAACAAGTTGCTTATAACGGTTTAACTTAGTACGTAGTGAAGCTAGATTTGCCTGTTGTTGTAAAAGGGTAGCTTTTGCATTTTCAAGCGTTGCACGGTTAGTTCGAGAATCCAGTTCATATAGAGCCTGTCCTTCACGAACGTAACTTCCTTCAGCAAACAAGCGTTTTAAAATCACGCCACTTGTTTGAGGGCGAACTTCAGAAATTTGATATGCTGAAGTACGGCCGGAGAGTTCAACGCTTTGTTCAACACTTTGTGGTTGAGCAACAATAACACCTACTTCTGCAGGCGGCATTTTCTGAGCAGCAGCAGCTTGCTGTTTCTCATCGGAGCCTTTGCTACAACCAACAAGTGCGATACTTGTTGCTAATGCGCAAGCAGTAAGGGCAGGAGCCCAAAGCTTAGCCGACATCATTGTTCCACCTCGTTTAGATAAAATCTAAAAATATATTTGTTTTCTACTTAACCTACTTTGTGTTTGTAATAACCAGAGCCAAAGCAGTGCAATCCAAATAAAACCTATGCCCCAACCGGCGAGTACATCTGTTGGAAAATGAACTCCAGCATATATTCTTGAAAGCCCCATGCAGATAAACCAAAGACAGGAAATCAAAATGATATAAGGAGAGTTAGTGTTGGGCTTATGGCATAACATTATCATTGCCATACAAGCCAGTGTTGATGCATAAACACTATGTGCACTTGGGAACGATGCACCATAACTTTCGACAATATGATATACCTGTGGAGGTCTTGGACGGTCAACACACCACTTGAGCAGCCAACCCGTGATGATACTGCCAAGAACACCCACGCTAATGAAAATAACAGTAATATATTTTTTATACCATGCTTGATATATACACACCAATAAGGATAAAAAACATACAAAAGGCATACCACCTACACGTGCTAGAAAAGTCGTAATAGAGTTAAGATAATCTGATCGATTTTCACTCAATATTTGAACGGTGAGAAGATCCAAAGATTGAAGTCTTGGTACAAAAAGACCAAGAACACCTAATCCTAAAAAAATACAACCAATAAAAAGCAATAAATAGGGCATGTATATACCTTTGCTTGTTCAAGCAGTGTCTACTACTGAAAGCCGTTAAAAGTGTACTTGCCAGTACACTTTTTTTCAAGCCTGATAGATCATCGTAAATTCATTTTGAAAATTTTTTAACATTTGGAAAAACAATCACAACAAAATTGACGAAAATCACATTTTGTGTACAAAGCAAAATTCTTAGTGGTCTGCTTTTTTTCCGTTATTTGATGAAGTGTTTTCTTCAAGTTCTAATGGTTGTTTTGGTGGCCAGAAAAAATCGCTTGGACGAGTTAAAAAATGAGTCATGACCAATTTGGCTAAAGGTTTCCATTGTTCAAAGCGGACTCGACGCGCTCGTAATGCCACAATAATCGTTAAGGTGAAACTCACAAATAAGTTGGTGAGACCAATGCATAGCACACCAAGAAAGGACACGATAATCAGTCCGATATCTGGGCTGCCGTTAATAGTCATTAAACCTTGAATAAAGTTAGCGGATGCAAAGGCAATATGGCGGATATCTAAAGGTAGACCTAGGATAAAGCCTATGGTCCCCATACTTCCTAGCATAATACCGAATAAGAAGTTACCGGCTAATGCACCTAAATTACGTTCAATATATTCAGCAAAACGGTTAAGGCGATCTTGCCCAAACCAGCTAGCTAAACGGCGATGTGCTCTTAGACGCGGGCCGACTTTTCGGTAAACAGCCATGTTGTCAAAGTATCCTGCAATGAGACCTGACAAAAACAGACATACTCCAGCAATTGCGGCATGTGGCACGGCTAATGACGTAAAGGGGTTTAGACTGTGTAGAAGATAAGTTGCTTTAGTATGGGTTAATAACGGTTCATCAAGGTAAAACTGCCAAGCAAAAGTGATGAGTGCAGCAGTAGGAATTGCAATTGAAATATTGCCTAAAATAGCAATAAATTGCGTTCGGATAATATTAATAATAAGCGCCGCTAATTCCGCAATTTGAGCCGTTTTAGAGCCTTTACGTTGCTGTACTGTTGCAGCAAGAGCAGCTGCCGTCATAGCAGGTTGCTTGGTCGCGACTGTAAAATGCAGAACATGAATCAGAATGAAACCTAGGGAATAATTCATACTGAAAGTAAAGGCTTGCATGAGCGGGGCCATTGTCATTCTTGCAGCAAGAATTTTTAAAGATGCCATAAAGGCAATAATGACACCTGCACCAGCGGCAGCTTTATACATTCCCCAAAAGCCTTTGGTATCTGTACTTACGTAATGTTCACCTGTTCGGCTAGCATTTTCTGTAACCTGAAAGGCAATGAGTTCACTAGTCGTACTGAGTAATGAGCGTACACTTTTTTCGCTGTAATGTGCCTTGGTTAAATCGGAAATCAGATGTCCTAAAGAAACATATTTTCCTTTAGTGTTATCTACGACCAGATAAAGTAATAACTCAATTCGATCAAGACATTGCTCAAGTAATGACAGTAAGTAAGTCAAACTTAAGCTGACACCAATTCTTTTGGTCGCACGGCGAATCTTTAAAACCACATCTCGGCATTGTTCCAACATAACAAATGCTTGTGATGCATCGGGCGGGGAAATAACTGCAATTTCATGTTCAGAAATTTCTTGTTTTTTATACTTTTCAATAAACTCAATAATTTCACGGTTCTGAACTAAAAACGGCGACTCATATTCTGTTAATTCTGGCTGAGCGTTAATAAATTCGGGATAAAGACCAATTCCACTAATTCGATAGGATAGGACTGTAATGGCTTTAATCATTTCACTTTGAATAACTAACTTCTCATCGACATTACTCTGGCTTTGCCCAATAAGACTAAATAAATTTGCCCAATCTTCATCATCAATATTATTGAGCCAGATTTTGTCACTCTCTAGATAGAAAATTTTTCCAATTAATATTTTGAGTTGGCTAGAGTCTTCGATTAACGGTAAAAAATGTGCTCCGAGTCTTTGCCCAAGCTGGTTCCAGAAACCATCTAAAGACAAGATTCCGCTATCGGCATATAAACTAACTTGCTTATAGTGATTAATTAAACGTAATAAAAAAGTTTGTAGTAAGAAGGGCGCTGTAGGTGTGCGCAAAAGACTTTCAATAAAAGCCTGTATTTTTTTCTTAATTTCATCCGTATCTTGTGGGTTGGATGGCCGGATGACATTGACGAGTTCAATCAGTAGATTTTCATCAATGACAGCTCGAGGATCCTCAAGCTGTTTCTCTATTTTTAAAAAAAGATCTGAAAAATTTATATGCATAGGCAAAATAATATCTATTGTATTCGATGTAACGCAAGCTGAGTTAAGTTAATCAAAGCCTGACGATACGGTGTATCGGGTAGGTTTGATAAAGCTTGCAGTGCTGCTTCTGTTTCTTCTTGGGCACGTTGGTTGCAATAATCTAAAGCACCAGACTTCTGTACAATTTCGATGACCTGAGATAGTTGGTCTACTCCACCGGTTGCGATACTGCGACGAATAATCGCATGCTCTTCACCTGTTGAGCGTGCTAATGCAGAAATTAACGGTAAAGTTGGCTTACCTTCCATTAAATCATCACCAATATTTTTACCTAATGTTTCAGCATCAGAGGTGTAGTCTAAAATATCATCAATAATTTGGAATGCATTACCAAAATGACCAGCAAACAATCTTAATGGCTCACGGTACGCTTCTTGTCCCGCCAAAATAGCAGCACCTTCTGTAGCCAGCTCAAACAGGCGAGACGTTTTACCATGAATAATTTTTAAATAAGTTTCTTCAGTTGTATCTGGTTGATGCTGCGATTGAAGTTGTAATACTTCACCTTCAGCAATTTCACATGTACCTGTTGAAAAGTCTTTCAATAAAGTCATGTTGTTTAAATCGACCAGTAAATCGAAAGCACGAGCAATCAGGAAGTCGCCAACTAAAACGGCTGTTTGATTGTTCCATGTTGCATTTGCTGTAGGGCGACCACGACGAAGCCCAGATTCATCTACCACATCATCATGGACTAGTGTCGCGGTATGTAACATTTCAATGATTGCAGCTAAACGCTGTGCATTTGCCATGTTATCTAAACCACAAGCACGTGCTGCAAGTAAACACATGATTGGACGCATACGCTTTCCGCCAGCTTCAACGACATGTTTGCTGACAGACATGACTAAACCGACTTTTGAGCTAATTCCTTCATTAATCAAGTGATCCATCGCAGCGAAGTCTGAAGCAACAGGCGCAAGAATGTCTTGCTTGAAATCGATGACCATATGAAGAAAAACCCCGTATTGGTAGATAAGTGGCGTTAGTGTATCAATTAAAGATGTGTTGCACAGGTTAACAAGTGGCTGATATTAATCATTTCTATTGTTTTTAAGCGTTTTTTGTTCTTTATTTAAGCAAAATACGATGTTTTCGGCAAAACAATAAATTTAATGACATCAGCATTAATACAACTTGTTCTTGACGCAATTTGTGTTTGGAACTGTATTTTAATTTTCATTCAGAATCAATGAAAACTGCTAAATTCCAGTCCAAGCTGTTTGATTTTGTAAGAATAGGGGATCATGCTTTACTGATAGATAGAAAATACTTGTCGTTTGATCAAATTTCACTTAAAATCTGTCGCCTTGTATAACCCCAGTGGCGATCGTTTTAAGATCGATATATCCCTTTATCGACACGACGACACGGGCTGATTGGAGTACATTATGTACGCAGTAATCCAAAGCGGTGGTAAACAGCACCGTGTAGTTGAGGGCGAAACCCTTAAAGTTGAATTATTGAAAGCTGAATCTGGTGCGACTATTACATTTGATGATGTATTAATGGTTGTAAACGGTGACAACATTCAAATCGGTGCTCCAGTTGTAGCTGGCGCTAAAGTAACTGCAGAAGTGATTGGTCATGGTCGTCACGACAAAATCCGCATCATCAAAATGCGTCGTCGTAAACACTACCGTAAACAACAAGGTCACCGTCAATGGTTCACTGAGTTGAAAATTACTGGTATTTCAGGCTAATCACGAGGAGTAAGAGACATGGCAACTAAAAAAGCCGGTGGATCGACGAAGAACGGTCGTGATTCAAACCCAAAAATGTTAGGTGTTAAAGTTTACGGCGGTCAAGCTGTAACTGCTGGTAACATCATCGTTCGTCAACGTGGTACAGAGTTCCACGCTGGTGCAAATGTTGGTATGGGCCGTGACCATACTTTATTTGCTACTGCTGACGGCGTAGTAAAATTCGAAGTGAAAGGTCAATTTGGCCGTCGCTACGTAAAAGTTGAAACTGTATAAGTTTTAGCTCGAAAAAAGCCCACATTTTGTGGGCTTTTTTTATGGCATTTATTTTTACCCATCTTCATCATGATGAATGAAATTCTACAAACAACATGAATAACATAACAAAATATCTTATTTTCTCAATGATTAGCACAGAGTTTGTCGGTTAATATGAGTCTTGAATTAAGAGCTTACTCAGTTTCATAACTTTGAAAGAGAGTAAGTTGTCTTACAGCAACTAAAAAGGTGATGACATGAATATGCTTCGTAAAACTATGTGTGCTATTACACTTAGCGCGTCAGTGCTTGCTCCTGTAATGAGTACTACAGTGTTTGCTGCGCCTGTAGCAGCACCGGAGCAACAGGCAATTGGGAACCTGGTTAATCAGTTATCAGGTTTACAGCGTTTGACTGCCGACTTTGAACAAACAACTAAAGCCAATACAAAAACTGTGGCACAGAAAAAGAGTTTAAGTGCACAGCATATGAACCAGACATTTAAAGGCTCAATGAAAGTTGAGCGTCCGGGGAAATTTTATTGGGAAACAGTAAGTCCTGCTAAACAAACTATTGTAACGAGTGGAAAAACAGTTTGGATCTATGATCCGGATTTACAACAAGCGGTCCGCCAAAGCTTAGATGATCAGGTTGCAGATACACCAGCATTATTACTCTCTGGTAATACCAACCAAATCATGAAGTCTTATCGTGTAACACAACCCGATAAATCTAAACTTTATTTCACCTTATTCCCTAAAAAAGAAGATGGGGCATTCCAAAGCTTAACAATTAGCTTCGGAGCAAATAAAGCGCCTACACTTATGGTATTACAAGACTCATTAGGTCAAACCACCTATGTACGCTTTAAGAATGTTAAAGTAAATGCTTCAATTCCGGCATCAGTCTTTAACTTTACGCCGCCAAAAGGTACGGATGTTATTGACCAATAATTAAAGCCTCTTCAAAAAAGCTACTTTAACGGTAGCTTTTTTTATATAAGAGAAACAGATACATTTTTTAACCCCGTCTTATTCTTACGCTTTGTATAGTGTTAGAGGTAAATTCATGGGGATTATTATGCGACTTTACGATAAGAAAATTATTTGTATTCTTCCATTAATGGCTGCAATGGCAATGGTGACGGGTTGCCAACCAAAGTCAGCAGCCAAAGAAGAGCAGGCTGCTTCGACTGCAAAAGTTAAAGAAACGAAAGAGGCTGGTGTTCCTGTAATTCAAGCAAAAGTAATCCCAGTAAAATTGCCAAAATCAAAAGTTTGCTTAGAAGATGGTTGTACTGAGTATGATTTTCAAACAGTACAGACCAATCAAAAATGGATTAATGATTACTTCACCAATCGTATAAAGAAAGCAGATCCGAATGCTTTTGCAAATTTAGCCGATCAACCAGTTGAAGTACCTGAAGGTGAACCAAGTTCAAGTCAGAGTGCAATTTATGTTCGCTATTTAGGGCAAAACTATAATCTTGCAACCTTTGCATTACAGACTTATTCGTACTCAGCTGGTGCTGCACACGGCATGTCTCATCAAGAATTTGTAAATTTTGATTTGTTAAATAAAAAGCACATTACTGTTGAAGAGCTTATTAAGCCAGATGTTGAAAAACAGTTGGTTGATGCACTTTTTGAAGCAAATACAAATTGGCTTCAAGCGCACAATATTAGCCGTGAAAAACTTCAGCTAAGCGATAATTTTTACTATGGTGCTAATGGCATTGTATTTGTCTATCCAATTTATGAGCTGGCTTCATATGCAGAGGGAATGTCTGAATTAACGCTGCCATATTTTGAAGCGGGTAAGTTCATTAAACCTGAGTATTTGCCAAGTGTGCCAAACTATAACTTTTAAAATAAGTGATCTATTCTAAGAATTGTGTGAAAGCTATTCGTTATGAATATGATCACTATATTTTTTAGTGTTAAGGCCTTACACTATAGCCAGTTTTTTACCCATATTATGATTGATTATGATCGACCCTAAGTTACTCAGAAATAATATTGAAGCCGTTAATGCGGCTTTGGCAAAACGCGGTGTTCAATTAGATGTTCAAGAATGGGCTTCTTTAGAAACTCGCCGTAAAGATTTGCAATCAAAAACTGAAAAATTGCAGGCAGAACGTAATGCCGGTGCAAAACAAGTGGGTCAGATTAAAAAATCCGGTGGTGATGCTTCTGAAATCATGGCGCGTATGCAAGCCATTGGCGACGAAATTAAAGCTGCTGAAGTTGCTTTGTCAGAGTTACAAAACGAGATTGAACAAAAAGCGTTGAGTATTCCTAACTTACCAGATGAGTCTGTTCCTGCTGGTAAAGATGAAGATGATAACGTTGAAATCTCAAAATGGGGTACACCTCGTCAGTTTGATTTTGAAATCAAAGATCATACTGACCTAGGTGAGTGGATGGGTGGTTTAGAGTTTGAAACAGCTACTAAATTGACTGGTTCACGTTTTAGCGTACTGAAAGGTTCTTTAGCACGCCTACAACGTGCATTAACGCAGTTTATGCTTGATACCCATACTTTAAAGAATGGCTATACAGAAGCTTACGTGCCTTATTTGGTAAATGCTGATTCACTTCGTGGTACTGGTCAGTTGCCAAAATTTGAAGAAGATTTATTCAAACTTCAAGGTGAAAAAGAATATTACCTCATCCCTACAGCAGAAGTTCCAGTTACTAACTTCGTTCGTGATGAGATTATTGATACCGAACGTTTGCCTTTAAAATATGCAGCGCATACGCCATGTTTCCGTAGTGAAGCTGGTTCTTATGGTCGTGATACCCGTGGTTTAATTCGTCAGCATCAATTTGATAAAGTTGAGATGGTGCAAATCGTTAAACCTGAAACATCTATGCAAGCACTTGAAGAGCTTACTGCACATGCTGAGGGCATTTTGCAGGCACTAGGTTTGCCATACCGCAAAATTTTGCTTTGTGGTGGTGACATGGGCTTTGGTGCAACTAAGACTTACGACTTAGAAGTTTGGGTTCCAAGCCAAAATACTTATCGTGAAATCTCTAGCTGCTCTAATATGGGTGATTTTCAGGCACGCCGCATGAAAGCACGCTACAGAATGGATCAAAAGAAGACCGAATTGGTGCACACACTAAATGGTTCAGGTCTGGCAGTTGGACGTACTTTGCTTGCTGTAATGGAAAATTACCAACGTGAAGACGGTTCTATCGAGATTCCAGAAGTATTACGCCCATATATGGGTGGTGCAACGTTTATTGACTAAGCTTTGCATCTAAATTGTGCACGGTTTTTGCTTAACCCAAATCAGATGATTAATGTAGAGGTTTAAGGTGGATATTTTTCCAATCTCTTTAAAGTTGCAACAGCAACATTGTCTGATTGTAGGTGGTGGGCATATTGCATTGCGCAAAGCAAACCTTTTAGCCAAAGCGGGAGCAGTAATCGATATTATTGCTCCTGCAATTGAAGAGCAGCTTTTACAGTTAGTCAAAACGACAGGCGGAGAGTATTTTGCCGAGTCCTTTGCTGAAAAAATATTAAATACACCATATCGATTAGTGATTGCTGCAACTAATGATGCGCAAGTGAATAAAGCTGTTTTTGAACAATGTGAAGCGCGTAATTTATTGGTCAATAGTGTTGATGATATTCCACATTGTCGCTTTATGGTTCCAGCTATTATTGATCGTTCTCCGTTAATTATTTCTGTCGCTTCAAATGGTGCATCTCCAGTTTTATCAAGACAACTTCGTACTCAAATAGAAACAATTGTTCCGCATGGCATGGGTAAGTTGGCTGAGTTTTCTGGTCAATGGCGTAAGCAGGTAAAAGAAAAAATTCCCAATCCAGATGAGCGTCGGATTTTTTGGGAAAACCTCTATGCTAGCCCATTGAAAGAACAAGTTTTCAATGACAATTTAGAAGTTGCAAATGGTTTGATTCAGCAAGCCTTAACAGAATGGACTGCACCTAAAGGTGAAGTTTATTTAGTGGGCGCTGGACCAGGTGATCCAGAGTTACTGACACTAAAAGCATTACGTCTTATGCAGCAAGCTGATGTTGTGATTTATGATCGTCTTGTTTCTGCACCCATTTTAGAGCTTTGCCGTCGTGATGCGACTAAAATTTATGTCGGTAAAGCGCGTTCAAATCACTCCGTTCCCCAAGATGGCATCAATGCTTTACTGGTTGAGTATGCTCAAAAAGGAAAGCGTGTTTGTCGTTTAAAGGGTGGTGATCCATTTATCTTTGGACGTGGTGGTGAAGAGATTCAAGAGCTCGTTGAGGCGAATGTCACTTTCCAAGTTGTACCAGGTATAACAGCAGCATCAGGCTGTTCAGCTTATGCGGGTATCCCATTAACACATCGTGATTATGCACAAAGTGTTCGTTTCTTGACTGGGCATTTAAAGGAAGGTTCACCTGAACTTCCTTGGAATGAGTTGGTTTATGAAAATCAAACTTTGGTTTTATATATGGGGCTAGTTGGTTTAGAACGCATTTGTGAGCAACTTATTGCTCATGGTCAACGTGCTGATATGCCGGTAGCTTTAATCTCTAAAGGAACCACACCAGACCAGAAAGTTGTAGTTGGAACATTAGCTGATATCGCAACAAAAGTGTCTGAACATCATATCGTAGCACCGACTTTAACCATTATTGGTGAAGTGGTGAATTTACGTGAACAGTTAAAATGGCAATAAGTTCATTTGAGTTTATTGCTGGTTATTAAAGTCGAGAAAATTTGTGATTCATGTTGTCCTATACGAGCCTGAAATTCCTGCCAATACAGGCAATATCATTCGTTTATGTGCTAATACTGGTGCACAGTTACATCTAGTCAAGCCTTTGGGTTTCGAGCTGGATGATAAAAAGCTCAAACGAGCAGGTCTTGATTATCATGAATGGGCACGTATGCAAATTTGGGACAACATAGAACTTTGCCTTGCTGACCTGAAAGCTAAAGGGGTTGAGCATGTTTTTCCACTCACCACTAAAGGTTCTGCAACTCCGCATACAGTTGATTTGAATCGACCTGTGGCTTTACTGATGGGACCAGAAACACGCGGTTTGCCTGAGCATGTTCGCTTGATGTTCCCACAAGAACAGTGGATTCGTTTGCCAATGGCTGAAAACTCAAGAAGTTTAAATTTATCTAATGCAACAGCTGTGATTGTTTATGAAGCATGGCGTCAGCAGGGTTTTAAAAACTTAGGATAAGTTAATAGTTTTTAAATAAAAATAAGGCCACAGTTGTGGCCTTATTTGTTTTTTAGATGTCTTATTTAGGGAAAACAACACCACTTGCTAAATCATAATTTGTTGGTGAGTTGGTATAGACCGATCCAAGTCGAACTGCAAAGAACCAGCCTAATGTACCTTGGTCTTGAATCCGATTTTCAAAGATATAAGGCTCATCTGTTTCGGATGCAGCATCTTCAATAAATACTTTATATTCAATAGGTCCTGTATTTTCACTGTCGCGCTCAAATAGATAACCATCAATATTAAAGAAGCCTAGGTTATTGTTCGCGTCGACTAACCTATAACCTTCAGCCGCTTGTTCTTTAAGAAGTTTTTCAAGTTTAATTGCATCATCCTTGTTGAAAGGAATATGTTGTGGAACTTCAAAATAACGATATGCATAGGTTCCGTTATGGGTACTGCTATTTACGCAAGTAGGTACATAGAAGGTTCCATTCGTTGTGCCATTATTAGTGAATTCTGAGTTTGCGTAAATTAGCTTACAACCTTGTGCACCAAGTTCATTGAAGGCATTTAGAATACTTGTGCGAGAAGTGTTGGTTAAGAAGCGATTAGAATACGAATAGGTTGCAGGTTTCTTATCATTTTTCACAAATAAATATTTATCTGTATCAGATGTAACCTCACCAAATGAAAGCTTATATATATAGCCTAAGCTACCTTGTTTATTTAACTCATTCACCCATAGTAAATAACGGTTTGCTACTGAATTAGTTTTAACATCAACTGTTTTATAGGTGTATGTATCAGTGGATTTATTGTTTTTAACATATAAATTTTTATACAGCGCAAAGCTTCCATCCGGATTATCTAATCTTACAGATGGTGTGAGAAGAGCGTAGCCTTGGCGTCCTTGGTCATTAAGTTGGGTTAATAGATCTGCCCAAGATTCCTTATTATCTCCTAGTCTAAAACTTGCTGTTGCCAATACTTGAGTTGGCTTTTGTATGCTTGCTGGTGGGGTTGTTTTTGTGAAGCACGTATTTATGAGATCAAAGTTTGCTTGCTGCAAATAATTATGTATCGCATTTGGTTCATCTGTAGGAACTAGACAGAATTGGTTTGCATTTTTAAACCCTAGAATAGCTGGCTGTTTCTGCGTTAGCTTTCCTGCTACTACAAGCTGCCAATCTACTTTGTTATAGCTTGAGGTTTGTATTGTCTGAGGTGCTCCAATATTTGAAACCAGACTAAAATCTTCAGCTTGGCGGTAACTTGCAACAATGTTACCTGTACAGTTCGATTCATTCTCATAACGTACTGTTTCACTGGCAAATCGAACGCTGTTATCAGAAACCTTAATGACATTCATTTTTAGAGCAGAGCCGTTAATACAACCTCCTTTGCCTGCTAACCAACTTCCAACAAAGCGATCCGCTACACTTGTTGGTGTTGGTGTTGGTGTTGGTGTTGGTGTTGGTGTTGGTGTTGGTGTTGGTGTTGGTGTTGGTGTTGGTGTTGGTGTTGGTGTTGGTGTTGGTGTTGGTGTCGGTGTTGGTGTCGGTGTTGGTGTCGGTTCCGAATCGTTATCATCAGATCCGCAACCACTTAAAGCTATAAAAATCAAAGCAATGCTGCTTCCTTTTAGTATGTTATTCATCACATGAACCCTTTTTTTATTAAAAATGTGAAAATTTAACATTTTTAAAATAGATCAATTATAATGCAGTTGTAAAGATCAAATTTGAAAAAAGGTTCAACATGGCAGCTTATAATCAAATTGAAATATTCGAACAAAGCCAAAAATGGTTTGACCAGTTGCCATTAGAGTGGAAAAACTGGCTTGAAGAAAACTTAGAAAAAGGGTGTGGAGTTGAACAATTAGTCGATGTATTAAAAGCAAATGGATTTGAACCAAAGTTTGAAATGAATGATTTGAAATTTCAGACTTTATTGGATCATGATCAAGAGTGGATAATTGAACAAGTTTTAAATGAGGTAACGTCTTCGGAAATTATAAAAATATTAATAGAGCTGGGGCATGATGGTTTAAAAGTAAAAGAATATTTAAATAATTTAGAAAATAATAAGTTATATAAAATTTTGAAGAAAAAGCATCATCAGCTTAAAAAACGTGAATGGTTAATAGAAACTGTAGATCAATTGGCACAGCTAAACTCTGACTATAGTAAAAAAATTCCTTCTATTACTGCTCCAAATTTTTCTGATTTTGTGAAGGGTTACTATAGTCAACATCGCCCTGTGATTTTAAAAAAAGGAATAGAACATTGGCCAGCTTTGCACAAATGGTCTCCGCAATATTTTGCTTCTAAATTTGGTCATCATTTAGTTGAAGTTCAGATGAATAGAAATTTAGATGAACAGTTTGAAAGACATTCTCCATCATTAAAGCAGAAAATGAAGATGTCAGAGTTTGTATCAAAAGTTATGTCAGTTGATGCTAGTAACGATTTTTATATGACTGCAAATAATGCATCAAATAGTCATCACATGCTTCAAGAATTATTTTCAGATATAGATGATTTTGCAGATGGTTACTGTGATTTGGCTTTAAAGGATGACAGTAGTTTTTTATGGTTTGGACCTAAAGGAACATTTACGCCCTTACATCATGATTTAACGAATAATATGTTAGTTCAAATTTATGGAAGCAAAAAAGTAACTTTAATTCCTGCATTGCAAGTTCCTCATCTATATAACGATCATTGGGTATTTAGTGAATTGAGTAATACAAATAAAATTGATTTAAAAAAATATCCTTTAGCAAAATCAATTACTCCTGTTGAATGTATTTTGAATGCTGGGGACGCTCTATTCATCCCGATTGGTTGGTGGCATAGCGTAGAAAGTTTGGATGTCTCAATTAGTATTTCTTTTACCCATTTTAATGCACCAAATCATTATATTGATCGGTTTCCCAAAGAGTTCTAAGAATGAAAATTGCATCTTAAACCGTTCAGTGTGACAATTGCTCGGCCCATACTGTTTTTCAAATATGAAGGAAAATTGTTACTCTATGACCACACTCCAAACGAACAATGCAGAACTTAATCAGAAGCAGGTATTAATGTTAATGGAATACCTGACGCAATGGTTAATTCGTTCGGGAGTTGGATATAACGACTTTGTAACTGCTTTAAAACCTGTTTTTTATCAACAGGCTTTAAGTGAGCTAGAGCGTATAGAGCAAAAGCCAACTGATTCAGCGGTCAGTTTACTTTCAGGGTTACATCGCAAAGATGTGAATGCATTTAAAAAGGCAATGCAGGCTGGTCAGCCTTTAACAGAGGCAAAAGTAGCAGAGCCAGTAAGTGTTCCTGCTCGGGTGATTGGTTTGTGGCTTGCAGAGGGATTGGCAGAAAAAATTCCATTTGTGAGTAATGATCAGATTAGTTTTGAAAATTTAGTAAAGAAAGTTTCAACTGAAAAGCATCCAAGATCTATTTTGAATGAACTCGAACGCCTAAATATTGTGAAAGAAGAAGATGGCCTTGTGGTGTTACAGCAGCGTAGTTTTATGCCTGATGTTGAGCAATTCGAGGTTCGAAAATTATTAACGAGTAATTTAGAAGCACATTTGGCTGCAGGAGTTCATAATTTATTTCAGCCAGAAAAAGAACCCTATTTAGAACAAGCAATTTTTGCTGATGAACTAACAGATGAATCGATTACTTTACTCAAAGAAGCAAGTTTGCGCTTATGGGAAGATTTATCACTACAAGTACTTAAATTAGCTATTGAACGTTGTGCACTAGATGAAGGAAAAGAGGGTGCAACTAAAACTTTCCGTTTCGGAGCTTATCAATATGACGAAAACAACCTATAAAAAATTAATTATATCCATGAGCTTCATTTTGACAAGTGGTCTTTTAACCGCTTGTGGAGAGGATTTATTTGCAGGTGGTGCAAGTTTAGGTGGATCAGGATATCCGACTAAACCTGGTAAACCGGGTGATTTTGAAACACCGGCCGATGGAGAGAAAGGAGACTCAAAAGATAATGAAATTTGGTTGCCTGCACCTGTTGAAGATGACTGTAATGGCTTACATCGCAAACTACAGTTTCTCAATAATGTAACGCGTGAACCCATAGAAAAAGAAACTGTTTTTAAATATGCACAGCAGTTAACTCTAAACGGCACAATTGCTTTGAAGATTACTCAAACTAATAAGGGATTAGAGAAAATACAAGAAAAACAACCTGCGTGTTATGTACCTTTAGAACTCTATTTACTTGGAAACACGAAGCGCTCCTATCCAGAAAATGAGTGTAAAGAGATTCAAACTTACGAATATCTACCAGATGAAACCAAAACTTTTATTGTCAATTATCCAGCATTTGACGTCATGAATGGTACTTGGAAATATGGTCTAGAAAGCACTTATTTGAAGAATGATCAAGAGTTAAAGCAATGTGAACCTTTAACTATCCATTTTAAAATAAGTGCACCACCTGAGCCGATTAAAATTAATTAAGTTTAGCCACTCATGAGCGATAAAATTTTAAAGGAAGTATGAGTTAAGCTTGCTCTAGCACTTTTTCATCATAAGTCATTTGGGCTGCTAAAACCTGTTCAATATTGGTTTCGGCCCATTCCTTTAATTGGAACGCCATTGAAGCGACATTTTGCCCCAGAGAAGTGAGTGAGTAATCAACACGAATAGGAGAAGTATTCTGAATTTTACGCTCAATAAAACCGTCTCTTTCCAGCATTTTTAACTTTTGTGATAAGACTTTAGGCGAAATACCTTGAATATTCTTTTTTAGCAAGTTGAAGTGCTGAGTTTCCTCTTCAAGCACATTTAAAATTAATAAAACCCACTTATCTGCAATTTTTTCAAAAAATAAACGAGCAGGGCAATGTTGTTGAAAAACATTATATTTTAGACATTCATTCATACTATTTACCTGCTAATTTCTTAAAAATTACCATAGTTACCAGTTAGTAACTAATTGACACCTAGTTTCTAAAATATATCATAAAGTGGAATTTAATAAAACAAAGGTTTGCTCCCATGTCTAACTCTAATATCGCGGTTGTATATTTCTCTGGTTATGGCCACACTAAAGTAGTGGCTGAAACTTTTGCAAACGAAATTAATGCTCAGCTCATCCAAATTGATCAAGAAGGTAATATTACTGAGCAAGATTGGCAGACATTAAATGATGCGAAGGGGATTGTTTTTGGTGCTCCGACTTATATGGGTACAGCACCATGGCAATTTAAAAAGTTTGCTGATGCAACTTCAAAAGTTTGGTTTACACGTGGGTGGCAAGATAAAGTATTTGCAGGCTTCACAAACAGCGCGAGCTTAAATGGGGATAAGCAGGTTACTCTTATTCAATTACAGACTTTAGCATCGCAACATGGTGGAATTTGGGTAAGCCTTGGTTTATTACCAGCGAATACAAAAGATGCAACACGTGAAGATGTAAATAACTTAGGTGGTTCAGTTGGACTTTTAGTTCAATCGCCTTCTGATGCAAGTGTAGAGGAAGTTCCTGTTGGAGACCTTGAAACAGCGAAACTCTATGCTCAACGTGTACAAAATATTGTGAACAAAATTTTTGGTTAATTTGACCATAAAAAAGGCGCTTTAAGCGCCTTTTTTATTATTCGTGTTCATTATGCTGTGGAGCATTATATTTGAAACCTTTGGTTTTGTAGGCCAAATAACCTACACCGATAACGGCCCAAGCTAAGCCAATTTGTAAGGCAAGCTTATCAATTTCTAGCCACATCATAAACACACTGGCAAAACCAAGTGTTGGTATAACAATATAGTTGATGATGTCTTTAAACGTTTTGTTTTTGCCATCTCTTAATGCATAGCGAGAAATAACAGAGAAGTTAACAAAACTAAAAGCGGTTAAAGCACCAAAACTAATCAAGTTGACAATATGCTCAAGATCTAAGAAACCAGCAGATAAAGCAACTACACCTACAATAAGAATGTTGTAAGTTGGAGTATGCAATTTTGGACTAATATGACCAAATAATTTCTTATTGATTACGCCGTCACGTCCCATTACATACATTAAACGAGATACACCAGCATGAGCAGAAATACCTGATGCCATAACAGCAACTACAGCAAAATATAAAACCAAAGTTTTAAACGCAATACTACCAATCGCAGCAACCATCACAGGCTGTGATTCATCGAGAGGATTAAAATAAGTATTTGGGTTACTAGGGAAATATAATTGGATGAAGTAAGTACTTACAATGAAAATAATACCTGCAAGTAATGCTGTCGTAAAAATAGCTTTTGGAAGCGTTTTCTCTGCATCTTTTGTTTCTTCAGCAAGAGAAGATAAGGCATCAAATCCTGTGAAAGAGAAGCAGAGTACAGTTGCACCAGCAATTAAAGCACTTACAGATGTCATGTCGTTCCAAAAAGGAGTTAATGACCACAAGGCAGCTTTATCTGGATTTAAAGTTCCATCTGCATATACACCTTGAGTAAGTAAAATGTATACCTGATAAACGAAATAAAAAATTACGCCAAGCTGAATAATAACGATCGTACTGTTAAAGCGTGCGACAAATCGTGCACCAAATAGGTTAATAACAGTCATTAGGGTGGTTAAACCAATCACCCATAACCAGTTATTTACCTCTGGAAAAAGAGCTCTTAGATAAATATCTGCCAAAATAATATTAACAAGCGGTGACAGTAAATAGTCTAACCAAGAAGACCAACCCACCATAAAACCAACATTAGGGTGAATTGATTTTTGAGCATACGTATAAGCTGACCCAGAAGAAGGGTAGCGTTTAATCATATGTCCATAACTGATCGATGTTAATAAGATTGCGACTAATGCAAAGATGTAGGAAGTTGGTACATGACCGCCACTTCGCTCTGATACTAAACCAAAAGTATCGAATAACGTTAATGGCTGAATATAAGCTAAACCAATAATAATAATGTGCCAAAGCACAAGATTCTTTTGAAGTTTAGCTGTTGGTTTAGTCCCAGATAAATTTGTCAACGGCGTTATCCTCATAATCGTTGATCAAGGATCAGCTTGGTGTTAAGGATCGTTTGAGACGAACGATCCCCCCTACAGAAAAAGATAAAGTGCGCCAATCTATCCTAAATTGATGCAAATTGTCAGTACTTTCATCGATTTTTTAGCAAATTTTTTGCCATATTTCCAAATAAAAAGATGAATAAAAATTCACAGTGATAAAAAAGACCTGATTTTATATAAAAATCAGGTCTTTAGATTTAAGTCTCGAGTTTAACCTATCGAATTACCATGCCTTTTGTAAAATATCGCGGATATCTTTTAGGCTTGCTTCTTTAGGATTGTAAATAATTGAGCCGTCATTTAGTGCTTTTTCTGCAACTTCATCGAGCTGTGCTTCAGTTACTTTGCCAGTTTCACGTAAAGTACGTGGTAACTTGGTTAAGGTAAATAAACGATCACGCATTGCCAAAATTGTTGCAATCGCTCTGTCTGCACGTTGAGTTGCTGGAGTTTGTGCATAGATATCAGCACCAGCTAACGGCAATAGTAATTCACCAATTTTCTGGCCATTTACCTGCTTATTATATTCAAGTACATACGGTAAGAATAAATTCATGCATAAACCGTGGGGCAGGTGAGCAACAGCACCTAAAGCATGACCTAAGGAATGTACAAGGCCTACCATTGAGTTAGAGAACGCAATACCTGCCATTGTAGAGGCTTGTGCTAGTTCTAATCGACCTTGTGAGTCGTTTGGATTTTCTAGGACATTAAATAGGTTTTCACTAATCTTTTTAATTCCAGCACTTGCATAAGCATCGCTAAGTGGGTTGGCAGCCATACATGTATATGCTTCAACACAATGTGTTAAGGCATCCATACCTGTCATTGCAGTTAAATGAGGTGGCAATGTAAGTGTCATGCGTGGATCTAAAATCGCTGCATGTGGCATTAAGTAATAAGAGGCAAATGCCAATTTAACATTCTTTTGCGTATCTGAAACCACGGCAACCATAGTCACTTCAGATCCCGTACCTGATGTAGTCGGAATTACGAAAAATGGTTTTAATGGTTTTGGTAGGTTGTGTGCACCAGAATATTGAAGTAAGTCATCTCCACCTTCAGATACTAAAATGTTAGTTGCTTTAGAAGTATCGATAACTGAACCACCACCTACAGCAATAATCGCATCGCATTTATTCTTGCGATAAGCTTCTGCGGCAAGACGAACGACTTCTAAACTTGAGTCTGGTGGAACATCATCAAACACATGACCAATGACAGCATCAGTCGTACTGAACGCAGCTTCAATCGGGTTGAGTAGACCATTTGCGCGCACACCTTTATCTGTAATGATGAGCGGGCGTTTTGCACCTAAAGTCGCAAGTTCAAACGGAATATGTTCTAACGCAGCATTACCAGCAATGACTTTTACAGGACAAAAGAATTCGTAATATGGTTTAGCCATGTTATGCGCTCCGCTTGAAATAGGACTTAGCTACTTTTAAGTAAATATTTGCAGCTTCGTTGAATTTTTCTTTTAGGGTAAGTTCGGTTGGATATTCTTTGACTGCAAGAGATGCAACCAATTTAGGTAAAATAAGAGATTCCATTTTATTTAGACAGCGTACTAAGCGAATGGCAGCAGATACATCACCATCAGCAATCATTCGGTCATTAGCAAATGCTTGGGCAGTACTTTCTTGAAAAGAAAATACTAAAAAGGCATGAGTTACATGTTTGAATGTAATAGTTAAGTCTGGCTTTCTTTCAGCTCTTTTGAGTAGCTCTAACTGTTTGTCTTCTGTGACTCGAGCAAAAAATGCTGGTCCATTTGGGAAAACATTCATTGAAAGTACAAAGTGAACAGGAAATTTAGATACTTCCTCTTGTATTTCAGTGTCCACTTGACTTGCCATGACTAAGCCACGACCAACAACATCCATCATGAGCTTAACGTAGGCAAGTTGCAGAGTAGGCTTTACAGCTTTTGTCGAAATCACTCGCGTATCCCTTGTTAAAATTATGCAAAAGCAAATTTAGAGTAATTACTCTAATCCATTTTTATTTCATCGCAAAGCGATTTATTCGGTTTTGACTTCTGGGTCATTAAAGTACCCCGTGTTCTTAATATACTCAATAAAGTCTTGGCAAAGTTGAGTGAATGACGGATAAGGAGTCACCAAATCTTGTATACGCACCATTTCTAAACCTGCGTAGCCACAAGGATTGATCGTCTGGAACCCATCTAGGGCACAGTTCAGATTTAGCGCTAACCCATGGTAACTACGGCCACGACGAATTTTAAAGCCTAGGGATCCAATCTTACGGCCATCTACATATACTCCAGGTGCATCAGGCTTAGCATACGCTTCAATTCCGTATTTTTTTAAAACATCTATCATGAATTGTTCAGCAAAACTGACCAATGTACGCACGTTCCATTTTAGACGATTAAGATCAAACATGAAGTAAGCCACAAGTTGACCGGGTCCATGCCAAGTCACTTGTCCACCACGGTCAGTTTGCACTACAGGAATATCTGATGAAATTAGGATGTGTTCAGGTTTACCAGCTTGACCTTGAGTTAAAATATTATGATGTTGAAGTAACCATAACTCATCAGGCGTATCTTGATCTCGCTCATTTGTTAAGAGTTTCATGGTTTCAAACTTGCTTTGATAATCTTGTAAATCGTTCCATTGCCGAATGATTAAGTTAGGTTTATCAAGGCTCATCACAATCTCTTCCTATAATTAGTTTATGCGGCGCCCAGTTAATATCTACTAGATAAAAGCCGAAAACCTTGTAATTTTAAAGGATTTTATAAAAGGAATTCTAAATATTTGTAAGGTTTTTCGTGGTAGGGAGGTTTTTAAAATTTCCAAAAAAATACCACAGTAAGAATGCCTGACTGTGGTATTGATTGAAGAACTTAAAATTAAAGCGCAGTTCTAATCTGCGGGCAAGCAGCCAAGTCAGCATAAAGTGCATGAACTTGTTCCAATTCTTCAAAGCGCAATTGTGCTGTTAAAGAATGATACTTGCCGGTGCGAGATTCTTGAACTTTTAATGTTGAGTGGTCGAAGTCTGGGAAATGTTTTACCAAAATATCGACTACAGCAACACGTAATTCTTCACCCGCATCGCCAATAAGTTTAATTGGATAATCCATCGGAAATACCCAAAGATGTTCTTGTAGTTCGCGAGATGGAGTGCGGTCTAACATAAGTTACCTCATGATTTGAAACGCCTGCATTATCGCAGGCGTTTATAGCTCTTTCTATTAAATGGGGCTTGGTTTTGAAATTTCAAGCTTTCAAAACTTAGTCATTTTCCAAGAAAGAACGTAAATGTTCAGAACGAGAAGGGTGGCGTAATTTACGTAATGCTTTCGCTTCAATCTGACGGATACGCTCACGTGTTACGTCAAATTGTTTACCAACTTCTTCAAGTGTATGATCGGTTGGCATATCAATACCAAAACGCATCTTCAATACTTTTGCTTCACGTTCAGTTAAGTTTTCCAATACTTCACGAGTTGCTTCTTTTAAGCCTTCTGAAGTCGCAGCATCAATTGGAGAAGTGATGTTTTGATCTTCAATGAAATCCCCAAGATGTGAATCTTCATCATCACCAATAGGTGTTTCCATCGAAATCGGTTCTTTAGCAATTTTAAGTACTTTACGAACCTTAACTTCATCCATTTCTAAACGTTCACCTAATTCTTCAGGTGTTGGTTCACGGCCCATTTCTTGTAACAATTGACGAGATACACGGTTGATCTTGTTAATCGTTTCAATCATGTGTACTGGAATACGGATTGTACGAGCCTGATCGGCAATCGAACGAGTAATCGCCTGACGAATCCACCAAGTTGCATAAGTCGAGAATTTATAACCACGACGGTATTCAAACTTGTCTACAGCTTTCATCAAACCAATGTTCCCTTCTTGAATCAAGTCAAGGAAC
The DNA here is from genome assembly GCF_000581835.1 of Acinetobacter sp. 1542444. Classification (NCBI taxonomy): domain Bacteria; kingdom Pseudomonadati; phylum Pseudomonadota; class Gammaproteobacteria; order Moraxellales; family Moraxellaceae; genus Acinetobacter; species Acinetobacter sp. 1542444. Next base: position 27,840 of record NZ_JEYA01000006.1, on the reverse strand, counting down.
TGTAAACCACGGTTAGTATATTTTTTCGCAATCGAGATTACCAAACGGAGGTTGGCTTCTACCATTTCTTTCTTAGCGCGACGTGCTTTCGCTTCGCCAATCGCCATACGTTTAGAGATATCTTTAATTTCAGCAACGCTTAAACTAAGCTCTTTCTCAATATCTGCAATCTTTTGTTGGAATGCTAAAACATCTGGACGAACTTTTTCTAAATGCGCCTTGATTTCAGCAGGTGCTTTAGCAATTTGTTCATCTAACCAAGCTGGATTAGATTCTTGTTTAGGGAAAGATGTACGGAATTGAGTACGGTCCATACGGCCACGACGTACTGCATAACGCATGATTTCACGTTCATTGGCACGAATTTGCTCATGGGTACCACGAATCATTTCAGAGATGATGTCAAATAAACGTGGTGTAAATTTAAACATCATGAATACAGTAGCTAAAGCTTCTAAAGCTTCTTCAGCCTCTGGACTGTTACGACCATGTTTTTCAACAACAGCTTTTGTTTTAGCCCAAGCAGCTTCTAGTTCAGTAAAACGAACTTTTGCAACTTCAGGGTCTGGACCTGAATCACCTTCAGAGTCATCATCACCTTCAGACTCTTCTTCTTCATCGTCATCATCAAGCTTAACTTCTTTCGTTGATTTTGAAGATGATTCGTCTTCTTCTTCAAGTTCTTCAACTTCTTCTAAAACTTCTGGAATATCTTCATCAGTTTCAGGATCGAGGTAGCCTGATAAAATATCTGCAAGACGGCGTTCGCCAGTTAAAAAATCATTATATTCTTTTAATACAACTTCAACAGCATTTGGCCAGTAAGCAATTGAATTAAGGACATCACGGATACCTTCTTCAATACGTTTGGCAATGCTGATTTCACCTTCACGGGTTAACAGTTCAACTGTACCCATTTCACGCATGTACATACGTACAGGATCTGTCGTACGCCCAGGCTCATTTTCAACCGATGCAAGTACGGCAGCAGCTTCTTCTTCAGCAACCTCATCAGTTGCGTCAGCCGACTCACCGAACATGGTATCGTCAGATTCAGGTGCACGCTCGTGTACAGGAATACCAACGTCTTGAAGCATTTGAATAATGTCTTCAATCTGTTCGCTTTCAGTAATCGAGTCCGGCAGATGATCGTTAACCTCAGCGTAAGTTAAGTAACCTTGTTCTTTGCCTCGGCTAATCAGAGCCGCTACTTGAGAAGTAGGGGAATGCATATCGCTCATCTTTGCTTACTCTTTGTTGAATCTGTGGCAGTGAAAAACCGTGCATGATAGCACAATTTGCTTGAAATGTTTTGGCTTTGATCAGTAACCGTTAAATAAAAAATATCTTTGAATTCACGTCTGTTTTTTGAATATTGGGATAAAATCATTTTTTTCAAGCTTAAATCATCGAAAAAATCATAGAATTTTTTTTTGATCAAAAAAATAGTTCAGCTTTATAAATACACAATTTTTTGGGCGAAAAAAAGTACAAATATGCAGTTTAATGAAAAAAATATAAATAAAACTTGACACGATTTAATAACCAAGATAAATAGCGGCTAGACCCATTCACATTTTTTCATTAGAGGTAGTTTTAGTGTCTTCTACAGATTTTGAATTAGATGATAACTACGGTGATGATGATGATGTCGGTTTTGATGAGTCATCAGGCAAAATCACTGCGAAAGAATCATTAGAAAAACGTAGATTAATTGATGATCTATTGGCTCAACGCCGTTTAGAGCGTGAGTTAAAAGATTTTGATTACGATTTAGACGATGATGATCTTGATGATGAAGACTAATCAAATCTGAATAGGGCATCGTCAGCTTAGATGCTATGCTATCGTAGATTTCTTTTTTATAGTCAGGTAACACAATGAGTGCGTTAGATTTAGACCAATTAAGTGAATATCTAGATGGAGACCACAATGAGTATGGTCTGGATTTCGCTGCAACTCATGGTTTTCTGTGTGCAATTGCAGTAGGCCCTCAGTTTGATCGTTGGTTAGATGAATTATTCGATAATAACCATAAGAAAGTTCCTGCCGAAATTATTCAGCAGATCAAAGCGTGGTTAGAATCAATTCGACAAGACTTAGCAAATGAAAATGGAATTGAATTTCCGTTTGAAATTGAAGAAGCTGATGTTGAGTCTAGCTTAGGCGACTGGAGTGTTGGATTTGTTGATGCGATGTTCTTAAATGAAGATGCATGGTTTGCACCTGAATATGAAGAACAATTAATTGATTTAACTTTACCAATGATGGTATTTAGTGGAATTGATGAAGAAGATCCACAGATGGAATCTTTCCGTCGTAATGGACAGTTAATGGATGAACTGGCAGAAGAAATCCCAGATAATTTGAATGAATTATACTTGATGTATCATACGCCAAATTAACTTATTAGAAGAAATAATAAATAACGTCCTTTCTAGGGCGTTTTTTATTGTAAAAAAATTAGTGGTATAAATAAAAAAGGGCAGTTAGAAATCTAAATGCCCTTTAAAAACTATATTATAGTTTTATAGGCGTTTACGCTTTGCAGCAGCAATTTGTGACTGGCGCATACGGAAACCAGCTTTTTGCTTTTCAGTGGTTTTGTCGATGCAATAAACGCAAGAAACACCGTGTTCGTAACTTGGTAGAGCAGACTCTTCAGGAGTTAAAGGCCAGCCGCAAGCATGACATTTAATATTCACGCCTTCCTCTACACCATGAGTTACAGCAGTGCGTCCGTCAAATACGAAACATTCACCTTCCCATAAGCTTTCATCAGCAGGGGTTTCTTCTAGGTACTTAAGGATACCGCCTTTAAGATGGTAAACCTCTTTAAATCCTTCTTGAAGAAGTAGAGAAGTTGATTTTTCACAGCGAATACCACCAGTACAGAACATCGCAATTTTTTTGTCTTTATGTTGCTCTAATTCTTTCTTGACGTATTCTGGAAACTCACGGAATGTTTCAGTTTTAGGGTCAATTGCGCCCTTAAATGTACCCGCTTTATATTCGTAATCATTACGTGTGTCGATTAAAATTACATCATCACGTGCGATTAAATCATTCCACTCTTTAGGATCAAGGTAGTGACCGACTAAGTCACGAGGTTTAACCTCAACACCTAAAGTCACAATTTCTTCTTTAAGTTTAATTTTCATTTTGCGGAAAGGTTTGTCAGAACTATGGGATTCTTTGTATTCCATAGCGCCAAAGCCTTCATTGAGCAAAAATTGATGTAGTGTATCAATTGCTAAGCGATCACCAGCAACAGTACCATTAATTCCTTCACCTGCTACAATCAGAGTTCCACAGAGGTTAATTGTTTTCACTAAGTCTAATAAACGTTGTTGAAGATCGGCAGGATCTTGAACTTCTTTAAATTGATATAGTGCTGCAACAACCCAACCTGCGGTCGCTTGCTGTTCTACAGGTGCAAGCTGTTCTACAGTAGCGTTCATGGAAAACTCCAAATGTATTAAGATAGAAATTTAAGGCGCATATTTTAGCGCGAAAATTTGTAATAAGCGAGAAAACCATAAAAAGTATATGGTTTATTTAAGGAGTTTGTTTTGAGTAATGATCATCGAACGCTCTCTCTCACCCCATGTGCAGGGCGTTGTTCAACAGTTTTTGGTGATCAGGTTTGTCGTGGTTGTCGCCGTTTTAACCACGAGGTGATTCAATGGAACACTTATACGGCAGAGCAGCGTTTGGCTGTATGGAAGCGTTTAGATGATCAATTGAATCAAATCTTAGTACCGATGCTGCCTCATGCAGACTTACAGCATGTTGAGGGATTTATTTTAAGTAAGCGTGTTCGATTAATGGAAGGGGCGAGCCAAGGCCGTAAGCTTTATCACGCCTTAAAAATATGTGAAAAAAATAAACATTTAGCACACGAGAGTGGTTTGGGCATTCCGGAGTCCCAAGTCAAAACAATATGGGTTGAGTTTGAAAGACGTGTTTTAGCGTTGGCTAAAGCGAGCTATGAGTTGGCTTGGTTGCGAGCAGATGGAATTAGTCATCACTTGTTAACTATGTATGAAGAAGAATAAGTCTAGAGTAGAAAAAGACGTAAATAAAAAAGCTGCCTTTTGGCAGCTTTTTTTCATTAATTTTCTTTCGAATATTAACGTTTGATGTCGCGTTGAGTTTCACCAGTATAAAGCTGACGAGGACGACCGATTTTGTAAGGACCGCTGTGCATTTCTAACCAGTGGCTGATCCAACCAACTGTACGAGCAAGAGCGAAGATTACAGTAAACATTTCTGTTGGGATACCAATCGCTTTAAGGATGATACCTGAGTAGAAGTCTACGTTAGGGTAAAGTTTACGCTCAACGAAGTACGGGTCGTTCAATGCGATACGCTCAAGTTCCATAGCAAGTGCTAATTGAGGATCGTTGATACCTAAAGCTTCAAGAACTTCGTCACAAGTTTGCTTCATTACTTTAGCGCGTGGGTCGAAGTTTTTGTAAACGCGGTGACCGAAGCCCATAAGCTTAACTTCTTTGCGTTTAACTTTTTCCATGAACTCTGCAACGTTTTCAACGCTACCGATTTCATCAAGCATCTTAAGAACTGCTTCGTTTGCACCACCGTGAGCAGGGCCCCAAAGTGCAGAGATACCAGCTGAGATACATGCATACGGGTTTGCACCAGTAGAACCAGCAAGACGTACTGTAGATGTAGAAGCATTTTGCTCATGGTCAGCATGAAGCGTGAAAATACGATCCATTGCGCGAGCAAGAACAGGATTAACTTTGTAATCACGGTCAGCAGGAGTAGCAAACATCATGTGCAAGAAGTTTTCCGCATAACTTAAATCGTTACGTGGATAGATGAATGGTTGACCTACTGTGTATTTGTAACTCCAAGCAGCAAGCGTTGGAATTTTTGCAATTAAGCGAATTGCAGTGATTTCACGGTGATTGATGTCTTCAATATCTAGGTTGTTATGATAGAACGCAGATAATGCACCTACAACACCAACCATGATTGCCATTGGGTGAGCGTCACGACGGAAACCATTGAAGAAACGGCTAACTTGATCATGAACCATAGTGTGAGCACGAACTTTCGTATCAAACTCAACTTTTTGCTCAGCAGTTGGGAGCTCGCCATTTAATAATAAATAACAAGTTTCAAGATAGTCTGCTTGAGTTGCTAACTGGTCAATTGGGTAACCGCGGTGTAATAAAATACCTTTGTCACCATCAATGAAAGTAATTTTAGATTCGCATGCGGCTGTCGCCATAAAACCAGGATCGAAAGTAAAATGACCTTCTTTCAGTATGCTGCTGACATCAATTACATCTGGACCTAAAGTGCCACTGTAGATTGGTAATCCAATTTCTTTGCCATCAAGATGTAATACGGCTTTTTTGCCATTTGCTTCAGACATTCAATAGATCTCCTGTCCTGGTGAATGTTGATCTGACTCGAAATCCTAATGTTCTCATGTGCGAATCAGACGGTGTCAAAATTTGCTATAAGATTAGTGAGTACTGAAATTTTGTCAATTATACTTATGGATAAAAAATGACGTTCCCACAGAGAGTTAGTCATCAAGACCCGAGCAAAAAAGTCAGTAAAATCACTGCATCGGGATGGTATAATAAGTCAATTCAACAAGAACGTGCAGAAAAAAAATGAAGGATGAGTACAATTGTAAGCAAATTTATAAATTGCAATTTAGAATAATAAGGCGGTAGAAAATGCCAATCTGCTTAAAAAAATCATAAAACTCATGGTGTAATTTCAAATTTATACTCAAAAAAAATTGTATTTTTATTTAGTTGTAACAAAGAATATTGTTCTTTTTTTAAGTTTAATTGTATAAAAAATAGCTCATCAGACGACTTTAAAATCATAAGAACTGTTTTTTAATGAAATTCACTTTCGAAAAATTAGTATAGATCGCTTAATATCTATCTGAAATATAAGTCTGTTCACTTATTTGAAATGTGGCTCACATTGAAAATAGGAGGGTATTGCGATCATTTTTCTATTGATATGAGGAATTTATAACTTTATCTTTAGTCTAAAATCGGCTTATTTAAAAGAAATTTCAGAAAAAATGAAATTAAATAAAAAGTTATTTTAAACAAGGACATGATGTATGTAGGTGTAGTTTTTTTATTGACCTAATAATGTAATATTGTTTTGAATGATTCTTATTTAATGGTTTTTTGCTGAAATGGCAAAGTGGATTGTTTGTATTTTGATACTTCGCGTTTTATAATTCAGTGTCGTTTATAGGTTAGGCATGAGCTGTGCTTGCCTAACAATGCCAGCTTTCCTTGGAATTAATTCAACAAACTCCGGTCGGAGTTTCTACCTACAGGATGCCCGCTGTGAAAAGCAACAGACCTGTCAATTTGTCCATGGGTCAGGTGTTAGCGGTAAATTTACGCTCACCCGTGGCTATTGCATCAATTTTACACCGTTTATCAGGTGTCATCGTTTTCTTATTAGTACCAGTTCTCTTATGGATTCTAGATAAATCATTATCTTCACCAGAAGGATTTGACTACGTTAAAAATGTCGTTTTTGGAAATATCCTTGTACGTTTTGTTGTTTGGGTATTTGCAGCCGGCTTAATATTCCACTTTATTGCTGGAGTTAAGCACTTACTTGCAGATTTAGGTTTTGCTGAAGAACTGCAAAGTGGTCGTATTGCAGCGACAATTTCATTGATCTTATCTGTGGTAGCCATTATCGCAGCCTTTGTATGGATTATGTTCTAATGAAAAGTGCTACAGGTTTAACTGGTTCAGGTTCTCGTGATTGGTTTATCCAGCGTGTAAGTGCGGTTGTATTAGCAGCTTATACTGTTGTTCTTTTTGGTTGGATTCTCTGCAAAGGTGGATTTGACTATCAACAGTGGGCTGGTTTCATGATGACATTACCAATGAAGATTTTTTCTTTATTGGCAATTTTATCGCTTATCGCACACGCATGGATTGGTATGTGGCAAGTTTTCACTGACTATGTCACTACTCGTCAAATGGGTCCTTCAGCGAAAGGTTTACGCCTTGTACTGACGACGGCTGTCATTATTGCAGTGTTTGTGTACGCAATCTGGGGTATCCAGATTTTCTGGGCGAATTGATAGGAAGATATCATGGGCGCGATAACCCCTAAAGAAGATTATTCAAATATTCAAAACCTCACTTTCGATGCAGTTATCGTTGGTGGTGGTGGTTCTGGTATGCGTGCATCTTACCAACTTGCTCAAGCAGGTTTGAAAGTTGCAGTACTTACTAAAGTTTTCCCAACACGTTCACATACAGTTGCTGCTCAAGGCGGTATCGGTGCGTCGTTAGGTAACATGCAAGAAGATAACTGGCATTTCCACTTTTACGATACAGTAAAAGGTTCTGACTGGTTAGGTGACCAAGACGCAATCGAATTTATGTGTCGTGAAGCACCAAAAGTTGTGTATGAACTTGAACACATGGGTATGCCGTTTGACCGTAACGCTGATGGTACAATTTACCAACGTCCGTTCGGTGGCCACTCTGCGAACTATGGTGATAAACCAGTTCCACGTGCTTGTGCTGCTGCTGACCGTACTGGTCACGCATTATTACACACGCTTTATCAAAGCAACGTGAAAATGGGTACTCAGTTCTTCGTTGAATGGATCGCGCTTGATTTGATCCGTAACGAAGCAGGTGATGTTCTTGGTGTAACAGCGATTGACCAAGAAACTGGTAATATCGCAGTATTCCAAGCAAAAGCGACATTGTTTGCGACAGGTGGTGCTGGTCGTGTTTACCGTGCATCAACAAATGCTTATATCAACACTGGTGACGGTCTTGGTATGGCTGCTCGTGCTGGTATTCCATTACAAGATATGGAATTCTGGCAATTCCACCCTACGGGTGTTGCGGGCGCAGGCGTATTGTTAACTGAAGGTTGTCGTGGTGAAGGTGCAATCCTTCGTAACAAAGACGGCGAACCGTTCATGGAACGTTATGCACCAACTTTAAAAGACTTGGCTCCACGTGACTTCGTATCACGTTCTATGGACCAAGAAATTAAAGAAGGTCGTGGTTGTGGTCCAAAAGGTGATTATATCTTACTAGATATGACTCACTTGGGCGCTGACACAATCATGAAGCGTTTACCATCTGTATTTGAGATTGGTAAAAAATTCGCGAACGTTGACATTACTAAAGAACCAATTCCTGTAGTACCAACAATCCATTATCAAATGGGTGGTATTCCTACAAATATGCATGGTCAAGTGTGCTTACCTGAAGCAGGTACAGACAACTACACTAAACCTGTAAAAGGTTTCTATGCAATTGGGGAATGTTCTTGTGTATCAGTACATGGTGCAAACCGTTTAGGTACTAACTCACTTCTTGACCTGGTTGTATTTGGTAAAGCTGCTGGTGAGCACATTATCGACTACGTAACTAAGCATCATGGTGATGAATATGCACCACTTCCAACAAACGTATTAGAGCAAACTTTAGATCGCGTACGTAAGTTGGATGAATCAACTTCTGGTGAAAATGCACAAGAAGTTGCTGATGCGATTCGTGATATCGTTCAAGATCACGCTGGTGTATTCCGTACTCAAGCTTTGCTTGATAAAGGTGTTAAAGAGATTCTTGCTCTTGAACCACGTGTGCGCAACATTCACTTGAAAGATAAATCTAAAGTATTTAACACTGCACGTGTTGAAGCGCTTGAAGTTGAAAACTTATATGAAGTTGCAAAAGCTACATTAATTTCAGCTGCTGCGCGTAAAGAGTGTCGTGGTGCGCATACTGTAGTTGATTATGAATTGCCAGCTGATCACCCAACTTATTCATACGGTCGCCGTGATGATGAGTGGATGAAGCATACTTTATGGTATTCATCAGACAATCGTTTGGAATATAAGCCTGTGCGCTTCAAACCGTTGACTGTTGATGCAATTCCACCAGCACCACGTACATTCTAATCGGGAGTATAAAGATGAGTAGAGGTACTCGTACATTCGAAATCTACCGCTATGATCCTGATAAGGATAAAGCGCCGTACATGCAAACTTTCAAGCTTGAATTGACTGATAAGCACCGTATGTTGCTTGATGCATTACTTGCTTTGAAGGTTCAAGATGAATCATTAACGTTCCGTCGTTCATGCCGTGAAGGTATTTGTGGTTCGGATGGTGTAAACATTAATGGTAAAAATGGTTTGGCTTGTTTATGGAATTTAAACGACCTGCCTGAGAAAATTGTAATTCGTCCATTACCAGGTTTGCCGGTTGTTAAAGATTTGGTTGTTGATATGAACCAATTCTATGATCAATATGACAAAATTCAGCCATTCTTGATCAATAACCAGCCAGCTCCACCTAAAGAGCGTTTACAGTCTCCTGAAGAGCGTGAACACTTAAATGGTTTGTATGAATGTATTCTTTGTGCATGTTGTTCAACTTCATGCCCATCATTCTGGTGGAACCCTGATAAATTCTTAGGTCCTTCAGCATTGTTGAATGCATACCGTTTTATTATCGACTCTCGTGATACTGCTACTGCAGACCGTTTGGCTCGTCTTGACGATCCATTCAGTTTGTTCCGTTGTAAAGGTATTATGAACTGTGTGTCAGTATGTCCTAAAGGTCTAAACCCTACTAAAGCAATCGGTCACATCCGTAACATGCTATTAGATCAAGCGGGTTAATTCTGCACAAATAGAAAACGCGCATCCTTGATGTGCGTTTTTTTTTAATTTTATAATGTAAACTTTAGACTTTGGTCGAAAAGAGCGAGGATTTTATATATTGCACCATATATTAAAAGATAAAATCGCTTATGTATTTCGCCAATTTATAGGTGGTATGTGTCAAAAAAATCAATCGTTGTTTAAGAACATGATACGATTTGCCACAAAGTTATAGGTGAAAAAAGCGTATACTAGTGAAATTAATTTAAGTAGCACGATCTTAGATCTGTGCTTAATTTTTATGGTTAAAGTCATTTTAGAAAAGTTAATTTTAAAGTTAATTTTTCTAAAAAGATTTGCAAAAAATTGCTCGGTTTTAATCGAGTATAAGGTGAGTGATGATGCCATTGAGGGCGTTGTGATTCATTAATTACCTATGGAGTTTTCTCTCTAGGTAGTATGACGCCCCATGGTCTTAGAGACCTGTTGGGTAAGTAATGCCTTTTTTACCAATTTGGCATTATGCATCATGGGTGTGCTTAAAAGGCAGCCTGTAATATTTTTTGCAATAGGAAATGGGTCCACAAATGCAAGAAGTTGCTGACGCATTGCGTCTTGACACTGAACTTTCCGCTGATAGTGCAGCGTATATTGAAGAACTTTACGAGCAGTACCTGACTTCCCCAACCTCTGTAGCTGAGGACTGGCGCCAATATTTCGATAAATATCCAAAGGGTGACCAACCACACAGCGCTGTGCGTGAGCAATTCCTATTACTAGGACGTAATGCTAACCGTGTTCAACCTGTTGTACAAAGTACTGTAAGTACTGAGCATGAGCGTCGTCAAATTGGCGTTTTACAACTTATTGCTGCTTATCGTAATCGCGGACATCAAAAAGCTAAATTAGATCCATTAGGTCTTGCTAAGCGTGAAGAGATTCCAGATTTAGATCTTTCAGCTCACGGTTTAACCAAATCAGATTTAGACACTGTATTCAATACCGGCAATCTTGAAATTGGCAAAAGCGAAGCAACGCTTGCTGAAATGATTGAAGCAATGGAATCAATCTATTGTGGTTCGATCGGTGTTGAATACATGCATATCGTGGACACAAAAGAAAAACGTTGGATTCAACAGCGTCTTGAAAGTGCCCGTGGTAAATTCAATTACACAAATGATCAAAAGAAAGGCTTCTTAGAGCGTTTAACTGCTGCGGAAGGTCTTGAAAAATATCTTGGTAATAAATACGTCGGTGCTAAACGCTTTGGTGTTGAAGGCGGCGAATCTTTTATTCCGATGGTAAACGAGATTATTCAGCGTGCTGGTGCTGTAGGTTGTAAAGAAGTTGTTATTGGTATGCCACACCGTGGCCGTTTAAACCTTCTTGTGAATATTATGGGTAAAAACCCTGCGGACTTATTTGGTGAGTTCGAAGGTAAATCAATTCATAAAAAAGGTTCTGGCGACGTTAAATACCACCAAGGTTTCTCAAGTAATGTAATGACTCCAGGTGGCGAAGTTCACTTGGCATTAGCATTTAACCCATCTCACTTGGAAATTGTTGGTCCTGTAGTTGAAGGTTCTGTACGTGCACGTCAAGTACGTCGTAGAGACATTGGCGGTGATGACGTTTTACCAGTTATTGTTCATGGTGATGCGGCATTTGCAGGTCAGGGCGTGAACATGGAAACCTTCCAGATGTCACAAACTCGTGGCTATACGGTTGGTGGTACAGTTCATATTATTGTGAACAACCAAGTAGGTTTCACAACTTCTGATCCTCGTGACGCACGTTCTACAGAATACTGTACAGACGTTGCTAAAATGATTCAGGCGCCAATTTTCCATGTAAATGGCGATGATCCTGAAGCTGTTATCTTTGCTACTCAATTAGCACATGATTTCCGTCACGAATTCCGTAAAGATGTTGTTATCGATTTGTTCTGTTATCGTCGTCGTGGCCATAACGAAGCAGATGAGCCATCTGGTACACAACCATTGATGTATCAAGTAATTGCGAAGAAAGCGACTACTCGTACACTTTATGCTGATCAACTTGTTCAAGAGAAAGTACTTGATCGTGCTGAAGCAGACCAAATGGTTGAAGATTACCGTTCTGATCTAGAAGCGGGTAATCATGTAGCAAATGCATTGATTCTTGAACCAAATACCAAAATGTTTGTTGATTGGACTCCATATTTGGGCCATGACTACACAGACGATTGGGATACTTCATTTGACTTAAATCGCTTAAAAGAATTAGGCGAGGGCATGAGCAAACTTCCTGAAGGGTTTGTAATGCAGCGTCAGGTTCAAAAAGTAATTGAAGACCGCGTAAAAATGCAAACTGGTGAAACTCCATTAAACTGGGGTGCAGCAGAAACTTTAGCTTATGCAACTTTATTAGATGAAGATTATCTAGTTCGTATTACTGGTGAAGACGTGGGTCGTGGTACCTTCTCACACCGTCATGCGAAATTGCATAACCAAGCTGATGGTTCAACTTACATTCCACTTTGTCATGTGAAAGAGAACCAACCACGTTTTGCGATTTATGACTCTCTTTTATCTGAAGAAGCAGTTCTTGCATTCGAATATGGTTACGCAACTACAATTCCTAAGAGCTTGATTATTTGGGAAGCACAATTTGGTGACTTCGTAAACTGTGCTCAAGTTGTGATTGACCAGTTTATTGCTTCTGGTGAGACTAAGTGGGAACGTGTTTGTGGTTTAACAATGTTGTTACCACACGGTTTCGAAGGTCAAGGCCCAGAACACTCATCAGCTCGTTTAGAACGTTTCTTACAGTTATGTGCTGAAGACAACATGCAAGTGATCACTCCAACGACACCTGCACAGATTTTCCATGCATTACGTCGTCAAGCTGTACGCCCAATTCGTAAGCCATTGATTGTAATGTCACCGAAATCTTTACTTCGTCATAAACTTGCGACTTCTACTTTAGAAGAGCTTGCAAATGGTTCATTCCAAACTGTAATTGATGAAATCGATCAAATTAACAAGTCAGATGTAACTCGTCTTGTACTTTGTGGCGGTAAAGTTTATTACGACTTACTTGAAAAACGTCGTGAACAAAACTTAACTAATGTTGCAATCGTACGTATTGAACAGTTGTATCCATACCCAGAGCAACGTCTTGCGGAAATCTTGGCTGCTTATCCAAATGTGAAAGAACTCGTTTGGGCACAAGAAGAGCCGAAGAACCAAGGCGCATGGTTATTTATTGCACCGCGTTTATATGACGATATCTTAAAATCTGGCAAACAAATCCGTATCAGTTTTGCAGGTCGTGAAGCTTCTGCTGCACCAGCTTGTGGCTCACCGTACTTGCATGCAAAACAACAAGCTCAGCTAATTAATGATGCATTGGCAATCGAAGCTGAACAATCAGGAGATTCTCAATAATGGCAACCGAAATTAAAGCACCGGTATTCCCAGAGTCTGTTGCAGATGGCACCATCGCAACTTGGCACAAAAAGGTGGGTGAACCTGTATCACGTGATGAAGTAATCTGTGATATTGAAACCGACAAAGTTGTTTTAGAAGTTGTTGCTCCTGCTGATGGTAGCTTAGTTGCAATCATTAAAGATGAAGGCGATACAGTTCTTTCTGACGAAGTTATTGCTCAATTTGAAGCTGGTGCTGGTGCAGCAGCGGCTGCTCCTGCAGCAGTAGAGCAAGCAGTTGCTCAAACTCAAGCTGGTGCAGCGCCTGTTGTTGAGCGTACAGAAACTGTATCTGATCAAGCTCCTGCAGTTCGTAAAGCATTAACTGAATCTGGTATTGCTGCTGCTGACGTACAAGGTACTGGTCGTGGTGGTCGTATCACTAAAGAAGATGTTGCAAACCATCAAGCTAAACCAGCTGCTAACGTTACTCCGTTAAGTGTGGCTGTTGGTGAGCGTATCGAAAAACGCGTTCCAATGACTCGTTTACGTAAGCGTGTAGCTGAGCGTCTTCTTGCTGCAACTCAAGAAACAGCAATGTTAACTACATTCAACGAAGTTAACATGAAGCCAATCATGGAATTGCGTAAGCAATATAAAGATGCTTTTGAAAAACGTCATGGCGCTCGTTTAGGTTTCATGTCATTCTTCGTTAAAGCAGCAACTGAAGCGCTTAAACGCTACCCAGCTGTAAACGCTTCAATTGATGGCGACGATATCGTTTATCACGGTTACTACGACATCGGTGTTGCAGTATCTTCTGATCGTGGTCTTGTTGTACCAGTATTACGTGATACTGATCGTATGAGCTATGCAGAAGTTGAATCTGGTATTGGTGCATATGCTGCTAAAGCACGTGATGGTAAATTATCTATCGAAGAAATGACTGGTGGTACTTTCACAATCACTAACGGTGGTACTTTCGGTTCATTACTTTCAACTCCAATTTTGAATCAGCCACAAACTGGTATCTTGGGTATGCACAAAATCCAAGAGCGTCCTATGGCTGTAAATGGTCAAGTTGAAATCTTGCCAATGATGTATTTAGCACTTTCTTATGACCACCGTATGATCGATGGTAAAGAAGCTGTAGGTTTCTTGGTGGCAATCAAAGAATTGTTAGAAGAGCCAGCTAAACTCATCCTTGATCTTTAATTTCTTCGAATAATATTACCGAGGTAGAGTGATCCTCTATCTCGGACCATGGAGATAAACAATGTCTCAACAATTTGATCTTGTTGTTATTGGCGGTGGTCCTGGTGGTTATGAAGCTGCGATTCGCGCTGCTCAACTAGGTTTTAAAGTCGCTTGTATCGAAAAACGTATTCACAACGGTAAGCCATCTTTAGGTGGTACATGCTTAAACGTAGGTTGTATTCCTTCTAAAGCATTACTTGACTCTTCTCATCGTTACGAAGATACAGTACATCACTTAGCTGATCACGGTATCACTACAGGTGAAGTGAATTTTGATCTTGCTAAGCTTCTTGCTCGTAAAGACAAAATTGTTGACCAATTAACTGGTGGTATTGATCAATTGCTTAAAGGCAATGGCATTGAATGGTTAAAAGGTACTGGTAAATTACTTGCTGGTAAAAAAGTTGAGTTCGTTTCTCATGAAGGTGAAACTCAAGTTTTAGAACCTAAATACGTTATTCTTGCGTCTGGTTCTGTGCCTGTAAATATTCCAGTAGCTCCTGTAGATCAAGATATTATTGTTGATTCAACTGGTGCATTGAACTTCCCAGAAGTACCTAAGCGTTTAGGTGTAATTGGTGCAGGCGTAATCGGTTTAGAGCTTGGTTCTGTTTGGCGTCGTCTTGGTGCTGAAGTTGTTGTTTTTGAAGCAATGGATGCATTCTTACCAATGGCTGATAAAGCTTTGGCAAAAGACTACCAAAAACTTTTAACTAAGCAAGGTCTTGATATTCGTATCGGTGCTAAAGTTTCTGGTACTGAAATTAATGGTCGTGAAGTGACTGTTAAATACACTCAAGGCGGCGAAGAAAAAACTCAAACTTTTGACAAGTTAATCGTTTGTGTTGGCCGTAAAGCTTATGCTGAAGGTTTATTGGCTGAAGATTCAGGCATTAAATTGACTGAACGTGGTCTAGTGGAAGTAAACGATCACTGTGCAACTTCTGTAGAAGGTGTATATGCGATTGGTGACTTGGTTCGCGGTCCAATGCTTGCTCATAAAGCAATGGAAGAAGGTGTAATGGCTGTTGAGCGTATCCACGGTCACGCAGCTCAAGTGAACTATGACACAATCATTTCTGTTATCTATACACATCCGGAAGCGGCATGGGTTGGTTTAACTGAAGAACAAGCTAAAGAAAAAGGTCATGAAGTTAAAACTGGTCAATTCGGTTTTGCTGTAAATGGTCGTGCTTTAGCAGCGGGTGAAGGTGCTGGTTTTGTTAAGTTTGTTGCTGATGCAAAAACTGACCGTTTATTAGGTATGCATGTTATTGGACCTGCTGCATCTGATATCGTACACCAAGGTATGATCGCTCTTGAATTTGTATCTTCAGTTGAAGATCTTCAGTTGATGACTTTTGGTCACCCAACATTCTCTGAAGTTGTTCATGAAGCTGCACTTGCTGTAGATGGTCGTGCAATTCACGCGATTCAACGTAAGCGTAAATAAAATAAAGAGCGGGTTCTCCGCTCTTTTTCACATTCGATGGTGTGATTAAAAAAGCATCAAGGTGAAAGACGTAGACAGCAATTTGCATATGTAACATGAGAATGTTGCGCAAATTGAAGACAACAAACAAAGTTAAGTAGGTAACTAAATGAACTTACATGAGTATCAAGCTAAAGCGTTATTGAAAGAATATGGTATGCCAGTACAAGAAGGTATCTTGGCTACCAATGCAGACGAAGCAGTTGCTGCATTTGAACAGCTTGGTGGTAAATTCGCGGTAATGAAAGCGCAAGTTCATGCTGGTGGTCGTGGTAAGGCTGGTGGCGTTAAAGTTGCAAAATCTAAAGAAGACGTTATCGAATTTGCAAACAATATCATTGGTACTCGTCTTGTAACGTATCAAACAGATGCAAATGGTCAACCAGTAAACAGCATTATTGTTGCTGAAGACGTATACCCAGTTGAGCGTGAGCTTTACTTAGGTGCGGTTGTAGACCGTTCTAGCCGTCGTATTACTTTCATGGCTTCTACAGAAGGTGGTGTAGAAATCGAGAAAGTTGCTGAAGAAACTCCAGAAAAAATTATCAAAGTTGAAGTTGATCCATTAGTTGGCTTACAACCATTCCAAGCACGTGAAGTTGCGTTTGCTTTAGGTTTGAAAGACAAACAAATCGGTCAATTCGTAAAAATCATGACAGCTGCTTACCAAGCATTTGTTGAAAATGATTTTGCTTTATTTGAAATTAACCCACTTTCAGTTCGTGAAAATGGCGAAATTTTATGTGTAGACGCGAAAGTAGGTATCGATTCTAACGCGCTTTACCGTTTACCTAAAGTTGCTGCTTTACGTGACAAATCTCAAGAGAATGAGCGTGAATTAAAAGCATCTGAATTTGATCTTAACTATGTTGCTTTAGAAGGTAACATCGGTTGTATGGTTAACGGTGCTGGTCTTGCAATGGCAACTATGGACATCATTAAACTTTATGGTGGTCAGCCTGCAAACTTCCTTGACGTTGGTGGCGGCGCAACTAAAGAGCGCGTAATCGAAGCGTTTAAAATCATCCTTGCTGATACATCTGTACAAGGTGTTTTAATCAACATCTTTGGTGGTATCGTACGTTGTGACATGATTGCTGAAGCGATTATTGCAGCGGTTCAAGAAGTAAACGTAACTGTTCCAGTTGTTGTTCGTTTAGAAGGTAACAACGCTGAGTTAGGTGCTAAATTACTTGATGAATCTGGTTTGAAATTAATTTCTGCAAACGGCTTGTCTGATGCCGCAGAAAAAGTTGTAGCTGCAGTTAAAGCGTAAGGGGAGTATCAATCATGAGCGTATTAATTAATAAAGACACTAAAGTATTGGTACAAGGTTTTACTGGTAAAAACGGTACTTTCCACTCTGCACAAGCTTTAGACTACGGTACAAAAGTTGTTGGTGGTGTTACTCCGGGTAAAGGCGGTACTACTCACCTTGACCTACCAGTATTCAACACAATGAAAGAAGCTGTACGTGAAACAAATGCAGATGCATCTGTAATCTATGTACCAGCTCCATTCGTTTTAGACTCAATCGTTGAAGCGGTTGATTCAGGTGTTGGCCTAATCGTTGTGATCACTGAAGGTGTTCCAACAATCGACATGCTTAAAGCAAAACGCTACTTAGAAACTAACGGTAACGGTACTCGTTTAGTTGGTCCTAACTGTCCAGGCGTGATCACTCCGGGTGAATGTAAGATTGGTATTATGCCTGGTCATATTCACCAACCAGGTCGTATTGGTATCATCTCGCGTTCAGGTACATTGACTTATGAAGCTGTTGCTCAAACAACTAAGCTTGGTTTAGGTCAGTCTACTTGTATCGGTATCGGTGGTGACCCAATCCCAGGTATGAACCAAATCGAAGCGCTTCAATTGTTCCAAGATGATCCAGATACTGATGCAATCATCATGATCGGTGAGATCGGTGGTACAGCGGAAGAAGAAGCTGCTGAATTCATCAAATCTAACGTGACTAAGCCTGTAGTAGGTTACATTGCTGGTGTAACTGCTCCTAAAGGTAAGCGTATGGGTCACGCTGGTGCGATTATTTCTGGTGGTCAAGGTACTGCTGAAGAGAAATTCGCTGCATTTGAAAAAGCAGGTATGGCTTACACTCGTAGCCCAGCTGAGCTTGGTTCAACTATGTTGCAAGTTTTAAAAGAGAAAGGTTTAGCTTAATCGCTTTACGCTGAATCTTAAAAAGCACCGCATCTGAAAAATGATGCGGTGTTTTTTTATTTATTAAAGAAAAATAAGAGTTTTTATAAGTATAGCTAATTCATAAATAAAATTTTTAGGCAAAAAAATACGCAATGATTGGGGTGATCATTGCGTAGAACAACGAATCTGTAAAAACAGTTTCGGTTTAAGGAGAAATGTCGTGAGGCTCATATGATGTAACCTACATAGAGGATAATAGATAAAGTTAAGATATTCTTCATCGCTATTAGCGTTAATAAGTGTTACTTCACGTTAATAGGGTAAAAGCCTGTGAATGGCTATCAATACATTAGTAATTCTAAAAAATGAATATTATTGAATCTAATAAATAAAAAAAGCCCCGAAGGGCTTTTAATTTCTAACGAGAATTAAAATTTAAATAAACCTAAACCATCTTTAACTTCGTCTAAAGTCTGTTGAGTAATAAGACGGCACTTATCTGTACCTTGACGTAAAACATCCATAATATAGTCAGGATCTTTAGCAAGTTCTTCGCGACGTTCACGAATAGGTGTAATTAACTCTTTTAAGACACCTTCAAGACGTTTTTTAACTGTACCGTCACCAAGACCACCGCGACGATAGTGAGCTTTTAACTCTTCAACTTCTTCTTTGTTTGGATCAAATGCATCTAAATAAGTAAATACAATATTGCCTTCAACTTGACCTGGATCTTCAATACGAAGGTGATTTGGATCGGTGTACATCGCATTAACAGCTTTTTTAATGTCTTTATCAGAAGCATTTAAAACGATGGTATTGCCTAATGATTTAGACATTTTCGCTTTACCATCAAAACCAGGTAGACGTGCCATATTAGAAAGCAAAGCTTTACATTCAGGCAAAAGATCTTGACCGATTTGGCGATTTACTCGACGTACAATTTCATTGGTTTGTTCAATCATTGGAATCTGATCTTCACCAACTGGAACCACAGTTGCTTTGAAAGCAGTAATATCAGCCGCTTGTGCAACAGGGTAGCAGAGGAAACCAGCTGGAATGTCACGCTCGAAACCACGCATTTGAATTTCAGATTTAATGGTCGGGTTACGTTCTAAACGCGCAACTGTCACAAAGTTAAGATAGAGCATTGTGAGTTCATTGAGTGCTGGCAAGCAAGACTGAACACAAATGGTAGTTTTTGTTGGATCAATGCCTACAGCTAAATAATCTAGAGCAACTTCTAGAATATTACGACGAACTTTATCTGGATTATCTGCATTATCTGTTAATGCTTGTGCATCTGCTAATAAGAGATGTTGATGATGGCTATCCTGTAAACCTACACGAGAACGCAAAGAACCGACAAAATGCCCAAGATGAAGTTGTCCGGTTGGGCGGTCGCCTGTCAAAATAATTGGACGCTGATCAACATTACTCATTATTTATTCCACTATCGTATTGGCTTAATCAGGGGTAGTAAGCCCTGTAATATAAAAGATTGGCATTATTGTACGGGAAATAAATTTTTTTCGTCAGCGATTGGGGAAACTTTTCTTAAAATAATATTGTGAATTTATTCAGTAAAATTACAGAAATTCAAAAAAATCATCTTACAATAGCCTTAATAAATACAAACTTGGATAAGAAATGGCGAGTGGCTTACTTTTATTACTAGATGATATAGCAACAATTTTAGATGATGTTGCTTTAATGAGCAAAATGGCAGCCAAGAAAACTGCTGGAGTTTTAGGTGACGATTTGGCCTTAAATGCTCAGCAAGTAACAGGTGTGCGTGCAGATCGTGAACTACCTATTGTTTGGAAGGTGGCCAAAGGTTCATTTGTTAATAAGCTTATTTTAGTTCCTTTAGCATTGTTAATTAGTGTGATTGCACCTTGGCTTATTAATCCGCTATTAATGCTCGGAGGCTTATTTTTATGTTATGAGGGAGTAGAGAAAGTTCTTCATACAATTATGCATAAAAAAGCTTCTACATCAGAGGAAGCAAAAGCAGAGCTTGAAACTGAAGAATTAGACTTAGCAACTTTTGAAAAAGAAAAAATAAAAGGAGCAGTAAGAACTGATTTTATTTTATCGGCTGAGATCGTGGTGATTACGCTCGGTACAGTTGCTACGGCTACTTTAATGACCAAAGTAAGCGTTTTAAGTGTTATTGCAGTTGTAATGACGATTGGCGTTTATGGCCTAGTTGGTATGATTGTTAAGATTGATGATTTGGGATTATATTTAACAGAACAGTCGACCTCATTTAAACAAACTATAGGTCGAGGCCTATTAGCTTTTGCTCCTATTTTGATGAAATTACTTTCAATCGTGGGCACTATTGCAATGTTTTTAGTGGGTGGCGGGATTATTAATCATACGATTCCATTGCTTCATCACTTAACTGAAGACACAGTGGATCATGTGGAAACAATACCAGCAGTGGGTAACATCATTGGTGCTTTAACACCAACATTGATTAACTTTGGAATAGGACTTGTTGCAGGTGCAATTGTTCTATTAATTGTGAGCTTAATACAAAAAATGTGGCCTAAAAAAGCATCGGGTTCATGATGCCATTCTAAAAAGAAGAGGGAAATTATGCGCTGGAAAGGTCGACGAATTAGTAGTAATGTTGAGGACCGTCGAGGTGGTGGCGGTGTTAGAGCTGGCGGTATCAGTATTATTGGTTTAGTTGTTGCATTTGTTGCGTGGAAGTTCTTTGGTGTTGATCCACAACAGGCTTATCAAGCAACGCAGCAAGTTACTGCTTCACAACAATCAAATGCAACTGCGCCAGAAAGTTTAACGGCCGAGCAAAAAGAAGCCTCGGATTTTGTTGGAACGGTTTTGGCTGATACAGAGGACGTCTGGACTCCTATATTTAAACAGTTAGGTAAAAGCTATACGCCACCTAAATTAGTTTTGTTTAGTGGAATAGCTCAATCAGGATGTGGTACTGCCCAATCTGCGATGGGGCCATTTTATTGTCCTGCAGACCAAAAGGTTTATATCGATACAGAATTCTTTAAAGATATGCGTCAGCAAATGGGAATTTCTGGTGAGCAGAACCAAACTGAACTTTCTAGGGAAGATCAGGCTGGCGATTTCGCACAAGCTTATGTGGTTGCACATGAAGTAGGGCACCATGTTCAAACCTTGCTGGGTATTTCGTCACAAGTACAGCAAGCCCATGCACAAGTCAGCCAAAGAGAAGGTAACCAATTATCTGTTCGTCAAGAATTACAAGCTGACTGTTTAGCGGGGATTTGGGCGAGTCATAATCAACAGCGAACTCAATTTTTAGAGCAAGGTGACATTGAAGAGGCGATGGATGCTGCTCAAAAAATTGGAGATGATTATTTACAAAAGCGTTCTACAGGTCAGGTCGTTCCGGATAGCTTTACTCATGGTAGTAGTGAACAGCGCATGCATTGGTTTCAGGTTGGTTTAAAAACTGGTGATATTAACCAATGCGATACTTTTAATAATCCAGTTTAAAATTTTATAGGATGAGTCTTGTTAAACATAATTTAATAAGCTCATCTTTTTTTTAGATCATAACTATAAATAATGTTAAGAAATTTAACAGATTGATAGATTGTTCAATCAATTCGGTAAACTTATGTCCTAATTTCTGTTTTTTTTTGATTATGGCATAGTTATGTCAGCTTTTTATTAAGTTTGGTCGATCTAGCAAAGTAGTTTATTTGGTCGTTGACCCAGAAGAAGGGTATTCATGGGTAATTTTTTTCTATTACAAGCATTTACAGTGGTTTTTGCACTATCAATTGCAACCACGATCTTTAATAAGCGTATTTTAGGCTTTCCACAGGCGATTGGTGTTCCTCTGGTCTCAGCAATTTTTGTCTTTATTCTACAGTGGGGGGCCAGCCTACTAAATGGTAACCAGTTTATTACCATTAACATTCATAATATTGAAGAAGCAGTACGCCATATCGATTTTTATGATTTTTTAATTAATGGTGTTATTTGTTTTATTCTAACTTCTTCTGCACTCAAATTTAAAATTTCAGATCTAAAAAGTTATTGGAAACAAATTAGTATTTTGGCAACAATTGCCTTAGTGCTTTGCGCCGTATTGTTTGGCAGTTTACTCTACGGATTCCAATTACTTGTTGGATATCATGTGCCAATTCTGGTGCTATTACTTTTAGGTGCAGCTTTAGGGGCAACAGACCCAATTGGTATTAAAGGTGTGCTTAGTTCGATTCGAGCACCACATCATTTAATTGTTAAGTTAGAAGGTGAATCATTATTTAATGATGCAATGTGTATTGCATTGTTTATGACTTTACTTAATGTTTTACAGGGTGAACATTTTTCATTAGTAGCGACATTAGAAGCTCTACTTTATGAAATTGTTGTCGCCGTCGGGATTGGTTGGGCATTTGGGGTAGGGGTGTTGCGTCTATTACGTGGTAAACACGAAATGGAGTCCCTGATTTTAACAACAGCTTTACTTGCAAGTGGAGCATATTTGGTTGCTTTGTTTGCACATGCATCAGCACCGATTGCTTGTGTAATTGGCGGTTTAATTGTTGGGAACAAATGGAAAGAAATACGAGAAGAGCGAGAGATTCAAGAAGTTAATCATTTTTGGCATACAGTAGAAGGAATCATTAACTCATTCTTATTTACTTTAATTGGCTTAGAGTTATTTATTCTTGATCTAAACTTTAGCCTGATTTTAGGCGGTATTGTTGCATTCTTTATTCTTCATATTTCCCGTTTTGCTGCCAACTTTATGGCTTTCGCTTTTTTCCCCACAATGCGTAGAACTAAAAGCTACAACGGTAGTTTGACTATTTTATCTTGGGGTGGGGTACGAGGAGGAATTTCACTTGCATTGATTTTGGCAGTAGCCAATATCCCTGCCTTAAGTCCCTATAGTAGTATCCTGATTGGATATACATTTATTAGTGTATTGTTATCAGGTATTGTGTGCGGCCTAGGCTTACCAGCTGTGATGAATGCTTTTTATTACAACCCCAACGAAGAAACTGAAGGCTTAAAAGGCTTCTATCAAAGGTTGTGCCATAAGATGAACCGAAGAGGTTTTCAGTATATTGTGGGGGAGGATGCGCTGGGTAGAGAAACAATCACCGTTTATAATCCGGATATTCTTGTAGACCAAAAAACTGAGGATGGAATTGCGACAATGCATGACCCGAATAAGTTACAAGAAGTAAAAAGATTTGAGAGTCCAGATAATTTCTAAATATAAATAGTTTTAAAATTTATAAGATATTTAAAAATGAGGTTTTAGTGTAATAGTAAAATATTACCTAAAGCCTTTTTTTTCTATATATATCATTAATAATATATTTTATTTTATTAAGATATTAATAATTGTTATATGAATATTTTAATTAAATGATTTTTCAACAAATGGTAAATAGTAAAATAATAAATTTGTTTTATATATAAAACGTTTAACGTGATTTTTCATTAAGTTAACATAAGAAAAACTTAACTAAGACTTATATATAATTTCTATTAATTAAAATTTTTTCTTTAGGTACTTTAGTATTTGTTTTTTTTATTTTAAAGTGTTTAATGTAAAAATGATCACATTACTTAATGTTTTTAAGTTGTAGGTCAAAAACTTAGAAATATTAAGTAAAAAGAATTATACATAAAATCATTTAAATCAATAATATAAAAGGAATACAGATATGCCTGAAATACAAATTATTGCCAAGGATAGTCACGATACCTTGTCAACAATCCAGGGAACTTCTGCAAAGCTTTCAGAAGCGTCGGTCGTATTGGTAAAAGTGGCTGCCAGTGATGTATTGGTAGTGAATAGGGAGGGTACCAATGCAGTCATTCGCCTGAAAAATGGCGAGACTATTGTTATTGAAGGCTTCTTTAGTGGAACAGCTGAGCCTAAAGATAACAGTCTTGTTTTTCAAGATGAAAATGGACAGTTGATTTGGGCAAAATTCAAAGATGCTGAAAATGATGCGGACGCCGATGCCGATGCGGATGCTGACGCAGACAGTGATGTTGAACCACAAGCTCTGGTAGCTGAGGATTTACCTGCTGCTTTACCGGCAGAAGCACCACAAGAGTTGGTATCTGACGTTATTTACCAGCCTATTTCTTCAATTGAACCATTACTTTATCACGATGCAGGTGTAAACCCATGGTTGTGGGCAGCTATTCCTTTAGTTGCGGGCGGTATTATCGCTGCAGCATCGAATAGTGATAATGATGATGACTCAACACCTGCTGATACCACTCCACCAAATACAGATGGAGTCACTTTTTCTGTTGATCCTGTTACTTCAGATAACGTAATTAATGCATCAGAAGCAGCAGGTAATGTCACGATTACTGGTGTTTTGAAAAACATTCCAGCAGATGCGGCCAATACGGCCGTTACAGTTGTTATTAATGGTCAGACATACACTGCAACTGTAGACAAAACAGCGGGTACATGGACAGTAAGTGTGCCTGGTAGTGGTCTAACAGCTGATGCAGATAAAACCATTGATGCGACTGTAACGTTTACAGATGCGGCAGGTAATAGCAGTACTGTTAAAGATACACAAACTTATACGATTGATACGACTGCACCGAATGCACCAGTGATTGACCCGGTTAACGGGACAGACCCGATCACAGGTACAGCAGAACCTGGTTCAACAGTAACTGTGACTTATCCGGACGGTAGTACGGCAAGTGTTGTAGCAGGACCGGATGGTACTTGGACTGTACCAAACCCTGGTTTGAATAATGGTGATGAAGTTACAGCTGTAGCAACAGACCCTGCTGGCAATACATCAGGACCAGGAACAGCTATTGTTGATGCAGTTGGTCCAAATACGGATGGTGTTAACTTTGCTGTTGATTCGGTAACAGCTGATAATGTGGTTAATGCATCAGAAGCGGCTGGCAATGTCACGATTACAGGTGTATTGAAAAACGTTCCTTCAGATGCGGCTACTACAGCCGTTACAGTTGTTATTAATGGGGTAACTTATACTGCAACTGTAGACAATGCAGCAGGTACATGGACAGTAAGTGTACCAGGTAGCGGTTTGGTTGCTGATGCTGATAAAACGATTGATGCTAAAGTAACCTTCACTGATGCAGCAGGTAATAGCAGCACAGTTAACGATACACAAACTTATACACTGGATACAGCTGCTCCTTCAGCGCCAGTGATTGACCCTGTTAACGGGACAGACCCGATTACAGGTACTGCAGAACCTGGTTCAACCGTAACAGTAACCTATCCTAATGGTGACACAGCAACAGTTGTAGCAGGACCGGATGGTACTTGGACTGTGCCGAACCCAGGCTTGAATGATGGTGATAAAGTTGAGGCAATTGCTACAGATCCAGCAGGCAACCCATCTTTACCAGGTACAGCTACTGTTGATGCAGTTGCACCAGCAGTTGTTATAACTGATCTATTAACGAATGACAGTACACCTGCGTTAACTGGTACAGTGAACGATCCGACAGCAACTGTAGTGGTGACTGTTGATGGCGTTGACTATCCGGCAGTGAACAATGGTGACGGCACCTGGACGCTTGCAGACAATACACTTCCTGCATTAACTGATGGTCCACACACCATTACCGTGACTGCAACAGATGCAGCAGGTAACGTAGGTACAGATACGGGTGTTGTGACAGTTGATACAGCTGCTCCTTCAGTGCCAGTGATCGACCCAGTTAACGGGACAGACCCGATTACAGGTACAGCAGAACCTGGTTCAACAGTGACTGTGACATATCCGGACGGTAGTACAGCAAGTGTTGTAGCAGGACCGGATGGTACTTGGACTGTGCCAAACCCAGGCTTAAATGATGGTGATACGGTAACAGCAGTAACAGAAGATCCGGCAGGCAATACATCAGGCCCAGCAACAGCTGTGGTTGATGCGGTTGCGCCGACAGTAGCGCTTAACGATGTATTGACCAATGACAGTACACCTGAGTTAACCGGTACAGTGAACGATCCAACAGCCACTGTGGTTGTCAATGTGGATGGCACTGACTATCCGGCAGTGAATAATGGTGATGGCACCTGGACGCTTGCAGACAATACACTTCCTGCGTTAACTGATGGTCCACACACTATTACCGTAACTGCGACAGATGCAGCAGGCAATGCGGGTACCGATACAGGGGTTGTAACAGTTGATACAGCTGCACCGAATACAGGGTCAGTAAATTTTGCGATTGATTCAGTAACAGCTGACAATGTGATTAATGCGTCAGAAGCGTCAGGCAACGTTACTGTTACAGGTGTATTGAAAAACGTTCCGGCAGATGCAGCAAATACAGTGGTCACTGTTGTGATTAATGGCCAGACGTATACTGCGACTGTAGATAGCACAGCAGGCACATGGACAGTAAGTGTGCCGGGTAGCGGTTTGGTTGCGGATGCAGATAAAACAATTGATGCCAAAGTAACGTTTACAGATGCAGCAGGTAATAGCAGCAGTGTTAACGATACACAAACATATGCAATCGATACCACTGCACCTGATGCTCCAGTAATTAACCCGGTTAACGGGACAGACCCAATTACAGGTACAGCAGAACCTGGTTCAACAGTGACTGTGACTTATCCTGACGGCAGTACAGCAAGTGTTGTAGCAGGACCAGACGGTACGTGGACTGTGCCAAACCCTGGCCTGAATGATGGCGATGAAGTTGAAGCGATTGCTACAGATCCAGCAGGTAACCCATCATTACCAGGCACAGCTATTGTCGATGCAGTTGGCCCAAATACCGATGGTGTCAACTTCGCAGTTGATTCAGTAACAGCTGACAATGTAATTAATGCATCAGAAGCAGCGGGTAATGTCACGATTACTGGTGTTCTGACAAACGTTCCTTCAGATGCGGCTACTACAGCCGTTACAGTTGTTATTAATGGGGTAACTTATAATGCAACTGTAGACAGTGCAGCAGGTACATGGACAGTAAGTGTGCCTGGTAGCGGTTTAACAGCGGATGCAGATAAAATAATTGATGCCAAAGTAACCTTCACTGATGCAGTAGGTAATAGCAGCACTGTTAATGATACACAAACTTATACAATTGATACCACCGCACCAAATGCACCTGTACTTGATCCAATCAATGCAACTGACCCAGTGAGCGGTACAGCAGAACCTGGTTCTACAGTGACTGTGAAATATCCTGACGGCACCACTGCAACAGTCGTGGCAGGCACAGACGGAACATGGTCAGTACCAAACCCGGGCAATCTGGTGGATGGCGATACGGTTACAGCAACAGCCACTGACCCTGCAGGCAATACTTCATTGCCAGGTACAGGCACAGTCTCTGCCGACATCACACCGCCGGTGGTTGCACTTGATGATGTGTTGACGAACGACAGCACACCAGCACTCACTGGTACAGTGAACGATCCGACAGCAACAGTGGTTGTGAACGTGGATGGTGTTGACTATCCAGCAGTGAACAATGGTGACGGCACCTGGACGCTTGCAGACAATACACTTCCTGCATTAACTGATGGTCCACACACCATTACCGTGACTGCAACAGATGCAGCAGGCAATGCAGGTACCGATACAGCAGTGGTGACGATTGATACCACCGCACCAAATGCACCTGTACTTGATCCAATCAATGCAACTGACCCAGTGAGCGGTACAGCAGAACCTGGTTCTACAGTGACTGTGACATATCCTGATGGCACCACTGCAACAGTCGTGGCAGGCACAGACGGAACATGGTCAGTACCAAACCCGGGTAACCTGGTGGATGGCGATACGGTTACAGCAACAGCAACTGACCCTGCAGGCAATACTTCATTGCCAGG
>NZ_JEYA01000005.1:0-406379 GCF_000581835.1 Acinetobacter sp. 1542444 | reverse complement strand
AACCAATCAATCAATGAAAATTATTTCGATTAATCAATCAGTAAAAATCCACACAAGTTGTTCTTCAATTCTCTTAATGATCTTCTTCCTGGTTCGTCACCAGCAAGCTAGGTCGGCTATATTACTCTTAATCTCTTAAAAGTCAACAGGTAATTTCGATATTTTTAAAACTTAATCTTAAAACCAACTTACCATCAAATTCATCACTTAAAGCAACCAACTCAATTCCAAGTAACTGTTTTTCAACAAGTTTCTATCTGCATCACCGCCGATGGATGTGCATTATAGACCATCTCATCCCCTTTGCAACCTTTTTTTTAAATCAATATCATCAAATGGATACTTTTTAAGCTTTTTAGCATTTTATCTATATTATTTGATCAATTTTACATTGATAATAGGTTATCAATTTTGTATTAAAACATATCTCCACCCAACTGCACATTTAAGTATTAGCCTGGCTGGCGGTTAAGGAATTATATGAATTATTCTAATTTAATTTTACTAAGCGTATTATCTGTAGGTGTTTGTACCTCTCTATATGCTCAAGAAAATACTATAAGTGAATCTTCTGATGCTAGCTCACTAGAAGAAACAGCACCGACTCATACGCGCTCACAAATTATTAAAGATTTAAAAAATATTAAAGTTAAAGATTTAAAAATTAATGCGAATGCAGCACAACCAGATCCTGTAAAAGACCCATTACAATCATTAAATCGTCCAATTTACTCATTTAACGACATGTTGGATCGAAATTTTTTACGCCCAGTTGCTGTGCAATATAGAGAAAAGACTCCAGAAGATGTCCGTGGTTCTTATCGTCAGTTCCGTAAAAATCTTGGAGAACCTTGGAATGCTGTTAACCAGCTTATTCAAGGTCGCCCTGGTCGTGCAGCAAAAACCATAGGTCGCTTTACAATTAATACATTAACGACTCTTGGTTTAGCTGACCCTGCCAGCCGTTTAGGTTTACCGACTGAAGAAGAGAATTTTGGTGTAACTCTTGGTTACTATGGTGTTCCTTCAGGCCCATTCCTGATGTTGCCTTTTTTCGGGCCAAGTACCTTACGTGATGGTTTTGGTTTAGCAGTAGACGCCCAAGCACGTCCACAGAAATATGTTATGGATGATCAAGAGGGTCTTTATTGGTCAAGTAATATGTTACAAGCGGTTGATACACGCGCTCAATATCTAGACCTAGATCAGACCTTACAAGGTGATCAATATGCCATGATTCGAGATTTATATCTGCAACGTAAAGCATTCCAAATTGCAGAGAAAAAGGGCGACTCAGCTGATGTATCTTTCATTGATGATGACTCAGAAGATACACCAGATGAGAACCAAAACCCTTAAAAGATGAAATCGAGGTATTGCTTGGATTAAGAGTTGGGCAATACCTTGATTTTGATCAAACATACTCTATGATGAATAAAGTGATCATATAAAAGGACTACCATCTCTTCTATGTATTTTATTAAACCGACACGCTCTATCCCTTATTTAGAGCAAGCTTTGGATAAATTGCCAGGCTTACAAGTCATTAACATAGATGATTTAGATTTATATGATCCAACCATCATTGCAATAGCAGATGTACAAGATTTCCTGATATATAAATGGAATTTACCCACCATTGTCATTGCTTTTGAACATGAAGGCAGCGCTTTAGCTCAAGCTTGGGAAGCGGGTGCTCTTGCAGGTTGGGTATGGAATCAACTACCTAACGATTTAAATAAAGCATTATCAAGAATCGATGCTCAATATAAACGTAATCAAGATAGTCGTGATTTACCTTCAGCTGCTGAACTACAAAAAAGACTATTACCTAATCCAATTGATTTATTAAATTATCAAGTCGAAACTTTCTTTCAGCCTTCAGCTTATCTTTCTGGTGATTGGTATGACTACTGGAAATTAAACGATAAGGAAGTTTTATTTTATCTTGCCGATGTTTCAGGACATGGTGTAACCAGTAGTTTATTAACTTCTTGGATGGCAGCTTTCCATGGCCGCTCTAAAACCCCAAGACAATTAATAAAAAAATTAAATGGAATGTTGGTTCAAGAGAATATTGAAAAGCACATTACAATTGTGGTGGGTATTTTAAACCTTGAAACACATACGCTTCGCTGGTCAAGTGCTGGGCACTACCCTCCTCCTATCATTTTTGAACCCAATCAAGCTCCAAAAATTCTAACAACCAGTAGCTTCCCATTAGGCTTGACTGATGAACTCGAAGTTGAAGAACATGTTTGTACATTAAATCACCAAGCACGCTTCATTGTTTGCTCAGATGGAGCACTTGAACCTTTTGATGGTGGGCTAAATGATCAGTTCCAACAATTGGTTCATCATTTGCAAAATCAATCATTCCAAGCACCCGATCATGTGGCTGATGACATTGCCATCTTCAGTCTTTGTCGAATGAATTAATTTACGAATCAATTAATTACATAATATACGACTTAAGGACTCTTGAGTCTGCGATGGCACTATGTGATAATTTTTCTATCCTTCTCTGAAAATGGCATTTATATGTCAACAGGTCATGTTGAATATGCAAGTTTAAATGGAACGCATATTTTCAAACTTATTGGTGAAGTGCGAGCCCATTCTTGTATAAGTCTAGACAAACTTTTAAACAGAATTGAACAGCAAGAGAATGTTGTTGGTGCAATCGTTGATTTAACCCAAACAACATTTATTGATAGTACGGTGTTAGGCATCCTGGCTAAGCTAGGTTTAAAGCTTAAACAAACTCATCATATTCAAGCTGTGATGCTATCTACCAATCCAGATATCACAACCTTAGCCAACAGTATGGGGCTAGGGCAGGTTTTTGTCATTTTGAATTACTGTGGCGATCCTAACGTTTGCACATTAACGTTAACTGATGAACAGATCACTCATAATGCAATGCTAAGAACAGTTCTGGATGCACATAAGACATTGATGAAACTCAATGCAAACAATCAGAACATGTTTGAGCCACTTGTGAAGCAGTTACAGAAAGAACAAGATACGCTTGAACAGGTATCAGATAAGCAAAATGCCTGACTTTAATCATTAAGCCGGATTATTAGAATATGACCCTTATTTCTGTTGCTCAAATGAACTCTCAAGATGATATTGAAAATAATTTTCAAGTCATTGAGTCGTTGATTCAACAAAGTAAGGCGCAAAATGCTAGCCTGATTGTTTTCCCCGAAAACTTTGTATGTTTTGCAGCTGGAAAGCAACGCGAAACAGCTGAGCAATTTGAGTCTATTCAACAACGGCTTGAGAAGCTAGCACATCAATATCAAATCTGGATTGTGGCCGGTACCTTACCATGCCCATTTCGTCCAGATGGATCTACTATTCAAGATGGTCGAGTCCGGACGGTTAGTCTTTGTATTAGCCCTGAGCGTACAGAAGCACGTTATGACAAGATCCATTTATTTGATGTACAAGTGGGCGATGCGGTCGGTGGTTATCAAGAGTCTCGTTTCTTTGAACCTGGAACAGACGTAGTAGTCACATCTACCCCTTTTGGCAATATTGGCTTAATGGTATGTTATGACTTACGTTTTCCAGAGCTTGCTCTAACTCTGAGACAACAAGGCGCTCATCTTCTTACTGCTCCTGCTGCATTTACTTATACAACTGGACAAATGCACTGGCAGCTTTTGCTACAAGCTCGGGCAATGGATAGCCAATGTTATGTTTTAGGCGCAGCACAACAGGGCTGGCATGGTGAAAAACGACAAACCTGGGGACACTCTGGGGCAACAGATAGTCGTGGCCAAATTTTAAGTATGATTGGATATGAAGGGAGTGGTTTAATCACTGTACCCTTTGATTTAACAGCACAAGAACTCGTCCGCTCTTCAATGCCTCTGATGACTCACCGTAAATTGATTCATTATTAAAAGTTTAATTATTCATGTGGAAATACTTATTTAGCATTTTTTGCTTGGGGGCAAATATTCATTGTTATGCAGAGTTTGGTACAACAAACCATTTTGTTTCGCCTGCTGCACAGCTCAACTCAGATATTCTTCCAGCAACTCCTAAAAATATCCCCTTGCCCGCTTTTGGCCAAAGAATTATTGGTTGGGGTACGGGCGCAGAAGGTGCAAGACAACGTTTAGAAAATATTCAGCCAGCAGATGTTTCTGTGATAAAAAAACAAGGAACTACGCTTGAAATGATTACTGCATGGCAAGATTTTTATGAACAAGAGCAGCAACGCAATGCAAATAACCCTACTGCGAAGTATCGTGCTCGCTTAATGAAAAAGATTGCAGATTTGTGGTAAATACAGTGTTCTAAAATATTTTTATCTTATGGAATAATTGATCTAATTATTCCATTTTTTATGTACTCTCATTTATTTTATTCATAAACTATTCTGATGAACATTTAAGAAACTGAATAGAAAGCGATATACTACAAAAGTAGTATCATTTTCTTTGAGGAATATATGGACCAAGACTGTCAAAACTTAAAGCTTGAGAATCAATTATGTTTCCTCATTTATTCAACGAATTTAGCGCTTAATCAACTCTACAGAAAACTTCTAGCACCTTTGGGCATTACCTATCCCCAATATTTAGTTATGTTAGTGTTATGGGAGCAGGATGAAGTGACTGTTTCAGAAATTGGAGCTAAACTTTTTTTAGAATCATCTACCCTCACTCCTATCTTGAAAAAGTTAGAAGCCTCGCATTTACTTCATCGTACCCGTTCAACTCAAGATGAGAGACAAGTGATTATTACGCTAAGTGATGAAGGAAAAAAATTAAAAGATCAAGCAATCCATATTCCATCAGGCGTATTACAAGCAAGTTCATGTGATATGACAACACTACTAGGCCTTAAAGATCAACTTACTAAACTCCGTACAAACTTAGTCAAATAAACAGCAATATTTTTAAAAAATATACTTGTCAAAATAATTAAGTCGTGTACGATATATTTGTATTCAATTTATTTTAGGAATGAAAACGATGTCATTAGAAAAAGTTGTTTATCGTGCAAAAGCTAAAGCAACCGGTGGTCGTGATGGCCGTGCTACTTCATCAGACGGCGTATTAGATGTACAGCTTGGTGTGCCTAAAGAAATGGGTGGCGCAGGTGGTGCTGTAACAAATCCAGAGCAACTATTCGCAGCTGGTTATTCAGCATGCTTTTTAGGTGCTTTAAAATTTGTTGCAAACCGCGATAAATTTAATATTAGTAAAGACGCTTATGTAGAAGGTGAAGTAGGTATTGGTCCAATTCCTACAGGTTTTAGCATCGAAGCGACTTTAAATGTTTACTTAGTGGGTATGGATCGTGAAGAAGCTGAAAAGTTAGTTGCAGCAGCTCATATTGTTTGCCCATATTCAAATGCAACTCGCAATAATATTGATGTGACGTTTAATATTGTGACTGAATAAGTTTTGATATTTAAAAAATGCCCGAATCAAATCGGGCATTTTTTACATCTTAAATATTATGCTTCACTTGCCTCATTAGTTACACGAAGCACTTCTTCGAGTGTAGTTTTCCCCGCCAGTACTTTGCGCAAACCATCATCACGAATAGAACCTGAATACTCACGAGCATGATTTTCTAATTCATATTCAGCTGCATTACCGTGAATCAGACGGCGCATGGGTTCATCAACTGGTACGATTTCATAAATCGCTGTACGTCCATTAAAACCTAAATGTGAGCAATGATCGCACCCTTTGGCTTCAGGTAACTGCAACAACGGTTCATTATGAATATGCTGAAAAACCTGTTTCTCAAAAGTATCGGCTTCACGCCATGTCATACAATGTGGACATAGAGTACGAACCAAACGTTGAGCAATCACCCCAATTAAAGAGCTTGATAACAAGAAGGGTTCAATCCCCATATCTTTAAGACGAGTAACTGCACCAATAGCTGTATTGGTATGTAGTGTTGATAAAACCAAATGGCCTGTTAAAGATGCTTGAACCGCAATTTCAGCAGTTTCCAGATCACGGATCTCCCCCACCATCACCACATCTGGATCTTGACGTAACATTGCTTTTAAAGCACGAGCAAATGTCATATCCACTTTGGTATTTACTTGAGTTTGACCAATGCCTTCGAGTTGATATTCGATTGGATCTTCAGCAGTTAAGATATTACGAGTATTGTCATTTAAATCAGACAAGGCTGCATATAGGGTGGTCGTTTTCCCCGAACCGGTAGGCCCTGTGACCAAAATAATACCATGGGGACGATGCACTAACTGAGTTAAACGCTCATAGTCATTAGCCATTAAACCCAAGTGAGTCATGTTGAGTCGGCCCGCTTGTTTATCAAGCAAACGCATAACGACCCTTTCCCCATGTGACGATGGCAAAGTTGAAACACGCACATCCACTTCACGGCCAGCAAGACGTAAAGAAATACGTCCATCTTGTGGTACACGTTTTTCAGCAATATCAAGCTTCGCCATAACTTTAATACGCGAGACTAGTAAAGGCGCCAACTCACGGCGTGGTTGTACAATCTCACGTAATTGTCCATCTACCCGCAATCGTACAGATAATTTCTTTTCAAAAGCTTCAATATGAATATCAGAAGCCCCTACTCGAATTGCTTCAGAGAGAAGTGCATTGATCAGACGAACAATAGGTGCGTCATCTTCTTGATCCATCAAATCTTCTGTTTCAGGAACCTGATCGGCCAAACTCAATAAATCCGGATGATCTTCTAAACCAGCTGCAACTTGTTGTGATTCCCCTGTATCACCTGCGTAACTCGTACTTAAGAGCGTATTAAATTCTTGTTCAGTACATAATTGATAATGAGCTGGCTTCCCCAAGATGCGTCTTGCTTCCTGTAATGCAATTTTTTCAGTGTTTTGACGTCTAATAATAAATACCTGATCACCGTCATAACGAAATAAAACACCATGACGCTTGGCAAAACTATATGGAACTTGTATTTGTTTCAATATTTGCATCACAATTTATAATGATGAGTAAGATGATTTTGAGTGTACTCTAAGCAGATTACAGCGTGAAGTCTGTTTAACAACTCGGTAGAGGAATTTTGCGTCTTGTTTGAAAATAATGAATATCAGCCTCACCCCCAGAATTCTTTAAAATGGTGGGGTGAACAGCACTTTGAAATTAACCAGTCCAAAGCATGGCAATTCGGTTCAATGCTCTTTCGTTTAACACGTGGCATAAAAGAATGGCGCATCGAATATTATCGTCCGTCTCTCCAAGACGATAATGAACAAGATTGGCACCCAATTGCCGATCCACATTTTGCCTTTCCGCATACGGTTCAAGTAGAACGATACATGTTTCGAAAGACCAACCCAGAATTTTTACTGATGCCACGTCTGGCAGATCGTTCTGTGGTTATTAAACCCGTCGATCCTATTTATATTCCAGCAGGTCAACGTGGGACTCTATATATCAGCACACCATTATGGATTGCAGGCTTAGTTGAAAGTCAGCATGAACCTTTGTTTGAGATTCCTGTGATTCAGCCTAAAGATACATGGTTTGGTCCAAATGCCCAGCAAGGTGAAATTTGTTATGCCACTTCCGTGGATGGCCGTACTGATTTGAATCTATTAACACCACGCGCTTTCCGTGCTGTTACTCCAATTGACTTTCACAACACAAGTAATCATCAATTACGCTTTGATCGCATGAATGTGCCAGTGACGGCCCTACCACTATTTTATAGTGAAAGTACGGGACGCTTATGGACTTCCCAAATTAAAGTTTATTATGAGGGTTCTGATCGTCCTGCACGTATTCGTATTGAAAATCGTACGCCACCTCTTGCTGGTGAAGTGACCTATGTTCACCCACCACGCTCACCTGGTGGAGCATTATTCAATATGTTTGATTCATTCTTTTAAGAGGTTTATATGGCTGATTCAAATATTCCAAAAGATATCGCTGATAGCCTCAAAAGCATATTTACCAATATCAATACCGAACGTATTAGTGAAATTTTAGTCGCTGTTGTACTGTGTTTCATTGGCTTTGTTCTTGCTCGTATTATTTCGAATACGTTTATTAGAACCATTGGTTCACGTTTTAATGCTCACCAACGTCTGGTATGGCGCCGTGGTATTTTTTATTTCATTTTCTTACTCTTCATCATGACAAGTTTGAAAGAAGCTGGGTTCAAACTTAGTGTATTCCTCGGTGCAGCAGGGATTTTAACTGTAGCGCTCGGTTTTGCATCACAAACCTCTGCCAGTAACTTGATTAGTGGTTTATTTTTGATTGGTGAGGGTTCCTTTGAAGTCGGTGATACGATCCAGATTACTCTCATTCGTGGTAATACCATTGAAGGTGAAGTCATCTCAATTGATTTGCTTTCGGTAAAATTACTTACACTCGACAATGTCTATATTCGTTTACCGAACGAACAACTCATTCGTGCGCCTGTACACAACTTATCTAAATATCCGATACGACGTATTCCAATTACTTTAGCAATTAACTTTCACGAAGATATTATTAAAGTACGTGAAGTTCTACTGAATGTAGCAGCTCATTATCCACTTGTACTGGATGATCCAAAACCTGCAGTTACGGTTACCGCATTCAGGGAGTCATCAATTGAGCTTTTATTCACGATGTGGTGTAGACAAGAGAACTCTTTAAAAGTTCGGGATGAAATGCAAGAACGAATCCGAAATGGATTTTTAGATAACCGAATTGAAATTCCTGTTCCTAAAATGGGCTTGATTGATCGACCGTCTACTGGTTTTGCTGAAGATGATATCGATCAATATAGCAATCAAAAACAATTAAAAAGAGAGCCTAAAGCTTAGGCTCTTGATTCTTGTGTGCGGTAGATGACGGGGGTAATGGCGCAAGATAAGCAATAATTAACATTACTCCACCTGCCCCAATAAACGAAATGACTCGAGTTAATGTCGCACTTTGTGATAGGTCAAGCAAAATCAACTTTAATACCACAATACCTAAAAGCGCAGCACCTACAAACCAGAGTTGACGAATCATTTTACGGCTTGAGAATGTAGTTAATACAAATGCCAAAATGACCCAAAGCAATGTCAAACTTAACTGCACTTCACCATTCGTCCAAATTGCTAAGCTCCATAGTGGTGTTCCCCAGTAATGATGTAAGCCCCTAACGACCACACTACTGAATACCAATAACCCAGATAAAATTGTTGTAATTTTAAAAGTCCACTCTAGTGATTTATCTTGATCAAAAGCATGTTGATAAATAATAAAGAGCAGACCTGCAAATACTACAATAGAAAGAAAATCAGTTAAGTTAAATAAAGGAACAAAATAAAGGTACTCAGCAGAGTGGCGATCAACGCTCACAACTAGCAACCAAATTAAGCTTAAACACCAAACAGGAATTTGATGCAACAATGTAGTTTTATGAGCCTTATACGCCCAAAGCGAATAAACCACAGGGATAAAAGCCAGAGTAACAACTGGCATTTTTGGAAAGATCGCCAAACCAACTACTGCTAACGCCAACCAGCTTAAACCAGCCCAGACATTTAAGTACCCAGACTCATCCGACTGCGGTTGAGCCATAAGAAATAAAGCACTTAGAATAATGGTAGCGACTAAGAAAGTAGTTTGTTGTAATGAGTCTACCCATTTAAACAACGTAAACACTTGACTCGCAAACGCTTCACCCAAAACTAACAACAGTAACAGGCTAATTAAAATTAACTGCAAACTTTGCCATTGCACACGAAGTTTATAGTGAACAACTGCGCTAAATATTGCGATTAGAACTACGGCGAACATCAAATATGGACTCAAAGCATGATGATGCCATGCCATGATTTCTACACCAGCTACAGCACCCGCATACATTCCTAAACACAAGAAAATGCCACTAAACATGCTTGCGCTAAAATAGCGTTGCTCTTTACTGTTGTATTGCAATAAATAAAAGGCAGAAATAAATTGGGCAATTGCATAGATGCTTGTGCTTAGCGTTGGGAACTCTTCATTTGCCCACACCTGATAAAACAGTGCAATAGAGCTAAGTAAAACTAAAACTACACCAATATATCGGCTTAAACGGTAGCGCTCAGTTACTCCCCAAACAATTAAAGCCGTACCTTGAGCAACCCAACCAATTGCTGTCCAATGTGCTCCTTTTGCAAGCGGGAAAATTAAGGCAAAAAACGCAACCGCGAGAATGAAAAAGCTTTTTGCAAGGACCGAAAGCTGTGGATGAGTTTTTTTAATCCAGAAAGTTAATACGGCATAGGTACCTGCCAAGACGGCTGCACCAATCGTCAATGCTTGTGTAGACTCATGTACTAAGTAGGCATGAAGGGTAAAGCCCAGTACTGGCACACTAAAAATAAGTCCCACATCTAAGAGCGGAGGTAACCGAATGCCTTCTTGTTTTTCACTTACTGACGTGCGAGATATATTTTGGCTATAACGAACACTAAGCCAAATAAACAGCGCTATATGGCACCACAAAATCCAGTCTAATGTATTAAATTTTGCAGGTTCTGCATAAAATGCGATTGCACTACCACCAATAAACATTGTGGCAAAGAAAGCAATTTGATTTAAGATTTTCCAAGGCTGAATAAAATTAACCGCAGCAACTGCTAAGTTAATTACTAAGTAGTAGCTAAATAGGAAGGTTACATCAGGGCGATATTGCGGAATAACTAAAGGAGCCGCATAAGCCATACCAAGTGCTAATATTGCCAAATAAATAGCTTGTTGTTTTAAGCTCAGGAATACCGTAATAGCTAATAAAATCGTAAACAGAATACTCGCTGTAGTTAGGTTGGCAATTACACCAAAATGATGTGAGAACACAAGTGTCAGGAATACAACAGCCAGCCCGACACCTTGCAATGCCACAGCAAAAAGCTGATTTTTCTTTTGCAATGTATACCCAAATGCCGTTAACACACCTCCAGCAATCGCAATAAATCCAAGTTTCACACCTAAACTAAGTTGCCAATGCTCGCTTGCAAAACGTAATAGCAACACTACCCCAACCATAAGCACAGCAACAGCAACTCTTAAGATTGGATTACCATGAATCATCCAATCTACGGCTGGTTGCCACCATGCGGTCTGAACATGTGC
This sequence comes from Acinetobacter sp. 1542444, assembly GCF_000581835.1. Classification (NCBI taxonomy): domain Bacteria; kingdom Pseudomonadati; phylum Pseudomonadota; class Gammaproteobacteria; order Moraxellales; family Moraxellaceae; genus Acinetobacter; species Acinetobacter sp. 1542444. The sequence goes on along the minus strand of NZ_JEYA01000005.1, from coordinate 395,271 downwards.
TGGTTGTTCTGTTTGATTTAAAGGTGCCGTTCCCGCTGGGACTAGCGTGTCTGTATTATTGGAACTAACTTGTTCTATTACAGGATTTATAACTTCTGTTTGTATGGTCTCATTTACATGAACAGTTTGTTTTGCTGACTCGAGATATAATAGTCGAGTATGAAATGCACTGATGGTTTGAATCAAACATAGCAATAAAACAAGTAAAGCCCCACCAGCAATCCACATCCAATGATTTATATAAGCAACTAATGCAACCAAAGCTGCTGCATAAATCACTGTTCTTTGCATGTGAATAGAATAAAGTGGCGTTTTCTGCTGAGAAAACTGCTGTTCTAAATGAGTTAAACGCTCATGTAGATTTGACAGTAATTGAACTAGAATGACAGTAAGTGCAATAGATAAAGCAACAACGGCACTCTGGAATTTAAAACCAATTGAAATGGCTAAAAACAAAGTCAAAGCGATCAAAACAATGATCATTCCCTGTTTGTCTTTTTTATACATGGGCTTAGCAATATGACACCTTCATTACAGGTCATCTTACTTCAAGCCAATACAAGCGTATATTTATACATACAAAATACTGCAAAAATCATAAACCTGCATTCATAGCCGTTTTCACGTAAAATACCCCTAATTCAAATTAAGGAATTGTTCAATGCCACCATTTGTCTTGGTTGATGGGTCCTATTTTTTATTTCGTGCATATCATGCATTACCACCATTGACGACCTCTACAGGGTTACATACCAATGCAATACGTGGGGCAATTTCTGCCATTCAAAAATTAATGCGCCGTATGCAGCCAACACATATGGCCGTCATTTTTGATACGCCCGAGCCAACTTTCCGCCACAAGCTTTCACCTATTTATAAAGGTGACCGCCCTACCATGCCGGAAGAGTTATCTCAACAGATTCCATATTTGCATGCATTGATTAAAGCTCAGGGGATTCCTTTATATAGTCTTCCGGGTGCAGAGGCAGATGACATTATCGGTACGCTCGCTAAACGTGCCGTACTCGAAGGCCACCATGTACTTATCTCAACCGGTGATAAAGACATGGCTCAGCTCGTCAATGATCATGTAAAACTCGAAGATAGCTTTAAAGATCGTGTACTCGACACTGACGGTGTATTTGAAAAATTTGGGGTTTGGCCAAATCAAATTATCGATTACTTAACTCTTATGGGCGATGCATCTGACGGCATCATGGGTGTGCCGGGCGTAGGCGCAAAAACAGCAGCGAAGTTACTAACTGAATATGGCACTTTAGACAATATCATTGCCAATGCTGATCAACTTAAAGGCAAGATTAGCCAAAATATTAAAGATAATTTAGACAATATTAAGCTTGATCACCAGTTAGCTAGCATTGTTTGTGATCTTCCTTTAGAACTCGATTGGCATGAGTTAAAGCTTACTGATCCAAATGTTGAGGCTCTACGTAATCTTTATACTGAGCTTGAGTTTAGAAACCAATTACAGTCGCTTGATCATCCAAACAATCCAAATAGCTCAAGCTATAAACAACAAGCTTCACAGACTATTGTGCAAAATGAAGTTAGACCTGCTGAATCTATAGAAACTGAAGATCAAGCAAGCTTAACTAGTCAAGATGACCAGCTTGGAACTGCAAATTATCATACTGTTTTAACCCAAGAAGCATGGGATCAACTCTGGCAACGCATGCAAAATGCCGATCATTTTGCTATTGATACAGAAACTACAAGTCTGGACTACCGTATTGCCGAGATGGTTGGTTTCTCAATCGCATTTGATGCGAAAGATGCCTACTATGTTCCATTAGCGCATGATTATGAAAATGCGCCGCAGCAACTGGATCGTGATCAAATTCTGGCTCAAATTAAGCCTGTACTAGAAAATGAAGCAGTTAAAAAAATTGGGCATCACCTTAAATATGATGCCCATATCTTTGCCAATCATGGCATAGAACTTAAAGGCTGGTATTTCGATAGCATGCTTGCATCTTATGTATTGAATGCAGCGGCCACTCGTCACGGCATGGATGACGTAGCTCGTGTCTACTTAAGCCATTTAACCACCACTTTTGAACAAATTGCTGGTAAGGGTGCTAAACAAAAGACTTTCAATCAAATTGAGATTGAAGTTGCTGCTCACTATGCTGCAGAAGATGCTCATGTGACCTATCGTTTGTATGAAGTGCTTTCAAACAAACTTAAGCCATTTCCTGAGCTAGAAAATATTTTATATAACATCGAAATGCCAGTTGCCCGTATTTTATCGGGTATGGAAGAAGATGGTATTCGTCTAGATCATGCCTTCTTAGATAAATTAAGCGTTGAATTTGCAAAAACGATGGAAGGGCTTGAAAATCAAGCGATGGAAATTGCAGATGAAACTTTTAATATTGCATCTCCTAAACAAGTAGGTGAAATCCTATTTGATAAATTAGGAATCAAAGGCGGTAAAAAAACTGCAACTGGACAATACAGCACCAGTGAAAGTGTTTTAGAAAAAATTGAACATCCTTTAGCGGAGATTATTCTAGAGCATCGCGGTTTAGCAAAGCTAAAAAGTACCTATACTGATCGTCTAGTTGAGCAATCTCATAACGACACGCATCGTGTACATACAAGTTATCACCAAGCGCTCACAGCAACAGGTCGCCTCTCCTCTTCAGATCCTAACTTACAAAATATTCCAATTCGTAGACAAATTGGGCGTCAAATTCGTAAAGCATTCATTGCGCCAGAAGGCCGAGTACTATTGGCTGCCGATTACTCTCAAATTGAATTACGTTTAATGGCTCATTTTTCTCAAGATGAAGCATTAGTACACGCATTCCAGCATGGACAAGACGTTCACCGTCGTACTGCTGCCGAAGTATTGGGCATTGCAATTGAAGATGTGACCAATGACCAACGCCGTCAAGCGAAAGCAGTTAACTTTGGCCTACTTTATGGTATGTCTGAGTTTGGTTTGATTCGTCAATTAGGCTTTACACGTCAAGAATCGCAAAACTATATTAAGCAATATTTCCAACGCTATCCTGGCATCTATGAATATATGCAACGTACCCGCCAAGTTGCATCAGAGCAAGGTTTTGTTGAAACTATTTTAGGTCGTCGTCTTTATACACCTGATATTGATGCACGAAATGTAATGGTACGTAAGGCTGCCGAACGTGCTGCAATTAATGCACCGTTACAAGGTAGTGCCGCTGATATCATTAAACTTGCAATGATTGAAGTCGATAAAATCTTACCAAAAGATCAAGCCAAACTACTACTTCAAGTACACGATGAATTAGTGTTTGAAGCAGATCAAAACATTGCCGAGGAGCTCTCTAAGCAAATCGCGACTGTCATGGAATCTGTAGTAAAAATTTCTGTGCCTTTAGTTGTTGAAGTTGGGCAAGGGCAAAACTGGGATGATGCCCATTAATTAGTAGAAATAAAAAAAGGGCTGTATTAACAGCCCTTTTTTTTTGCGTTAACTTAAAGTCCCGTTAAAAGAACTTTTGCAACTTCATTCATTAAGATCTCGGCAATATAAAGCGCCAAAAACGCCAAAATTGGAGATAAGTCAATCATTCCCATATTAGGCAATAAACGACGGAATGGCGCGAGTAATGGTTCAGCTAAATCTTGAATCACTTCAATATAAGGTGAACGCGATTGAGTGAACATAACCACCCAACTCAAAATAATTGTCGCGAAAATTAAATAACGGCAGAAACGAATTAGGTCCTGAATCATCGTCACAAATGTCAGAATCACTAAGTGAACCGGACTATTTGGCATAGAGCCAGAAAGATACATCACGCCAAAAATTTTCAGCAAATATAAAATAATTAAAAGAACCAACGCAGCCAAATTAAATCGGCCTTTTGCGACCGTCGGAAAAATTCGGCCAAAAATATCAACAATTTTAGTCGCCTTTACAGTCGATAAAACCACAGGATTATAAGGACTTACTGCCGCCAATTGCATTAAAAAACGGAAAAAGACCAATAAAATCGCGACATTAATTAAAATTCCAAAAATTAGCGCAGAATTTGCACCCATAGTTGTCTTATCCTATTTAAGCTATTTCGCACTGTCACTCAATTCTTGAGCCAATTCTTGACTACGCTTCTGTGCAGCAGCCAATGCAGATTGAATATTTTGGGAGATTTGTGCACGGTCAAAAACTTCAAGTGCAGCTTGAGTTGTGCCATTTGGCGATGTCACATTCTTACGAAGTTCAGAAGGAGTGTTTGAACTCGTAATTGCCATTTGAGCTGCACCTAATGCCGTTTGAAGAGTCAACGCAGTTGCAACTTTTTCATCAAGTCCTAAATTTTTACCCGCACGGATCATACTTTCCATGAGATAGAAGAAATATGCAGGACCTGAGCCAGAAACCGCTGTTACCGCATCAATTTGAGCTTCGGAGTTTACCCAAATTGTTAAGCCTGTGGCTGCTAAAATCTGACTTGTTAATTCACGATCCGAAGTACCTACTACATCATTTGCATAGATACCATGTGCACCCGTCTGAACTAGAGCTGGCGTATTTGGCATAACTCGAACAATTCGATTGCTATCAATTAAGTTTGATATCGTTTGGATTTCAGCACCAGCAATAATTGAAATAACCAATTTATCTGATAACAGTCCTTTTAAAGGACGTAAAACAGTCGCCAAAACTTGTGGTTTTACTGCCAGTACAACGACATCAGCATTTTTAATTGCAGCTACATTATCTTGTGTCACATGGACTTCTTTTTCTTGCAATAATTGACGTATTTGCTCAACAGGATCTGAAACGGTAATACGTGTTGGCGGTAAACCTCTTGAAATGAGCCCACCAATCAAAGCTTGGGCCATATTACCACCACCAATAAAACAGATATTACTATTTACTGCACTTGTCATAACCATCTTCGCCATTTACCAGATTACAAGAATAAGAAATTAAATCTGGTTGCCATCCTCCTTGCTCACAATACGGAGACTGAGCCAACCAAAATCCTTTCGGTGTAAAAACCCCAAGCATAACATTATCTATGACTAATATTTGAATTGTATGACGAAGCCAAGGCAAAATATGTGCTTCTTGAATTGCTTTTTTTAATGGCCATTGCCCAACACGACCATATAAATGGACCTTTTCACCACCTTGGCGTCGAATTATTTTTAATTTTTTATTTAATAAAGATGCAGACAACCCCATATTTTTTTGAGTTATTTGAAAATATCCTGAAGCGCAATCCACTATTTCCCCTAGTTGAAAATGATGCTCCGTCTCGGTTTCAACTGGGTTTAATTTTTCAGCAAGAAAAACTTGTCTACTCAACCGATAAAGATAATGTTGATAACGGACATAATAAAACTGGTTCCAATGTAATGCCGCTTGTGCATCAGACTTAGAAGCAATTACTTCATTTTTTAACCGCTCAACCATTTCAAATGCAGGCCGATATTGTCCATCACCTTTCATCCAAACTGAAAGCAATTGGCGCTGTCGAGCAGAAGATAGTTTTAATAGCCGAGTTAAATCCAAACATTCGTCCGTACCACAATTTTGCAAATCAACTTTTAGAACTTCTTCTAAAATTTCAGAAGCATCTTGCATCAAATAGCTAGTACGACTAAGTGCTTGCTGCATTTTTGGAAATCGGTTTTGTAAGAAGGGCCAAAGTTCTTCACGCGACCATGCCCGATCATAATGGATATCGTAATTTGTAGGATCATCTACATACTCAATCTCAAGTTGAGTAGTCCACTCGGCAATCTGCTCACGGGTTAAATCCAAAAAAGGGCGCCAAATTGTCATATCAACACGATGATCAATACACTGCATAGCAGCAAGCCCATCAACACCCGCACCCGATAATAAACGCAATATTACTGTTTCAGCCTGATCTTGCTGGTGATGAGCAAGCACTAAAATTTCGTTGGCTTGTAAATGTTGTAGATAAGCGTGATAACGTGCCTGACGTGCTTGAGCTTCCAAATTACCGTCAGTAACTTGAACTTTTTGAATGGTATAAGGAATATTTAAATGAGTCGCTTGTTTAGTAACGAGTTCGCCCCACTCTGCGCTTTTTGATTGCAGTTGATGATCTATGTAAATTATTCGGATCTTATGAGGGAAAATTTGAGACATCAAATGTAGTAGCAGCATTGAATCCATGCCACCACTACATCCAATAAGAAAAGTACTATTTTCTGAAAACTCTTGAGCCTGTTTTAAGACGCAATGCCTAAATTTTCGCTGCCAAACTTCATTAAACGTTGATAACGTGCTTCGCATCGTTCATTTGCATCCATTGGTAGCAACTCATCCAAAGCTTGCTTCAAAACTACTTTTAGGTTTTGCATGACTTGCTCAGGGTCTAAATGAGCACCTTCGCCTTCATCTACTACATATTCAACAATACCTAGAGATTGTAATTTATCTGCTGTCAAACCTAAAGCTTCACTTGCTTGAGCCGCTTTTTCAGCAGTTTTCCACAAAATAGATGCACAGCCTTCTGGTGAAATCACAGAATAAATACTATGCGACAACATAATTACTCGGTCAGCAACACCAATACCTAAAGCACCACCAGAACCGCCTTCACCAAGTACTGTTGCTACAACAGGAACTTTCAAACTTGAAAGTTGAGCAAGGCTAGTTGCAATTGCTTCAGCTTGTCCACGCTCTTCAGCACCAACACCTGGGTAAGCACCCATAGTATCAATAAATGTGAAGACCGGAAGGTTAAAGCGCTCTGCCATATCTAATAGGCGTTGAGATTTACGGTAACCTTCTGGGTTAGCCATACCGAAGTTGTGCTTTAATTTTTCACGGGTACTACGACCACGGTGTTGGCCAATAACCATCACAGGCTGACCATCAAAACGAGCAAGACCACCTACCATCGCACCATCGTCACCAAACAAACGATCACCATGCAAGGCATCAAACTCTGTAAAGATTTCACCGACATAATCTAGAAACTGCGGACGATCAGGATGACGTGCAATTTGAACCGTTGTCCACGCTTTGGACTGAGTAGCTTTTTTCATAGGTCGAATATTATCCCTTTAATCGATAAATTTTTCCGACTGAATATTCAATTCAATGTCCCAATGCTTAAACTGCTCTTGCTCATCATGCAAGTCGGCAACTAACAATGGCCATTGTTTGGCATCACCAGAAACACTAAGTTGCCATTGTTGATCATTTATGATGGTCAGTTCAATGGCAGGAAGCATCTGATCACTTCGACTATGGTTGAGTAAAACTGCTAGGCGAAGTAATAAACATAGATAAAGTAATTTATTACCGCCAGCCTTCAAAATTTCATTTTTTACATCATTTCGCAATTTACGACGGTGGTGAGCAACCAAATGTGAAAGGTGATTTTGATCAATTTGTGAGAAGCCCGGAATATCAGAATGCTGCAATAAATAAGCACCATGACGGTGATACCCACCATGACTAATCGCTAAACCAATTTCATGCAAATAGGCAGCTCGACGCAGTAAGTCACTGTCTTCACTCGTTAAATTAAGAGGTTCTGCAACACCATCAAATAATTGCTGTGCTGTATTTACAACTCTTTCTGCTTGTTTTGGATCTGCGTTATAACGCCCCATTAAGGCCTGTACACTACGATCACGGATATCTTCATGTTTAAAACGACCTAACAGGTCATACATGACTCCTTCACGTAATGCACCATCAGAATATGCCAAACGATCAATTTCTAAAACTTCGAAAACTGCGTACAAAATTGCCAATCCGGCTGGCAAAACTGCTCGTCGGTCTTCTCTTAACCCTTCAAAATCAATTTCAGAAATATTTTTAAACTTAAGTAATTTATCTTTAAGTTTATATAAGCCTTCTCGAGTGACGTTTTCTTGCTCGTCACTCAAGCCCATATTCACCATAATTTGACGGCAAGCTTTAATCGTTCCACTAGAACCAACGACAGTATCCCAACCTTCCATTTTATATGTTGTTGCAATAGCTGAAAGTTCTTTACGGGCAGCAACTACTGCTTTATCAAAGGCTTTTTGTGTGATTTCGCCATCGGCAAAGTAGGCTTTTGTATAAGCCACACATCCCATTTGCAATGACTCTGTATAAATAGGCTCAAACTCTTCACCAATAATGAACTCAGTAGAACCACCACCAATATCTACAACTAAACGTCGACCACCATTTGCCATGGTATGCGATACGCCAAGATAAATCAGACGCGCTTCTTCTCGCCCAGCAATAATTTCAATAGGTTTAGGCAAAATTTCTGCTGCTTTTTGGATAAATTCATGACCATTTTTTGCCTGACGCAAGGCATTGGTCGCCACAATTCTTAAACGATTTGGTTGAACAGAACTTAATCTTCCAACAAAACGAGCCAAGCAGGCTAAGCCTCGTTGCTGAGCGGCTTCTGTTAGGTTTTTATTCTCATCTAAACCAGCTGCAAGCTGTACTTTTTCTGACATCGAAGCAACTTTTTTAACTTCGCCATGGTCTACCCGTGCAATTGCAAGGTGAAAACTGTTCGACCCCATATCAATGGCGGCAAGTAATTCTTCATCAATCAGAAAATCAGACATTATTGAACTAAACCCATAACAATTCACGCCTAGAGTAATTCACAAGAATGCAATTGAAAAGCCATTTTCATCAACAATTAGCTGTGATTTAAATTTTTCTATTTATAAGTTGATTGTACAAGTCGATGATGAATATCGTGAGCATCCATTAGACAAATTTAGTTAAGCCTTGAATAATAGCATCAAACCCTTACATTGAACTAAGTAGCTATGTAATACTGATAGAGATAATTTCTCCTGTAATAGCACTTTTTTCTAAAAATTGGAGCCGTACCATGTCTGCGACTATTGTAAATACAACTGATGATAACTTCCAAGCAGATGTTTTAGATGCTGAAACCCCTGTACTTGTTGACTTCTGGGCAGGATGGTGTGCACCTTGTAAAGCAATCGCACCTGTTCTTGAAGACCTATCAAGTGAATATGCTGGTAAAGTAAAAATTGTTAAAGTTGATGTGACTTCTTGCGAAGATACAGCAGTGAAATACAACATCCGTAACATTCCTGCTTTACTACTTTTCAAAAATGGTGAAGTTGTAGCTCAACAAATTGGTGCTGTACCTCGCTCTAAACTTGTTAGCTTTATTGATGAAAACGTTTAAGTCAAAATGCTAAAAAAGAAAATACGCTATACTTTTTTATAGCGTATTTTTTTCGCCTATAAATTGACAAATTTGCTAGGCTGGCTTATATTGCATGCTCAAGAGGCACTGAAGGGAATCATCTTCGTCCGGCTTCTTACAAGACACAAACATAAAGATCGCCACTCGGCAACAGAAATTGTTTTTTCACATTTCTCTTCGAAACAATTAATCAGACTTCTGAATTGTTATTGTGTAAATACAATTGCGATAATCTTTTTTGTATGCGAGCGATTTTTCTCCTTTTTAAACCACACTCTACTCTTTCCTAATTCTGACCCTTATGAATTTAACTGAACTCAAGAAAAAACCAATCGGCGAACTAATTAAAATTGCTGAATTTATGGGCCTGGAAGGTATGGCTCGTAACAGAAAGCAAGATATTATTTTTGCCATTTTGAAACGCCATGCGATGAATGGCGAAGAAATTTTTGGTGACGGCGTTCTCGAAATTCTCTCTGATGGTTTTGGTTTTTTGCGTTCTGCCGCAGGTTCGTATTTAGCAGGTCCGGATGATATTTATGTGAGTCCTTCACAGATCCGACGCTTTAACTTGCGTACAGGTGATACCATCACAGGTACTATTCGCCCTCCAAAAGAAGGTGAGCGTTATTTTGCGTTGCTCAAAGTTAACCAGATTAACTACGACACGCCAGAAAATTCTCGTAATAAAATTTTATTTGAAAACTTAACTCCCCTTTTCCCGACCGAACAATTGGTTATGGAATTAGGTAATGGTACGACAGAAGACTTAACTGCTCGTGTCGTTGATTTAGTTGCGCCAATTGGTAAAGGCCAACGTTCTATTATTGTTGCACCGCCGAAAGCGGGTAAAACAATGTTACTTCAAAATATTGCTCAATCGATTGTTAGAAACAATCCAGAAGTATTCTTGATCGTTCTATTAATTGACGAACGTCCAGAAGAAGTAACCGAAATGGAGCGTACTGTTCGCGGGGAAGTTATTGCGTCAACCTTTGATGAAGCACCAGCTCGCCATGTACAAGTTGCAGAAATGGTAATTGAAAAAGCTAAACGTCTTGTTGAACATAAAAAAGATGTTGTGATTCTTCTTGACTCTATTACCCGCCTTGCACGTGCTTACAACACAGTAATCCCATCATCAGGCAAAGTGTTAACTGGCGGTGTAGACGCTCATGCATTAGAGCGCCCTAAACGTTTCTTCGGTGCAGCACGTAATATCGAAGAAGGTGGTTCACTTACGATCATCTCTACTGCTTTGATTGAAACAGGCAGTAAAATGGATGATGTAATTTATGAAGAATTCAAAGGTACAGGTAACCAAGAGATTACGCTTGATCGCCGTATTGCTGAAAAACGTGTCTTCCCTGCTATGAATATCAAAAAATCTGGCACACGTCGTGAAGAGCGTTTAATGGATGAAGATAAATTACGTAAAGTATGGATTCTTCGTAAGCTACTTCACCCTATGGATGAATTGGCAGCAATGGAATTCTTACTCGACCGTATGAAAGAAACCAAAACAAATGATGATTTCTTTGATCAAATGAAACGTAAAGCTTCAACTTAATTGCTTAAACCTTAATAAAAAGCCACTCTTTTGAGTGGTTTTTTATTTGGTTGACAAGCTTTACACAAAAATACATTTCGCTGATTTTTATGTAAAATTATTTATAAGTTTTTGATAATAAATATTTTTGCATAAAAAAGCTTAATTTTTTTAGTAGCTTACCTCTACCTTTTCCAATATATACGAGCTGATTAATTGTTTTTTTCTGTTAAAAAACAGTCTGTTTTTCTCTTTTTCATACGTTTTTTTGACAGACGACAGTAGTATTTCAGCATTTGCAGTGATAGCATAGCGGCAGACCAGTTAGACTGCTCCATGCGTTGTTACCTAGCTACGTTTTAGGAATAATAAAAGCAAAACAGTCCAACTTAGGTTTTTTTAATCTCAAATCTTTTTTGTGAGAGTGATGCCATGTTATTCAAAAAATTCGCTGTTGCTGCTGCTGTTGCTGCTACTTTAGCTTTCGTTGGTTGTTCTAAGAAAGAAGAAGCTCCTGCTGCTGCTTCTGAAGCTGTAGCTGCTGCTTCTGAAGCTACTGCTGCTGCTTCTGAAGCTGCTGTAGCTGTTGACGCTGCTGCTTCTGAAACTGCTGCTGCTGCTTCTGACGTTGCTGCTGCTGCTTCTGACGTTGCTGCTGCTTCTGCTGCACACTAATCTATATTCTAGATTAGATATAAAAAAAGAGGACATTTTGTCCTCTTTTTTTATATCTAAATTTTGATTTTCTAAGATTAAGCGGTCCAATATTGCTGCCCAATAAACTATAAAAGCTATTTAAAATATAAAAAAAGCAGATCAATCGATCTGCTCATTTCCAACGCGCTGTCTAAACTTCTGACCCGCTCTGAACGTAACTACACGGCGCGCAGAAATTGGAATTTCCTCGCCTGTCTTAGGGTTACGTCCTGGGCGTTCGCGTTTATCTCTTAACTCGAAATTACCAAAACCAGAAAGCTTAACTTGCTCCCCTGCAATAAGCGCTTGGCTAATCTCGTCGAAGAACAACTCGACCATTTGTTTTGCTTCACGGCGATTTAAGCTGGTTAACTCACTTAAATGATCAGCCATGTCTGCTTTAGTTAATGCTGTCATGAGGCCCTCAATGTCGCTTGATAAGTGTTTTCCAACACTTGGATTATATTGTCCATACCAGATTTAATTTCAGCATCTTCAAGCGTACGTGAAGGATGTTGCCATAATAATGCAAACGCCAATGAGCGCTTACCTACTTCGACACCCTGCCCCGTATACACATCGAATAACCATGTAGAGTCTAAAAGCTCTCCACCAGTTTTTTCGATTAACTGCTGAATATCTCTAACATTTATATTATCAGAGATTAAAAGCGCAATATCACGTCTAATCGAAGGAAAACGTGATAATTCTGTAAAATTAGATACATAAGATTGCAAAACGGCTGTTTGATTAAGTTCAGCAACCCAAGTTGTGCTTAAATCTAGCTCATTTTCTAAAGATGGATGCAGACGGCCTAAGTAACCAACTGATTGCCCATCAACTAAAATTTCAGCAGACTGCCCTGGATGCAACCATGCACGCTCTGAACGTACATATTCAACTTTGACACGACCAGCAGCTAAAATCTCTTCAATTTCTCCTTTGAAGTCGAAGAAATCCATTGGCTGAGGCTTAACATGCCAAGATTCAGGTTGTTGTGAACCTACTGCAACCAAAGCTAAAGTTGGAATCTGTTTTAGATCTTCAATACTTTTAGCATTTTGATAATCAAAACGAAGTCCTAGTTCAAAGAAGCGAACACGGCTTTGCTGACGGTTAAGATTATATTGTACGCAAGGGATTAAACTTGAAAGCAAAGTACTACGCATCGCAGCCAAATCACTTGAAATTGGATTTGCTAGCATTAACGGATTTACTTGCGGGTTCAATTGCTTTTCAAGTTTTGCATCAGCAAAGCTAAAACTAATTGCTTCTTGATAGCCTAAAGTCACGATAGTTTGGCGCAACTCTGCAATTTCAAATTGGTCTTGATATTTAGCTAATTGAACATCCATGCTTGGTAAGCTAATTTGGATATTGTCATAACCATCAATACGTGCCACTTCTTCAATTAAGTCTTGATAAATAGCCATATCATAGCGATGTGATGGAGGTACTACATTCCACTCACCTTCAGCTTTAACAGTTACTTCACACCCTAGTCGAGTTAAAGCATCTGCAATGAAATCAGCCGTCAATTGATATCCCAACAATTGGTCTACCTGAGCTTGTTTCAGTTCAATTGCTTCACGTTTTGGTAAAATTTCAGTTTTTTCAGCTACAGTAATTGGACCAAACTCACCACCTGCCAACTCTTGAATAAGCTGTGAAGCGCGGTTCATTGCAATTAATGGCAACTCAAAATCCACACCACGTTCATAACGCTGCGAAGAATCGGTATGCAAGCCAAAACGGCGAGCACGTCCAGCAATAGCAAGTGGCACGAAGAATGCACTTTCTAGGAAAATGTCAGTTGTGTCATCAGTTACGCTTGATGCTAAACCACCCATAATTCCGGCAATTGCCAAAGCTTTCTGGTCATCAGCAATCACCATTATATCTTCTTGCAACTCAACTTCTTGATCATTAAGAAGTTGTAGTTTTTCTTGTGGCTGAGCTTGACGCACATGTACAGTTCCCTCGATTTTAGCTAAATCGAAAGCATGCATTGGCTGACCCAGTTCCATAAGGACATAGTTCGTCACATCAACCAAAATACTGTGCGTGCGAATTCCTGAACGAGCTAAAGCCTGCTCCATCCACTCAGGAGTAGCAGCTTTTACATTAACGTTTTTAATTACACGTCCTAAATAGCGTGGAGCACCTTCAGTGCTGATCACCACTTTCTTCTCATCAGCAATTGTCGCGTCAACTGATTTAATATCAGGTTCATTCATTTGCAGTTGGTTAATTACTGCAATCTCACGAGCGATACCACGGATACTGAAACAGTCACCACGGTTTGGTGTAATACTGATATCGATGACGTTATCATCGAGTTTTAAGTATTCACGGATGTTTATCCCTACTGGAGCATCGGCAGGTAACTCAAGCAAACCATCGATTTTATCTTCAAGATCAATTTCAGAAGCACCACAAAGCATGCCTTGTGACTCAACTCCACGAAGTTTACCTTTTTTGATTTTGAAATCACCCGGTAATACAGCACCAATCTTTGCAACTGGAGCTTTCATGCCAGCACGAACATTCGGTGCCCCACAAACAATTTGTAAAGGCTCGCCCGAACCAATATTAACTGTCGTTACACGCAAACGATCTGCATCTGGATGCTGCTCAACTGTTAAAACTTCGCCGACCACGACGCCAGTAAATGGCTTAGCAACAGGTGCAAGTTCATCAACTTCAAGACCAAGCATAGTTAACTGATCAGACAATGTCTCACTATCAATTGCCGGGTTAACCCATGTGCGTAACCAATTTTCACTAATCTTCATCTTTATAAACCTTTTTAATCCTGAAAAACTGTTAGGCAAATTGGCGTAAGAAACGCACATCATTTTGATAGAACATACGCAAATCATTAATGCCATAACGCAACATTGCAAAACGCTCTACCCCTAAACCAAAAGCAAAGCCTTTGTATTTATCAGGATCAATACCCGCAGCACGCAATACATTTGGATGTACCATGCCACAGCCTAATACTTCTAACCAACGTCCACGCTCATCCATGATATCTACTTCTGCACTAGGCTCTGTAAATGGAAAATATGATGGGCGGAAACGTACTTTTAAATCTTTCTCAAAAAATTCATTCAGTAGGTTAATCAATAAACCTTTTAATTCAGCAAAGCTGGTGTTCTCAGCAACATATAAGCCTTCGATCTGATGGAACATTGGCGAATGCGTTTGATCCGAATCACAACGGTAAACACGGCCAGGACATACGATACGAATTGGCGGCTCACTCGTCTCCATTGTACGAATCTGTACCCCAGAGGTATGCGTACGTAGTAGGTGAGTAGCATCAAAGTAGAAAGTATCGTGCATAGCACGTGCTGGATGGTGACCAGGAATATTTAATGCTTCGAAATTGTGATAGTCATCTTCAACTTCTGGACCAGTTGCAACTGTAAAACCAGCTTTAGTGAAGAACTGACAAATTCGCTCTTGTACCTGAGTAACAGGATGAACTGTACCAATACGTTGACCACGGCCCGGCAATGTAATATCAATCGTTTCACTTGCTAGCTTTTGTGCAAGTGCTGCCTGTTGTAGTGCCGCTTGACGCTCTGTTAATGCAGTATTAATTGTTTCTCGAACAGCATGAATCGCAGCACCTTGTACTTTACGTTCTTCAGGGTCCATTTTCCCTAATGCTTTCGATTGTTCTGCAAGCTGGCTTTTTTTCCCTGTAAATTGCACACGCACCTGATCAAGTGCAACAAGGTCTTGAGCTGCTGCAATGGCAGCAAGCGCTTCTGTGGTCAGGGCTTCCAGTGACATATTAACTCTCAAAGCAACAAATTTAAAAAATATAATAAAACACTGCATTCTAACAGTTTTTCATCGAATTGATGAAGTTTATCCATCATGAAAAATGTATTAGGCAACAAAAAGATAAAACGTATAAGATAGTAGTATCGTCAATGAGATCAACTATTATGGCGCTTAATCAGATTTGGAAACAACAACTTACGCTTGTGACATATGGTAATGAATACCTTCGTCAGAATTTAAGCTTTAACCAATGGCGACAACATCATATTTTCGACCATCATAGTTTTCAGTTTCGTGACTTAACTTCTCAACATTTGTTGGCCCAACACTTTCAAGTCTGGCTAGAAGCATTAAAAAAACAAGGCACCTCAAAACTCAGCTTACATTTATCAAGCCTTCTCAATGAAGAGCAAAATCCAAACGGTAATATCGAGCTCTTACCTTATACTCATTTTATCGTGAGCCATCAGAATGATAAGAAGTTTGCTTGGATTTTTGGCCATGAGCTTGCCGAATGGTATAACAATGATAATGAGTTTGAAGCCCCTGCCTCACAAACCTGTGAGCTTCGTTTAGAAACTTTCTGGCGTTTTGAACTCAATGAAAAATTATCAAAAAAAATTGAAGCTGATTTAAAAAATCCGCCATGGCAAGAAATAGCTGACTTCATGGATAGTGAATTATTTCGTAGTAAATATGCAGCAGGCTTTGAGGAGCCAGAACTTCAAAATGCTCTTTTTGATGGTACAAATATTAAAAGCTTAGAGCCAAAACTTGCCTTAATTCCTGAGAGCTATCCCGCAGATTATGCCCATCAGCTTTTATCTCGTACTCAAGCATTAGCTGACTATTTAGAACAAAAGAAACGTATTGCAAATGATCCTTTGGGAGAAGAACTAGACCAGGAGCAACTCATCAATTTAAGAAACTTTACACAAAAAACTGATGATTTGTTTGCCAAGCTTATTGTAAAAGTTGCCAACCATTATCAGACAGCTCAGATGGTGCCTGTAGTTAAAGCATCTCCATTTGAGCAATCAAACGAAAATCCACAGCATCTCAAGTCTCAGCACCATAAAGGCACTGGTTCAGGTGTTATTAAACTGGTTATTCTAACGATTATTATTTGTGCTTTGGCTTATTATTTTGGACTTTAGATAAATAATAAAAAAGACCGCTAAAAAGCGGTCTTTCTTTGATTCTCTAAGCTTATGCAGCTAATGCGCCTTTAGCTTTTTCAGCTAAAGCAGCAAATGCTACTGCATCATGCATAGCGATGTCAGCTAATACGCGACGGTCGATGATCACTTGAGCTTTTTTCAAGCCATCGATCATACGGCTGTAAGACAAACCGTTTTGACGAGCACCAGCATTAATACGCGCAATCCATAGAGCACGGAATTGACGTTTCTTTTGACGGCGGTCACGGTAAGCGTATTGACCAGCTTTGATTACCGCTTGGAACGCTACGCGGTAAACGCGTGAACGAGCACCATAGTAACCTTTAGCGCGAGCAAGAATTTTTTTGTGACGACGATGAGCCACTACACCACGTTTTACACGAGCCATTTATAATCTCCTTAGATGTATGGGCACATACGACGAACTGAATTCATGTCAGAAACATGAACCATTACACAGCCGCGTAATTGACGGATACGTTTAGCAGATTTTTTGGTCAAGATGTGGCGCTTGAACGCTTGTTTACGCTTAAAACCGTTTGCAGTCGCTTTGAAGCGTTTAGCTGCACCACGGCGAGTTTTTAACTTAGCCATAGTAACCTCTTTTAGGCACCTGTTCGGCGCGATTGCACCATTGCAAAATCGACCTGCAGGTAAGGAAGCGCGTATTTTATAGCATGCTGACTAAAATTAAAACTATTAGTTACTGTTTTTATGAGTGCGAAGAAAGACTTTCTCGATTTCAACTTGTGGCAGCCATATCAATAATAAATAAAGCGCCTGTGCTTTTTTCCATTTATAATACGATCAAATTATCAACATACGATATTCCTAATGCAGAAACATGATGCATTTGCTGCCTTACGCTACAGAGATTTCTCAATTGTTACGATTAATCAATTTTGCTTAACTTTAGCAATTCTGATTCAAGAAATTATTGTTGCCTACTCACTCTATCAAATCACCAAAGACCCTCTGACTCTAGGTTTAATTGGACTCGCAGAAGCCATTCCTTTTATTGCTCTTTCTCTTTGGGGGGGGCTATTTTGCAGATAGATTTAATAAACAGATTATTATGAAAATCTGTTTATTTTTCTCGGTTCCTCTTCCTTTAGTGCTGTGGTCGTTGTTCCATCTGCATGGTTTAGGTCATATCAGCGTAAATTTCCTTTCTTGGGGTATTTATGCGGTTATTTTTGGCTTAGGTACAATTCGTGGTTTTTACAATCCTTCTGCAACATCTTTAAAACCATTTTTGATACCTCGTGAACTGTATGCAAATGGTGCAACATGGACGACGATCGGTTGGCAAAGTGGTGTAATTATCGGGCCAATGCTTGGTGGTTTCATGCTTGCCTATTTAGGCCGAGAAACAAGTCTATTTAGTGTTGCGGTTTTACTTGGTATTTGTTTCATCTTAATCAACCTATTGCATAAGCATACTTTTCCTAAAATTGAAACTGCTAATGTTTTAGAAAGTTTAGGAGATGGTTTCCGTTTTATCTGGAAAACTAAAATTGTTCTTTGGGCAATTTCTCTTGATTTAGCTTCTGTTTTATTTGGTGGAGTCATCGCATTATTACCAATTTTTGCAGAAGATATCTTAAAAGTCGGTCCAGAAGGACTGGGATATTTGCGTGCGGCGCCATCTATTGGAGCGCTTGTCACTATGATTGCTCTAACTCGCTTTCCACCAACTCAGCATGCATGGCGTAACATGCTACTTGCTGTTGCAGGATTTGGTGTTTTCACGATTCTTTTCGCGTTCTCAAATAACATGTGGTTATCACTATTTGCGTTGGCTATGACGGGCGCTTGTGACAGTATTTCAGTTGTGGTTAGACAAACCATTTTGCAAATTTTTCCGCCAGAAAATATGCGTGGTCGCGTTGCTGCTGTAAACGGAATGTTCGTTTCATCAAGTAATGAGCTTGGTGCATTTGAGTCAGGTTTAGCAGCTAAATATTTAGGAACGATTGCAGCAACTATTTTTGGTGGTTGTATGACACTTGCAGTGGTCACCTTCTGTTGGCTAAAAACCAATGATCTATTTAAAGTCGATATTACCAAAAGCTCAGAAGACTAATTAAATCCTTTTAATAAAAGCATCTTCGGATGCTTTTACTTTAAATAAAGTCTGTAATTACCCAATAAATAAAAATATAACGCCCTGCTTTAGCAATCAAAACGATAATTAAAAAGCGCCAAAAATTTTCTTTGAATAAACCTGCAACTAAAGTAATTGGGTCACCAATCACAGGTGTCCAACTTAGCAGCAGCGAATAAAACCCATACTTATAATAAAAGCTTTGAGCTTGCTCTAAGCGCTTTTCAGAAACAGGAAACCACTTTTTGTGTTTAAAATGCTCTATTTTTAAACCAAGCCACCAGTTCACACACGAGCCCAGTACATTTCCAAAAGTGGCGATAGAAATTAGAAGAAAAGCAGAATATTCTTTTTTTAATAATAAGGTGGCGAGCACAGCTTCTGATTGTAACGGTAATAATGTAGCCGCCCCAAACGCACTCAAAAAAAGTAAAAAGTAACTTAGCATATTAAATTAGACCAAATCACCTTTCACTTTATTCATTACGCTACCAATAAAAGTTAGATGACTTTAATTGATAGTGCTTTTTGTACCGCAGGACGTGCCGTCAAGCGAACAATATATTCTTGTACATAAGGATAATCCTCTAGCTGAATACCTTGCCATTCATAGCGCAAGATCCAAGGTAAAATTGCCATATCAGCAATCGAGTATTCACCTGCAACAAACTTCTGACCAATAAGCTGCTTATTCAGCACACCATATAAACGCTTAGTCTCATTTACATACCGGTCGATCGCATATGGTATTTTTTCTGGGGCAAAACGATTGAAATGATGATTCTGCCCTAGCATAGGCCCTAGCCCACCCATTTGCCACATGAGCCATTGTTCAACTTCAACTCGCTCTTGCTCATCAGTTGGATAAAATAATCCAGTTTTTCGACCTAGATATTGCAAGATAGCGCCTGATTCAAATATTGAAATTGGCTCACCACGAGGTCCATCTTGGTCAACAATCGCCGGAATTTTATTATTTGGAGAAATTCTCAGAAAGTCTGGTTGAAATTGATCATTTTCTAAAATATTGATTGGGTAAAGAGTGTAGTCCAGTCCCATTTCTTCTAAGGCAATTGTGATTTTATGTCCATTGGGAGTTCCCCAATAATATAGATCAATCATTCTATTTTCCTATTCATCGTTATCATGACTGCGTCTTGCGTTATAGCATGTTTTAAGAGGGACGATGAGATTTCCAACACTAAAAAATACATAAAATTCAAGAATTGAATTTCTTTTAAAAGATATAGCAATTGTCTTAAATAAAACTGAACAGAGAAAATTAAATCATCTTTTTTTATTATGATAAGGATATAAAAAAGCACTGCTTTTGCAGTGCTTTTTTTGAGTATTACTTTTTCTTTTTCGGTCCAAGTAACATACCCATTTGACGGCCTTCCATTTTAGGTGCTTGTTCCACAACCCCAAACTCAGCAACATCAGCTTCAATCTTTTGTAATTGAGCTAAGCCAAGTTGTTGGTGAGCCATTTCACGACCACGGAAACGTAAAGTGATTTTCACTTTGTTTCCTTCTTCAAGGAATTTCAAAATAGCACGAAGCTTAACTTGATAATCACCAACATCAGTTGCAGGGCGCAGTTTGATTTCCTTCACTTGCACTTGATGCTGTTTTTTCTTCGCATCTTTTTGCTTCTGCTTAAGGTCAAACAAGTGCTTGTTGTAATCCATAATTTTACAAACAGGCGGCTCGGCGTTTGCAACGATCTCAACTAGGTCAAGATCTGCCTCTTCAGCAGCGCGCAGTGCTTCATTTAATGAAACAATTCCTTTTTGCTCACCATCAGCACCAACGAGGCGTACTTCTTTTGCACGGATCTCGTCGTTAATTGCTGGACGGTTGCTTTTTGCACCTTGTTGTTGGTTACGGTCAGGCTGTTTAATCTTTCTTACTCCACAATATACCGGCCACGTTCGGCGACGGCAGACTTCACTAAGTCAATGAATGCATCTACTGACATAGTACCTAAATTTTTTCCTGAGCGGGTACGCACATTCACTGTACCTTCTTCAACTTCTCGATCACCAAGAACTAATAGGTAAGGAATACGCTCTAGAGTACGCTCACGAATCTTAAATCCGATTTTTTCATTTCTCAAGTCAGAAATAGCACGAAGGCCATTTTCTTTGAGTTTTGCTACGACTTTCTCACAAGCTTCAGCTTGAGAGTCCGTAATATTCATGACACATGCTTGTAACGGCGACAACCAAGGTGGCATGAAACCAGCGTAGTGTTCAATTAGTATACCAATAAAACGCTCAAAACTGCCAAGAATTGCACGATGCAACATCACAGGCTGATCACGATCATTGTCTTCAGTCACGTAAGACGCATCTAAGCGTTCTGGCAAGTTGAAGTCACACTGAATAGTACCACACTGCCATACACGTCCGAGACAGTCTTTCAATGAGAATTCAATTTTCGGACCGTAGAACGCGCCTTCACCAGGTTGTAATTCCCATTCGAGACCCGCTGCATCTAAAGCATCTGCTAAAGATTTTTCAGCCATATCCCAAAGTGCATCATCACCCACACGTTTTTCTGGACGTGTAGAAAGTTTCATTTGCACTTCTTCAAAGCCAAAATCTTTATAAACTTCTAAAGTCAGCTTAATAAAGTCTGCAACTTCTTGACCGATCTGTTCTTTAGTACAAAAGATGTGCGCGTCATCTTGTGTAAAGCCACGTACACGCATAATGCCGTGTAAAGAACCTGATGGTTCGTTACGATGACAAGAACCAAACTCTGCTAAACGAACCGGTAGATCACGGTAAGACTTCAAACCTTGGTTGAACACTTGCACGTGACATGGGCAGTTCATTGGCTTAACGGCATAGTTACGATTCTCAGAATGAGTTGTAAACATGTTGTCAGCATAGTTCGCCGCATGACCTGATTTTTCCCACAGTGTAAAATCTACAATTTGTGGTGTTTTAATCTCAAGGTAACCGTTTTCTTGCTGAACTTTACGCATGTATTGTTCAAGTACTTGGTAAATAGTCCAGCCATTTGGATGCCAGAACACCATACCCGGTGCTTCTTCTTGCATATGGAACAAGTCTAAAGCTTTACCAATTTTACGATGGTCACGCTTTTCAGCTTCTTCGATACGTTTGATATATGCAGCGAGCTGTTTTTTGTCTGCCCAAGCTGTACCATAAATACGTTGAAGCTGTTCGTTCTTCGCATCACCACGCCAGTATGCACCAGAGATTTTTGTGAGCTTGAACGATTTTAAGAATTTGGTATTCGGTACGTGTGGACCACGACACATATCCAAATAATCTTGATGGTAGTACAAGCCCATTTGTGTTTCTTCAGGCATGTCTGCAATCAAGCGTAATTTATATTCTTCGCCACGCGCAGTAAATTCAGCAATAACTTCATCACGTGGTGTCATTTTTTTAACGACATCATAATCTTGATCGATGAGCTTTTTCATGCGCTCTTCGATAGCTGCCATATCATCCAAAGTAAAAGGACGTGGCATCCAGATGTCGTAGTAAAAACCTTCTTCAATGACTGGACCAATCACCATCTTGGCTTCTGGGAAAAGCTGTTTAACAGCATGCCCTACAAGGTGTGCACAAGAGTGGCGAATAATTTCAAGACCTTCCTCATCTTTTGGAGTGATAATTTGTAAGGTCGAATCTTCGGTAATTAAGTCACATGCATCAACTAAGCGATCATTTACACGGCCAGCAACAGTATTTTTTGCTAGACCAGGCCCAATACTTTGGGCAACTTCCATAACAGATACAGCGTGATCAAAACTCTTTTGATCGCCATTTGGCAATGTGATAATTGGCATAAAAAAATCCTTAAGGAGTGATGCCCTATACGAAGGAGCATTTCACCGCGAGATTATGATCGAGGCGAACCTCAAAATATAAAAACGGTGTAAATCAAAGTTAAAAAACCTGAAAGATTTTACACTTGTTCAAGCAATGTGAAAACCTTTGAGTCCATAAAATCATAAATACATTTTGCTTATCGCGTAAACAGCAATAAATGACTTAAAAATATATTGAGATGATTTTTAAACATGTTTAACACAAGTGGTTTAAGATGAAGAAAATAGCATTTCTGCTCATTTTTTGACTGGAGGGTATCACCTTTAAGACTAAAGCATAGATGCTTTGATTAATATTACATCATATGTTCAAAGAATGAATTAAAAATAGAACACGGAGTTGTTTCACATGGTTAGTGCTTATGATGAGTTACCACGCACACCCGCAAACTTTGTTGCGTTATCACCTCTACGCTACCTAGAGCGTGCGGCTTATATTTACCCAGATCAAGCTTCAATTATTCATGGTAAGCGCCAAATTTCATGGAAAGAAACTTACCAACGTTGTTGCCAATTTGCATCTCAGCTCAAGCAACTGGGAATTGAGAAAAATGATACGGTATCTGTCTTATTGCCAAATATTCCAGCCATGATTGAAGCACATTTTGCAGTTCCTATGGCGGGGGGGGTACTTAATACCCTAAATACACGTTTAGATGCAAAAACAATCGCTTTCATGTTGGAACATGCTGAAAGTAAAGTGCTGTTGGTTGATCCTGAATTTGTGAATTTGGCAAGAGAAGCCCTCTCACTTATTCCTAACCAGCACATTATTGTAATTGATGTAGCCGATACAGAATATGAAGGTGAAAATCAGTTTTTAGGTTCTTTTGAATATGAAGAATGGATCGCTCAAGGCGACATTAACTTCTCTTGGCATTTACCAGAAGATGAATGGGATGCGATTAGCTTAAATTACACATCTGGAACTACAGGTAATCCTAAAGGTGTGGTCTATCATCATCGTGGGGCTTATCTTAATGCTGCAAGCAATATCTTGGCTTGTGGAATGAAACCGCGTGCTGTGTATTTATGGACACTACCCCTCTTTCATTGTAATGGCTGGGGTTTTGCATGGAGCATAGCAGCAAGTGGTGGAACCAATATTTGTTTACGCAAAGTCGATCCTGAATTAGTCATGCAATTGATTGCAGAACACAAAGTTGATTATTTCTGTGGTGCGCCTATTGTTCTTTCAATGATTCTTAACTTACCTAAAGAAAAACAAACCAGCTTTGATCACCATGTTGAAGTTATGGTTGCTGGGGCAGCTCCCCCTGTTGCCATTATTGAAGGGATGCGAAACATGGGGATTAACGTAAACCATGTATATGGCTTAACAGAAACTTATGGACCTTCTGCCCTATGCGCTTCTCAATCTGGATGGAATGAGCTATCAATTGCTGAACAAGCCCAACTTCATTCCCGTCAAGGTGTACCCTACCCGTTGCAAGACAGCATGCGTGTGTTAGATCCCGAGACTATGGAACCTGTGCCTAATGATGGTCAAACCATGGGGGAAATCATGTTCCGTGGCAATATTGTCATGAAAGGCTATTTAAAGAACCCTAAAGCGACTCAAGAAGCATTTGCAGGTGGATGGTTTCACACAGGCGACCTAGCCGTTTGCCACCCAGATGGTTATGCAAAAATTACTGATCGTTCGAAAGACATCATTATTTCAGGTGGAGAAAACATTTCATCTTTAGAAGTAGAAGATGTTTTGTATAAACATCCTGCTGTATTAACCGCTGCGGTAGTCGCTAAACCCGATGCACGTTGGCAAGAAGTACCATGCGCGTTTATTGAATTAAAGATGGGTACTACAGCAACACCTGAAGAAATTATTGAACATTGCCAAAAAGAGTTAGCGCGCTTTAAAGTGCCTAAGGATGTGGTTATTACAGAAATTCCAAAAACATCGACAGGCAAATTACAGAAATTCATTTTGCGTGAATGGGCAAAAGAACGGGCTGAAAATGTATAAATAAAAAAGCGACGCCTTGAGCGTCGCTTTTTTATGGAAGAGCATTTAGCCTTGATCAGACAATAAGGCAATTTGCTGTACATAGTTCACAAATTTACCTTTTGACACCTCAAGCTCTGCTTCACTCACTTGTTGACTCTTATCACGGTTGATTCTCAACACATGCTGACGCAAGGTGTGACGTTCCGAAGCATTATAAATTTTACTAAATTCATTAATTGCAGGGTCACCTTGTTCGATCATACGATCAACCCAACGCATCAATTGAGCCTGTTTTTTTGCGCCTTGCTGCGGAGTTAAATAAGACAAAATAATGGTCTCATCTTCATTACGCAATAATTTACCAATACGTTGAAACTGACGACGACGAGCTTCAAAAGAACTAATGTTCTGTACTTCCATTAACGCATCAATTAAACGTTCATCAACTGGGAGTTTTTGAATCTGTTTAACAGAAAGTTGTGCTAATTGCTCACCTAAAGCAGCCATACGTTGAACTGCTTTTTTCTGCTCTGTCTTACTTGCACGTCCTTCTAAAGAGCCAAAATCTTCTTCAGTATAACGTTGGGGACGACGTGCCACGATTAATCTGCCTCATAAAATTTTGCGGCGAATAACGCCTGTACTTCATTTAATGCCTGCTCTTCGTCGGTACCATCAATGACCAATCGTAAAGTGGTCCCTTTACCTGCACCTAACATCAGCAAAGACATAATATTTTTTGCATCTACTAAATGATCGCCTTTTCCAATTTGGATCGACGAACGAAATTTTGTAGTGACCTCTATCAGTTTTCCTGATGCACGAGCATGTAAACCGAGTTTATTAATTACATCAACAGTTGTGTCTATCATGACCAGTGCTTCATTTCTCTGTGTAAGACCTGAACAGACCATTCTGCCTCAAGTGCTTGTTTTAGTCTATCTACGATATAAACGGAACGATGTTGACCACCAGTACAACCAATAGAAATCGTCATATAGTGACGATGTCCTTCAGCAAATGCTGGAAGCCATTTTTTTAAGAAGTGAAGAATATCATCAAACATTTCGTTTGCTTGCGGACTTGCTTCTAAAAATAGTCTTACTGGCTCATCCAAACCAGAAAAACGTCTCAATTCTAAATCCCAATGCGGATTTGGTAAATGCCGTACATCAAAAACATAATCAGCATCTAAAGGAATGCCATGTTTATATCCAAATGACTGCAATATCACGATGAGCTTATCTGACTGCCCCAATTTAGACAGTAAAATATGCTTTAAATCATGAACACTTTTATCCGTTGTATCAATATGAACTGTAGCGCGGAACTGAATTGGCAGCAGTAACTGCTTTTCTTCATGAATACATTGCAACAGACTTTTAAAACGATTGGCCAATGGATGGGGACGACGCGATGCACTAAAACGTGCAATCAAATCCTGATCTTGCGTAGTCAGATAAATCACATCAACTGTGCCATGTTTTTGTAGTTGCTCAAAAACATGGTCGAACTCTTGCATATCTGCACGAGTGCTTCGAACATCCACACCTAGTGCCAACTGCTCTAGATTATTTTCATGATCTAGCTTTGCCACAATTTCGGGCAGCAATGCCAAAGGCAAATTATCAATACAGTAATAGCCCAAATCTTCTAACACTTGGAGAGCCGAAGATTTTCCTGAACCAGACTGTCCTGTCACGATAAGTATACGCTTCATGGCATGGCTGTCCTTTGATCTGTTTATTGGAGTGTAAAGGCAACTTCTAAATTATCAATCAAACGAGTTGCACCCAATTTTGCCGCGATGAACAACACAATATCACGATCAAACTGAGTAGCAGGTAACAGATTTGACTGACGAGCTTCGACATAATCCACAACAAACCCATTATCTGTCAACTGAGTTTTGATATCTTCTAAAACTTGTTGTAGATCTTTGCCTTGATGTAACTGCTGCTCAGCTTGCTTTAAACTTTGATAAATAACCGGAGCGACCTGACGTTGCTCTGGACTTAAATAACCATTTCTTGAACTAAGAGCTAAGCCATCTGCTGCACGAACAATTGGCACACCAATTACTTCTAGCGGGATATTTAAATCTTGTACAAACTGGCGAATCACTGCTAACTGTTGGTAATCTTTTTGACCAAAGAAAGCATAGTTAGGTTGCACAATATTAAAGAGTTTGGTGACCACCAAAGCTACGCCATCAAAATGCCCAGGACGTGAACTACCACATAAAGCATCAGTAATTTGGCTGACACTTATGTTGGTTAAACGTGGCTGAGTACCGTACATTTGCTCAACTGATGGTGCAAAAATAATGTCACACCCTACATCGGCCAATAGACGACTATCTTGTTCTAAAGTACGAGGATAGTTGTCAAAATCTTCACCCGGTCCAAATTGAGTTGGATTTACGAAGATACTAACAACCACAACATCACATAACTTTTTCGCTTCACGAACAAGTGTAAGATGTCCTTCATGTAGATTTCCCATGGTTGGGACAAAACCAATAATTTTACGCGCAGCTCTAGCAGGATTTAAAGAAGCTGCAAGACCTTGTATGGTGGTTTCTGTTTTCATGAATTACAGCTCAACGTGGAAAGTATGTTCTTTGGCTGGAAATGACTGGTCCTGCACAGCAGCATGAAAAGCTTTAAAAGCGTCTAGGATTGCTGTTTCGCCAGATTGTTCTTTCATAAAGTTACGGACAAAACGCGCAACTCGACCAAAAGTTAAACCCAACATATCCTGTACTACAAGTACCTGACCATCAGTCGCATTACCCGCACCAATACCAATCACAGGTGTATTTGGAAATAGTTCAGCAATTTCTTGTCCCAACTGAGCAGGAACACATTCAAGCAATAGAACTGCCGCACCTGCTTCAACCACTGCCGTACAGTCAGCAATAAGTTGATCAGCTGCTTCACGTGTTTTAGCTTGTAATTTGTAACCGCCAAATACGTGTACAGATTGAGGAGTTAAACCTAAATGTACGCACACAGGTACACCATTACGAGTTAACACTTGTACAGTTTCACTTAGCCAAGCGCCGCCTTCGATTTTGATCATCTGGGCACCAGCTTGCATAACTGTTCTTGCGTTTTGCAAAGCATCATTTAAGGTGGCATAACTCATAAATGGTAAGTCAGTCATAATCAAAGCATGCTGGTTACCGCGACGCACCGCCGCCGTATGATAAGCCATGTCCTCAACAGTTACAGGTAAAGTTGAGTCACGACCTTGAATTGCCATTCCAAGAGAATCACCAATTAAGATTGTATCAATTTCAGCAAGTTCCATTGCTTTTGCCATACTCGCATCGTAACAAGTTAGACAAGAGAACTTACGTCCTTCGGCTTTAAATTTTCTTAAGTCACTTAGACTAATCATGATGGTATCCTCTACAGGAGTTTGCAGAACGTAATAAGTCAGGCGTTAAGCCCAAGACTCATCAGCAAGTACAGTCAGCGTGGGCTGCTGTATGAGTTCTAAATTTTTAAGTGGCTGATCATTAATATGTAAATCAGCGTCTAAATCTAATAAAGGAATTACAACGAAATCTCGCTCTAGAATTCCAATGTGTGGCACAGTTAAGCGCTCATTTTGAATTTTTTCATCACCATATATAAGCAAATCCAGATCTAAGGTACGCTCTCCCCAACGACGAACGCGTACACGACCAGCTTCTTGCTCAAATCGTTGTAACTGGTCTAACAAATCTAAAGGCATGAGATCTGTATTTAGCTCTGCAACTGCATTTAAATAATTTGGTTGATCTTGAGGCCCCATAGGTGGACTTTGATAAAGTTTAGAAACTTTCACTCCACCTAAAGTTTTAAGCTTAGCAATGGCTTCAGATAAGATTTGGCGCGAATCACCCAAATTACTTCCTAAACCAATATAGGTCTTCGTTGTCATTGCGTTGGCCCAAAAATAACTTGGCTTAAATCGCGTTGTACACGCTTACGCTTCAAAATCGGATGGTCGCTCATCACCCCAGCTTCTGAAGCAGAGGCTTTTTCAACGAAACGACCCATCGATTGTTCTTGTCGAGCACGTTCTTTTTTCCCACGACGGCTGCGTGGTTCAGGAATATCAACCAAAGGTTCGATTTCCGTCTCAACTTTATTGTTTTCAACAGGTTCAGCAACGGCTTTACGACGGTTTCTAGCTTTCTGACGATTGTACTGGCTAATTGCAGCTTCTTTTTCGTCATTCGACATTTCTTGGTAGGCTTCCCACCAGCTTCCCATTCCCTGTGTCGTGTCATCACCTGACTTTTCACGAAGTAACAAGAAGTCAAAACCAGCACGGAAACGCGCATGTCCAGCCAATGCTTCAATTTGCTGTGGTTTCGGATTAAGCAAACGGGTCTGCATTTCCCAAACTTCACGAATAAAAGTTTCTGCAAAACGAGGAATCACAGTGCGTGTTGCCTGACGTTTTAAGACATCTAAACCAGCTTGTGCACGCGCTTCAGCTGGTACCACACCTTTAGATAAATAAAATTCACAACGCTCTAAAAATGGTTGCCACAATAAGACTGCATAGAAAAATGCAGGGTTGATTGTTTTACCCACTTGAATACGCTGATCTGTATTCTTTGCTGCTCTTAAAATAAATGGAGTGAGGTTAGGCTGAATATCGGCAAAGAGTTGTTTCCAAACACCAAACTCAATCAACATTGGCAAAACACGCGCCAAATGCCCCATTGTAAAGAGCTTCTGAGATTCATCATATAAACGATGCGGAGAAACATCACGCAATAGTTGCGTCATCTCTGCATCAAATATATCGAGAATATCTGAATCAATTTTAAAATTTAACTTCGCTGCAAAACGTAAAGTCCGCAGCATACGCACAGGGTCTTCTTCGAAGCGCTGTGCCGGATCACCTAATAAACGTAGAGTTTTATTTTTTACATCGTCAATTGCTTTGCAGAAATCAAGCACAATACTCTTACGCGGTTGGTAATATAGCGTATTGATTGAAAAGTCACGGCGAGCAAAGTCTTGTTCGATTGTTCCCCAGTTATTGTCACGTAAAATCATGCCCGAAGCACTAGTGACTGCTTTTTTTGGAGGAGCACGGAAAGTTGCAACTTCAATAAGCTCACGCCCTGAATAGACATGTGCTAATTCAAATCGACGGCCAATGATTCGACAACGTCGGCCAAAAACTTCTTTAATCTGGGAAGGTGTTGCATTAGTGACTGCATCGAAATCTTTAGGATTAAGCCCTAGCATTAAATCACGGACACCACCCCCAACAATATAAGCTTCATAGCCAGCTTTAGTCAGGCTATCGATCACATCTAAAATCGAAGAAGGAAGTTGGGCTGTGGACAAACCACATTTTGACGCTCGCAAGGTTTGCAAAAGACGCTGTCTCCTACGTCAGGACGTAAATAACAAGTTGTCGCTAATCATAGCTCTAACGCACACAAAGGGCAATTTGATTCTCTGTAGTTTGCGCATGAAATGATAATTGACAGACAGATGATTTATAAAGTCAAACGCGTTTTATTCTTTTCAAAAATGGCTGGACCAATACCCTTTACATTTTTAAATTCATCAATATTTTTAAAGCCGCCATTCTTTTGACGGTATTCTACAATCGCCTGAGCCTTTTTCTCACCAATACCTTTTAGCTTTTGGAGCTCATCAATATTGGCTTGATTCAAGTGTATTTGCCCTGACGAATCAGTCATAACTGAGCTTTTTGGACTATTAGAATGAGAGGCTTGTTGCATGCTCAACTTCTGATCACACATCTGCTGTTTAGCCTTCCACTCCTTAAAATTTTGATCAAAAGATTGAGCCTGAACAAAGGTTGAAGAAATCAGGCTCCAAAATAAAACAATGAAAATGTTGTGCTTATTCTTCCAAAGATTCATGCTGAGCTGCATGTGTTTTTTCCCCTAACTTTAACTGCCGCTTTGCCTGATTCCACAATTCATCCATTTCAAACAAGGTCATGTCCTCTAATGTTCTTTGCTGTTTTTGCGCTTGATCTTCAATAAAAGCAAAACGGCTTCTAAATTTATGTATTGTCGATAAAAGTGATGTTTCACTTGAAATCGCAAGTTTACGTCCAACATTGACTAATGAAAACAGGCAATCTCCAAATTCGTCTTGAATTTCATCAATATTTTGATTTTTTAGGGCCTGCTTAAACTCATCCAACTCTTCTTCTAGTTTTTCATAAGCATCTTCTACCGTTTCGAAATCAAACCCAACCTTAGCTACATTTGCTTGAATTTCTTGTGCCTGTAACAGAGCTGGCCCATGTTTAATTTCATCTAATCTTGATTGCCGCTTGCCTTGTTTTTCTTGTTGCTTAATTTGTTTCCAAAGCTCACTTACTTGTTCGGGTGTTAAAGTATTAAATTGATCTGCCTGAAAAACATGGGGATGACGGCGTATTAACTTTTCACTTATTGCCTCAACAACATCTTGAAAGTTAAAAGCGCCTTGCTCACTAAACATTTGTGATTGAAACACAACTTGCAATAACAAATCGCCTAGTTCATTTCTAATTTCATTAATATCACCTTGACGGATGGCCGCCTCGACTTCATACGCCTCTTCAATCGCATATTTAGTCAGTGACATTGGGGTTTGTTGTTGATCCCACGGACATTTTTCACGTAACTCTTGCATGATTTTAAGCAATTTATCCATGGTAACCCTCAAGTTTAAAAAGTCGGTCAGTCAAACTAAGATTTTAATTTGTTATGATCAAAATCAAAGCGATTAAATCAGTCGCACTATTGTACTGACAAAGAGAAAAAAGATGAGATACAGTATTCTGATTAGTGGTGCCGCTCAAGGTATTGGGGCTGAAATTGCACGCGTATTCTACAAACAAGGATATAAAGTAGGCATTTACGATATTAATGAATCGCTTGCTCAGGAACTAGCAAATGACTTAGGGCCAAATGCCCGTGCCGGCTATCTAGATGTAAGTGATTACAGCCAGTGGCAATACACATTAAAAGAATTTACCGAATGGGCTGGTGAACTTAATATTTTGGTAAATAATGCAGGTATTTTATATTCTGGCGCGTTTGAAATGACTGATATTAAAGCTCACCAAAGAACAATAAATATTAATGTAAACGGCGTAATCAATGGTTGTCACGCTGCTCTACCCTACTTAAAGCAAGCGTCTTTTGCACGCGTTATCAACCTCTCTTCAGCCTCTGCAATTTATGGGCAAGCTGATTTGATTTCTTATTCAGCTAGTAAATTTGCAGTTCGCGGAATTACTGAAGGTTTAGATGTGGAATGGAAAAAATATGGTATTCGCGTTTTAGATGTGATGCCGCTATTTGTGCAAACTGCAATGGTTAACAATATGGATGCAGGCACAATTCAAAATATGGGGATAGATTTAACCCCCAATGATATTGCTCAGCAGGTGCTTACGCTTGTAGAGAAAAAGGCTCATTTTTGGACGCCTACTCACACTCCAGTGGGTATAAAAACCAAACTACTTTATCAACTATCAACGTTGAGCCCTCAGTTTCTAAATCGACTCACCAATATTTATTTATCTAAAAAGTAATTTGCAATAAAAAGGCTGTCATTTGACAGCCTTTTTACTTAATTTATTAAACGCCTTGAATCATGCGTCGCGCACTAATGATTCCAGGTTGCTGCTCTAGGCGAGCCAATAAACGAGAAAGCTGCGCTAAACCTTTAACCTCAATGAGCAACTTCATATTAGCAATACCATCTGCCTCAGAAATTGTATTAACCTGACGAATATTGATTTGGTCAGAGAAAATCACTTGAGTTAAGTCTTTAAGCAGACCACGACGATCATATGCTTCCACCACAATCTGAACGCTTTGACCCCGTGTTGGCTGCATTTCCCAATCAGCTTCAACAGCACGCTCTGGCTCTTGCTTAATCATCCGCTGATAGTCAGAACAAATGACTTTATGGATGCTGACACCACGGTTCAAAGTAATATATCCAGCGATTGATTCACCATGTACCGGCTGACAGCACTGAGCGATGTGCAGCTCTACATTATCTAAACCATCAATTAAAATGCCATGTGCTGATAGCGTATGGCTAGCACGCGGATTTAACGTTGGTTTAAGTACTAGTTCAGGCTCATCCTGATCTAGATGCATTTGGCGGTTCACCTGATTAATCAGGGCATGTAAGCTAATATCGCCACTGACCAAATTCACCAAAATGTCGTCGCCGGTCTTCACATTAAAATGTGATGAATAATCGTTTAGGTCGATACTTTTTGGGTGAATCGCAAGACGAGCCAACTCTTTATTAAGCAGTTCTCGGCCTACTTCAAGATTCTTACTACGGTCTTGCTGTCTAAACCAATGACGCAACTTGTCACGTGCACGAGAGGTTTTGATATAACCCAAAGAGTTCACCAACCAGTCACGGTTTGGTTCACGATCTTTTTTAGTTAAAATTTCAACCTGTTCACCCGTTTTTAAAGTATAGGTAAGTGGCACATAACGCTGATTGACCCGCGCTGCATAACACTTATTCCCTACTTCTGTATGCACATGATAGGCAAAATCTAAAACTGTTGAACCACGCGGCAATTCTTTAATATCACCATCACGACTGAAAACATAAATCTTCTCAAAGCCTTCAAAGTCTTGTAACTGTTCAAAGCCTTCTGTTTCATCTTCGTTTTGATGTACCGTCGTTTCATTACGTTCTTGATAGTGTTCTAAAACAGCACGTAATGAATGCAAACGATGGTTAAAGGAATGGTCGGTATTCTTTGAACCTTCTTTATAGTTAAAGTGTGAACATACGCCTAACTCTGCTTCATCATGCATCTCATGAGTACGAATTTGTACTTCAAGAGATTTGTTTTCAGCAATTACAGCCGTATGCAAAGAACGATAACCATTGGCTTTCGGATTGGTAATATAGTCATCAAACTGATGCGGAATATGACGCCA
Organism: Acinetobacter sp. 1542444; assembly: GCF_000581835.1. Taxonomy (NCBI): domain Bacteria; kingdom Pseudomonadati; phylum Pseudomonadota; class Gammaproteobacteria; order Moraxellales; family Moraxellaceae; genus Acinetobacter; species Acinetobacter sp. 1542444. The sequence continues at coordinate 361,915 of NZ_JEYA01000005.1, read as the reverse complement.
GATTTGATGTACGATACCTAAAGAGTGGTAACACTCTGGCACACTATTGACCAACACACGCAAAGCACGAATGTCATAAAGTTGGTCGAAGCTCAGGTTTTTGCTCTTCATTTTTCGATAAATCGAATAAATGTGTTTTGCGCGCCCTGTAATTTCAGCTTCGATGCCGTAAGACGCTAACTCATTTTTCAAACGATCAATGACGAACTGAATATAATGCTCACGCTCTAAACGCTTTTCATTTAATAAAGAAGCAATCTCTTTATAACGATCTGGTGCCAAATAGCGAAATGCTAGATCCTCAAGTTCCCATTTAAGCTGAGCAATACCAAGTCGATGTGCCAACGGCGAATAAATAGTTAGAATTTCACGCGCGACACGCTCTTGACGCTCACGTGATGAGTTCGCCAACTCACGTAAAGAATAAGTACGCTCAGCCAACTTAATTAAAACAACACGAACATCTTCGGTCACCGAAATCAGCATTTTATAAATGCCGCTTAGATGTTCTCGTTGATTATTATTAAAGTGATCTTCTAACCGTTTATTTTTTTCAATAAGTTCTGAGAGTTTACCCATTGCCAAAGTACCTTTGACAAGGTTGTAAACTTGCTCCCCGAATTTCTGTTTTACTTCTTCTATATCGGTAATGCCTTCACGCACACTACGATAAAGCATTGCTGCTGATAAAGTATCTTCATCTACATGGAGATGTGCCAGAATGTCGGCCATTCCAACGCCTGTAGCAAAAGTATTGGAACGATGATTAACCGTTGAATCTAACTCTTTTTGCAGGGTTAAATGAGCGACTTTTTCAAGTTGTTCAAGCTCCGCCCCATCTAATATTTCACGCACCCGATCCAACCATGAGGCTAAACCGATTTGCGTTTCGGCGGCATGCTCTACAGTCGTTTCCTCTGACAACTCGGTTAGTTGTTCAGGTAACTGTTCACGTACTGTGACCATACCATTCTCCTCAATATGTAACTCATGTTTTTAATCGTTTATCTCTTGAATTTTTTCAAATAGTGCAATGGATTCAACATGTTCGGTATGCGTAAACATGTCCATCACTGCTGCTTTTTTTAACTGGTAACCATATTGGACCAAAACACCCGCATCCCTTGCCAGTGTAGCTGGATTACATGATACATAAACGATTCTTTTTGCTCCAAAATTTGATACATACTGCATAATTTCATATGCACCAGCACGAGGAGGATCAATCAATAATGCATCAAATCCTTGATTTGCCCAAGAATGATGCGAAAAATCTTTTGTTAAATCTTGTGAAAAGAAGGTTGCTTGCACCAAACTATTGCATTTCGCATTAGCTGTTGCTCGCTGCACCATTTCTTCACTCCCTTCAACACCGACAACCTGACCACTCTCACCAACACATCGTGCTAACGGGAGTGAGAAATTGCCCAAACCGCAAAATAGATCAAGTACCTTTTCACCTGGTTGCAATTGAAGCAATTCACATGCCAATTGAACCATTTGTTCATTTACTGTGGCATTGACCTGAGTAAAATCCAATGGCGAAAAAGCAAAATTTACATTAAACCTTTCGAAGGCATAGTGTAAACGTAAAGCACCTTGTTCATCATCAATACGATGAATGCTTTCAGGACCTTTAGGTTGCAAATACAACTGCCACCCTTTGTGTAACGCAAATTGCTTTAATTGGTTGACATCAGAATTGTTTAATTTTTCTACATGACGAACCAATAAAGAAATTTCATTATCACCTTTTGCTAATTCTACATGACCAATGTGCGCTTTGCCTTTTAGACTTTGGAGTAAAGTGCGTAGCTCAGGAAGACTATTTGATAAGTTTTTATCCAAAACACTACAGCTATGGATCGAAGTTAGACGATTACTATGATGTTCACGAAAACCCATGATTAAGCGATCTGGTTTTGGCAAATAGCGCACGCCTATTCGAGCACGACGACGATAATCACTTTGTAAAGATCGAATCGGTTCTAGCCACTGTTCAGGTTGAATACCTGCAAAATGCTGTAAATGTGACTGGAGTACATTTTGTTTTAAACGGATTTGTTCATCAGGATGAATATGCTGCATGCTACATCCACCACAGATACCATAATGAGGACAAATTGCCTCTATACGATGTGCTGAAGGTTCTCCTAACAACTGCAACATTTCAGCTTCTTCAAGACGCTTCGCTTGATGGGTAATCCGAGCTTTTACAGTTTCTCCTGGCAATGCATAACGAATAAAAACTTTTTTGCCATGCTTATCTGCAGGGTGCTCAGGATGAGAACCATAATGCGCAATTCCACGCCCCTCATGAGAAAGTGTTTCCACCTGAAAAATATATTCGGGTTGTTGGAGGTTGCGAGATTTGGCTTGTTGTTTCAAAGAATGAACCTAAAAATCTGAAGAATTAAAATAGTGAGAAGTAAATTCGGTATGTTTCGAAGTACGTTCCCATACTTCAAGGAAATCGGCTTGCTGTGGCATAGTCTGTAAATATTCAATACTCGAACTAATCCAGTGGTTATGTTCATCTGCATTCAATTGACCTTTTAGTACTAACCAACGCAAATAAATAAACCATGTATTGAGCACATCTCCTTCACAATAGCTCGTTAATTTTGACCACTGTTGATTACGAACATATTCAGGCACATGATAACCCGACTCACCACGCTTACCCGGCAAACCTAAAATACAGGCAATATCGTCAAGCTTTTGAAAATTACGGCCATTAAACATTGCCATAACGTCCATTAAGTCTATATGGCGATGGTGATAACGGTTTTGGTAATTATTAAAACGCTTCTGGCTATCAATCTCGCCTTGATCAAACAGACCGGGGGCAGATAGCCCATGATACATAGCCCGAAATAGGATAACTGGTAAATCAAATTGCGAACCATTCCAACTTACTAGAGTCGGATGGCGCTTATCAAAAATAGATAGAAATTTTTGCAAAATTTCTGCTTCAGAATAGTGTTCTCGACTAAAAGAAAATAATCGAAAACCAGACTCATCGATCCATAAGCCAGAAATACAAACAATTTCATGTAAAGGCAAACGCTGAAAATCCATACCAGATTCTTGGCGACGGATTTTCGTCAATGCTTGCTCTACATCGGCTTCAGGTAAATCAAGATGATATAAATGCGCACCCGCTTTTAAATCAGTTAAAGTTTCAATATCAAAAACTAAGGTAGGGAAACGCATTATTTCTCTCAATTATGAGTTATCGTCCTGTACTGAAAACAGACCTGTAGACAAGTAGCGATCTCCACGGTCACAGATAATGCAAACAATAACAGCATCTGGATTTTCTTCTGCAATTTTGATTGATGCCCAAACTGCACCGCCTGAAGATGTACCAGCACTAACACCTTCCATACGCGCTAATTTACGCATAGTTTTTTCAGCTTCAATTTGTGGAATATCAATAATACGATCCACACGGCTACTATCAAAAATAGTAGGCAAATATTCTTTTGGCCAACGGCGAATACCGGCAATACTTGATCCGTCTGCTGGCTGTAAACCAACAATTTGAATATCTGGGTTTTGTTCTTTTAAATATTTAGAAACACCCATAATAGTACCGGTTGTACCCATTGAACTCACAAAATGGGTAATTTTACCGCCTGTTTGCTTCCAGATTTCAGGACCAGTCGTTAGATAATGAGCTTCAACATTATCAGGATTACCAAACTGATTTAAAACGTGACCTTTACCTTCTTTTTCCATTTGCAAGGCTAAATCACGTGCACCTTCCATACCTTGCTGCGGTGTTACTTCAATCAGCTCTGCGCCATAAGCCAACATTGCGTCTTTACGCTCTTGGCTCATATTATTCGGCATAATAAGTTTCATTTTATAGCCGCGCATTGCCGCAACCATAGCCAACGCAATACCTGTATTACCGCTGGTTGCTTCAATTAATGTATCACCCGGTTTAATTTGACCACGTTTTTCTGCCTGCATAATCATGTTATATGCAGGACGGTCTTTTACAGAACCTGCCGGATTATTACCTTCCAATTTTGCTAAAACTATCGCTTGCGTATGAGAAGCTAATCGCTGCAAACGAACTAGAGGTGTCTTACCTACATAGTGATCTAACAAAAATTCGTCGGCTAAAAAATCAGGTTGTGTATTACTCATGATCAACACCTATATCGAGGTGGGCCTATTGTATGAAAAAATGCTCGGTACTGCACCCATTTCAATATGCTTTTTCATGAAAGCGATTAAAGCTCGGTCATTTATAAAATGCCGTCTGTTTTAAAATAAAGCGTGATAAGATGCCGTACAGAGAGATAAATCTGATGTAGCCATGTCTAATTTCAATAAAACCTTATCGAAACGCTTACGTCTGAATCATGCATATGGGCAATTGATTGCTCTTATTTTTGTGCCCATTATGATTTTAACGTGTGTTGGTGCTTTTCTGGTTTTAACTGAAACCTCACATTCAGTAAAACAACAACAGCTACATCATGCCTCAGCAATTTTAGCTCGCTATAATCAAATCGCACTAGATTTATACCACCTAGTCGAACTACAACCCGATGAATATGACCATGCCCAGCACATCATGCAAAGCATGTTTAATGAAAAAAATCTAAAGCGTGCTGCGTTAATTGATAGTAACGGCCAAACCTATTTAAGTATCGGTTATCGAGACAATCGTTACTGGCCAAATTTTACTGAAAAAAATAATTTTTTTGGTCCAATCTCTTATAACCACAACAATATTTATGGACTTCGTATTAGCGATACACCAGAAAAAACACCTGTCTGGCTCGTGATTGAGATGGACAATCAGCCACTGGAATTGGCACGTTACCGTATTTTGATTGCCCTCGTCATTACTGGCTTAATGACCTTATTGTTACTTTTACTTTGCTTGAATTTTTATTCGCGTCGCTGGATTGCGCCGATGTACGAAATTCGCATGCAGTTGCAACGTTTAAATGCAGACACGTTGGACCAGCATATGGTTATTAACAGTACGGGTGAATTGCGCTTGTTACAGCGAGATATTGCAAACGTTGTTAAACGCTTACACTTTAGCTTTTTAGAGTTAAAAGAACACACCGAACAAACCGAAGAAGACTTACGCAGAACACTAGATACCTTAGAAGTTCAAAACATTACCTATCGTCAAGCACGTGACCAAGCGATTTCATCGAACCAAGCCAAATCGGTTTTTCTTGCCAATATTAGTCATGAGCTTCGAACGCCTTTAAACAGTATTGATGGCTTTATTCATTTATTACTTCGTCAACAAAATCTAAATAACGAACAAAATCTTTACCTGCAAACTATTCGCAAGTCATCAGCCCATTTATTGGCATTAATTAATGATGTATTAGATTTCTCAAAAATTGATGCTGGTAAATTAGAGCTCGAAACAGCGCCGTTTGATTTAGAAGAAGCCGTCTTTGATGTCATGGATATGCTGTCTCCACTGGCTGCCCAAAAGCATATCGCTATGGCTTTTTACTATGCCGACAATATTCCACAACAAGTGATTGGTGATGCTTTACGCTTCAAACAAATTCTGACTAACTTGATTTCGAATGCGATTAAGTTCACTCCAGATGGCGAAATTATTGTTCGTGTTCGTATGGAACATGATGATATCGGACAATGCCTACTTCATTTTAGTGTTCAAGACAGTGGTATTGGTTTAAGCGGTACAGATCGTAAAAAATTATTTGAATCATTCTCGCAAGGTGATGCATCCGTTACACGTCAATTTGGCGGTACAGGTTTAGGTCTTGCGATCTCTAAACAGCTTGTCCATCTCATGCATGGCCAAATTGGCTTTGAAGATAATCAGGAACGTGCTCCAACAGAAAAAGGCTCAACCTTCTGGTTTACCGCACAATTTGTAGTAGATGAAGATTACGAGATCGAACACCCACACTTTGAACATTTACAAGTGGTGTCTTATCTTGCGCACCCTGCTACAGCGAGTGTTTTACGTTACTACCTTGAAAACTATCATGTTCCTCACATCGAGACACAATCGATTCTGGACTTATTTAGTCGTTTAAAACATCTTGATCAGAAAGATAATACATGGCTCATTGTTGACCATAGTGGTGATACTGAGGCGTTATTAAAAGAAATTCGTAGTCGTTATCAAGGTAATTTGGCAGTTTATGGCTATCAAATGACGCTTGAGCCAAACATGCTCACTGAATATCGTGCTCGCCCTCTCTATCAACCGCTTAGCCGAAGCGGACTCATTCAATTACTAAATGATCAACCTATTTTTGAAGAGGAACAACAAGATTTCAATGGTCAGGGTTTACACATTCTGGCAGTGGATGACCATTTACCTAACTTAATTGTTTTAGAAGCTCTACTGGGTGAACTTAACGTTAGAACAACTAAAGCAATCAGTGGTCAAGAAGCGCTTAATCTGATTCAAGAGCGAATCGATCAGAAACTCAAACCATTTGATTTAGTGTTTATGGATATTCAAATGCCTGTTATGTCAGGTATTGATACCACGCGTGCTATTCGTTCATTAGAGTCGACTTTAGATGGTGAAATGCAACTTCCAATTATTGCATTAACAGCCCATGCCCTTGCCGATGAAAAACAAAAACTTCTCAAAGTCGGCATGAATGACTACGTCACTAAGCCAATTCAAATGGAACAAATTATTCAGATTTTAACGCAATGGACTAAAAACAACTTTACAGCAAAAGCTCCAGATAAAGACCATCATGTCGTTGCAGAAGCATTAGACCCAGAAATTCTAAACTGGCAACAAAGCTTGCAGCTTGCAGCAAACAAAGAAGATCTTGCTCAAGATTTACTTAAAATGTTAGTTGATAGTTTCCCAACTGAGCTAGACGAAATGCAGCAGCTCATCGAGCTTGAAGACTTCCCTCAACTTGAGCATGTTTTACATCGTCTTTATGGTGCTACCCGCTATGTAGGTACTCCAAAACTGCAACAAGTGACAGGTGATTTTGAGCAATTTATTTCAACACTACGCAAAGAACGCCGTATAGCAGATGAAAGCTTTATTGAAGAAGTTATGAGACGCTTTGATGAGTTAGGACTTGTAGTGAAAGAAGTAGAAAGTGCTGCTCATCAAATCTTGGTGATTCCTGACTAGCATATCTACCAAATGGTATGACTGAGCTGTCATGTTTCCAAATTACAGCCATGTTATGCTCCGCTTATCGATAAAAAAATAAGCGGGAATTTCATGGCACTTTTACGTATTGAAAAGAATAATGGCATTGCAACAGTTTATCTAAACCGTCCTGATAAACGTAACGCCATGAGTTTTGCCCTTCTCAAAGAACTCGTTTCAACAGCAAAAGCCATTAAAAAAGATAGAGATATCCGTTGTGTGATTTTGACAGGTGAAGCACAAGTTTTTAGTGCCGGAATTGATTTATCTGATCTGAATAATCCAAAAAATTCTGCCTTTGCCATTTGGGAGCTAGTGAAACCCGGACAAAGCTTATTCCAAAAAGCATTTCTTATTTGGCAAAATTTACCTGTACCTGTAATTGCGGCACTTGAAGGATATTGTTTTGGTGCCGGAATGCAACTTGCCTTAGCAGCTGATATTCGAATTTCTCATCCAGACACAAAAATGTCGATTATGGAAAGCCGTTGGGGCTTAGTGCCAGACATGGGACTTACTCGTTCATTGAAGGGACTAATTGGCGTTGATCTTGCAAAAGAACTCACCTTAACCGCTCGTGTTTTCGATGGAAATTATGCAAAAGAAATTGGTCTTGTAACTCATTTAAGTGACTCTCCGCTAGAAAAAGCAAATGAAATTGCCACTGAAATGTTACAACGCTCACCCGATGCTCTCACTGCTGCAAAACGTGTACTTGATGCAATGGAACACCAACCTGAAAAGTCATTGCGTCTAGAAAAAATCTGGCAACTTAAATTATTACTTGGTAAAAATAGCAAACTTGCTCGTAAAAAAGACAAACATCCGGAAGTTAATTTTTTACCACGCCAATATAAATAAAGAGCTTAGATTATGAATTTTGATCGCAACACCCCTATTGCTTTTTTAGGTATAGGGCTTATGGGGAGCCGCATGGCAACCCGCCTTATTCAAGCTGGCTTTCAAGTTGCGGTTTGGAATCGAACCCCTTCTGCATGTGAAGAACTGATTGATATCGGCGCACAGCCTCTAGATCTTATAAATATTGGCGAATATCCTGTTATTTTAATCTGTCTAGCAGATGACAAAGCCGTAGAGGCAGTATTTGAACAAATTCAGCCGAACTTAAAAGCTAAACAGGTAATTGTTGATTTCTCGAGCTTATCTGTTGCTGCAACAAAAACGCTTGCTCAAACTGCTGCCACACATGACGTTATTTGGATTGATTCACCTGTATCAGGTGGAACAGCTGGAGCAGAACAAGGCACGCTTGTTATTTTTGCAGGTGGTGATGCTCAAACCATTACAGAATTAACGCCTGTTTATAATGTTTTATCTCAACGTGTAACACGGATGGGAGATACAGGAACTGGCCAAGCCACCAAAATCTGCAATCAACTCATTGTTGCAGCCAACAGTGCGCTTATTGCAGAAGCTGTTGCTCTTGCAGATCGAGCAGGTGTAGATACGACTTTGCTCGCTCCAGCTTTAGCGGGTGGATTTGCAGATTCAAAACCTTTTCAAATTCTCACCCCACGTATGGCAACTCATACCTTTGAACCTGTTCAGTGGAAAGTTCAAACATTATCAAAGGATCTTAACAACGCAGTAACATTGGCTAACAATGTTAATTTAGATATCCCAGTTGCACAAAAAGCTCTATTACAGCTACAAACTCACCAAAAAAATGGCTTTGCCGAGAAAGATTTAGCTACTATGATTCAATTAATAGAGCAAAAATAAACGGAGTTTGAGTATGGGTCGTCTTGCAGTCAATTTATCCATGATTTTTACAGAAGTTCCTTTAATTGAACGCTTTGCTCTGGCCCATGCTCAGGGCTTTGAATATGTCGAAATTCAATTTCCTTATGAATTGTCTATTACAGATATTCAAACTCAACTCGAACACTACAACCTCAGCCTTTGTTTAATTAATGTGCCTGCAGGTGATCTTATGCAAGGCGGAAACGGTTTAGCAGGCATTCCCGGCCAAGAAACAGCTTTCCATGAGGCATTAGAATTGGCTATTAGCTATGCCACGGCTTTAAACGTTCCTCGTGTTAATATTTTGGCGGGTAAGCAACCACTAGATGCTGACTTACTTCCTTGTTTAAAAACACTAGCAGCCAATTTAAAACTTGCCTGCAACTTACTCAGTGAACATGATATAGAACCCGTTTTTGAAATGATTAATGGCACGGATATGCCTCGCTTTTTGGTGCAGAACATTGCGCAGGGCCAAGAAATGCTTGAAGCAGTCAATCACCCTGCCCTCAAAATGCAATATGACTGCTATCACATGGCCATGATGGGTGAAGATGTACTTGAGGGTTTACAAGAAAACATTAACTTAATTGGTCATATTCAATTTGCAGACTGCCCGGGCCGCCATGAGCCTGATACAGCTCAAATTCCTTATGAACAAATTTTTTCTTGGTTAAAGCAAAGTTCATATCAGAACTATATTGCAGCGGAATATAAACCTGAAAATGGTTCAAATCAGTCGTTTACATGGAAGAAAAAATACTTTTCTGATGATGTAAATATATAAACTGTTACGACTTCTGTTTGAAATTTAGTGCGAAAACCACTATATTAGATAGTGAGTAATTGTCAGGAAAATATACCCTATATGAATTTAGAACCATCGCCCAGCGTGTCTAATTCTCACGATTTCGCAATGAACACCTCAAATAAAGACGTACAAGCTTGTCTCAAAGTCGTCCACGACGCTTTAGTTGATGTAAAAGCAAAAGATATTCTCCAGTTAGATGTTAGCTCAATTAGCAATGTCGCTGATGCTATTGTAATTGCAAGTGGTACTTCTACTCGCCATGTCAAAGCACTTGCTGACAATGTTGCAGAAGAAGCTCGAAAAGCCGGTTTCCGCCCGATTGGCGTTGAAGGTGAACGAGATGCAGAATGGATCTTAATTGATCTTGGCTTTGTTGTAGTACACGTAATGCTACCAACAGCTCGTAAATTCTATGATTTAGAAAGCTTATGGCGTACCGCTCCAGAGTCGGTTGCTTAAAATTTTGCTTTTAAAAAAAGCGGCTCTTTTGAGCCGCTTTTTTGTTTATTTGAGAGTTATAAATAGATGAATTAGTGTCCCAATTTCGACATTCTAATTTGTAATATACTGATATGCTCAGGTTTCTCGTTAGCATATAGCTCATCCAACAATTCATTAGCTTTTCTCGCAATTCTCCGTACTATCACCACAATATCTCTTTTTGCTCTTTTTGAAACACAATTCAAGCTTCTCATTTGATCTAGAACCACCCCCGAAAAGCATATCGAATAAAACCTAGCTTCTTCTTCTAAACTATTTTTCAAATGATCTATTTGACCATCATTATCTACTCTTAAAGAAAGACTATTTAATGATGGATGTGTGTAATCTGATAAAAACTTATATAAAAAATTAAATAGCAAAGTATCTTCTTTATATTTACTACTATTTAACATTAAATAGTTTGAAATATGTCCCTTAAATTTCTTTCCATCAGACTTTCTAATAATTACTCTTCTATCCTCATCTCCCTTATTATTTTTACCATATACATATACTCCTTGAGACAACCCCAAAGGTACATCAATTAAATTTATAAGTTGATCAGGACAATTCAGCGCAAAAACAATATGGATATAATTTTCATATATATGTCTCACTAAAGGCAAACTATTACCACTCATTCTTTCATTTAACAATACATCAATCGCCCTAAGAGTATTTGCAGTCTGCGTTACATGTAAGAGCACATAGTCATCCACAGTAAAAAATTTACTTGAACTTTTTTCTTTTATTGCTGACTTTAATATTGCATTCTCCAAAATATAACCAATACGAATAATACAAGCGAAAATCTCCTCAGTAAAAGATTGGAATAAAATCTCTAATTTACTTAATTTTTTTGAAACACCACTAAAATACTCATCAATTGCATTATTCCAATCTTCTAAATCCTTGCCTGTTGCTAGCTTTTCATTTTCCTCTGTCAATAAAAGCCCACCCGTCTTTTGATAAGCGTAAATGAATTCAGGCCCTATTTCAGCCTTTTCCATAACCCTAACCATTTCACGCTGCATATCAACATCCGAGAGCAGATATTTAGCGAGAAATACTGGATCATTTTTATGAGGCTTCCTTTCAAACACTTGAAAGAAGTGTTCTTCAGCTTGTTGTAAAAGTTTTACTGGCTCATCTGTTAATGAAATTTTTTTCAACACCATTCCATTATCATTAACACACCACTTTAGATCAGTTTGTTTACAACACTGCGCGTATGTTCTCCCACTTTCACAAGGACACTTTGTTCTGCCATGAATTTCTCGTGTATGATTTTTTTGATTTCTCTTCATCATTTCACACTCTTAGTATCAAAAAAACATTCGAATCAGCCGTTTGACTTTAGTTATTAACAGCCAAACATCACATATATCCAAAATTGACATGACAAATTGTCAGATTTGCAGCACTATATATTTTCTGAAAGTTCTCACCAATAAATAGCATAACCGGAGTACAGAAAGTGAAGATATTAATTACAGGTGCCAATACGGGCATTGGCTTTGCCACAGCCGAACAACTCGTTAAACAAGGACAACATGTCATTCTAGCGTGCCGAAATCCACAAAAAGCGCAAGAGGCGCAAAACAAACTACGCTCACTCAATAAAGGCCAAGTCGATTTAGTTTCTCTCGATTTAAACAATCTTGAGTTAACCCGAAAAGCAGCAGATGAAATTGCAGATAAATATGGCAATCTTGACGTACTCATTAATAATGCAGGCTTATTTGCCAGAACCAAACAATTGACCAATGAAGGCTTTGAGCAACAATTTGGGGTTAACTATTTAGGTCATTTTTTACTTACTCAAAAATTACTTCCAGTTTTAAAACAATCTCCAAAAGCACGTATTATCCATCTTGCATCTATTGCCCACTGGGTGGGCTCAATTAAACCCAACAAGTTTCGTGCAGAAGGTTTTTACAATCCCCTGTTCTATTATGGTCAATCAAAGCTTGCGAATTTACTATTCAGCAATGCATTAGCAGAACAGTTAGCTGGAAGTTCAATTACCAATAATGCATTACACCCGGGTGGTGTTGCTTCTGATATTTATCGAGACTTACCCAAACCTGTCTATGCAGCGATGAAATTAGGCTTAGTGCCAACCTCAGTTCCAGCAAATCTCATTACAGAAATGGCAACTTCTGAAGCATGGCAACACCGTAATGGCGAATATGTCAGTGCACATATGCCAGACTGGAAATCATCACATGCTAAAAATCAGCAACTGGCACGTGACCTGTATCAACAATCTATGGATCTTGTAGAAAAATTTCTTTAAAAAACCAGCTCAAATAAAAAACCACCCGAAGGTGGTTTTTTTATTTCAAAGCAAATTAGTGGCCTGTACCGTTAATTGCTTTTGTCATATCTTCAACAACTTTCTTAGCATCACCAAAGATCATCATTGTTTTTTCGTTATAGAACAAATCGTTGTCTAGACCAGCATAACCAGTTGCCATAGAACGCTTAATCACCATGATTGTACGCGCTTTATGAGCCTCAAGAATCGGCATACCATAAATCGGTGAGCTTGGATCATCTTTCGCAGCTGGGTTTACAACGTCGTTTGCACCAATTACAAGTACTACGTCAGTTGCAGGGAAATCTGAGTTAATCTCATCCATTTCCAAAATGTCTTCATATGCTACGTCTGCTTCAGCAAGTAGTACGTTCATATGACCAGGCATACGACCCGCAACCGGATGAATTGCAAAACGAACGCGAACACCTTGCTCTTTTAGAATTTCACACAACTCTTTTACAGCATTTTGTGCACGACCTTGCGCCATACCATAACCTGGTACAATCACAACGCTGTCCGCATTTGACATTAAGAAGCCAGCATCATCAGCAGAACCTGAACGGTAGTTACGTTGAACTTGTTCACCTTTATCTGCAGATGCAACTGCTGCACCACCCATTGCTCCACCAAACAATACATTGATGATCGAACGGTTCATTGCTTTACACATGATGTACGACAGAATCGCACCAGATGAACCTACAAGCGAACCCGCAACGATCAACATGTTGTTTTCAAGAGTAAAACCAATACCTGCCGCTGCCCAACCAGAGAATGAGTTAAGAAGCGATACCACTACAGGCATATCACCACCACCCACTGGTGCAATCCAAACCCAACCAAATGCAAGTGCAAGTGCTGTCATTGCCCAGAAAGCAGTCATGTTGCCAGTTGTAAAGAAGTAGAAACCACAAGCCAACATCGCAACAAAGATAAGTGCTTGAACAGGTTTAACCCATGCACCAGAAATTGTTTTAGCCCATTTTTTCGCAGCCAATTTACCATACGCAAACACAGATGCAGTAAAGGTAATCGCACCAACGAAACAACCAACAAACAATTCAAATAAGTGAACCTTACTCATGTGTGCATGCTGCACGCCAGCTGCTGTTAAAGCCGCCTCATTTTGAGCAAATAGTTCAGTAAGTTGGTTGTTATGTAAAATTGCAGCAATCGCAATTAAAACAGCAGCCAAACCCACTAATGAGTGCATAAGCGCAACAGTTTCCGGCATTTGCGTCATTGGCACTGTACGTGCACGCGCAATACCCACGATTGCACCTAACACCATTGCCCCAACGATCATCCAAATAACTGGGTTATTCGCAACAAAGAAGGTTGTTACAACTGCAATCGCCATCGCGATCATACCGTAACGGTTACCTTGAATTGCTGTTTTAGGACCAGATAAGCCACGAAGCGTCAAGATAAAGAGGATTGCGCCAACAAGGTACAACCAGTTTGCATTTGCTTGAATAAATTCCATGTCAAAGCCCTCTTATTTCTTTTGCTTAGGCTTGAACATTTCCAGCATGCGTGCAGTTACTGCAAAGCCACCGAAAATATTAATGCTTGCCAAAAATACTGCAATCGCACCGAGTACGCTCACCACATTCACACTTTGAAATGCAACGTTAGCATCTACACCTAAAACTGGCAGACCTACAGTTTGCAACATCGCACCTACCACAATAATAGATGACAACGCATTAGTTACTGCCATAAGTGGTGTATGCAAAGCTGGCGTAACACCCCAAACCACGTAATAACCTACGAAGATGGCAAGGACGAAAATTGTAATAGTTTCAACCATGAGAAATCTCCTTAACCACGCTTAAGCAGTACTTGACCGCCATGAGTGACTAATAGGGCTTTTTGGATTTCGTCTTCCTGATTAATCGCAAAGTTTTTCTCTTTGTCGAATAGGGTCTCTACGAAATTAAAAACGTTACGCGCATACAATGCAGAAGCTTCTGTTGCTACAGTTGCTGGAATATTTGGAACACCCAAAATTTTCACGCCATTTTCTGTAAACACAGTCTCACCAACTTTAGAGCCTTCAACGTTACCACCAGTTTCAACAGCCATATCTAAAATGACAGAGCCCGGTTTCATCTTGGCAACAGTTTCAGCTTTAATTAAACGTGGTGCATCACGACCTGGTAACAATGCAGTAGTAATCACGATGTCAGCATTAGAAACAGCTTTATCTACAATCGCAGCTTGGTCTTTGATGTATTGCTCACCCGGCATCCATCCATAACCATTTTTAGCGGCATCTGCTGCACGTTGTTGCTCTTCTTCAGACATTGGTACGTCTAACCACTTACCACCCAAAGACTCAACTTGATCTTTTGCTGTAGGACGCAAGTCAGTCGCTTCAACAATTGCACCTAAACGTTTTGCAGTTGCAATCGCTTGAAGACCAGCAACCCCAACACCCATGATCACAACACGCGCAGGCTTTACAGTACCCGCAGCAGTCATAAGCATTGGGAACATGCGTTGATATTCAGCAGCAGCAAGTAAAACTGACTTATAACCAGCTAAGTTTGCTTGAGAAGACAACACATCCATGTTTTGTGCACGAGAAAGCGTACGAGGAAGCAGTTCTAAAGCAAAAGCAGACACTTGTTGATTCGCAAACTGATCTAGCTCGGTGTTACGATAAGGATCAAACATTGCTACAACAGCAGTATTTGCTGCAAGTTTCTGAATTTCCCCGCCCTGTGGTGCGCGAACTTTCAAAATAATTTGACTACCCGTATAGGCATCATCCGTAATGGTTGCACCGACCTGTTCATAAGCACTGTCAATGTACGCAGCCTTTACACCAGCACCACGTTCAATCACAACGCTATGACCAGCGCTAATCAACTTCTTTACTGTCTCTGGCGTAGCAGCTACACGATTTTCACCGACGACAGTTTCGGTTGGGATTCCGATCTGCATGAGCGTTCCTCAAGCTAATTTCTCATTGTCAAAAACATTGCAAGCTGCAATGTTTCCCCCATGTGTATTCTTTGTACAGAATTTGGATTCTAATTGAACTTTTTTAAAATACCACCCACTATTTATTTAATAAATACCCATATTTTGAACTGATGATTCACGATATTTGTTTAGAGGTGTAACATAGGAGGATTTTTCTTTTTTTGCAGACAACAGTCTCTCTTATACAATCCTGTATATGAAAATTTCTTTATCTTCGTTTCAAATCGGGTCTTTTTTTGCTCTTTGCTCTGCGTTTCTATTCAGTACAAAAGCAATCTTTATTAAACAGACTTATGCCCTTTCTCCATTAGTAGACGGTACAGTCCTGATGGCTTTACGCATGTTAAGCGCTTTACCGTTCTTTCTATTAATTTGCTGGTTTAACAGGCATCATAATCAGGGCATAAAAAAGAAGGATTGGCTAATTTTAATTTTTGCCGGTCTATTAGGCTACTACTTTGCAAGTTGGCTCGATTTCATGGGCCTCATGTTTATTAGCGCCTCTTTAGAACGAATTATTCTATTTTTATATCCCACGCTTACAGTCATCGTATCAAGCTTACTCTACAAACAAAAATTAGATGTAAAAAGTTTCTTTGCCATTTTTCTTAGTTATGGTGGAACCGTGCTGGTTATGCTTCAGGAGCACAACAACGCACCAATTCAGGGCAACTTCTGGTTAGGGACAAGTTTCGTATTTGCAAGTGCCGTGGCTTTCGCCGGCTATTTGTTGCTGACGCCACCTCTCATTAAGAAATTTGGCTCTTGGAATTTCACAGGGTTAGCCTTAACTGTGGCTTGTATCGGTACATTAACTCATTACGCACTAAGCACACCTCATCCTATTCAACTTCTATTACAACTCCCTTCTAGTGTAATTTGGTATGGCATTGGCTTAGGCTTTTTAGTTACCGTGTTACCTACCGTTATGCTCATGCAAAGTATTGAACGATTAGGTGCCTCTCAATCTGCAATGATTGCTTCAATTGGACCAGTTTTAACGATTTTGCTTGCCGTTGCTTTTTTAAATGAACATCTCAATATGTGGCAATGGGTCGGCTGCCTTCTTAATATTGTCGGCGTCATGATGATTACACTTAGAAAGAAAAGACTAAAACATTAAATCCTCTTGACCTCAACTTAAGTTGAGGTTGGATACTCATCTAAATTTTAATGAACGGTTGAGTTCCAATGAGTCAAGAAACTTTTAAAATCATAAATCCATCAACTTTATATAACCCAACTCCTAACGCTTATAGTCATGTTGCTGTAGTGGAAAGCTTTAAGAATATTATTCATGTAGCAGGTCAAGGAGGCGAAAATTCCCAAGGTGAATTAAGCCCAAGTTTTGAAGAACAAGCGAACCAAGTTTTTGATAATATTCAACATGCTTTAAAAGCAGCCAATGCAGAGCTTAGCAATATTGCTGTATTGAGAGTTTTAGTTGTTGACCACTCGGTCGAAAAACATCAAATTTTGATTAAAATTATGCAAAATTTATGGAAAAATCATCCTTTTCCTGCCTGTACACTTATTCCTGTGCCGCGCCTTGCGCTAGAACACATGCTTATTGAAGTTGAAGCAACGGCATACACCCAATAAAACTGAGAGAACGTCATGTCTACCCCTGAAGATATCAGTCAAAATAAACCTTTGCTTTGGTTGATGGCAGCAGCATGCGGTTTATGTGCAGGTGTGAATTATTATTGTCAGCCTCTAATTCACTCTATTCAGCAAGAGTTTGCTGTAACTCAAGCACAAGCCGCTTTAACAGTGACATTTGCTCAGGTGTCTTATGCCCTCGGTTTACTCTTTATTGTCCCATTGGGTGATATTGTCAATAAAGCCAAAGCTATTCCGTTTTTGATGGTGCTTTGCGCAGTTGGTCTATTTACATCTGCTTTTGCTGTGAACTTACCCATGTTGTGGATTGGTACAATTTTAGCGGGATTATTTTCTGTTGCTGCCCAAGTCCTCATCCCACTTGCCACAATGACCGTAAAACCCGAGAAAACTGGCGAGATCATTGGTTTTTTAATGAGTGGCTTATTGGTCGGGATTTTACTCTCTACCAGTCTAGCTGGCTTATTTTCCAACCTTTTCCACTGGAAAGTAGTGTATGTCGTAAGCGGCGTATTAATGCTTCTGTTGGCATTTACTTTAAAAAGCCGTCTGCCTTATGTCTTACGCATGAAAATGAACTATGGACAAATATTTGTTTCCATGGCTCAACTCTTAAAAGAGGAAAAGCGACTATTATTAAGAGCGCTTACAGGTGCTTTCGCCTTTGCCGCAGTAAGTATTCTGTATTCCACAATCGCCTTACTGTTGACTTCGGCACACCATTTGCCCGATCTATTTATCGGACTGGTCCCACTAGTCGGTATCTTTGGGGCATTATCAACACGCTATATTGGTAAATATGCCGACCAAGGCTACACACGATTACTCACTTGGATGGGTTGTGGACTGTTTTTGGTGAGCTGGCTTTGTTTCTATTTCGGACAAACCCTCCTTTCTAGTTATGTTATTGGCTTTGCTTTAATTCAATTAGCACTCGCACTCGTTCATACCAGCAACCAGAGCATTATTTTCCGTTTACGTCCAGATGCTAAATCTCGTATTAATGCCATCTATATGACAACTTATTTTATTGGAGGAGCTGGTGGCTCTGCCTTAGGGATTTTTGCTTGGAATCATGGCGGGGGGGCTATGACATGTGTTGCAGGGGTAGCTCTTGTTCTGCTTTGTATTTTATTTAGTGTCATTGATGCTTTCTTACAAAAAAAGCAGCTCGCTCACTCATAAAGTAAATTGTTATAAATCATCTTTCTATATTCAACATAAGGGTGGTTATAAATTACTCGGTTAAATGCCACTGTCGATTCAAGGCTAAACCCCGTATAATGCTGCCCTTTCATTAATTTAACGACTTTTGGGTCTATTGGCTATGCAATCACTTCAATCGTTACAACCTCGTATTTCTGTCGCACCTATGATGGATAGGATCAACTAATATAAAATAATTATAAATATTAGACACTTAATAAGAAAAATAAAAATCATGGTGTAAAATTGGTGTAGAGCCAAACTATTTATGCAAGAGACTAAAAAATATTCAATCGCAATCATAATAGATGGAAATGATGACAAAACCCTTCACACTTTGATCTGTCTAGCTAATTATTGATATTATAATTTTGGAGTAATAATGAATACAGAATCATTCCAACCATCAGCAGAAGATGGGTTAATTGGACTTGAGGAACAAAATGAAATTTCTGGTTTAGTTCGAAGATTTGCTACAGAAAAATTCGGATATAAAAGAGTATATGTTTCATCTGCCGCATTAAGTAACAGAATGCCTCAAGCAAGCGTAACGATTACATTACGCCAAAGTTTAATTGATCTTTATCTAAGATTCGGAAAATATGCCTTTGCTGTTTATAAAGATAAAAAATATATTGTTGTTGCTCGTATTGGATTTAAGAAACAGAAAAATGGTCATGGAACCTCTTTACTGAAAGAGCTCTGTATTTTTGGGGAAAAGTTTGGATACGAATATGTAGAAGTAGAACGCCCAAACCTTGACTGCCAAGCTTTTATGAAAAAATTAGGCTTTAAAGATGAGTTCTATCTTCCAATTGATCAGTTGAAAAAGTCTATTCAAGAATACGAGCTTTCGAAACAAGCAAAAGTCTGTCTCGCATGAACTCAATTGCAGTAGGTTTACAGATTGTTTCATCGACTTTGTGGACAACTTTAGAGTTGTCCACATACTTCAAGATTAGAAGCCACTATTTAGGCGTTTGCGCTCACGACTTCTAAAGTTTTTCACATATGGTCCATCAATCATTTCTTCTGGTTCTAACAGCAGTGCACAATTAGCTAAGGTAGCAATTGAACTATCAGTTAATTTAAAGTCATCAGGTAAAAAACCATACTCTTTCTGACGATTAGATTCTATGGCTTCAAATAAAGCTCTAAAATAATCTGCCAAGGAAGCCCTTTCCCCACTTGTTGCTGCTTCAGTAACAGAATCTATGGCAGTAGGTAGAGCTACCCTTGCATCTTCAGCAATTACTCTTATCAACTCATGTAACTGAGGCCAATATTTAAAATCAAACCGACCTTGAAGCAGCTTTAGCTCTGCTTGCAAATGTGATCTGAAATACGGATTACTTTGAGAGGCTTCACGAATTATATTACCAATGTGATAATGGGTAGGGGTTGTAAAATCAGATGTATTTATTAACTCCGATCTTGACTCTAACAGGTTAGCCAGTTCATGAGCTTTAACAGCAATTTGCTGATTAACTTCGTTTAATTGTTTTTGAGCTGACCTAGACTTCACTACCTCCTCTGGGTTATGCATAGAAGTAATGCTTACAAATATTTCTAAAAAGCTTCTGAGTGCTTGATGGTATTTACCCAGTTTTAAATACAATTCACGATAAGCGTGTTGTAACTCAACTTTTCGCTCAAGTAACCTGTCAATGATTATGTTTTCACTGGGTAAAATATGCGCCTGTATATTGCTAGCTTTTTTATCTAATAGAATATTTTCACACACTTGCAGGGCTTTTGTTTGATCTGTCGACATCATGGTTCTCGTCTCTATAACTATTCGTGTCTATAGTGTAATGAGCTCCTTTAGGTATGTCGGTATCTGAACATTACTAGCTTTTAAAGTACTCAGATACCTTCCCATGAAAAACTAAATAAACAACAAGAGTTTTTGTTTAAAAAAATAATTAAAGTCTCTAACCCCATGTTTAATCTACAGCTTCTTTTTGGCCAAACAAAAATTTCCCAATCCACCAAATTGTTTGCCCAAAATTAGAAATAAGCTGTTCACCTTGCCTTAAAAATGAGTCTTGTTCATCAATTTTAGCAAGCTTTAAAGCATCTTCAATTTTAGAACTAGTTTGATGAGCATCACCTAAACGCATGTCATAGGTACCAGCAATTACTCCAAATACTTTTCGAGCTTTATCATTGCCAATTTCTTGGGCTAGAATATCTTCAAGAAGTTTATTAGAACCTAATTTATCTTTGTCTTTATGAGCAGATAACGTGCGAAGAGCAGTGATATTAAGACGCTCAGAAAACACCCGGATCAAATCTTTTGCCAAACGCAATAATGAAGCGCGATCCCTACTCATAAAGCGAGAAATACTTTGTGTTAATTCGCTATCATCTATGTCATGTCTATATAAATCAATTTTAAACTTCTTACGAAACCCTTGTTCTAGCATACGCATACTCTGAAAAAGTAACTCTTCAACAGCATAAGTTGATGCAACTTGTACTTTTACTTGAGCGGACAGTAATTCAGCAGAAACCCTCCCTTCAGGAGCAACATTATGTGCAGCCCAAATATGTTGTTCCCATGCCTCAAGACGAGCAATATCATAAGCATAGACAGTAATCAGATCAGAGTCATTGATTCCAAAATGCGTAGAATAACCTGAAGTAGACTGGATACCACCTGTTTCAGCTGTATACCATTTCAAAGAAAAACCACGATGATTAAGAAGCTCATTTACAATGCTTGGGCGAAACCATAACCAGCGTCCTACATCTTCATTATTTAAATCTAGTGATGAAATTCTCTTCCCATCAGTTTCTACGATGAAACTTGGTAGGTTAATATCCACATCCCCACGAACACGGATACTTCGCCCTTGATGTACAATCCATTCATCACGCCAAAACTCCCCTTCTACTCTTACTCCTGGATAACCTTCTATATGGCCTTCTGAACTTTCCGATTCAGTATTTTCATTATTTTCTGGCCCCATCACAGGAGCATCTTCTTCTTCATCTATATCAGTTCTCCAAACACGAAAAGAAGCCCATCCACCCCCATAAACTTTTTCTAAATCACGAATTAAAAGCTCAAATCGACCTTGATCCCTTTGTTCTTTAAAGCTCTCAAGCCCTACATAACTACTATCTTCAATATTAGAAACATTTTCTACTCTTTGACGATAATAAGATAAACGTAGAGAAAGCCCCCTTGCTGCTAAGTAATCAGCAAGAAACTCCCTTTTAATTTCAATTAAACGATGATTACCCTTAGAGTCAAAAAACTCCCTTATAACTACACAAAAATCTTCTTCTGGTCTTACCCAATTATCTCCTTCTTTCACTAAACGAAGGGCTACTATTAAATCAGGATTTATTATCCATTTAGTTAAACCTATTACTGGCTGCTGGTGAGTAAATATAAGGTTAATACCGATAGGATCTCTATCATTATATTGATATTGCTCAATGGATGAGTAATACCCATCATCGTATGCATAAGGAGCAACATCACGACTTAATCCAAGATCCCCCCATCCTAACGTTTCTGCAATTTCTATTTTTTCTGAAGGAAATGCAGCTGAACCACACCCAAAAAACTCACTAATATAACCAATATTTTTGACATTCCCTTTCTCCTCACTAGAGGATGCTCTCAACGGAATCCATGTAGAGTTAGCAAAAGTTCTACGAGTTTCTTTCTTTTGAAGAATCCAATCTTGGTCCATAATTTATTTTTACCTATAGTTATAAATAACCTAGTATATTTAAATACTTTTTTGAACGTTATAACAAGCAACTGAGTTCTAATTTTTAATTTATTCGTATATTGACCTTATCTTAAAACACACAGATAAAAATTCTAAGCAAATGAATTTGAACATAATAGAAAAAGCTGATACCCAATAGTATCTCTCCAATTTAGAAAGGAGATACTATTGGGCTAAATAAACTCTTGATTATGAAGCTTTCAGTTTAACAGCAACGATAATATAGTTTTCGCCTTCAGCTTTTAACTCAAACTCTACATGTTGTCCTACAGTTAAACCATTTAACAATGCCGGATCAGCAACTTTAAATCCCATTGTCATGGCAGGCCATTTAATTGCAGGAATAGCCTCATGGTTGAGAGTCAGTAAATTTTCTTTAGTATCAATAGCAGTAATGACGCCGATGGCTTGGGCAGAAGCAGCTTTAGCTGTGTCTTTACTCATCTGTTCCATCGGTGCTTCACTCTTTTCTTGCTTTGGTGCTTCATTTTTACTACAAGCGCTGAGTGCAGCAACAGTCGTAACAAATGCCATAACTTTGATAATTTTCAACATAATAAAAACCTCTTTTGGATAAAAAATAAAACCATCAATGGATTGATAGCTTTCTTTTGATTAAAAGCTGATATGCAGCCGGAATAACAAACATTGATAAAAGTGGGGCTGAAATCATGCCTCCAACCATAGGTAAAGCAATACGACTCATTAACTCAGAGCCTGTCCCAGTTCCCAAAAGAATTGGCAACAATCCTGCCAAAATCACAGCAACCGTCATTGCTTTAGGGCGGACCCGTAATACTGCCCCTGTACGAATTGCATCATTTAGTTGTTGCTCATTTAAGGGTCGTTCAAACGAATGTAATTTCTCCTGAGTGTGTTCTATCGCTTGTTTCAGGTAAAACAGCATGACAACACCAAACTCAGCCGCAACTCCAGCCAAGGCGATAAAACCAACGGCAATTGCGACTGAAAAATTGTAACCACTCAGATACATCGCCCAAATACCACCAATTAGAGCAAATGGTAGAGTGACCATAATTAGAACCGCATCCTGTACTTGCCTAAAAATCAGATAGAGCAGAAGGAAAATGATCATCAAAGTAATTGGAATAACCACTTTTAAACGAGCATTTGCCCGTTCCATAAACTCGAATTGACCCGAGTAACTAATACTCATACCAGCGGAACGTTTTACCTGTTGGTCAATAGACTGCTTCAGATCTTTAACCACAGAAGCTAAGTCGCGGCCCTGTACATCCACATAAACCCAACCACTTGGACGAGCATTCTCACTTTTCAACATGGGTGGGCCATCTGTAAGTTGAATATCCGCAACACTGCTCAAGATAATTTGCTGACCTGATTCAGTAAGAATAGGTAGATTTCTGAGAGCTTCTAATGAGTCTCTAATTTCCCGCGGATAACGAACATTAATCGGATATCTTGCTAATCCTTCTACGGTTTCACCAACATTTTCTCCACCAATCGCTGATGCAACAATCTGTTGAATATCATTGATATTTAGACCATAACGGGCAGCCTCAAGTCGATTAATATCAACATCAACATAACGTCCACCGGTTAATCTTTCGGCAAGAGCAGAACTGACCCCCGGTACCTTTTTAGCAATTTGCTCAACTTGCTGTGCGACCTGATCAATCTCGCCAAGGCTACTCGCAGAAATCTTAATACCAATTGGACTTTTGATTCCTGTCGCCAACATATCAATCCGGTTACGAATAGGTGGTACCCAAATATTCGTCAATCCAGGAACCTGAACAGCCTTATCGAGTTCTTTGACCAGTTTTTCTGGCGTCATTCCCGAACGCCACTCAGAACGGGGCTTAAACTGGATCGTCGTTTCAAACATCTCAAGTGGTGCAGGATCGGTGGCAGACTCAGCACGACCAGCTTTACCAAATACAGTCGCAACTTCCGGAACGGTTTTAATCATCCTATCCGTTTGCTGGAGTAGTTCAGATGCTTTGGCAGCAGATAACCCCGGTAAAGCAGAAGGCATATAAAGTAAATCGCCTTCATCCATGTTCGGTAGGAATTCCCCACCCAAACGAGTGAGAGGAAAAAGACTCAGAATAAATACGATTAACGCTGCCAATAACGTAAGCTTTGGATACTCCAAAACTTTATCCAACATTGGTCGATATATTTTAATAAGAAAACGGTTGAGCGGATTACGTTGTTCCGAAGGTAACTTTCCACGAATCCAATAACCCATCAAAACTGGAATCAAGGTAATGGATAATCCAGCAGCCGCGGCCATAGCATAGGTTTTTGTGAAAGCTAATGGAGAAAATAACCGACCTTCTTGTGCTTGTAAGGTAAAAATAGGAATAAAGGATAAAGTAATAATAAGCAGACAGAAGAATAAAGCTGGACCAACTTCACTGGCAGAACGGGCAATAATAGACCAGCGCTCTTGTGAATCCAAAATATGATCAGGATGTTCATGCTGCCAAGCTTCAATATGTTTATGCGCATTCTCAACCATGACCACTGCCGCATCAACCATTGCACCTATGGCAATGGCGATACCGCCTAGTGACATAATATTGGCATTGAGACCTTGATAATGCATAACAAGGAAAGCCGATAAAACACCTAATGGTAAAGAAACGATCGCCACCATAGCCGATCGTAAATGCCATAGGAATAAACCACATACCAACGCTACAACAATAAACTCTTCCAGCAGCTTATGACTTAGATTCTCTACAGCCCGGTCAATGAGTTGACTTCGATCATAAACAGGAACAATCTGTACGCCCTTCGGTAGGCTCCGTTGTAACTCAGCAAGTTTCTCTTTTGCAGCTGCAATCGTCTCACGTGCATTTTTGCCTGCCCGTAAAATGATGACACCACCAACAGATTCTCCTTGGCCATTATATTCACTGATCCCTCGGCGCATTTCAGGCCCGAGCTGAATTGTTGCGACATCGCCCAATGTAACAGGAATACCGAAACCATTGGTGCGCAAGGGAATCTGACGAAAATCTTCCAAAGTTTTCAGGTATCCGGATGCTCTCACCATGTATTCAGTTTCAGCCATTTCCAATACCGAGCCACCAGTTTCCTGATTGGCCTTTTGGATTGCATCAATAATGCTGCGCTGGGTAATACCCAATGCAGCCATTTTTGTAGGATCTAGTACAACTTGGTATTGCTTTACCATTCCACCAATGGTGGCGACTTCTGCAACATTGGGTAATGTCTTGAGCTCATATTTTAAAAACCAGTCTTGTAAGCTACGAAGCTGGGAAAGGTCATGCTGCCCAGTCGGGTCAATTAATGCATATTCATAAATCCAGCCAACGCCTGTTGCATCTGGTCCCAATGAAGATTTTGCATTTGTTGGCATCCGCCCTTGGATCTGATTGAGATATTCCAATACACGCGATCGAGCCCAATAAAGATCTGTATGCTCATCAAAAATGACATAAACAAATGAATCACCAAAAAATGAATAGCCTCTCACCGCTTTTACACCAGGGACAGATAACATGGTTGTTGTAAGCGGATAGGTCACCTGGTTTTCAACAATTTGAGGCGCCTGGCCAGGGTAATTCGTTCGTACAATAACCTGTACATCAGATAAGTCTGGCAAAGCATCAATAGGTGTATTCTTAACTGCCCATGTACCCCATACTGCTAAAACAAGAGCTGCGAGCAATACAAAAATACGGTTTGCAATTGAGAACCGAATAATACGGGCAATCATGATGGATCTCCCTTTTCACTCGGCATAGATGCCATAGACATATTGTTAGATATCTTGGAAATATTAGAAATGACATAAGCATCACTAACTTGTTTAAAGCTAAAACTAACCTGATCACCTGACCGAATTTGAGTAAAAGGCTTTGCAGGTTGTTTAAAGCTCATTGTCATAGCCCCCCAACCAAGTCCTGCAATCGCTTGATGAGAGATTGTAATTTCCTGAAGTGTAACTTTTTCGACTCTACCAATACCTTGATATAGGGATGGTTTAGGATTTTGAGTTTGAGAGGTGGAAATAGCTTTTCCTGTATTAAGCTTATCGAGTACACCTTGTAAATTTGCTTCAGAATCAATCAGGAATTGTCCTGAAATCACAACCTTTTGCCCAACTTTTAGCCCTTGTAAGATGGCTACTTTAAGACCGTCACTTTGTCCCAACTGCACGACAACAGGTTCGAAACGTCCTTGCTCATGTGCCACAATGACGACATTCCGTGTACCGGTTCGAATTACCGCTTGCTCCGGGATCACTAAACTTGCTTGGGGATTATTAAGGAATTTTACGCTAGCAAACATACCCGGTTTTAAATGACCATCTGAATTGGGTAATTCAATACGAACTTTTATGGTTCTGCTTGTGGTATCGAGTGTTGGTAGAATATCAATAACTTTACCTGTAACTGTTTTTGTATAGGCAGCCAAAGTTACTTCGGCTTTACTTCCTTGTTTTATTGTTGCAATTTGAGCTTCGGGAACCGCAGCTTCTAGCCAAATCGGGTTAAACCCTTTAATTGTGGCAAGCGTTTGTCCCATACTTAAGGCCATTCCGCTACGCACCTCTAGTGAATCAATAAATCCACTCACAGGAGCACTCAAAGTCATAGTGGACTGAACTTTACGTGTTCTCTCAACACGTTGGATCACATCTTGCGGTATTCCCAAAAGCTGTAACCGTTGTCTGCTTGCCTGAATTAAAGAACGATCACCCATTCTAAGCACAGCCAGAAATTCTGTTTGCTCACCCGTCCACTCGGGTATAGAAACATCGGCAATCGGACTACCTTGAGATACAATATCTCCAACGGCATGGCCATAGACACGCTGAACAAATCCATTTGCTCTTGTTTGTAAAATAGCAACTTGACGCTCATTCGCCTGCAATATGCCATTGGTCAGCAAGTTACTTCCTACCATTGCTTGTTCAACCATGGCATAACGTATAGCCAGATTTTGCTGAATAGAGGGATCAATCTTTACTACTGTACTTTCAGTAGCGCCTGCATCACCTTCATCAGCATATTTAGGAACCAGCTGCATGTCCATAAAAGGTGATTTACCTGGCTTATCAAAATGCTGCTCGGGTTTCATGGGATCGTACCAATACAAAACTTTAGCTGTCTTCTGCGTACTGTCCGATTGTGTTTTTTCACTTTTATGGGCAAACCAATAACCGGCACCACCACCAACTGCCAAACTCACACCGACAAGTCCCGCCATTGCAAATGCCAACTTATTTCTTAACATTAGGATTACTCCTCGGTATGGTTTTGAGTGGGTTCAACAAAATTAAAGTACAGTTGAGCCGTTATCATTGATTGTTGTTGTTGAAGATCAATAAGACGCATTCGTTGTTCAAGTAATGCCTGACGTGTTGCTATTACATCAGTTAATTTGGCTTTTCCTGCCTGATAACTCGCGAGCTGTAACCGCTCTTTTTGCACTGCATAAGGAATACTCATTTGAGTAGCCCGCTTAATTTGCTGATTAAGAGCTTCAATATCTGCAAGTCCATCATCCAACATGCTTAAATGCTCACGATATTTTGCTTCTTGATCCGCAGTGACTCGATTTTGCTCTGCTAACGCGGCTTGAATGAGGGGACCACTTCGTTTTCTTGAGAATACTGGTATTTCTGTCGTCAACTGAACTCCAATCATGTCTCCAAACTCTGGAGCTCTATGCTGGTAAGCCACCTCTATTCCCCAATCTGGCTTCTGTAAAGCTTGTGCTTGTTTCAGCTTTGATTCAGTGACTTGCTTTTGTGCTTGAAATGCCTTCAGTTCAGGGTGTTGATGTAGGTGGTGATATAGTTGCGCGGTATCAACTTGTAGGTTGGGGGCCTGAGTTGGTAAGGTCTCTATCTGAGAGGAGTTTTCCAAAGGATTTGCACTGACTAAACGATGTAGCTCCAGCTTTGCTTTTGTCAGATCTCGCGATAAATCATCCTTTTGATCAAGTAATACCGTATATTCTTGTTTAGGTGTCATTGCATCAGCGATCAACGATTGACCTGAAATTATTTGTGTTTGAGTCAGTTTTCCAAGCAGCCCGTTTTCTGCAAGTAACTTATCTATCAGCGCTAGCTTTTGCTCAAGATAAAAACGCTTAAACCATGCTGTAGCGACTTGTTGCCGTAGATCAATTCGAAGAATTTGTGTTTGACTATTTGCAACTCCGAGTTCAGCTTGAGCAAGTTCAACTTCGGCCTTTCTTTTGGCCTTATTTGGAAAATCCTGCATAACGCCTATTTTCTGCATAGTCATACCCTCTTGGGTGACTGACCAAGCAGAATCTCCAGATACTGGATAATTATCTAATCCAACAAATAGTTTGGGATTAGGTAAAATGCCTGAAGCGAGTACATTGTTCTCTGCACCTTCAATCTGAGCATAATTTGCTTTTAAAGTAGGTGCATTTTCCTCAGCACGCTTTAAGGCGTTCTCTAAAGTCAGTATTTCTGCATTTGCATGGCCATATAAAAATAATAGACACACAATGCTTAACGATTGCCTTACCCATACTTTGGATGGCAATTTTCTATAGTGAGACATAATTCTCATCCTAAAATGATGCGCATACGAATATGCAAAACATCCATAGATCAACTATGAATGATTAAAAGGTCATCAAATTAGGTGGCTTGCGGGGGGCGCCATAAACTATAAAGAATGGATGGGGGAAGTTGTTGATTAGGAGAGGTAAAATTAGATTGATCTAATACAGGTCCTACTATTTCTAGCAAAGGAACTAAAGAGTCTTTGGGAAAAGCAATTTTTGCAAATGAAGCAATACAATCTGGTTCAGACATGCAAGAAGAATCATGAACCGTTATTTTTTTGATTTTTGAGTCCGCCTTCATACAATCCATATGTGCAGCATTTACCTGATTATTTTCAGGTGAGTGCATCATTTGCATAGATTGCATCTTTTCTGAAGACATTAAACATTTTTTATGCACAGATGCAGCAGCAGCTGCCGATCCTACAAAGAGGATAGCAAACGATAAAAACAGCGATAGGCATGTCTTTAACCACTGCATAGAGATAAGACCAAATTTTATACTTTTTTAGTTTTACAGATTCTAATGAAAATAGCAATCATGAGGTCTTAGGAATAGCAACTTACACCACTATTCCTAATTAACTTTTTATATAAAAATTAATATTCACTATTAAATTATGTAACTCTACTCACCACTTGATAAGTGATAAATGAAAAGAGATAAGCAAGAGAGAATAAATAAGTTGCCATAATAATAGGCTGTCTCCAACTGCCAGTTTCCCTTCTTATGGTAGCCAATGTTGCTAAACAATGTGGAGCAAAAATAAACCAGACTAATAAAGACAAACCTGTCGCTAGACTCCAACCATCCGGGCCTGATATTTGAGATAATAAGGTCTGAGTAACTGCATCCTCATCACCAGACATTGCATAAATTACCCCTAACGCAGCAATAATTACTTCACGAGCTGCCATCGCAGGAATCAAAGCAATACAAATTTCCCATGTAAATCCAATCGGCGCAAATATTGGATGGATTAAATGGCCTAACTGTCCAGCGATACTATAATTGATCGGAGGCATAGTTGGATTATCTGGAGGTAAGGGGAATGTTACCAAGAACCATAACAAAATAGAAAGTGCGACAATAATTCCACCAACTCTTTTTAAGAATATAGTTGCTCTATCATAAAGCCCCAAAGCTACATTTCGAACATCTGGAATACGGTATGTTGGTAATTCAAAAATAAAAATACTTTCAGTTTTATCTTTTCTTACTAATTTCAGAAATAAAGAAACCAATAAAGCTGATATGATTCCTGACATGTAAAGCCCGAATAGAACTAAACCTTGCAAACTGAGCCAACCATAAACTAATTTGTTTGGAATAAAGGCTGATATCAGTAAAGCATATACAGGTAATCGTGCAGAGCACGTCATCAAAGGTGCAATCATAATCGTTGCTAAACGATCTCTTTCAGAACTAATACTTCTTGTCGCCATAACTCCGGGAATTGCGCAAGCAAAGCTTGAAAGTAATGGAATAAATGAACGTCCACTTAAGCCAGCTTTGGACATCAATTTATCTAACAAGAATGCAGCTCTAGGTAAGTACCCTGATTCTTCTAAAACTAGAATAAAGAAAAATAAGATCAGAATTTGAGGCATATAAGCAAGTACACTACCAGCACCTGCAATTACGCCATCAACAATCAAACTTCTTAAAAGTGAATTAGAGATCAATGGCCCAATTACCCCCCCAAACCATGTAATCGAATCTTCAACAAATGAAATTAATGGTTGGGCCCAAATAAAGACTGCCTGAAACATTACAAACATGGTAAAGGTCAATATTAATAATCCAAAAATTGGATGTAAAAATATTTTGTCTAATAAAGCAGTCCGTTTGTCACCATTATCATTTTTCAAGATGACCTGTTTTGTAATGTACTTAATTTGGTCGAAGTGACTTAGGTCAGAATGATAAGGGGCAACAAATAATTTCTTTTGGTCTAACTGGGTCAATAGCCCCTGAATTCCTTTTGTTTTTACAGCTACCGATTCAACGACAGGAATGCCTAAAAGCTGAGATAGCTTCGTTGTATCAATTGAAATTCCACGCTTTCTAACCTCATCCATCATATTGAGAACAAGTATCATAGGTCTGTTTAATGCTCTGACTTCAAGTACAAGACTTAAATGAAGATGAAGGTTAGTAGCATCAACAACACATACAAAAATATCAGGTATGACTTCGCCTTTTAATTCGCCAAAACAAACAGCTCTAGTTACTTCTTCATCTAAGCTACTTGGTTTTAAACTGTAAGTCCCAGGTAAATCCAATACTCGAATGGTATCGCCAGAAGGTAATTTAAAAAAACCCTCCTTTCGTTCAACCGTTACTCCTGCGTAATTAGCAACTTTTTGACGAGTACCTGTGAGGGTATTGAAAAGAGAGGTTTTACCACAATTGGGATTACCAATAAGTGCAATATTTTTAGTGTTCATTGATAATCTCTACAAAAATTCGTTCTGCTTCATTTTTTCTTAATGCAAAACGTGAAGTTTCGATTTGGACCAGTACTGGGTCACCACCGAAAAGCCCTTTCGCAAGTACTTGTAAGGATTCACCGACTCGAAAGCCAAGCAGTTCTAGACGTTCAAGAACAGGATCACTTTTATCTTGAAACTGAGAGCCTTTTTTAAGATCAATGATTTTTACGGTCTGATTTTGCTTTACTTGAAATAAATTCATTGTCTGCCTCTTATCTCAACGCCAAAATTTTTCGAGCGCCATTAAGCACAAACAGAGACACAAGGATGCCAATAATCAAATCTGGGTAAGCTGAACCAGTCCATGCAACAAGCACACCTGCTAAAATAACTCCCATATTTACGATCACGTCATTAGCGGAAAAGATCCAACTCGCTTTCATATGAGCTCCACCATCTTTATGTCCAGAAATGAGATACAGACACGATACGTTAGCAATAAGCGCTAAGAAGCCAATAACGATCATCAAATCTGACTCAGGTTCACTACCAAACATAAAGCGTCTGACAACATCAACAATAACGATCAAAGCTAATAAAAGTTGAATCCATCCTGCAAAATGAGCTGCTTTTAATTGATATTTAGAGGCTTTCCCTACTGCGTAAAGTGCTATACCGTAAACGGCAGCATCCGCAAACATATCAAGAGAGTCCGCAATAAGCCCCGTTGATGCTGCAATAATTCCACTTATGAATTCAATAAGAAAAAGGACACCATTGATTGCTAATAATAATTTTAGAACTTTCGCTTGATTAGTTGGGTCAAGTGTCTCGGGCAATTCTCCTGTAGCTTTTACCGTTTCAACAATTTTTGCACCAAAACCGAGGGCTTCAAGTTTTGTAGTAATTTCATTAATCCCATTTGTATGGAAAACAACTAACTTCCTTTGTGCTAAATCAAAAGATAAACCTTTAACTTCATGCAAGGGAGAAAGGGCCATTCTTACCATTTGCTCTTCTGCCGAACAATCCATCTTCGGAATTAAAAAAGTACTGGCTTCTTGTGCATGCTCTTTATTTTCATAAGATTCAGTTTTATTTAACTTTGCTCCGAATCCAAGAGCTTCGAGTTTTGCAGTGATTTCTTTACTTTCACCATTATGCAGAACTTTTAAGTTCCGGTTTGGCAAATCAAAAACCAATCTCTTAACATCCACTAAAGAAGATAAAGTCATCCGAACCATTTGTTCTTCTGCGGAACAATCCATTTTCGGAATGTTATAGTCACTGATGAAAGTCGCTATAGGTTTATCCCCATTAACTAATTCAGGTGACTTTAAAGAATCTGGACCGCAGCACGAATTCAATTCCCCAGAACACGGCTGATTACTACCATAGGAATCTTTTTCATCATAATTAGGTACTTGTTCTACCTTATTACCACAACAAGAACTTTTATTTTCTTCAGTAGCTGAATCTTTACCCTTACAAGAATCTATTTCTGATTCAGGTTGATTTTGCTTAGTGTCTTCACAAGAACTTCCTTTATTACAACCGCAACCACTCATTGATGTGCCTATAGTCAGATCTTAATTTATTGCATATTAAAAACCTTATAGCTACTATAGAGTCAAGATGAAAATTAGAGATATTGATATGTCTTTAAAAATTGGTGAATTAGCAAAAAAAGTATCGTGCTCTGTTTTAACTATCCGTTACTATGAAAAAGAAGGATTGATTCCATCTCCCGAAAGAACTCAAGGGAACTATCGGCTGTATAATGAGGATTATATAGATCGCCTAAAATTCATTCTAAACTGCCGTACACTTAATATGAATTTAAGTGAGATAAAACAATTACTATCGTATAAAGACACGCCGAATCAGAATTGTTCAAGCATCAATCATCTTGTTGACTCTCATATAAAAATTATTAAAGAAAATATAAATTCTCAACAAAAATTAATTCAGCAACTCTTAGATATCAGACGAACATGTGATGGATTATGTACAGTAGATAAATGTGGTGTTCTAAAAGAAATTGGAGATTATGAAACTAAATTAGCTATAACTTGAGGGTTATTAGTTTATAAATGGAATTACTTTTAATTCTTTGCTATATGACTAGCATCTTACGCTACTAGTCATATAGCAAAATTCTCTAGAAAACTAATTCGATACCTGCACCATATTTCCACCCTTTTTCAGACTCAGTAGCCTCCTGCATAGAAGTAGCTTTTTGTCCTTTTTCATATTGATAAGCAACATCAATGAAAGGTCTGATACGCTTAGTAATCTCATATCTGGTTTTGATACCAGTTTTCAATTCTGACAAACCTGATTTTGCAGCATAGTCAGAGTTATCACTGAATACCGCATCCATTTCTAAATAAGGCTGTGTAATCAATTTCTGGGTTAATAAGAAATCACGCTCGACTTCAAAACTTGCTCCCCAAAAATTATTTTCACCACCGTATAAATAAGCTTGTGTTTCAAAGAAGTAAGGAGCTAATCCTAATACACCAATGACACCATCAACTCGATCGCTGTTGCTGTTATTTTTATCTTCACTGTATCTTACCCCAGCTTGTACATCCCAAAACGGTGCTACATTACGGCTATAAAGTGCTGACACATCGTATTTTGGATCATTACTTTCTGTCTTATCCAAATTGGCTTCAATGAAAAGACGATTTTCATCTGTTCCTATCAATGTTTCTATTTTAGAACCTAAAGCTCCTTTACCATCTTCATCCACAGTCCACTCATTTTCAAACTTTGTTGATTGAAAAATTTGTCCACCATGCTCTTTAAGATGCTTATCGTGGTTCTGATTAAGCATGAGGTTTTCAGAAGCTTTGGTTTTACCTTTATCATTGTCAGTAGATGGTTTCTGATAAACATTACGCTCAACATATCCTAAACCACCAGGCTCTTTTAATAGGATATTGATACCTTCTGACTGAGTAGGACTTACACTATTGTCTATGTTCTCAGTAGAACCATCATTTGCAAAAACCACACCTGACAATCCGATTAAAGCGATAGATAAAAGTGTCTTTGAATATAATTTCTTAGTGGTGCGCATGTTGATTTACTCCCTTATCATTTGTCTTAGGTTGAGCAACAACATCCTTCATATCAGTACCATTGCTATCGACATTTGCCACAATAAGTTTATTCATCATTCCAGCAGACATGTGATATAGCAAATGGCAATGGATAGCCCATTCACCTAACTCATCAGCAGTAAGTAAAGTTGTCACTGTTTTACCTGGTGGAACTATCACTGTATGTTTATTTGGCATATTGCTAGGATCTTGACCATTTTCAAGCTGCATAAACATGCCATGCAAATGCATTGGGTGGGCCATCATACTGTCATTGATGAATTTTAAACGTATACGCTCACCATATTTGACTTTAAATGGTTCTGTTTGATTAAACTTCTTACCATTAATAGTCCAGATATAACGCTCCATATTTCCACCCAAGCGAATTTCAATTTCGCGTTCCGGAGCACGTGTATCTTGTTGAGGGTTCAAAGATTGTAAGTCACTATACTTCAATGCTCTTTGACCAACTGGAGTCGATGCGTTTGCCCATCCATACACCACATCACTTGTTTCAGAAGTGTTTGTGTTCATTGCTGACATATCATGGTTCATTCCAGACATCGACTGGTCTTTTGAATCACTTTTCATCGAAGACATATCGTGATCCATGCCTTTCATTGAAGACATGTCATGATCCATTCCAGGCATCGACTGCTCTTTTGAATCACTTTTCATCGAAGACATATCGTGATCCATGCCTTTCATTGAAGACATGTCATGGTCCATTCCAGGCATCGACTGCTCTTTTGAATCACTTTTCATCGAAGACATATCGTGATCCATGCCTTTCATTGAAGACATGTCATGGTCCATTCCAGGCATCGACTGCTCTTTTGAATCACTTTTCATCGAAGACATATCGTGATCCATGCCTTTCATTGAAGACATGTCATGGTCCATTCCAGGCATCGACTGCTCTTTTGAATCACTTTTCATCGAAGACATATCGTGATCCATGCCTTTCATTGAAGACATGTCATGGTCCATTCCAGGCATCGACTGCTCTTTTGAATCACTTTTCATCGAAGACATATCGTGATCCATGCCTTTCATTGAAGACATGTCATGGTCCATTCCAGACATTGACTGGTCTTTTGATTCACTTTTCATCGAAGACATATCATGATCCATGCCTTTCATCGAAGACATGTCATGATCCATACCCATATCTTCCATTGTTAATAGGGAACGTGGGCGTGGTTTTGGCATCACAATATTTTTTACAGGTGTAGTATTTTCATCGTGTAGTGTGCCAACAGAAAATCCACTGCGATCAATAGATTCAGCTTCTATCTGATAATTTGCTTGTTTAGGTTCCACAATAACATCATAAGTTTCAGCCGTTCCTATTCTAAACTCATCAACAGGCACAGGTTTTACGGGTTGGCCATCTGCACTTACTACGGTCATTTTCAGATTAGGAATTCTTACATCAAAGAAAGACATTGCCGAGGCATTAATGAACCGAAGACGAACTTTCTCTCCAGCTTTAAAGTTTCCAGTCCAATTTTGTTCTGGAGTTTTACCATTCATCAAGAAAGTATAATTTGTTACGTCAGACATATCTGTCTTCAGCATTCGCATCTGATTCCACATGGAACGATCTTGCCACGTAGCTTTTAAACCATCCCTTTTAATTTGCTTAAAAACATCAAAAACAGTTTCTCTTCGATTTTGATAATAATCAGCTTCTTTTTTGAGATTACTCATAATCTGACCACTAGTAGAGTTATGAAAGTCAGAGAGTAAGACAACATAGTCTCTATCAGCTTTTTCCCCAGCTGTTAGAGGCACTTTATTCTTTGGATAAATAACGAGAGGCCCATACAAGCCATCTTGTTCTTGGCCTTTACTGTGCGAATGATACCAATAGGTACCATTTTGACGAACTTTGAATTTATATTCATAAGTCTTATTTGGTGCGATACCATCAAACTGATTAAATCCTGGTACCCCATCCATGATGCCGGGTAAGATTAAGCCATGCCAGTGAATAGAAGAGTCTTGGTTTTTTAATTTGTTATGGACACGAATAACCGCATCATCACCTTCCTCAAATTCAAGAAGAGGTGCAACAAACTTACCATTTACTGTAATTCTCTTTAGAGGCTTACCAGTAATATTCACCGTTTGCTCAGCAATTGTTAAATCATATTCTTTAACCGCTGCCATAACCCAAGTTGATGAAAATAAACCCACTCCTATCAATAGGACATGACTTAACTTTTTAGACATTTATTTCACCTATCTAATATTTAGTTGAGGGCTAAAGTAGGTTTATTTTTCACTTCACCCTCAATCTTTGATTTATCGTATTCGTTATTTATTTGACATGTTCATTTTAGAATGGTCCATGTTCATCATTTTAGAATGATCCATGTCACTCATATTAGAGTGATCCATATTCATCATTTTAGAGTGATCCATTTGGGACATATCTGTCATCTTACCGTGATCATGTTGACTATGATCTTGTTGATTTTTCTCTTCACTCTTCATGTCACAAGGCTTTTTGCAGTTTTCTTGCGCTTTTGGATTTACCTTGACTTCTGTACTTGCACTATTTGCCTGTTTAGCATCTGCTGCCCAAGATTGAGTTCCAGCAACTAAAGTCCCAACACATAGAAGAGTAGTTAAACCACGACGGAATAGAGATTTCATTGTTTGCTCCAAAAACTAACTTTATGTATCTACCTTATAGGCTCTCACCGAACATCAATGTGACCTGAAAATGACATTTTTGTAATCTAGACCGAATTGCGTATTTATAACGTTATTATGGTCTTAATAAAGAGTATGGGATTTTTTAAATGAGAATCTTATTAGTTGAAGACGAACAAAAAACAGGTGATTACCTTAAGCAGGGCCTCTCTGAAGCTGGATATATTACAGATTGGGTTACGGATGGATTATCTGGTAAACACCAAGCTCTTTCGGAAGAATACGACTTAATTATTTTAGATGTCATGCTACCAAAGTTAGATGGCTGGAATATCATTAATGACATCCGTAAAAGCGGAAAAACAATGCCTATTCTTTTTCTTTCAGCGCGTGATCAGATTGAAGATAGAGTTAAAGGTTTAGAGTTAGGTGCCGATGATTATCTCGTCAAGCCTTTTGCTTTTGCTGAGCTACTCGCAAGAATAAAAAGTTTACTTCGTCGGGGTCTACAAAAAGAAGACAGCAATATTATTACGATTGCCGATCTTGAACTTGATCTCCGTAAACGTCGTGTGACTCGGGCTGGACAGCGTATTGATCTAACAGCCAAAGAGTTTGCATTAATGGAGTTATTTATGCGAAGACGAGGAGAAATTCTACCTCGTGCTCTCATTGCCTCTCAAATTTGGGACATGAATTTTGATAGTGATACCAATGTAGTGGAAGTCGCTATTAAGCGGTTAAGAAGTAAAATAGACAGCAATTTTAGCCCTAAGCTTATTCAGAACATACGTGGAATGGGCTATGTGCTAGAGGTAGAAGATGACTCATAAACTGTTTAATGCTATCAGTTTCCGTATAGCAATTATCTTCTCTCTTTCTACCGTCATCATCTTAATGATTATGGGGTTGGTTATTCATCAACTTGTAATGCATCATTTCGAAACTCAAGACCGCACACAGTTAGAAGGTAAAATTCAACTTGTAGAAAACCTTCTTGAGCAAAACCCAGCCAATACAGATGAATTAAATATATATTTAAAAGATGCACTAATTGGTCATCATGACCTCATTGTTCAGATAGAGCGCCCTACTGGACAAATTATTTTTAGTTCAGCACCAGCAGTGATTAAAACTCAAGCTTTAGTCAAATCTAGACATACTCCATGGATAGAATGGGAGATTCAGAACAAAACATACCGTGGTTTAGTTTATAAAAAGTCTTTTGATAGAAATAAGAGTATTCCGTCAGCTCAAATTATTGTTGGAATAGATACATCAGAGCATCTACATTTTTTAAATGACTTTAGACGGCAGTTATTATATATCGGCGTTTTAGGCACTATTTGTTTAATGTTCCTTGGCTGGTTTGCTGCATGGAAGGGATTACGTCCAGTTCAAAAGATGGCAAAAGTAGCAGAAGGTATTTCAGCTCAACATCTTTCTGAACGCCTAGAAGTTGAAAACACTCCAACTGAACTAAAATCACTGGCTATAGCTTTTAACGATATGTTAGATCGTTTAGAAACAGCGGTAGAAAAGCTCTCAGATTTTTCATCAGACCTCGCTCATGAGATTAGAACACCTATTAACAATTTGATGACTCAAACCCAAGTTTGTTTATCACGTAGTCGAGATATTAACACCTATCAGGAGGTCCTCTTTTCCAACCTGGAAGAGTTTGAACGTTTAGCTCGGATGGTTTCCGATATGCTATTCCTTGCGAAGGCTGAGCACGGGTTACATTTACCAAATTTACAGCAAGTTAATTTAGTAAAAGAAGTCTCTGCTTTATTTGACTTTTACGATGCGATTGCTGCTGAAAAGGGTATGTTATTGGAACAAACGGGATACGGTTCTGTTAAAGGCGATCCATCTATGTTACGTCGTGCTCTAAGCAATTTATTGTCAAATGCAATCAAATATGGAAAAACAGATTCAGTAATCAAAATCAAATATCAACAAAACTTTGATACGACTGTTTTTACAATTGAAAATGAAAGCTCACCGTTATCATCAGATCAGCTGAATCGACTATTTGACCGTTTTTATAGAACTGATGCTTCAAGACAACGTGTCGAAGAAGGTACTGGTTTAGGCTTAGCAATTACCAAATCTATTCTTGATGTTCATGGAGCTACGATTCAAGCAACTTATGAAGATGGACGCATTATCTTTAAAATTGTCTTTAAAAATTAATTATAGGCTACTCATTTTAAAATTAGTTTGTGAGTAGCCAATACTGCTTATTTGAAATTACGTAATCGTAATGCATTACCAATAACCGAGGCAGAACTTAGGCTCATTGCTAATGCAGCAATCATTGGTGAAAGCAGCCATCCAGTGAACGGATACAATACTCCAGCCGCTAGAGGAATACCCAAAGCATTATAAAGAAAAGCAAACATTAAATTCTGCTTCATATTTTTTACTGTAGCTTCTGATAAGGAGCGAGCAATTTCGATACCACGTAAATCACCTTTAATTAAGGTAACTTGAGCACTATTCATTGCAACATCAGTACCGGTACCCATTGCAATTCCAATATCAGCTTGGGCCAAAGCGGGAGCATCATTGATCCCATCGCCAGCCATGGCAACCACTCGTCCTTCTTTTTGTAATTTATTCACTAATTCTAGTTTGTCTGCTGGTTTAACCTCACCATAAACTTCATTGATCCCTAATTTAGTACCAACTGATTTTGCTGTTGTTAGACCATCTCCGGTAGCCATCACAATTCTCAAACCTGAGTTTTTCAATAAAAGTACAGCTTCAGGAGTACTCGTTTTGATTGGATCAGAAACGGCTAATAGCCCTACAAGTTTACCGTCAACAGCTAAATGCATAACGCTAGCACCTTCAGCTCTTAACTTTTCTGCTTGAGAAATAAAGGCATCAACAGATATTCCAAGTTGTTCCATCAATGCTGTATTGCCCAAAGCTAAATGTTGTCCATTTAATTCGCCCTTAACACCAATACCTGATCCCGACTCAAAAGATGAGGGCTTCATTAGTGAAAGTTTTCTTTCACGAGCTGCTCGTACAATAGCATCAGCTAAAGGATGCTCACTTCCTTGATCTAAACTGGCAGCTAAGCGAAGAATCTCATTTTCTTCATATCCAGAAAGTGCAATAACCTTATCAAAAGATGGTTGTCCTTCCGTTAACGTGCCGGTTTTATCAATGATTAACGTATCAACTTTACGAAGATTTTCTATCGCAGCTGCATCACGAAAAAGCACCCCATTTGATGCACCACGCCCTGTTGCAACCATAATCGACATTGGAGTAGCTAGTCCTAAAGCACAGGGACAAGCGATAATCAAGACTGCAACTGCATTGATGAGTCCATAAACCCAACTTGGATCTGGTCCAAATATTCCCCACCCAAAGAATGTAAGGATAGCAATAGCAATAACCACCATGACAAACCATCCTGCCACGTGATCTGCCATCCGTTGCATCGGAGCTTTAGAGCGTTGGGCTTGAGCTACCATTTGAACTATTTGAGAAAGTACTGTTGAAGATCCAACCTTTTCCGAACGGATCACTAATGAACCATTCATATTCATCGTTGCACCTATGACTTGATCACCCACACGTTTTGTAACGGGAACAGGTTCTCCTGTCAGCATTGATTCATCTACAGAACTTGTACCTTCTGTTATGACTCCGTCAACAGGGACTTTTTCCCCTGGGCGTACCCTTAATGAGTCACCTACATGCACATGGGATAGTGGAACATCTTCTTCCGTACCATCATCTCTTATTATTCTTGCAGTTTTAGGAGCCAATCCAAGTAGTGATTTTATTGCTGCTGAGGTTTGTGATCGTGCTTTCAACTCTAGGACTTGACCTAATAAGGTCAGTGAAATAATTGCAGCCGTCGCTTCAAAATATACTGCAACACGCCCCATAGATATAAATGAAGCCGGGAATACTTGAGGTGCTACCGTTCCAACCAAACTGTAAATAAATGCTGCCCCAGTTCCGATTCCTATTAAAGTCCACATATTTGGACTACGATTTAGGATTGATTGCCAACATCTAACAAAAAAAGGCCAGCCAGCCCAAAAGACAATAGGCAAAGTTAGGAAGAGCTCAATCCAGCTTTGCACTTGCATGTCGAACCAATTAAAACGGTGGCCAAACATTGCTAAAAAAACTACGATAATAGTCAAAGGTAAGGTGTACCAAAACCTTCTCTTAAAGTCTTTAAGCTCAGTATTCTCGTCTGATTCGTCTAGATTCGGAAGTAAAGGCTCTAAGGTCATACCACAGATAGGACAGTTACCAGGATGATTTTGTCGTATTTCTGGGTGCATTGGACAAGTATAAATTGTAGAAGTATTAACATTAACCGGCTGGCTAGTTTCATTTAAATCTGAATTGATCTTTTTATCGGGTTCTTTAACTGTCGCTGTTTTTTCTGCTTTAGTTATATAAAAATCAGGATCACTTTTAAATTTTGAGTGACATTTTTCACTGCAAAAGTAAAAAGTTTTATTCTCAATTTTTTCAAAAAATTTAGATGTATCTGTTACAGCCATGCCACAAACAGGATCAATCAATGCATTGTTGCCAGCTTTTTCTTCATGATGATGATGGTTCATATAAAACCTCCTTCATGTTTAATTCTTAAAATAAAGGGCTGATTAAGGCGTACTAAATCTTCTCTTATTTGTTTATTTAATGAACATTATTTTCTATAAGGTCAGTGTAACACTTGTACCTTTTCAATTTTAAAAATGACAAAAATGTAATTTTGAAGTCATCGGAGTGTTTCTCTCATTCTTTAATAATAGACCTACAAGGTGATGACCAAGCTTCCAAACTATGATTTTCATTCGGTCATTACTTATTCAAGCATTAGTTTAAAGAGGATGAAGAAATGAAAATTTTTCAAAATAAAATGTCAGCTCTACGTAACGTTCTAGTAGGCGCAACTATGGTTGCTGCTGCTTCAAGCGCATTTGCACATGTCAAACTTGAGAGTGCAATTCCTGCAATTAATACTACGGTAGCAAGCCAGCCAAAAAATATAACGTTAAATTTTGGTGAACCGGTCATGCTCATGAACGTTAAATTACTTGATGCTCAACGCAAAGACATCCCTTTAAATTATCAAGTAAATCATGATTTGAAAAAATCATTCGAAGTAGCAATACCAAAACTCAAACAAGGAAAATATACGGTGGTTTGGACCACAATGGGTACAGATGGCCACAACATGAATGGTGAATATAACTTCACTATTAAATCTGCAAAATAACAATAGAAAGTAAATAGCAATATGCCAGCAGCTTGCTGGCATATTGCTATAAAAAGGGGAGAAAAATATGGTTCCTGAAACTTGGATATATGCAACATGGCTAATTAAAGTCATTCTATATTTAGGAATTGCATCTGTTATCGGAGGTGCTTTCTGCTATTTCTTACTTGGCCGTTATGTAGAAATTAAGGAAACGATTCTTAAATACATCACTATAGGTGCTGGTTTAGGCTTTTTTTCAAGTGTTTTAGGATTCTTCATTCTTATAGGGAGTTTCGCCAATACAGGTCTTTCCGGCATGTGGGACAGTAACTACATAAATATTTTGATCAATACTCCTATTGGACATATCCATATCATCCGGTCAATCAGTTTTGCATTGTTACTACTATTTATGATCATAAAACTGAGTAAAGGTACTATTCAAGTTTCGAAAATTGAAGGAACCATATTTACCATATTACTCATACCAATAGTTTTTAGCTTTTCCCAACTAGGTC
Organism: Acinetobacter sp. 1542444; assembly: GCF_000581835.1. Taxonomy (NCBI): domain Bacteria; kingdom Pseudomonadati; phylum Pseudomonadota; class Gammaproteobacteria; order Moraxellales; family Moraxellaceae; genus Acinetobacter; species Acinetobacter sp. 1542444. The sequence continues at coordinate 319,239 of NZ_JEYA01000005.1, read as the reverse complement.
ACGTTACGAATTTACCATTATTCGCTCAATTTTTATTGTCAATACATGTACTTGTAATGTCTTTATGGATGGGATCACTTTATCCTTTATGGAAAACCAGTAAAAGAATTATTGGCTTACCATTAAAAGAACGCATGCATTTGTTTGGACGCATTGCAGCTTTTGTTGTGGGGATATTACTTGCTTGTGGTGCCAGCATTGCTCTGTTACTGATTAAAGATTTCAATACTCTGCTAAATACTCCTTATGGGCATGGATTTATTATTAAAATCCTATTCGTTCTAAGTATTCTGTTATTAGCCGCGTTTAATAAATGGTATTTCACTCCTCGCTTACAAGATCCGAAATTTGCTAAACAACTGGGTTATGCCATTTTATTTGAGATGTCTTTAGGCCTCTTAATTCTTTTAACGACTGGTTATATCACGACAGTAGTAGGTATCGAATGAGAGGAGGATCAAATAATGACTTCATGGAAGAAGATAAGCTGTATCTTACTTCTACCTATTGTAATGAGTACGATAAGCTGGGCAAAACCAACTTTGCCAGAAACAATAACCCCTTAATCTAACTCGCCTTCCCGTATGTTTGAATGATAATCGTAAAATGGAGATTCTTTTCTGGTAACTGTATTACACTTTTATTTAATAGAATTTTTAAAAAGAAAAATCTTCTAATACAGTAAAAAAAAATTATATTTATTTTTAATTTTAAAATTGAGCTCTCTAGATAGAGAGCTCCTACTATTTAAATGTTTAAATTAAAAATTAAGACACCATTCTTATAGCCTGCTCCAACCCGCGTTGTTTAAGGTTGGCTCCCGCACCAAACCATGCCGAATCCATCCGGTGATCCGTTGATATCGCACGTCGCTCATGATCGACAAACTCGGTAATACTGCACAATAAACCATAAGCTGTATCTTTAGCTGACGCTAACTCAGCTCCACGGCCATGCCCATTAAACATGGTCATGACCTTGGACATGGCGCGTCCATTCGGTTCGGTTTTATTGTCGGCTTTGGATGAATGGATGGGTTGAGTCCTTGCCACATTACGATAGAACTGAATGATACTTTCATCCTGTTCGGCAATGCTCAGATTGGTGTTATTAAACACAGCATCAAAGTAGGCTGCGGCTTCCTGTTGGGTGACTTTACGCTGGCTCAGTTGCTTCATCTCATACATGTGTTCATCCCATGCACGAACTGAAATACCTAGTTGCTGTTTAATCTTCTCTGCATCGAACTTGGTACTGTGGGGAACTTTCACCACACCTGTACTGCTATTCTGCCCACGTAGAGCAATCGCCAGAGTGTTATTACACACCACACGAATTGAGGTAAATTGCGCCGTGGTTGCCAGTGTGCCATCACATGCTGTTGCCAGAAGAATGTAGCCATTACTCACATCCTTGCCTTTCAACGCTGCCGATTGCCCTGTTCTTGCCAATGCCCAGAACTTACGTCCACCTTTGAGTACCCCCGCCGTTTCCAGTTCAAAACCTGACTGATCAGTGAGGTCTTTGTAGAAATTTAATATCTCCATCGGTTGCACCTCCTGATAACGCTGACTCACTACCGATAACGGTGCATGAGTATCTGAACGATAAAGCACTCGCTGTTCTTCATAGGGCAGAATGATATTTTGTCCCCGTTCATTCTTTGCCATATAACTGATATTGGATGATTCAATCCGCCAGTCCATACCCGCCTGCTGTGCCCATACTTCAATTGGCTGATTTCGAATGAGCTGATTCCCTAGTCCATGCCAAGGGGTTTGACCAACGAATGCCATTGTTTCTATTTGATGTGCCATAATTAGTTTCCTTTAAGTGATTTAAATAATTTGAATGCTGTAAAAGTTAAGAATTACGCGAAGCCTGATTGTTGGATTTCAAAATGCTCCAGACATTGCTCACACAGGTAATGCAACGTCACCATATTGTCTTGATGCTGGACATAGAGCAGAAACATGCCCCCGATCACCAAGCCAACAAAGCCCCCCACTAAAGGATGTATAGGACTTCGCTTTGACAACTGCATACAGGCTGCTGCCAGAGACATCGGTGAAAATGACGAAAGCTTTGCAAACACACCTGAAGTAGGCTCTGTCTGGCGTAGTAATTTGATGTGTAATGAGTGACAGTAAGGACACCGGTGCATGTACTTCTTCCTTAAATAAAAGGCATAAAAAAAACCACAAGCATTTGCTTGTGGCTTGATTAGATTTATATCGTTTTTTAAATTAATGATTCACTTTGGGAGTCGCTAAACCTTTCTTAGTACAAGGTTGGATACTTTCAATATATTGCCCATCACCAGTGTCTTTAAAGAAACCATGTTTAGATTTGATTTCTAAACATTGCCCTTTCTTATAAGGTTTAACTTGAGGAACAACTTTAGCTGGTATTGCATAGCTATTTAAAATGACCTCACCCTTAGTTGTCGGAAATACAACTGATTCTTCACCATAGTAGACATTGGCTTTTAGAGTGACCTGCTCTGTTTTAGCCAAGGCAATAGAACTGACGATAAAGCTTAAAATTCCACATGCGATAAGTTTGATTGGGCTCATGATATTTTCTCTTTTTAAATAAAATTAATAATTAAATGAATGCTACAGTCCAGCTTTAATTAGCGACCAAAACATGGCTGGTATCCTTCTTTAAGGACTTGATTGCTGTTCTTATCCCAACTCGCCACGTACCAAGTACATTGGTAACGGTCAGAGTCCCATGCAGCACGGTAAGTTATGGTATTGCCTTGTTGACTCCAGCCATCAACTCTTTTGGCAACCTGATCCGGACCAGAGCGCCCCCACACATTCATGAGATGCGACGCTAACATTTGGTCAATATTTGGAATGGTTGCTTTTAAATCAGCTGGAGCGGATTTGATTGGTTTTAGCCCGTAACGGGAAGTATTGGAACTTAAAGTTTTTCCTTCATGATACTCAGCATCCACTTCCGAACTAAGATGACCAATACTTGTATCAGCTGCTTTTGCCTGTTCAACTGTGGCTATAGCTCCAGCAACCACGTCATCCTCAGCTTGAGAATCTGCTGGTTTTGAATCAGGATCTCCCACCATACTTTCAATGCCAGTGAAATCTGATTCAGCAGGTTCTGATGCTGCTTGTGCTGAAGAGGAGTGATTTTGTAGCTTAGATTGCTCTAAAGCCAGTTGAGCTAACTGAAGTTCAGTTTGACGTTTTTGATGTTGACTAAATAAAATTCCACCTGCAATTAACACAACCATCACTACTACAGTTAACAGCCAATACAACGGCGGAATTTTTTGGATTGAATTACCATTATTCTTTATCATATTGTCACCTTGAAATTGAGGATATATGGCACTTTAGGAGTGCTTTCATTGAGGTAATATGTAATTGAAAATTCTTTATTTTCAGTTGTTGTCTAAATATTGCTTTAGCAATGCCCTCGCCTGATTGAGTTGCTGTGCCTGTTGCTCAATGAGTTGTCGTACTGATTCAGGTAAGGTCTGATATTTATCGGGATGGAAATCTGCCATCTTTTTTCGATAAGCAACTTGTAAGGTTTGCTCACTCAGCACTTCGGGCTGAATCTCAAGAAGTTTGCATGCCTGTCGTTGTTCATTATTCAAATCAGTTGCTATTTTTTGAGTTTGTTCTTCCGCTAAACATTGATAGATAATTTCGACAAGATCCGGAAAGACAGCTCTAGAAACATTCGATACTCGGCACAGGTGGACCATAAAGAGATTCGCTTGCTCTTTATCAATTTTGCCAAGTGCCATCGTATAGACCAATCGCTCAATCATTTCCATACGAAGCTGATAAGCCAGCACATCCTTAAGCTCCGCAAAACGATGTAATAAATCTTCATAATCAAAGTTAGGAGGTTCAGTTAGTAGGCTTTTAATATATTGCTGTGATGCTTCATCATTCAGTTTGGCAAAATGATGAGATATGGCATGGTTAGAATCAGCACTCCATCTACCCGTATTGAATGTGATAAAGTAAGCAGATAGATCAATGATAATCTTAATATCTGCTTCAATCTTTGAAGGAGTCTGCTGGGTTTCTGTCTTTCCCTGACAGATTTCATTGAGAAATGCAGCTAATGTTCGTACTGCTCCCTTGTCCAGTTGGGTAAAGCTCAGGGTGTCCAACCGATTAAGTACGATGCCATGATTAATGACGCCAATATCATCATCGACACGATGAATAAGGTTTAAAGCATAGGCAGCCTCTTCTCCAAAGCTTTCTTTATAAAAAAGCGTTGTTGCTGTGAGGCATAGCCCTGCTTTGGCACTACCAAAGACGGTATCGTCAATCAACATTAAAATGTCATCTGGATGAATCCCTTGGGGGAGATAACTCATAGCACCTTGTAGTTTTTTATAAGGAATAGCTGGCGCAAAATAAATGTTTTCACAGGCCCTGAGCATCAGCATCCAGCGGCTTTTTTGCAGTGACTGTATCGATATAACTGACATGGCAAACTCTTATTAGGTTTAGGTACTAAAACAACCAACGAAGAAAATCAGCAGGCCAAACAATTGCACGGCCTAATAAATACATATTCGAAATAACTGGATACTCCCAGATTAAATACAGCCAGTAACCAATAACGATTGTGAAATAAAGACCAACCAATGGATGTTTCATCATAAATTCCTCTTTTTTTAGATAAGCCTGTCCAACCCGCTACCTGATAGCAGCAGGTGGAATCAAAGGCTTAACTAAGCTTTAATTTGAAAACTGCTTCTAAAGTTTATGTACGCATTGCTGACCAGACTGAAAAGACACCTCTTCGAAATCTTCGGGCATTTTTACTTGCATCATGCCAATAGCCGTGAGTTTCTCCTCACCATAATGCGCTTCCATCTTGTCGTAGAAGCAGGAGCAGAAACTACGGCTACCACCGTTATTCATACAGCCTTGCTTCATTCCCTTTTCAAATTGGGAAGAACAGCCGCTTAGAGAAATGACACAGACACTTAACGCAGCTAATAAAGTTTTATTGATCATTGTTCTATCCAGTGACATGGTCATGGAGGTCAGGCTTTTTTAGGCAATATAAAGCCCTGCCACGGTATATCTCACATGACATATTTATTAAGTTAAATTTTTAGACGAAAAAACTAAAGCTTGAAAAACCAGAAGTTCATCAAACCCTATTAAAAACTAATCAGGCGGTATAAAAAGAATATGCATAGCCAACTCCTTTATATTGGGAGTTCTGCCAAAGCATTAGAGAATTATGGTGGCAGAACGAGAAAGGGTTAGCAGACCGGATTGGATTGACACCGGCACACTCGAAAGTGTCCCTCTCCCGTCCTACCGCAACGGGAGGAGACGAGATGTACCCTCAGAATTATTCCTCAGAAGGAATAACTCTGATGCAACCCAATAAAACGGTCTGCTAAAACCGACTGGCAATGTAGGCCAGCAAGCAAAGGATAATGTGCAACATTTAAGGTGTCAATCATCTATCGACTAAGTCGTAAAGTGATTGTTATTGTTTTTCATTAGATTAGCCCATTAAACTAACCATTAAGTAAATTTAAGGGTGTTTCAGTGCTTCGGTTAAAGTGTCTTGGTGGTCCACTGTATGGACAGGACTATTCTCATGCACATGATGAGTTTATTTTTAGAGACAAACAGACAGGAAAACAGACGCGTTATCTTAAACAGACTGTAGACTTCACACCGCCCCAAGATTTTTTTGTAGCAGAGTCAATTTCTAAAACTGTAGCCTACAATCTTGCATTGCAATTAATAAAACATTCTTAATATTACCTTTTCGAATCTAAGACGACACTACTAATCAAGTAATAATGAGTGATTTTCTAACACTTGATTCAGTCTGTAATAGGTTTATAATCCACTCAAATACATCACCCAACTACTGTTTGTAGTCCAATAATTACAACTAGAAGCTATACCTTACTTTTGACTACCTTTTAAGCAATACTTCATAAGTCGGTACAGAATCATCACAAGTCGGTACATAAATGGAGTGTAGTTTAACGCTTACCCCCTCCACAAATGCTCATAATTCGCTCTCAAGTTAAGCTAAATCATTTTTAAATTTTAAGTAGTTACGAATTATAATATTTACACTTCTTTAAAATTAATAAGTGAACTTGATTACATGGCAACTTCAGCTAAAAAAAATGCTAAGGCTAAACAAGAAACTACATCTACGAGTAACATCAAAAAACTTATTGGTTTAATTGACCAACTTGAAGAACATATTATTAGAAGACATAAATTTCCCTATGGTTTGCCATCAGCCTATGCCGAACACTACAAAGCTTATTTACCTGAACAAATGGAACCTATCAGTGAAGAAATAACGGAGAATGACCGAAAGTGGTTTTATGAACAGCTTGATCAAGGCTTATTAAAAGAATCGCCAGAACAAAAGACTCTCCGTCAACAGGCATGGAGATTACCTCCACCATTACTTCGAGGCGAATCGGAAATTTACATCTACATTCCAGAAGAGGACCGACTTGAACGGCACTATAACGAAATCGCGATTGAAATTCGTAAATTTAAAAACCTAGTATCAACTAAAGTCAGAATATTCAAAAAAACAGAACAAGAAGCTGAGAAACATTTTAAAGAAGCATTTAGTCTCTACTCCAAGCATTATGATTGTTCCTTCTATGTCTACACCCTACCAAAAGAAATCTATAAGCAAATTAGGCAATCTCAATTAGCCCGAAACAGCCATAAACAATCCCAACGGGTAAAAAAAACTTACCTCTCAATTGTTCAACGTTTTATTAAAAGCAATCAAAAAGCTTACTCAAGTATGAAGATGGTTTTAGGAGCAATTGAGGAACAAGCTGTTTCAAAGATTCCAGAATATCTCACTCAAGAATACAATGCTGAAATAGAACATTGCTTACGAAAAAAAGAAGAAGCTGAGTATTTTCTTTTTGCAGCTCGAAATGATCTATCTACAGCGGAAGTCAAAGAAATTGAAAAATATGGTAAAAAAACTGTAATCATACAAGCTCAGAACCGTGATCAACCCCTAACTTCTTTTGCAGGCCGTCCTATCGAACGTTATGAGGAAATAAGAGTATTTTATCAGAAAAAGATTTCTGACTTAGAAGCACAAAAAAGTAAAATTAGAGACTTAGATCAAAGATTAAAATTACTGAATGGAGCTAAATCTTGGTTAAAGAAAAGCGAACCAAACCTATATGATGCGCTGAACAATCTTATAGAAAAGAAAGGTAGAAAACTTTAAGACTCCCCTTCCTACCCCAATAAAAACCCGATTACTCATATAGTTTATTTAGAGCCTGTTAGTTCTACACTGGCATGCTCTTAAAAAAGTTAAAAAAAAATTAAAAGAATAATAATTACAATGAAATTTCTATATTTTAAAGATATTAAAAATAAAAATATCAATAGGTTAAACAAATTCTCCGCAGTTTTCCAAGGGGGGTCAATTTTTTTTTTAGAATTTTCCTTATGCAATAAAGCATACAAAACTTGCTACATAAGGAATCAATATGACTAGCTTAAACCAAAGCCAGCAACACATCAAATTTAGAAGTACATTCAATTGGAAGCTTAGCAATTTCCGAATGTGGATCAATCTAAGAATTGCTCAACGAAGCCGTTTAAATGCTGCGTAACGCAGGACATCGTAACTTTTAAAAAGTCCTCGTATTACCGTCATTTTTTGGTAGAGCATTCTCGGAGTAAAGTGCAATCGGCTTTTCGGTTTAAATACAATTGTAATAAGTAATATTAGATATATGTAATTATTCTAAGAGATACTTATTGTCATAAGCAGTATGCCTTAGCAAATACTGCTTATGGTTTAGATTGATTTAAGTGTGTATCCATGTGAGATGAATACACTCAAGATAGATTAGCCAATACCCACTCTACGCCTACCCTAATGGACATTTCTAAACGATGTCCATAGGTGAAGCTTTTACCTCCTGACGCCTGATACGTAATTAATTATTTGTATGTAGGTATATTATGAAATCTTTGAACCACACAGCTAAACCAAGTCTTCCATCTGTAGCACAGTTCTCAGGTGCTGATAGAGATGCATTCCTAGAACAACTCAAGGAAGATTTTTCAATTCATGAATACATGACAGAAAACGGTAAGACTGAAACATTCAGAACGAGTATAAACCCTGAAGTTGAAACAATGCTCAGTCGTATTGAGTTCATCAAGTATTTTGAGAAAGTGCGCCCAATCGCGTCACTAAAATCTATTCAAAGCTTTAAAAGCAAAGAGCAACTATGTGTTGAGTATGCGAAGGACATTCCACTTTTGCTGAAAAACCAAATTGCGAGAATCTTTGTATTTGCTCACTCTGGCAAGTACAAGATGAGCATTGAGTTACAAGCCTTTAAGGATTCATTCTTAGAACTTTCAAAACAAGAACAATATACCCTTTATGAATTTTCTCTGATTAATCAGTGTTACACATCTGAACAAGCTCAAGCTTATGTTCAAGCTTTAATTAAATTTCAGAAGCTGTTTGCAGCAAGAATGGAGAGTACCTCAATTCGTAAACAGCTTTCGAATCGTGCAACTAATCGACGCCGTTCTAAAGAGCGTTGTATTCAGCTTGTTGAGACACTACTCAAGATCCATTCACGAATCCTTGTTGTGCGAGTAGACCTTGGATTGATACGCGATCCAGCTAAGCTTCAGGAACGCTCTATTTCCCCTGATTTTGCTCGGGCTGAACACGATAGTGAGCTTATGCAAAAGTCTTTAACAAAGTTATATGAAGCATCTAAACATAATCAGCTTAAGTATGCGCTTGGGCATATCCTGCGCCTTGAATATACGCCCGTAAAAGGTCTGCATGTTCACTGCTACTATTTCTTTAATGCTAACGACCATCGTCAGGACATCACATGGGGGCAATATATTGCTGAGAAATGGAAGGTTGCTACAAACAATCTTGGCTCTGCTTTTATTTGCAATATGAAAAAGAATGAGTACCGCTATCGTGCGTTGGGCATTCTGGCTTATAACGACCATGAAATGCTTGAGAACCTCAAAGCTACGTTTGACTACATATGTAAAAATGATCAGTACTTTGCCTTTACTGTTCAGGAGAGACTTCGTAGTTTCCGTATAAGCCAAATACCTGACGTGCCAGATACAAAGCTTGGTCGCGCACGTAAGTTTGAACAGCTTAACCTTCTGGACTCTGATCAATCAGATGATGCTCAAGAAGGAGGACAATAACATGACTAAGTATGCATCAAATGCTTTACTTGCAGCTACACATTCGTCATGCAGCATCCCCCTTATTGGGGCTTACGATCTGATTGGTTCTGAGAAGTCAGCAAAAGCTCTGGGGAGATCAAAAACTACGAGCATGTTTGCAAAACAAACGTCTCAAAATAGCAATCAGGCATTATCTCTCAGTAAACCTGTTGAGTTGATTAGGTCAGCATATCCATTAGTGACAGGCTCCCCTGTCACTAATGGGATGTTATCTGTTCGACTAAAGCCAGAGAATGAATTGTTTATTCAGTTTATTAAACAGATGGGGCCTATGCTTCATATGGGGATTTACTGCCACGATCAGTATTTTTCGAATCAAATTACGGGCTACCAATATATGCTCAACACTAGGCAGTTTAATGAGGATTTAATAGCTTGGAATACAGAACAAGCTCGCACTGAAGAGTTATTTGATTCAACAATGAAAGCTCTATCCAAGGACTACGCAGGTTTCGAAACACACGAGCTATATTTGCCAATGCTATTTACGCTTTCGGCGAATACCCCAATGTATTCGAAACAACAATATTTAGATCAGCAGAAGAAAGAGATGATCGCCATTTTCCTTAATGAAGATGGTAATAATGAGATTATTGCCGTATTTTCTAAATGGGAACTTACACCTCAAGGACAATTAGCTCTCAGATTAGTGTTTTTACTGGAACGCCAGTTTATAGATGATCCTTTTGGTTTGTCTGATGAAAATGCTTTCATTGCCCTACAAGGTAATCTGGAAGGTCTTTTTAATTGCAAAGCATATCCTGCACCTATGCCATTAAACGGTTTTATGCAAACCAATCGCTTTTTTAAAGATGATCCAAAATACAGAGACCTTATTAGGTTGCTTAAAACATACCTAGTTGGCACCGATTCAATCCTTCGAATCTGGGATACACAGTCCAGTTTTGATGTGTTGTATTCCAAGTTTAAAACCAACTAGTTAAGAGGCTATTTCACAATGGGTGTATTCCAGTTAAATACCTCTGATTACCTATTCATGAAATATCGCTCTATGACTGTCGAATTAATGAATATAGTGCAAGACTACTATCCTCATTTAAGTAAGGCAGAGGCGCTGAGAAAGGCAAATAATCAAGAATTTCCTTTCTCTGTCTTTAAAATAGATTCAAGCAAACGTGCACCATTTCTGGTGCACATTAGAGACTTGGCTGATATTTTAGATAAAAAATATTCTGAAGCTGCTAAAGACTTTGCTACGTTTCATCAATGAGGCGTAGCACCTCTTCCAATTGAATTACATTCCGCCTTGATTTCACAGAAACATAACGCTGTAAGCTGCTCCAAGAATCATGCAAACTTACTTTCTGAATTTCAGGTATCGTAAAACTCTGTTCTGCAAGTCTTGTACAGACTTCATGTCTTAAATCATGAAAGCGCAAATCTTCAATTCCCAACATTTTGCAGGCATCACGAAATTCTTTTCCTATGCTTTTCGGATTCAAAGGCAATAAAAGTTGATCATCATACCCCAATTGGAGCATACGGCTTCTCACCTCATTATCTAATAAAAGCTCAACTATTGTTTTACATGGCTCCAACACTTCAAAAGACTTATGATTGCCTTTTGAACCATTCGGATTTTTCAAATCATGAACTTTCCATGAAGAGTGGTAAGAGTCATAATCTTGCAGCCACAAACGTGTTAACTCTGCTTCGCGTCTGCATGAAAAAATTGCAAACCAAATAATTAAATGCATTGGATACTTAGTGCCATACTTATTTAATTTCCAACGCTCAGTAAAGAATTCCGTTAAAGCAATTAACTCTTCATTTGTAGGAAGTCTATCTCTCACTTTACTAGATGAGATTTGGCGAGTCTTTCTAAGTTGTGCTGTAGCTTTATCGAAATTACTTAAATCAACCTCCATACCCCACATAACAGATGCATGAGACAGAACACCTCTGATATGTAAAAGCTCATGCTGCTGTGTACTTGTTGCAATAGGTTCTAAACCAAGATTCGGTACACCTCTCCTTCTTAAGGCAACATGTTCTGCCAAATGTATTGAATGTATTTTTGTGATAATATTGCGCGCGATTGGCAACTTCTTAATTAAGAGTAGAGAATAGCGTTTCGTCCTTCCGTACTCGCTCCCAACTTCATCCAAATATTTATCAATGGCATCTGACAAAGTTAGGTCAATCAATTGTTCTTTGCCAAGTAATATATCTGGATTTTCTTGAATCTCGACTTCTCTTTTTTTAAGCCAGTTCTCTGCCACTTTTTTTGAATGAAATGTTTTGCTTTCAGAATAAGCTGGATAACCCTTTTTATTGATCCGGATAGCAGCTCGGTAATTAACACTTCCATCTGCACCTTTTCTGGCAGTAATTGACCCCATAAATTTACACCATGAACCATTTTTTCCATTATGGTGTAAATTTTGGTGTAAATGCAAACCGATTAACGCAGCTAAACATGGGTTCTCACAGATTCAAACAGGTTGCAAAACACTGATTAAAGGTATGATTTTTAATGACTATTAATAAAACCATTGAAACTATTAAATCTCCAAGAATCAGTGTAGCTCCAATGATGGACTGGACTACAAAGGACTACCGATTCTTTGCACGCTTGTTTAACCCAAACGTTGTGCTATACACCGAAATGGTGACTACAGGCGCGATTTTATTTGGCGATGCAAAACGTCATTTAGACTATAACGCTCAAGAGCACCCAATCGTATTACAACTTGGCGGTTCAAACCCACAAGAGCTTGCCACTTGCACAAAAATGGCTGAAGACTGGGGTTATGACGAAGTCAACCTCAATGTAGGCTGCCCAAGTGACCGCGTACAGAACAATAAAATCGGTGCATGTTTAATGGCAGAGCCAGACTTGGTTGCTGAATGCATTCACAATATGCAAAAAGCAGTAAAGATTCCGGTAACAGTAAAGCACCGTATCGGTATTGATGACATGCAGTCTTACGAAGAAATGCTACATTTCGTAGATACTGTCGCTGCAACAGGTTGTACGTATTTCGTTGTGCATGCCCGTATTGCTATTTTGAAAGGTTTGTCTCCAAAAGAAAATCGAGAAGTTCCTCCTTTACGCTACGAAGATGTATACCGCTTAAAGCAAGAACGTCCGCACCTAACCATTGAAATTAACGGCGGAATTAAAACTTTTGCCGAAACTCAAGCTCATTTACAACATGTTGATGGTGTCATGATTGGCCGTGAAGCCTACCATAACCCTTACCTACTTGCTGAGCTCGGCCAACTTTGGAATTTAGAAGCACCAGATCGATTCGATATTATGGAACAAATGCTGCCTTATATTCAGCAACGCATGGCTGAAGGTGCTCCCCTTTCAATCATTACACGTCATATTTTAGGTTTATTCCAAAACTTACCGGGTGCTCGTAAATGGCGTCAGGCGCTAAGTGGCGGAAACGCAAAAACTTTAGCCGATGTTGAAAATGCAATTCAGAACATGCGAGCAGCTATGATTCGCACTGAAGAGTATGTAAAAGAGCAGCAGGTTTAAGTTGGCGACGACTTCTTAAATTGTAAGAAAATGTGGCATTTTAAATCAGAGACTTAGATTTTGAGTATATTCGCAAATGTTGGAAAAAAATATTCAAATTTAAGCTCTGATTAGTTATTTATTTATAATGATATCAATAATTTAAATTTCACAATTTTTGACCACCTCTTTTGATAAGTATATTTTCGCTCCAAAGCAGACACCTCTGGAAAAAAGATACGTTATTACATAACATACACAAAACTTTTAAGATACGCCTATTAGTATCTCTGAACGCCACAGGTAGGTGGTGATTTTTTTAATATGGATATGGGTAGCACGGTAGAGATTTCACGATGATTATTTATGACGGACAAGTAGCTGATAATTACATGTATCAGGATTCAAATCAGGCAGCCATTGTTGTATCGCACAGCGCACCAAGCCTCCCTTATCCTTTCACCATGAAACCCAATAATCATCAAACTCAAACTTCAACCAACCCACCCATCGATGTAGAAAAGTTTGTAGAAAAATTAGAAAGCGTTACTTCTAGACGCAGTAAAGCTAGATGCGCACGTAGTATCCGTCTTGCACTCGAATCTGCTGGTGCTAATGTTGAAAACCATCCAATCGCAGCTTCAGATTGGGGCGATACTCTCAAAAAGATTGGCTATAAACAAATTGATCCAGCCTTCGACGAACCTCAAGAAGGTGACATTTATATTATTCACAGAACCCGCAACCACGTTTATGGACACATCGCAGGATACACCGGAAGTGAATGGGTCTCTGACTTCAAACAAAATAGCTATGACGTCTATAAAGATGACAGCGTAACGTATACCTATTATCGACTAGGGCAGTCTACCTAAGAACTAGATGTTCAATTACTTTAATTGTTTCAAACAACTGATCCAACGAGTGTTTTAAACCCAGCTTGGCTTCTTTTTTGCTTTATTTTCATATTGTAATTATCAAAAAAAATGATGGAACTTTATGAAAAGAATACTGCTGAGCTTTTACTTACTGACATCGTTTAGCATGACTTATGCCGCCTCTGATACAAACATTATAGAGGTTTTTAAAAAAGTACCCGAAAAACGGATTTATCAAACTCAATATTTATTAAAAGGGACGACTCCTCAAGCTCGAATCCATGTGATACGAAAACAATATTTAAATGGAATACTAGACTGTCCTTCCCTGATTTATCACGACAAGAAGAAAATTCTATCTTTGCACTCATTTGAAGAGGCAACATTTTTTCTAGAGCCAGATCGTTACTATATTCGCTATGAGATTAACAATAGTGGTTGTATCAATTTGGAATTTTACCAACTTAAGCGCCCCAAAATGGACATCCTATCTCAGGAACGTCAATTAGAAGGTGATACGGAATATACATTTTCTATTAGTGAACATATTGGGCCACAATAATTATTTCAGCTCACACTTCCAGCAGATGGTAGATCTGCTCAACATAAGGGTGAATCAGATCACTCTGGTTAGTTCTGTAAGCTAAAACCACTTCAGATAAAAGATTCTTATTTTCTAGAGGAATCAACTTTACATTTTGGGGTAATATTTGCTCAAACTCTTGAGGAACAATGCTAATACCCAAATTTGCAGCAACTAACTGTAATTGGTTTAGCTTACGTGATTGGATCGTCGCTGCTTTAGGCCAGAAGCCAGCCCCTATACACAAGTTTGAGACTAAATAACTCAAACCTCCCCGCTTAGGATGTGGAGTCGAAACAAAATATTCATCTTTTAAATCTTTTATCTGGATACTTTGTGTTTCTTTAAATTTAGGGTGATCAATATAAACAGCTGCAAATAATGGCTGCTCATATAGTTTCAAGGTCGTTATTTCTTCAAGGCTATGCAGAACTGGTGGTCTAATCAAACCAATATCAATTTCCCCATTCAGTAAAGCCAAAATCTGTTGCTCAGATGACAAGGTATTTATCTCAAAATTTATTTCTTGCGTTAAGCTAATTTCTTTTAATATCTGAACCTTTTTATCATCCATAATAATACTGCTCGAATGAGCAATTTTAATCTGACGATTTTTTCCTTCTGCAATATTCTTAGAAACTCCAATGATCTCATTTAAATAATGCATATTATCTTTAATTTTTTTATAGAAGACCTCTCCTGCCGCCGTGAGTTTTACTTTCTTATCAGTACGATCAAATAACTGAAAATCAATTTCTTCCTCTAATAGCTTCATTTGCCGACTTAAAGCAGACTGAGCAATGAATAATTTCTCTGAAGCAGCAGTGAAACTCCCTTCTTCAACAATTTTTATAAAATATTGGAATTGTTTTAATGTGAGCATAACCATCTCAAAATTAGATTATTAGGTCTATTTTATATATTAGATTAGATAGATAGCCTTCGCTAGAATTTTATCAAGACCATTCAATTGATTGAATTATTCATGAAGTATTTAAAAGGGTTTGTCATTTTCACCGTTGTTGTTCTAATTTTATGGTGCTTTAAATTTTATGATCAGCAGTTACCCACACAACCCCAGCAAGACAACATAGAGCTGTATGATTAAATAGTTTCTCTCAAAAATAAAAAGGCATGCACTTACATAAGCACATGCCTTTTCAATATTTAAATTAGGCTTTCTTTAAATCAAGCTTTTTCAAAACTTCAGCCACAGCAATCATAGCAAAGCTTGAAGTCACCACTACCGCTGACCCATAGCCACCACAACGTAATCCCGCCGATGGGCAAACATCTGCACTAGAAAATGGATTATCGATTGAGTAAATACAGGTAATACCAAATTTCTCTTTTGGCTTTTTACAGATGCCTCGAGCACGAAGTTGACTCCGTAGCTTCGCTAACATTGGGTCTTGTTCTGTTTTTGATAGATCGGCCACGCGGATTTTAAGTGGATCGAGCTTACCACCTGCTCCACCCGACACAATTAAAGGAATTTTATTAAAACGACAATGAAGCATTAAAGCCAGTTTTGCTTTAACGTCATCGATGCAGTCCAAAACAATGTCTGGTACAGGGTTTAAAAGCTCCGTGACATTTTCAGACGTTAAAAAGTCATCAATAATATTAACTTTAATACGTGGGTTAATTTGGCGACAACGCTCCGCCATAATCTCAACTTTTTCACAACCCAGAGTTGATGTCATTGCAGGTAACTGACGATTCACATTTGATGCTGCAACCACATCCATATCTACTAGTGTAATCTCACCAATACCTGTACGCGCTAAAGCTTCTACCGCCCAACTACCGACCCCACCAATACCAATCACCATCACATGACTTTTTTCATAGTGCTGGAACGATGAATCACCATAAACTTTGGCTACACCTGCAAAACGGCGGTCATATTCATCTTGTTGGAGATCGGTCATTGCTGCTCTTTGAGGGGATATAAAACACGGAGAGTATTTTACTGCTTTTCAGAAGAAAGTGTATTTTAGATCAAAGAAAACTTGAGACTGTAATATTTAAACTCACGACAAGTCTTATGATTATTAATCAAATTATACGGCTTAAGATTTAAACTATTGATTACTAGTGTGACAGGCGGCATGGATGCCGCCCAGTTGGGCTGCGGTATAAGGACATACCGTCAGCCCGACAAAGGATTTTTGTTACTTTTTATCCTTAAAAAGTAAAGATATGGCTATATACCCAACATTAGCTCATTCATATTCATTACAAGACTGTACAAGCTTAGCCAATTTATGAAGCAATCAAATTCCGAAGTACATAATGCAAAATACCACCTGCCTTAAAGTACTCAACCTCATTTAACGTATCAATTCGACATAACACATTAAAATGACTGGCTACCCCATTTGGCCCTTTCACATCAACCTCAAGAATTTGATGAGGCTGAACGCCATCAGACAAACCTCGAATTGATATCACCTCATGACCAGTTAAGTTGAGAGATTGTCGAGTTTGTCCATCAATAAACTGTAATGGCAACACTCCCATACCCACCAAGTTTGAACGATGAATACGTTCAAAATTTTCGGCAATGACAGCCTTCACGCCTAATAAGTTTGTTCCTTTGGCAGCCCAGTCACGTGAAGATCCTGTTCCGTATTCTTTACCAGCAATAATCACAAGCGGTGTATGTTCTTGTTGGTAACGCATTGCTGCATCATAAATAGCGAGCTTTTCACCACTTGGCACATGAATGGTATTACCACCCTCTTCACCACCTAGCATCTCATTTTTAATACGAATATTGGCAAAAGTACCTCGCATCATGACTTCATGATTACCGCGTCGAGAACCATAAGAGTTAAAGTCTTTTGGTTCAACACCTTGCTCTTGCAAATATCGACCTGCTGGGCTGTCTTTTTTGATATTACCTGCCGGTGAAATATGGTCAGTTGTTACCGAGTCACCAAGCACTGCCAAAATACGTGCCTGTTCAATATTTTTAATCGGTTTGGGAGGCTCACCAATACCTTCAAAGAACGGCGGATGGCGGATATAAGTCGAATCATCCGCCCATTCATAAGTTTTACTTTTCGGAATCTGAATGGATTGCCAGCTTTCATCACCATCAAACACCGCAGCATATTCTTTATGGAACATCTCTGTATTTACTTTCTGTAAGACAGCATCAATTTCTGCCTGACTTGGCCAGATATCTTTTAAATAGACAGGTTGTCCATCTTTACCTTGCCCAATAGGTTGCGTAGTCAAATCGGTACGAATATTACCAACTAAACCATATGCCACTACCAAAGGTGGCGAAGCAAGCCAGTTTGTTTTAACTAATGGATGTACGCGTCCTTCAAAGTTACGGTTACCAGAAAGTACTGATGCAACATTTAAATCATGGCATTGAATTGCATCTTCCACTGGCTCCGGTAGTGGACCTGAGTTACCAATACAAGTTGTACAACCATATCCCACCAAGTTATAGCCCAACTCATCTAAATACGGCGTAAGTCCAGCAGCCAGCAAATAGTCAGTCACGACTTTAGAACCTGGTGCAAGAGAGCTTTTCACCCACGGTTTACGCTGCAAACCTTTTTCAATCGCTTTTTTAGCAAGTAAACCTGCTGCTAGCATTACACTTGGGTTAGAAGTATTGGTACAAGAGGTAATTGCCGAAATAACAACATCACCATGATTTAATGGATAAGTTTTTCCTTCAATCACGCAAGAAGGACTTTCATGTTGGATATTTGCTTTTTTTGCCTCGACAGCAGTACCGCCACCACCTTCATTTTCTAAACGCTCTTTAGCTTCTTTGGCTGGTTTTAAAGTTAACTCCATCAGCGCATTAAACGTTTTCGGCACCTCTGATAAAAGCACGCGATCTTGTGGACGTTTTGGACCTGCCAAACTTGCCTGAACTGTACTCATATCAAGACTTAAAGTATCGGTGAAAACAGGTTCATCACCCGCATTACGCCATAAACCTTGCGCTTTGCTATACGCTTCGACTAGTTCAATACGATCACTTTGACGGCCAGTTAATTTCAAATAACCCAAAGTCACTTCATCAATCGGGAAGAAACCACAAGTCGCACCATACTCTGGTGCCATGTTGGCGATGGTCGCTCGGTCAGCCAGTGGTAAATCGGCTAAACCATCACCATAGAACTCTACAAATTTACCCACAACTCCTTTTTGGCGAAGCATTTGAGTAATGGTCAGCACCAAGTCAGTTGCCGTAATTCCTTCCGGTAGTTTTCCTGTCAATTTAAAACCAATGACCTCAGGAATAAGCATAGAAATGGGTTGACCTAACATAGCAGCTTCGGCCTCAATCCCCCCTACACCCCAACCTAAAACACCTAAACCATTAATCATGGTGGTATGTGAGTCTGTACCAACTAAGGTGTCAGGGAAAGCAAAGGTTTGTCCATTATCTTCACCTAGCCACACCGCTTGAGCCAAATATTCTAAATTGACCTGATGGCAAATCCCCGTACCCGGTGGCACTACACTAAAGTTATTAAATGCAGATTGTCCCCAACGTAAAAATTGATATCGCTCACCATTACGTTGCATCTCGATTTGTACGTTTTCTTCGAAAGCTTGATCATCGGCAAAATAGTCGACCATGACAGAGTGATCAATGACTAAGTCTACAGGAGATAAGGGATTAATTTTTTCAGGGTCGCCACCCGCTTGCGCCATCGCTGCTCGCATTGCAGCTAAATCAACCACTGCAGGCACACCCGTAAAATCTTGCATTAAAACCCGTGCAGGTCGATATTGAATTTCTTGATCTGAGGTACGGGTTTTTAGCCATTCTGCTAAAGCATGGATGTGTTCCGTTTTAACGCTATGCTGATCTTCAAACCGTAATAAGTTTTCCAATAATACTTTTAAAGATTTCGGCAGTTTGGCAATATCCCCTAGCGTTTTCTCTGCTTGGGCTAAGCTAAAAATCTGATAATTGCTGGAACCTACTGTTAGCGTCTGTAAAGCATTAAAACTATTGATATTGCTATACTTAGCCATTGGGTTATCCTCCCACGTCTGGCAATGTTATTTTTCACGTTTTTACATGTTGTTTTCTTACTTTAAGCTTCTTTTTTAATCGCTGTGTTTTGTTTTAGTTACTATTTCTAATCTTTGATTTTTATTACGATAATTTCAATGCAGTGAGAGAGTTTTTCCACAGCAACTCAGCCAAATCTGGCTCTGACATATTTAAATTTTCAGCCAAACTTTGTAGAACGTAAGGTAAATTAACAGGGGTATTACGAGTTCGCTGTTCTGTTGAGGTTTGACAGCAAAGCGGTGTCATATCTGGACAATCTGTTTCAATCACCAAGTGCTCTGCACCTATAGCCTGCACAACGGTATGAAGTTTTTTTGCATTTGGATTGGTAATTTGCCCCGTCACACCAATTTTAAAACCAAGCTTGATAAGACCCTTAGCCTCTTCTACCCCACCACTAAAGGCATGAGCAATTCCGCCAAATTTAAATTTTTGAGCTTTTAATATAGCAAGCACATCACCGTGCGCTTTTCGAATGTGGAGTAACACTGGTTTTTGGTATTGGGTTGCAAGCTCTAACTGAGCTGCAAAATATTGTTTTTGCTTTGCATATACATCTGGCTGCTTATGTTCTTTCAAGAAAGTATCTAAGCCAATTTCACCTACAGCCACGCAGTTTTCTTGCTGCAAGATTTGTTCAAGATGAGAAAGATGCTCTGGTTGATGCTGCTCAATATAAAATGGGTGTAAGCCTGGTGCTAAATAAGAAGTAGGCACATTTTCCCAACTTTTTAACTGATGATGAGTCTGCACCAACTCATCAAAACGTGACTGTAGAAAGCCAATTAAAACCAAAGCATCTACACCCACTTTTTTAGCCTCGAGTGCTAATTGCTGCCGATCTTCATCAAAATCGGCAACATCGAAATGGGTATGGGTATCAAACAAATGCATTAGCCAGCACTTTTTGCAACTGGTGCCGAAGCTGGTTTGGCTTTAGGCTGTGGCAAATATTCTTCTTTCAATACATCTTGCAATTGGTCATAAGGAATGACTAATCGAGGGAGTCCAACCACGTATGGGCCAATTTCATACTCACCGTATTGAAGGATTAAACCTTGCTCACCCAACAAGAAGTTATTAGATAATTTAAATGGCCATGCTTGTTCATAGTCAGCAACATTATCAGCTAATTTAGAGTCCGTCACCCATGTCTTAAAGGCGTCATGGGCTAACTTCTCTAAAGCTGCTTTTTGCTGAGGACGTAATAAATCTTCAAGCTTAATTTGCTTTTGCTCTTTTAAATCAAAATTACAATAATGCTGTGCAGCAGAGCCATGAGCCCCACCTAAATAACTACTACTGTTAAGCACTACAGTTACAACTTTACCTTGAGCCTGCAAAATCTTAGGTTTAACTAAAAGATTAATCTGATGATTACTACTTAAAGCCTTTAACTCATTATCTAGATCAATAAATGAATTTGCATACCGTTGCACCTGTGCATCAAAGCTATTTTTTTGCTCTGCACCCGCTACCGCTGAAGCTTCTGACTTTTGTTCCGTTTGCGTGCCCTTAGCATCAGGTTCAGCAATTTCTAAAATTTGATTTAATGTACTTAAGATTTGTTGATCTATAATTTTGTCAATAAAAGGAAAATTACTTTGTAAACGTTCAACTGTGAATTCTGGACAAGTTTTACCATCACAATCAGGTAAAACCACCTTACTAAGAATTGTTTCACCCTTCAAAGTCAACTCTACTGGCTTTTGTTCTTGAACAGTTGATTTCTGCTGCTCTTGAGAATCTTTAGGATCAGCTTTAGGTTGGCATGCTGCCAAAAATATAGCAGAAGCAAGCAAAGTTAATCGTAGTGAAGCTTTAGAAGATAACATCATATTTTGCCTTTTATTCTAAGGAGATTACGCTATGCCTTTCTAAGAAATTAGCGCATATAAATAGAGGTTGCAAATTCTGCTACCATCTTAAAACATTTGTTCATAAACCTCGGGTTGTAATATTCTTTTGGTCTGTTCTTTAGATAAATAAATATCGAGCTGTGGAGCTTCTTTAGTAATCTGGTTTGCCTGATAATGTAAGCCAACCCCTTCACCATCAAAGAACCAATCTGCCTGTCCCCAATATAAAGTTTTTGGTGCTTCTTTCTTTATGTCAGCAGTCTGCTTTTTTAACCAGTCTTGATAGGCCACCTGCACCATTTGATGCACAGTAGTTTGTTGATCTTTTTTCAAAACATCTAACAAAGTTAAGCTCTTATGCAGTTTGCGGTCGGCCACAAAAAAGTAATAACGGTCTTTAATCGTGAGCTCTTCCTGCTTGGTATCAAGTCCTAATTGCAATAAAACATATTGGTTACGCTGCGATGCAATACGGGTATGAAGATGCAATTCATAAGCCCGATTCTTTGAATATTTATCTTGCCATTCATCAGACTTTTTAACATAAGCATTAACGGCTTGCTGCAAACTTAAGTCTTTTTTCAAATCAATTTGATCTTGAATTACTTTAGCCTGACTTTTCGCGATCCATTCATTTAGCCATGCATCTTGAGTCTTTATTGTTTGAATATCGACATCAATACAATTTTTCTTCTCACAAAATGGCAAAGCATAATCAGCTTTTACTTGTTGCAAGTTTAGAAATGGTAGTACTTCCGCTTTCTCTATATTTTGATTTTGGGTAGAAGCTGATTTCATTTGAGAAGATGATGAAGGTTGAAAGCTTTTCCAGACAAAAAGGCAAATAGCTAAAAGTAATATGATTACCGCAACTAAAAGTGCAATAACTGTCTTTCTATTCAAATTCATTTCATCATCCTTTCTTATTTTTCAAAACAAAACAGCTTCTGTTCGAAGCTGTATGTCAAATCTCAAAGATTAGTGTTCACGTGTGTTACGGAACTGAATATCAGGCCAACGCTCTTGCATAATCTGCAAGTTGACACGACTTGGTGCAAGATAAGTTAAGTGACCGCCACCATCGATAGAAAGCTGATCATGGGCTTTTTTCTTAAATTCATTGAGAATCTTGTCATCATCACAATGAATCCAACGAACCGTATTAACACTTACAGGCTCATACACGCAGTCAACTTTATATTCTTCTTTCAGACGGTAAGCAACAACGTCAAACTGAAGTACACCAACTGCGCCCACAATCAAGTCATTGCTAATTTGTGGCATAAATACCTGAGTTGCACCTTCTTCAGACAACTCTTTCAAACCTTTTTGCAATTGTTTTGACTTTAATGGATCTTTCAAACGCACACGACGGAACATCTCTGGCGCAAAGTGAGGAATACCTGTGAAATGTAGATCTTCACCACTTGTGAAAGTATCACCAATTTGAATTGTGCCGTGGTTATGCAAACCAATAATATCACCTGGCCACGCTTCTTCTAGATGTTCACGCTCACCCGCAAGGAATGTCAATGCATCACTAATACGTACATCTTTACCAATACGTACATGATTCATTTTCAAACCTTTCTCGTATTTACCTGAGCAAATACGCATAAAGGCAATACGGTCACGGTGTTTCGGATCCATATTTGCTTGAATTTTAAATACGAAACCAGAAAAGCCTTCTTCTTTTGCATCAACAACACGCTCTTGTGTTGGATGAGCTTTAGGTTCTGGTGCCCAATTCATAAATGCATCTAATACATGGTCAACACCAAAGTTACCTAATGCTGTACCAAATAGAACTGGAGTTTGTTTACCTTGTAAAAATAATTCGCGGTCTAAAGGTTCGTTCGCCATTTGTACGAGCTCAAGTGACTCTTCAAAAGATGCCCAAGCCAACTCACCTACTTTTTCACGGATATCTGCGTGGTCATAACCTTCACGTACTTCAATATCTGTAATCGTTGAGCCAAAGCCTGCTTTGTAGACATACAACTTATTCTCAAGAATGTTGTATACACCCGCAAAATCACGTCCCATCCCTAATGGCCATGTAATAGGTACACAACGAATATTAAGGACATTCTCAATTTCATCCAGCAACTCAAGTGGTTCACGAATCTCACGGTCCATCTTGTTTACAAATGAAATGATAGGAGTGTCACGCATACGACAAACTTCCATCAATTTGATGGTACGCTCTTCGACACCTTTTGCACCGTCAATCACCATAAGTGCCGAGTCAACAGCGGTTAGAGTACGATAAGTATCTTCAGAGAAGTCTTCATGCCCTGGTGTATCGAGCAAGTTAATAGTATGACCTTTATATGGGAACTGCATAACCGAAGTGGTAATGGAAATCCCACGCTCTTTCTCCATTTCCATCCAGTCAGATGTAGCTGCGCGGTCAGATTTACGGCTTTTTACCATCCCTGCAACTTGAATTGCTTTACCCCATAACAGTAATTTCTCTGTCATGGTTGTTTTACCGGCATCGGGGTGGGAAATGATGGCAAATGTGCGGCGTTGAGCAACCTGTGCCGCTAACTCATCTTTAAAACTCATGAAATACACCTACTGCGGAGATTGCAGTGCCAAAGACTTAAAGTCGATCAAAATAAAAATTGGCGTAATTGTAGCAGATTTATAGAAGTGTTTAATGATTGTTGATAAGCCATGAGCCACTCACAAGCTTTTTAAATACTTTTTTTTAAATATGGCTTAACGTCTTAGAAATTTTATAATAAAAAAGCCCATCTGATCGTAGATGAGCTTTTTTAAGAATTAGTAGAATAGTTATGCCAGTTTTTTTTCTTCAATAAATTGGACATCTGCAATTTGTGCATCCCAGAATTCATTCCATAAAGCACAATAATCAATACATAACTTGGTTAAGCTTTCATAATCATCTTTTGTAATTGCTTGCGCTAACGCGAACCAAAGGTCATCTTCATGATCATCGTCAGCAGCCTCTGATGCTTCATCAGTAGATACCCCATGAACATGGTAATAACCCCCACCTTCAACATCAATATTCACAAATTTGGTTGCTTGTCGTAATGGAGGACTAAAAAGAATGACTTCTTCTTCTGCAACAGCTAATAACGCCACAACATTAATATAGCTATCATAAGAAGACTCTAAAAATGATCTAACCTGATCTGCAAATTTTGATGGTTTATAATTACGACGGTCAAGTTCCGTTAAACCATAATCATTAAGTAAATCTTCATATAAAGGATAATGAGCATATTCAGGATTACCCAGATAGTAATTATCTTTGTCTAAACCAGGGCGAAAGCCAAACTCATCAAGTATATTTAAACTTAATAATACCCGTGGATACATCTTCGCTCCAGAGTGGAGTTTAGGTTCCAATTGTTTTGTTAAAAATTGAGCCTTTAATAGAGCGTCAGTAAAAATTTGTACAATCGCATGACGATATTCTAAATGGATAAGAGTCAAACGTTGTTTATCAAGATATCCATCGTTTAACAGCTCAATAGCAGGATGATTACAAACTGGTAACTCTGCAATTGTTTTTCTTAACTGTTTAAGAAATTGTAAATTTTCATCCCATTGTTTTGCAGGAATACTATTTTTCATCCCCTGCAATGCTTTTTCTCTTGGATTATTAAAGTCTTCAAATTTTTTTAACATAATGATTCTCTGTAAAAAGTTTTTCTTATAGTTAAGTTATAGGCTCTCTCTTTATTACAATTTTGCATTCAATTGCTAAAATAAATTCCGCACACCCATACTTAACAAGTTGATACTATGTGTATTATCTCAACAAATCAACGGATTAATTAATAATATTTAAAAAAGTAAACTATTGCCAATTAAATATATAATATGTTGTTTTTTAAATTAACCAAGCTATTGAATAAATATAATTTTTTAAATACTATAAAATAAGTTTTATTTAAGCTTATACACTTTACAATAGCAAAGTTAATCAAAAAATATCCGCAACGGGGAACCCGATGACAAAAAGAGAAACTATTATAACAACAGCAACATCCCTCTTTAACCAAAAAAGCTATACTTCTATTGGTGTTGATCGCATTATTGCTGAGTCAAATGTTGCAAAAATGACTTTTTATAAATACTTTTCTTCTAAAGAAGCCTTAATTGAAGAATGTCTTTATAAAAGAAATTTAGAGATCCAATATTCGATATTGGAAAAAATAAAAAATACCAACAACCCATTGATTAAATTAAAAAAAATATTTAATTGGTATATCAACTGGATTAATACAGATGACTTTAATGGCTGCTTATTTAAAAAAGCGACAATCGAAGTCATGCAATTGTACCCTTCTATTAAGCATCAAATTAATGAGTATCGGGAGTGGATTTACTCATTAGTTTTCTCAGCTCTTTCAGAGTTAGAAGTAGAAAACACAAAAATCCTAACAGGGCTCTTTCTTAACATTGTAGATGGAATCATTATTGATGGTACTATAAATAAAGGAAAGATTAATCCAGAACAAACGTGGTCTTATATAAACAAAATTATTGAATTAGAAACAGTTCGAGAGTATGCAACTATTTAATTTATAAATTAATTAAATATTTATATTTTAATAAATATAAAAAATATTTTTTTAACTCGGTGGAGTCTACTCTCCAACTCCACCAAAAATCTATTCAACCCCTAAAAATTAATATTTTTATTTAGTTCTATCTTCATCAATTTCAATTATTATATAAACTTCATAATACTTTATAACAACCCTTTTCACCTCTTATATTTTATAAAATACAAACATCAATTTATTAGTATTACTTTATACTTGCAGTATATATTCATAAATTATTATATGTAAAATACTCAACTAACTGAGAAGCTAATACTATTCACTACTACAAATATATAGGTGTGTTTTAGAAGATAAATTTATTTTAATTAATTGTTCTTTAAAGATAAAATTAAAAGGAAATATTAGGTTTAAAAATCGATATAGAAAAGATTAAGCGAAGTGAGCGCCTTGAGATTCAATCAGTTGATCGACGTGAACAGGCATTCCTAATAAATAACCCTGAAATTGCTGACAACCTAAACGCGTTAAAATCTCAACTTGCTGTTGAGTTTCCACCCCTTCCGCTGTTACGGTTAAACCCAACTTTTTAGCTAAATGTATTATACTTTCTAATATAACTTCTTCTTTTGAGCCTGGTTTTAAGTCAACAATAAAACCACGATCAATTTTCAATTCATCTACAGGTAAATCTTTTAAATATAAAAAGCTTGAATGACCTGTTCCAAAATCATCAATTGCGACTCGAATGCCCATATCACGTAGTCGCTCACAAGCTCGAATACTTAAATCGATATGTCGCATTGCTGTTGATTCAGTAATCTCAACAATTAAGTGATGAGGTTGAATTTGATATTTTTTCAATAATGCTTCGAGTGTACTAAATAATTTTTTATTTTCGAACTGTAGTGCAGATAGGTTTACTGCGACTGGATAAAATGGGGTGTTACTGCGTTCCCACTCTTGAATTTGCAGGCAAGCTTGCTCAAGTGCCCAATATCCCATTGGAATGATCAAACCCGTTTTTTCTGCACCTTCTATAAACATATGCGGTGTGAGTATTCCTAAAGCTGGATGATTCCAACGGATTAATGCTTCAACGCCACAGACTTCAAGATTCGTATTAAATTTTGGTTGGTAATATAAGATGAACTGCTTTTCTTCTACGGCCTTATAAAGATCATTGATCAGTTTTGACTGACTTCTCGTTTCTTGTTGATGGGTTGAATAACTAAAGATGGTGTAAGTATTTCGGCCTTGCTCTTTAGACATGAGCATCGCGGCATCAGCGTTCATGAGTAAGTCCTGAACATTTTGTCCGTGCTCAGGAAATAGTGCTACCCCTAAACTTGCAGAGATATTAATTTCTTTACCAGAAATCTGATAACTCTCTTGAATCAGCTGTAAAACTTTCTCAGCCAAAATAACTGCTTCATCGGCATTTGTATTTTCGGCAATAAGCAAAAACTCATCACCACCAATTCTAAGCAGTTTGCACTTCTCATTGAGTTGCCAATGTAAGCGGTTCGCCATCTGAATAAGTAATTGATCCCCCACATGATGTCCAAATGCATCATTCACCGATTTAAATCGATCTAAATCAATGTATAAGAAAGCAATTTTCTGGTCTTTGTATCGATGATCTGAAAGTAAGACTTCAGCATAATCCACCAAATAAAGGCGGTTAGGTAATTTAGTCAAATTATCTTGTATAGATAGGTTAGCTAATTCTTTATTTGCTTTGCGCAGCTCTAAATTCTGTTGAGTAAGGCGTTGCTCTAACATTGCAACAATAAAACTTGCTACGAGTACCAAACAGGTGACTAGAATAATTGTAAATAATAATAAGTCATGCTCAGCCTGATATTGGCTAATAAATTTATCAGTAATATTCGTCGCAATAAGCGCTGTGTAGTGCATCCCCATAATACTTAAGGTCATCATAACCGAAAATGCGATTTTTAAAGTTAAGCGATATCGTTCCGTGTCTTTTAATTTATAGGCGAGTAAAAACGCTAGCCCTGAACCACTCATCGCAATTAATACAGAAAATAAGAGTAAAAACGAAGTGTAATCTTTTTTATAAACATTAATATTCCAGCCCAACATGCTAATGTAATAAGAAGCTGAAATTCCGATTCCCATAATAATCGAGCTCAAAATGAGTCTAAATAAAGGGAGCGTAAAACGCGAAGTCAACCACATCGCAATGCAAGATAACAATGCACTAATGGCATAAGAAATTGCAATTAAAGGAATATTAGAGTGAGCTGTATCAAACAGATGATAAGCCTGTATACCAACAATATGGACGATGCTAATTGCTAAGGCGAGTAGCAATCCATTAATAAATAAAATTAAGGATTCAAATTTCTTATAGACTTGCTTGAATATTAGCTGCTCCATGGAAATTACAATATAACAAATGAAGCCAGCTGCAATAAAAGAGCCGACGATCAATGTGCTATCGTAATCAACATGACCCATATTGGACTTCCATGATTATTCAATACTTTTTTTTATTTTGTTCAACTCATTGCCCAAAATACAATTAAACATGTTAAAGAAATTTTAGTAAATTTGACTTATTCAGTCAGTTATAAACAATAACATTATCTATCTTTTGGTCAAGTATTTTTTACTTTATAAATCAATAAAGTAAATAAAATTTAAGCAGCCAATTATATGAAAAATATAGAATTTATTTAATCTAGTCAAGTTGGCCTAATCGCAATTTTCACATTCAAATAAAATAGTATAAATAAAGAACCCTGCTTAAAGCAGGGTTCTTTTAAAACGTTAGATAAAGAAAATTAGTTCTTTTCTTTGTCTACGATTTTATTCGCTTGAATCCAAGGCATCATCGCACGTAACTTATTACCAGTTACTTCAATACCATGTGCAGCATTTTGACGACGACGAGCAGTCATAGATGGGTAGTTTAACGCACCTTCTTGAATGAACATCTTAGCGTACTCACCAGATTGAATACGTTTCAATGCATTACGCATTGCTTCACGAGATTGTTCATTGATTACTTCAACACCAGTTACATATTCGCCGTACTCAGCATTGTTAGATACTGAGTAGTTCATGTCAGCGATACCACCCTCGAACATTAAGTCAACGATCAATTTAAGTTCGTGTAAACATTCGAAGTAAGCCATTTCTGGTGCATAACCAGCTTCAACTAAAGTTTCGAAGCCCATTTTCACCAATTCAACCGCACCACCACAAAGAACTGCTTGCTCACCGAATAAGTCAGTTTCAGTTTCTTCACGGAATGAAGTTTCGATAATACCTGTACGGCCGCCACCTACGCCAGAAGCGTAAGAAAGAGCAACGTTACGTGCATTACCAGAAGCATCTTGGTGGATTGCGATTAGGTCAGGAACACCTGAACCACGTTGGAACTCTGAACGTACAGTGTGACCAGGTGCTTTTGGAGCAACCATGATTACGTCTAAATCTTTACGTGGAACAACTTGGTTGTAAAGAACAGAGAAACCATGAGCAAATGCAAGAGTCGCGCCTTCTTTGATGTTTGGCTCAATCACGTCACGGTAAAGTTGTGATTGAAATTCATCTGGAGTCAAAATCATTACGAGGTCAGCTTGCTTAACAGCAGCAGGAACTTCTGCAACTTTAAGACCTGCATTTTCAGCTTTCTTCCAAGAAGCTGAATCTGCACGTAAACCTACAGTTACGTCTACGCCTGAGTCTTTAAGGTTAAGTGCATGAGCATGACCTTGAGAACCGTAACCAATAATCGCTACTTTCTTGCCTTGGATGATTGATAAGTCACAGTCTTTATCGTAAAAAATTTGCATTTGTGTTCTCCGCTAAAATACTTTTTAAAAAATTAAATGGCTAATACTTTTTCGCCACGGGCGATACCAGATACACCTGAACGAACGACTTCTAGAATAGTGTTTTCTGCAAGCGCATCGATAAAACCATCTAATTTTTCAGTTGTCCCTGCTATTTGAATGGTATAGGTCGTTGGTGTCACGTCTACAATCTGCGCACGGAAAATATCCGCTGTTCGCTTAATTTCAGCACGTGAAGCACCTAACGCTTTTACTTTAATCAACATCAGTTCACGCTCAATATGTGAACCTTCTGATAAATCAACTACTTTTACAACTTCAACAAGTTTATTGAGCTGCTTTGTAATCTGTTCAATCTTATGGTCATCACCATAAGTTGTTAATGTTAAGCGTGACAAAGTTGGGTCTTCGGTTGGCGCAACATTCAGTGTTTCAATGTTATATCCACGTTGGCTAAATAAACCAACAAGGCGAGAAAGCGCACCAGCTTCGTTTTCAACGAGTACAGAAATAATATGTCTCATTATGTACGCTCCCCTTTACCTAACCACATATCCTTCATAGACTGACCTGCGATCAGCATTGGATAAACATGTTCCGTGCGATCAACCATGACATTAATGAATACACATTTATCATTAATCGCCATTGCTTCAGCAAGCTTCGACTCTAGTTCATCAGCATGATCAATCTGGATACCAACGTGACCATAAGCTTCCATTAACTTGCCAAAATCAGGCAATGATTCAACGTATGAGCTTGAGTGACGGCCCTCATAGTTCATATCTTGCCACTGCTTCACCATACCTAAAGCACGGTTATTCAAGCACAAGATCTTCACATTCATGCCATATTGCTTACACGTTGAAAGCTCTTGAATACACATTTGAATTGAAGCTTCACCAGTAATACAAACAACTTGTTGATCTGGGAAAGCGAGCTTCGCAGCCATTGCATAAGGTAAACCTACGCCCATGGTGCCCAATCCGCCTGAGTTAATCCATTGACGTGGACGTTTGTATTTGTAATACAACGCACCAAACATTTGGTGTTGGCCAACATCCGAAGTAATAATGGCATCACCATTAGTGACTTTATATAAAGCTTCAACAACTTGCTGCGGCTTCATTGTTCCATCAGTCGGAGTTTCAAACTTTAAGCCATGAACTTTACGCCATTCATTAATTTGATCCCACCACGCAGCAATTGCTTCAGGGTTTGGCTTAGACACATTCAATTGTTTCAACTGCGTCAACATTTCCTGAAGTACAGGCTCAACCGCCCCTACAATCGGAATGTGCGCCATAATTGTTTTTGAAATACTCGCCGGATCAATATCAATATGAATAACTTTAGCATTCACACAGAATTTTGCTGGGTTATTGGTTACTCGGTCATCAAAACGCGCACCAATTGCAAGAATGACATCAGCATTATGCATCGCCATATTTGCTTCATAAGTACCGTGCATACCCAACATGCCCACAAACTGTGGATCATCGCCAGGGAAGCCACCAAGGCCCATAAGTGTGTTAGTTACTGGATAACCTAGTAAATGTGCGAGTTCAGTCAATAATGCCGATGCATTACCTTGAACAACACCACCACCCGTATAAATTACAGGGCGTTTTGCACTTAAAAGCTCATCAATCGCTTTACGAATTTGGCCAGAATGACCACGTGAAGGTGGCTGATAAGAACGCATCTTCACTTTTTCAGGATATTCGTACGCAAATTTTTCTGCAGGATTTGTCGCATCTTTAGGAATATCGACTACAACTGGACCAGGGCGACCACTTGCTGCGATATAAAATGCTTTTTTGATAATTGCAGGAATTTCGCTTGCATGACGAACTTGGAAGCTGTGTTTCACGATTGGACGTGAAATACCTACCATATCAGTTTCTTGGAAAGCGTCTTCACCAATAAGATGTGATGCAACCTGGCCAGACAAAATCACCATTGGGATTGAGTCCATATAAGCTGTTGCAATTGGAGTCACAGTATTAGTTGCGCCAGGTCCAGAAGTGACCAGTACTACGCCAGTCTTACCTGTGGCACGTGAGTAAGCATCTGCCATATGACCAGCAGCTTGTTCATGACGTACGAGGTAATGATTAATTTTGTCTTGTTGAAATAGCGCATCATAAATATGTAATACAGCGCCGCCTGGATAACCAAAAACATGTTCAACGCCTTCGTCCGCAAGAGCACGAACGAGCATTTCACCACCAGATAAAAGTTCCAACGTGATTCACCCTAAAATCTTTATCACTATTTATGGAAGGCACAAATAGTGTTTCATTCATTGAATTGTCTGCACTGTTATAGCACACATATTGTCTAGTTTTCGTTGCAATAGAAAAATTTCTGTTTTTCAGCCGTATAAGCTTTTTTAACATTAATAAAGCATGTCTGGATATACATACCTTAAGTAAAATCAATCTCTCGGCTAGAGAGAATGTCTATTACAAAACATGACGGTTATTCGAAGGGTGATCAAATAATCGCATATAAAACTAAAGGAAGCATTTTTGTTGTTTAATTCACTAAAGTCAAGATTAAAGAAACACTTTTCTATGATTATTTTTTAACTGACTATTTTTTCATCTTATTTGATTTTTCCACTTTTCTTTTTTATGACTACCCCCGCTTTTTTCAGGTTTATTCTTGTTTAATTTTTAACGGAAAATAAATCCATCCCAAAACTGCATTTTTGTCGATTTTGCGCTATGCTGTGCAACAATCTTTAATATCAATTTTTGTTGTATAGCTTACGTCTATGACTATTTCTCACATTGACCCCGAATATCAAGCAAACACGATTGAACCATCAGTTCAACAAGATTGGGAAAATCGTAAAGTCTTTAAAGTTGCCGACACTGTCGAAGGTAAACATCGTTACATCCTGTCAATGTTTCCTTACCCAAGCGGCAAGCTGCATATGGGGCATGTGCGTAACTATACAATTGGCGATGTGATTAGCCGTTTCTATCGTTTAAAAGGTGAAACTGTATTACAACCTATGGGTTGGGATGCATTCGGTTTACCTGCGGAAAATGCAGCAATTGCCCATAAAGTTGCTCCGGCAAAATGGACATTTGAAAACATTGCGTACATGCGTGACCAATTAAAAAAATTAGGTCTATCTGTAGATTGGGATCGTGAATTTGCAACTTGTACACCAGAGTATTATCACTGGGAACAATGGTTATTTGTTCAGCTTTATAAAAAAGGCCTGATCTACCGTAAACTTTCAACAGTAAACTGGGATCCAGTTGACCAAACTGTTTTAGCAAACGAACAAGTTGAAAATGGTCGCGGATGGCGTTCTGGTGCATTGGTTGAAAAGCGCGATATTCCAATGTACTACTTCCGTATTACTGACTATGCACAAGAATTATTAGACGACCTAGACACTCTACAAGACGGCTGGCCTCAACAAGTGTTGACCATGCAGCGTAACTGGATCGGTCGCTCTACAGGCATGGAAATTACTTTCCCATCTGCCAATACTGAAGTTTATGCTGATGGCTTAACTGTTTATACAACACGTGCTGACACGCTTATGGGCGTGACATATGTTGCCGTTGCAGCAGAACACCCTCTTGCGCTTAAAGCTGCTGAAAACAACCCTGAATTGGCTGCATTTATTGAAGAGTGCCGCATGGGTTCAGTTGCAGAAGCGGACT
Organism: Acinetobacter sp. 1542444; assembly: GCF_000581835.1. Taxonomy (NCBI): domain Bacteria; kingdom Pseudomonadati; phylum Pseudomonadota; class Gammaproteobacteria; order Moraxellales; family Moraxellaceae; genus Acinetobacter; species Acinetobacter sp. 1542444. The sequence goes on along the minus strand of NZ_JEYA01000005.1, from coordinate 286,002 downwards.
TGGCAACAGCCGAGAAAAAAGGCATGGCAACAGGCTTGTTTGTAAAGCATCCTGTAACTGGTGAAGAGCTTCCTGTCTGGATCGCAAACTACGTATTAATGTCTTACGGTTCTGGCGCAGTGATGGCTGTACCAGCGCATGACGAACGTGATTTTGAATTTGCAAACAAGTTCAACTTGCCAATTAAGCAAGTGATTGATGCTAAAGGTACTGACGATGCAGACTACTCGGCAACTGAGTGGCAAGAATGGTATGGTTCAAAAGAAGGTAAACTTGTTAACTCTGGTGAGTTTGACGGTTTAGAATTCCAAGCTGCTTTTGATGCATTTCTTGCGAAATTAGAACCACAAGGTTTAGCAAATTCTAAAGTTCAATTCCGTTTACGTGACTGGGGTGTTTCTCGTCAACGTTACTGGGGTTGTCCAATTCCAATGATTAACTGTGATACTTGTGGTCAAGTCACTGTTCCAGAAGACCAGCTTCCGGTTGTATTACCAACTGACGTTGTTCCAGATGGTTCAGGTAACCCGCTTAATAAAATGCCTGAATTCTATGAAACTAAATGTCCTTGCTGTGGTGGCGATGCACGCCGTGAAACAGATACCTTGGATACTTTCGTAGAGTCATCTTGGTACTACGCACGCTATGCATCTCCAGACTTTACTGGTGGCATGGTTAAACCAGAAGCTGCTCAAAACTGGCTTCCTGTAAACCAATATATTGGTGGTGTTGAACACGCGATTCTTCACTTACTTTATGCACGTTTCTTCCACAAATTAATGCGTGATGAAGGTGTAGTACAAGGTAATGAACCATTTACCAACTTGTTGACTCAAGGCATGGTGCTTGCAGATACATTCTATCGTGAAGCAGAAAATGGTAAGAAAACTTGGTTTAACCCTGCTGATATCGAATTAGAACGCGATGAAAAAGGTCGTATTCTTTCTGCAAAATATTCAGGTGACGGTCAAGAAGTTGTGATCGGCGGACAAGAAAAAATGTCTAAGTCGAAAAACAATGGTATCGACCCACAAGCGATTATTGATCAATACGGCGCAGATACAGCACGTGTATTCATGATGTTCGCTGCTCCACCAGACCAATCTTTAGAATGGTCTGATGCAGGTGTTGAAGGTGCAAACCGTTTCTTGAAACGTGTATGGCGCCTTGTAGCAAGCTTCCTTGAAAAGGGCAACCAAGCTTCTACGATTGATGCTGCTAACTTGTCTAAAGATGCTCAAGATTTACGTCGTAAAACACACGAAACTATTCAAAAAGTAAGTGATGATATCGAACGTCGTCATGCATTCAATACTGCGATTGCCGCTTTGATGGAATTGTTAAATGCGAGCAATAAGTTTGAGGCAAAAGATGACAACGATGTTGCTGTAGAGCGTGAAGCGATCACTACACTGTTAACTTTACTTGCTCCATTTGCACCGCATTTAAGTCAAACATTATTGGCTCAGTTTGGTACAGATGTAACAGAAGCAACATTCCCTGAAGTCGATGCTTCTGCATTAACTCGTAATACGCAAACGATTGTTGTACAGGTTAACGGTAAACTTCGCGGTAAACTTGAAGTTTCGGTTGATATCTCTAAAGAAGATCTATTAGCTCAAGCTAAAGCCCTTCCAGAAGTTCAACAATTCTTAACAGGACCAACAAAGAAAGAAATTGTGGTTCCAAATAAATTAGTTAACCTCGTGGTTTAATTAAAGTTATTGATGAGAGGATCAAGCATGCACTTTGCCAAACGTTTAGCCGCTGTTGTTTTGACCTTAGGCCTTAGTGCAGGCTTAGTCGGGTGTGGATTTCATTTAAAAGGAACCAACCCGACTGCAACTCCGCTTGTTTATAAAAAATTAAGCCTTGAGTTACCAGCTAAAACTGATGATTTGGAAACCCAGTTAAAAGTTTATTTAGCTGCAAATGGTGTTCAATTCAGCAATGATAATGATGCCTACGTACTCCGTGTTTTAGAGTACACCCCACGTCGCCAGCTTTTAAACGGAAAACTAACGGAAGTATTATTACGCTTAACCGTAACCTTCCAGATTGAAGACCGTCAGGGTAATAAAATTACTGAACCACGTTCATTAACTGCATCTCGTAGTTATCAATATGACCTTGCAACGGTTAACACCGAAAATCAGCAAGAATCTTATTTACAACGTATTGTAATTGATGACATTGCACAGCAAATTACTCGTCAGATTTCAGCAAACCGTTTACCAAAAGCTCAGCCTTAATCTTTATTTTTACCAGCAATGAAAATTGACTATTTACAAGCCTTAAAACGCATTCCGGAAGCACGGGGTGCGTGGATTTTACATGGCCAAGAACCTTTACTGGAACAAAATTTATTAGATGCTTTTCGTAAAAGTTGGCAACAACAAGAAGTTGAAAGACAGCGCTATGATATTAGTAGCGTGAGCGACTGGAAGAATGTTTTTAACGCGCTTAACAGCTTATCTTTATTTTCTCAGCAGCTTGCCATTGAAGTGCATGGCAATATAAAGCCTGACGCAAATGGATTAAAACAGCTTAAAAGCTATATTCAGCATAATGAAAATAACCTGCTTTTAATTGTTCTACCTAAGCAAGATAGTAGTAGCTTAAAGTCTGCTTTTTTCCAAGTTGTGGAAGCAAATGGTGTTGTTGTTGCCCTTACGGCAAACTATCCGCAAGACCGTCAAAGAATTTTATCTGCTGAAGCAGAGAAACTTGAAATTCAACTCGATAATGACGCATGGCAGTGGCTCATGCAGCATCATGAGCATAATCTGCTCGCAGCTAAGAATAGCTTGATGCGTGTAAGAGATACTTTTCCAGACCAACAACTGATTCAAATTGAACAGCTGTATGCTTGTTTACAAGATCAGTCTCGTTACACCACTTACGATTTAAGTGACGCACTGTTAGAAGGTAATCTCGCTCAGTCCATTAAGATTTTTCAATATTTAATTGCTGCTGGCGAACCAGAAAGTCTGATTTTATGGACACTAAGCAAAGAAATGCGTTTACTGATGCAATTATTTGAACAGCCTCATAATGCATTACAACTTGGTATCTGGAAAACTAAAGTCAGTTTATATCAACAAGCTTTAAGAAGATTAAATCCTCAACAGTTTTTAGGATGGTCTACCCTTCTATTGCAAGTTGATGCAGCAATTAAAGGTATGTCGAATGAAAATGCTCAACATTTGATGCAGCAGGCCATTGCTGAATTATGTGGGAAAACGCTATTTATACAATAATTCGGCGGAATCATTTTTCTTCATTCTTGAAATATAATAAAAATTCACGTTTTATCCTCATTTCGCTTTTATACTAAATTAAATTTTAAACTTTTCGACCTCTCACCATGCCAAAAATAAAGCCAATCAAACTTGTTATTATTATCCTCTGTATAGCAGTTATTGCTGTATTAGCTTGGAAGTTTTTAAAGCCTAAACAGCAGCAACCTCAATATATTACTGCTGAGGTAACACGTGGGGATATTGAAAATAATGTACTTGCAACAGGTACACTAGATGCAACCAAACTCATTAGTGTGGGTGCGCAGGTATCTGGTCAGGTTAAAAAGATGTATGTACAGTTGGGTGATCAGGTTAAACAAGGTCAACTCATTGCACAAATTGACTCAACCACCCAAGAAAATAGCTTAAAGACCTCTGATGCAAACATTAAAAATTTAGAAGCACAGCGTCTTCAACAAGTTGCTTCCTTAAATGAAAAGCAACTTGAATACCGTCGTCAGCAACAAATGTATGCGCAAGACGCAACGCCACGTGCAGATTTAGAATCGGCTGAGGCAAGCTATAAAACAGCTCAGGCACAAATTAAAGCATTAGATGCACAAATCGAATCTGCAAAAGTCACAAAATCTACAGCACAAACCAATATTGGTTACACACGTATTGTTGCTCCAACTGATGGTACGGTTGTCGCGATTGTGACTGAAGAAGGTCAAACCGTAAACGCGAACCAAAGCGCGCCAACAATTGTCAAAATTGCAAAATTACAAAACATGACGATTAAGGCGCAAGTCAGTGAAGCTGACATTATGAAAGTTGAAAAAGGACAACAGGTTTACTTTACAACTTTAGGTGATGAAACCAAGCGCTATGCAACTTTACGTCAAATTGAACCAGCTCCTGACTCAATTTCGAGCGAATCAACCAGTACAACAAGCTCAACAACCAGTTCAGCTGTTTACTACAATGCCTTATTCGATGTGCCAAATACCGATGGTAAATTGCGTATTGATATGACTGCACAAGTTTATATCGTATTAAATTCAGCTAAAAATGCTTTATTGGTTCCATCTTCTGCTTTAAGTAGTAAACAATTTTCTGGTCAAAGAAAATCAGGTCAATCATCTGAGAAAGCAAGTTCTACCCCAAGTACAGAACGCAAACATGAAGGTAATGGTGCTCGTTTAGAACGCTTAAATTTAACTGCTGAACAAAAACAACTCGTTGAACAAGGTAAATTAACGTTAAGTGTTGTACGTGTATTACAAGCTGACGGCACAACTAAACCGACTCAAATTTTGGTGGGTATTAACAACCGTGTAAATGCGCAAGTTCTTGCTGGCTTAAAACAAGGTGATCAAGTTGTCATTGCTGATAGTGCAGATACTTCTGCTGCATCGGCAAATAGTAGTAATAACCGTCGCCGTAGTGGCCCAATGGGAATGTAAGCATGACAAAACAAGCTTTGCTTGAAGTCAGCAATCTAGTCCGGGAATTCCCTGCTGGCGAAAGCACGATACAAATTTTAAAAGGCATTGACCTAACCATTTATGAAGGTGAACTGGTTGCCATTGTCGGTCAATCTGGTTCTGGTAAATCGACCCTCATGAATATTCTGGGTTGTTTGGACCGACCTACGAGTGGTAGTTACAAAGTTAATGGACAAGAAACCGGTAAACTTGAGCCAGATCAACTCGCTCGACTACGCCGTGAATATTTTGGTTTTATTTTCCAGCGCTACCACTTACTGGGCGACTTATCTGCCGAAGGTAACGTAGAAGTTCCAGCTGTTTATGCAGGTGTTACCCCTTCTGAACGTAAACAACGCGCAACGGCTTTACTGACCGAATTAGGTTTAGGTACTAAAACACTTAATAGACCAAGCCAACTTTCTGGTGGTCAGCAGCAACGTGTTTCGATTGCCCGTGCGCTGATGAATGGCGGTGACGTTATTCTGGCAGATGAACCGACGGGGGCACTCGACTCTCATAGTGGTGTTGAGGTGATGCGTATCTTGCGTGAACTCAATGCTGCAGGTCACACTATTATTTTAGTCACCCACGATATGCAAGTTGCAAAAAATGCGACTCGTATTATCGAGATTAGTGATGGAGAAATTATTAGTGACCGCCCTAATGTTCCAGATCAAGCAGCCGAACCAATCAAGACTGATCCTGATGCGGCGCCTGCTTTGCAAGGTAAACAGAAGAAAGGCAAAAGTATTTCTGCATGGCGTTCTACTTTAGACCGTTTATCAGAAGCCTTTCAAATGGCTTTACTGTCTATGAATGCCCATCGCATGCGTACTTTTTTAACGATGCTTGGGATCATTATTGGTATTGCATCGGTTGTTACGGTTGTCGCGCTAGGTAAAGGCTCTCAACAGCAAATTTTAAGCAATATTAGCAGTCTGGGAACAAATACGATTACGGTATTTCAGGGCCGCGGTTTTGGTGATAACTCTAAAACTGCAAGTTTTAAAACCTTGGTGCCTGCCGATGCCGATGCGTTAATGACTCAACCGTATGTTAGTGCAGTCAGCCCAATCGTCAGCACATCCAAAACCATGCGTTACCAACAAAATGAAGCGAACGCGACCATTAATGGTGTGAGTAACGATTATTTCGATGTGAAAGGTTTGGTCTTTAAAGATGGACAAACTTTTGATCAACGTAGTGTCCGTGATCGCTCACAGGATGTGGTCATTGATACCAATACTCAAAAGCAGTTCTTTAGTGACGGTACCAACCCTATCGGTCAAGTCGTACTGCTCGGTAGTGTACCTGCCCGTATTATTGGCATTGTAGAACCGCAAACAAGCGGTATGGGCTCAGATGACACGCTAAATGTCTATATGCCTTATACAACCGTGATGAGTCGTATGCTAGGGCAAACCCATGTTCGCAATATCGTGGTTCGTATTAATGATAAATATTCAACTGCCGCAGCTGAAAATGCGATTGTAAATTTATTAACCCAGCGCCATGGTGCACAAGATATTTTCACCATGAACAGTGACAGTATCCGTCAGACCATTGAGAAAACAACCAGTACAATGACCCTTCTGGTTTCAGCAATTGCCGTAATTTCACTGGTGGTTGGTGGTATCGGGGTAATGAATATTATGTTGGTTTCAGTGACTGAACGTACTCAGGAAATTGGTGTACGTATGGCCGTAGGTGCGCGTCAAAGTGATATTTTGCAACAATTCCTGATTGAAGCAATTTTGGTGTGTTTAATTGGTGGTGTGCTTGGCGTCTTACTGTCGCTTGGCCTTGGGCAACTTATTAATAAATTTGCTGGCGGTAACTTTAGCGTGGCTTATTCAAGCACTTCTATTATTGCAGCATTTGTCTGTTCAACACTGATTGGTGTCGTATTTGGTTTCTTGCCTGCCAAGAATGCCGCGAAACTTGACCCTGTTGCCGCACTATCTCGAGAATAAGGAAAATTGCATGTCTTTCTCTATGACTAAACTCAGCACAGCACTTCTTCTCACAGGTTCTCTTGTAGGATGTGCAGCTGTAGTAAAAACACCTTATGAAACACCTGCAGTACAAGTTCCGGGTAGTTTTCAGTATGACACAGCAAAAACAAAAAACATGTCTGCCGATCAATACTCTGACCGTTGGTGGACACTCTTTAACGATGCACAGCTCAATCAACTTGTAAGTAATGTATTAGAACGTAATAGTGATTTAGCAGTTGCAGGTATTGCTCTAAAGCAAGCCCGTCTACAAGTTGACTTAACCGCTAACAAACAAGGCTTACGAACCAGTTCAAGTGTATCTACTGGACATTCTTTCGATTTAAATTCGGGAGATGACAGTGCTAAAGGTCTATCAATGAGCGCTGGCGTAAGCTATGAGCTTGATTTATTTGGCAAGCTTGCTCGCCAAACCGAAGCAAGTAAATGGGAAGCTTTAGCGACAGAACAAGACTTACAAGCCACGGGGCAAAGTTTAATTGCAACCACTGCCAAACTCTATTGGCAACTCGGTTATTTAAATGAGCGCTACACAACTGCCCAGCAAAGTCTAGCAACCTCTCAAAAGCTTTATGACTTGGTACAGATTCAATATAAAGCTGGTGCCGTTTCAGGTGTAGATCTGACTCAAGCAGAACAATCAGTACAAAGCCAGAAAGCGAGTTTAAGCCAGATTGAACAACAACTGGTTGAAACTCGCACAGCCATTGCGGTGTTATTACATGAACCATTGCAGCAATTAAATATTCAAGAGCCAAAGCGTTTACCACGCACTGCTCTACCTGCAATTGGTGCTGGCTTACCTGCCGACATTTTATCGCGCCGACCTGATTTGCAAGCAAGTGAGCTTCGCTTAAGAAAAGCATTAGCAACTAAAGATGCTACTAAGGCGAGCTACTACCCTTCGATTAGCTTAACCAGCAGTCTAGGCTCAAGCAGCACATCGTTAACGGAGTTATTACGTAACCCTGCTCTCACGCTTGGTGCAAGTTTAAGCTTACCGTTTTTGCAATATAACGATATGAAGAAAGATATCGCGATTAGCAATCTGGATTATGAAAAAGCGATTATTCAATATCGTCAAACGCTTTATCAGGCTTTTGCTGATGTAGAAAATGCTTTATCGAGTCGTACCGAACTCGACAAACAAGTAGCATTACAAGAGCGTAATGTTGAACTTGCAGAAAAAACTGAACGTTTAACCGAAGTTCGTTACCGTTATGGTGCTGTTGCATTAAAAACACTTCTTGATGCTCAGCAAACAACACGTACTGCACGTTTAAGCCTCGTTGAAACCAAGCAAAGCCAATACAACGCGTATGTCACTCTCATGCAAGCTTTAGGTGGTTCACCTGTAAAAGAACTGCCGCAATAACTTGTACCAATTAAAAAAGCCGTAGTCCTTCAACTACGGCTTTTTTATGGCTGAATAAATTTTAAAACTTATTCATCATCCATCATAGATTGGCTCATACCTACAGTATTGAAACCAGCATCTACATATAGAATTTCACCAGTAATACCTGAAGCCCAAGGTGAGCATAGGAATAATGCGGCGTTACCAACTTCTTCAATCGTTACGTTACGCTTTAACGGCGCAACTTTTTCATTGGCATCTAACATTTTACGGAAAGATTTAATACCAGAAGCAGCTAAAGTACGGATTGGGCCCGCAGAAATCGCGTTTACACGGATACCATCAACACCAAGGCTTGATGCCAAGTAACGAACACCAGCTTCTAAAGAAGCTTTTGCCATACCCATAACATTATAGTTAGGCATAACGCGCTCAGAACCTTGGTAAGTCAAAGTCAATAAACACCCTTGGCGAGCTTGTAATAAAGGTTTTGCAGCACGAGCCATTGCAACAAAGCTGTATGCACTGATGTCATGAGCAACTTTAAAACCGTCACGGTCAGTCACGTCAGTGAAGTCACCATCAAGCGTGTGTGCAGGTGCAAAGCCAATTGAGTGCACAACACCATCTACGCCGTCCCAATGTTTTGCAAGTTCTGCAAATGCATTATCAATTTCAGCATCAACAGCAACATCACATGGAAACACAAGCTTAGAACCGAATTGCTCAGCAAATTCATCCACACGTTTTTTTAATTTTTCGTTTGGATAAGTAAACGCAAGCTCTGCACCTTCACGGTGTAATGCTTGTGCAATACCAAAAGCAATTGATAATTTACTAGCAACGCCTGCAATCAAAAAGCGCTTACCTGTTAAAAGTCCTTGTGTCATGCCGATCTCACTCAAAACAATTTCAAGCATAATGCCAATATTCGGCGGTTTTCGAAATTGCATAATGCATCTTTTTTCAAAAATCGCACGAAAAAAAATCGCTCCTGATGAGGAGCGACTTCTAGATGAATTCAATCTTAGTCGTCAGACAATAAGCCCAGTAAGCGTAAGAAAGAAATATACATCCATACTAAAGTTGCAAGTAATGCGATACCACACAACCATTCCATGAATTTTGGTGCACGATATGCTGCATTAGTTTCGATTAAATCAAAATCTAAAATCAGGTTAAGCGAAGCAATGACCGCGACGAATGCAGCAAAACCAATACCTAACCAGTTACTTTCAAAAATATAAGGAACACTTGAACCAAATGCTAAACGCATGATCATCTGCACAATAAATACAATAAAGATCGCCAAAGATGCAGAGATGACAACTGACTTAAACTTTTCAGTTGCGCGGATAATTTGGAATTTATATAAACCAAACATCACCAAAGTCGTAACGAAAGTTGCTAATAAAGCCTGAAGTGGAACACCTGGGTATTTCAACTGGAAAGTAAACGAAATACCACCTAAAAAAGCCCCTTCAAATAAGGCATACGGAATTGCCAAGGTTGGCGCAGTCGTTGGTTTAAAGGTTGTAACTAAAGCTAAAACCAAACCACCAATTGCACCTACAATTGAAGCCGCGTAAGCAATACCAACATTTGCAGTAAAGGCTGCATAGAAAAATAAAGCGACACCCACCGCAGCTGCAATGACAGTCAACATAACAGATTTTTGAATCGCACCTTGCACAGTCATCGGTTGACTATAGTCACTGACCGTTTCAACTCGCGTCAGTATCGGGTTATTACTTTGCATAAATGCTCTCTTTTTATAATTAAAATTTAAAACATCATTTTAAGCAAAATGAATATGAAAGCCAAATTAAGCAATCGGCATTATTGTAACAATGTCCTTTATGCAATAAAAAAAAGGAGGCTTAAGCCTCCCTTTCATATCACATCTACAACGTAATCAATCTTTACCATCTGTATTCATGATAAAGAAATATTCGCGGTAATATTTCAACTCTGAAATTGAGTCACGAATATCATCCATTGCCAAATGTGATGCATTCTTTTTCAAGCCACTCATAATTTCAGGGCGCCAGCGTTTTGAAAGCTCTTTTACCGTAGATACATCAAGATTACGATAGTGGAAATACTGCTCAAGTTCAGGCATAAGACGGTGTAAGAAACGGCGATCCTGACAAATTGAGTTACCGCACATTGGTGAAACTTTTGGATTTACCCATTTTTTTAGGAATTCTAAAGTTTGTAACTCAGCATCACGGGCTGTTAACTTACTACGACGAACTCGTTCAATCAGACCAGACTGACCATGTTGACGAGTGTTCCATTCATCCATTGCATTTAAAATACGATCAGGTTGATGAATAGCCAAAACCGGGCCTTCGGCAAGTACATTTAAATGATCATCTGTAATAATTGTTGCGATTTCAATAATTTGGTCATTATCGGTATCTAATCCGGTCATTTCCAGATCAATCCAAATTAATCGTGTATTTAAAGTACTGCTCATGAATGTACGTTCTAAAATGCCGTAAAAACATCAATAGTAGCAAATTTCTTGCTTCCGCGCTGTAATTCTATAGCTGCTTCATGCTATTTTTGCGGTCTTCAAACAATGGTTTTTTTGGGATATGAATGGCTTTAATTCGTAAGCGTCGTTTAACTGAACAGCAGCAACGTCGTATTGAAAAACAGCATAAAACTCGCCAAGAAGAGATCGATACTTCACAGGATCTAGATGGACTCGTTGTACAACACTATGGCCGTCAACTTGAAGTACAAGCCCTCTCTGTACCTGAGCATCACCCAGAAAAACCACAAGTTGCTGAAGGAGAACCTGAACCATTCTGGAAGCCGATCGAGCTCAATAGTGTTTGGCGTTGCCATACCCGAACTAATCTTGAGTTACTTGTAACTGGTGATCGTGTTAAATGGCAGGCAGACCCCAATACGGGTCTAGGCATTATTACAGCCATTCACCCACGTACATCTTTACTTACCCGCCCTGACCGCTATCACAAAGTTAAACCAGTGGCCGCAAATATCAGTTTGATTGTGATTGTATTTTCACCGCTTCCTGAACCCGCTCCAACGTTAATTGATCGATATTTAGTTGCTTGTGCAGATGCAAACATTCCAGCTCTTTTGGTCCTCAATAAGTCTGATTTACTCACTGAAAATGACCCAATTCTCACTCTATTAGAAGAATATAAAACTTTGGGTTATGAAGTAATGATTTGTCAGTCCAAGAAGGGAGATATCTCTGCTTTATCTGAGCGTTTAGATGGTGAAACCGTAGCATTTGTAGGGCAATCAGGCGTAGGAAAAAGCTCTTTAATTAATGTGCTCATTCCAGATGCAGAGCAAAAAACTAATGTTATTTCTGAAAACTCTGCACTTGGACAACACACGACAACCTCTACGCGCTTAATCAACTTCGGTAAAAATGGTGCCTTAATTGATTCTCCGGGAATTCGTGAGTTTGGGCTTTGGCATCTCGATTTAGAAAAAATTCGTATGGGCTTTCCAGACATTGCAGCACATCTAGGATCTTGCCAATTCCGTAATTGTACTCATACTCATGAAAAGAATTGTGGTTTAAAAAATGCTGTCGAAGCAGGTGAAATTTTGCCACGACGTCTAGATAGCTTTTTGCGTTTAATCGACGAGATTCAAGAAGCGCAGCAAAAAAACTGATTTTCTGCCCTATTTGCCCTTGAAGTGGTGATTTTGATCACCATCTATATACGCTATACTCTAGGTCAATTTTGTTTTTTAATTTTTTTAGGTGACTTGTGGAACGCTGGTTAGAGTTTATGGGGAATCACCCCATTTTGTTTGGTACGCTCGGAGTCTTGATCGTGTTGTTCTTCATTTTTGAAGGTCAACGTAATGGTCGTAAAATTTCTCCACAGTCGCTTGGTATTTTAGTGAAAGCGAAAAATGCTCTTTTGATTGACTTACGCGATAGCAAAGATTTCCGCGAAGGTCACATTAGTGGCAGTCGCAATATTCCGTATAGCCAAATCGCAAGTCATGCTGACGAATTAAAAGCAAGTGACCGTCCACTGGTATTTATTTGCAACTTGGGGCAAGTTGCCGGAAGTGCTTTGCAAAAAGTTGCTCACCACGATAGCTATCGTCTTGATGGTGGTATTAGTAACTGGAAAGCACAAGGCTTACCTCTTGTTAAAAGCAAACCAAAAGCTTAAGGAGAATTATCATGGCTGCAAATGTCATTGTTTACTCAACTTCTGTATGCCCGTATTGTGTTCGTGCTAAACAGTTACTTGAGCGTAAAGGTGTTGCTTATAAAGAAGTAAATCTTTCTGTTGAAGCACCCGAAGTACGTGTTGAATTAATGCAACGCACAAATCATCGTACTGTCCCACAAATTTTCATAAACGATCAGTTTATTGGTGGTTTTGACCAACTTTATGCTTTAGAGCGTGAAGGTAAACTCGACGAATTATTGGCTTAACATCGCATCCATATTAAGGAAAAAACAATGAGCGAAGAACAACAAGTTCAACCACAATTAGCTTTAGAGCGTATTTATACAAAAGATATTTCTTTTGAGGTTCCTGGGGCGCAGGTTTTCACAAAACAATGGCAACCTGAACTTAATATCAATCTTTCTTCTGCTGCAGAAAAGATTGACCCAACTCACTTTGAAGTTTCTTTAAAAGTTGTGGTAAAAGCCGATAACGACAACGAAACAGCGTTCATTGTAGATGTAACTCAATCAGGTATTTTCTTGATCGACAACATTGAAGAAGAGCGTTTACCTTATATTTTAGGCGCATACTGCCCAAATATTTTGTTCCCGTTTTTACGTGAAGCTGTAAATGATTTAGTAACTAAAGGTAGCTTCCCACAGTTACTTCTTACTCCAATCAACTTTGATGCAGAGTTCGAAGCTAACATGCAACGTGCTCAAGCTGCAGCTGTTGAAGGTCAAGCTTAATATTTTAGCTTTCCCTTTTAATAAAAAAAACCGCGTAATACGCGGTTTTTTTTATGTGTGCTATTTATATTATTAACGATCAAGCGAGTGAAGCTGAATAGATGGAAACTGAAAACCACGGCAAGATAACTCTGAACGCCATGCCACGGTTAATATCATATTGCCAACAATAAAATTCTGATAAGCAAATGTCCCATTAAGTGGGTGAGAACAGACTCCACCATGATCAGTAGAATGTGCCTGAGTATTTAACGTATTTAAATCTAGGCGTATGCCTAGTCCTGAAGCTTTTAAAACGGCTTCTTTTGTGGTCCAGACTTTAAACCAATATTCTCTATCTTGTTCTAGACTTTGCCAGGTTGCATATTCATCGGGATGAAATGCATGCTGCGCTAGAGCTTCCAAACGTACTTTACGGTCTAACTCTTCAACGTCTATACCGATATCTTTAACATGCTGACTCATCGCTAAAGCATAATATTGTTGGCTATGAGAGTGATTAAAATTTAAATCGTGATTCAATAAATAGGGCTTGCCATGCTCATGCTTTGCAAACTCCAAATCCATTGAATTGAGTTGTAGTTTCTCTGCAATCAGTCGATTTCTGACACTCTGTATTTGTTGTTTTTTATAATGATTAAATGAACGGAAGTCTGGAAAATCTTGTTTAGACTTTAAAAGAAGCTGAGATAATGCCTGTGTATAGACTTCAATTTTCCGCTTAGACATTATCTCGACCTTACTTAAAATTATTAGAATTTAACGACATCGCCTTTTAAAGCAACACCCGCCATCATGGTGCCTTTATAGCAATCGTAAGTTGTCGTACTCGTTGTTTCATTGGCTTTAAAATAGCTCACAATATTGGTCACGGCGTTTGCCCCTTGTGCTTTGGCATTGTTTTGCATTTGGATCAGTGCTGAACGCAAAACCCAGTCACAAGACGTTGCTGCCGACTTACCAAAACCATTGGTCTTTTTATTCGTCACCGCATCTTTTTGAATAACTTTACCACCAGACTTTGTACCCTTTAAATAAAACTTTACCGAACCATCCAAAGTCCCATCTGCAACCGCACGGTCTACAGCTTCTTTAAAATTTAACTGATGTACTTCATCTCCAGCCTGAACAGTGGCAGTAAAACCCGCACTTAGCATTGCTACAAATAAAAGTTTTTTATTTAACATTGTTGTGTTCCTTATTGTTTAACACGTTTAAAAATAAGCGAAGTATTAATTCCGCCAAAAGCAAAGTTATTGCTCATAATAATGTCAGCATCCAAATTTCTCGGCTGCTGAACGATATAATCTAGTTCACCACATAGTGGGTCGATTTCATCTAGATTTAAAGTTGGAATAAAACGGCCACGATTCATCATTTCGATGCTTAACCAAGCTTCAATAGCCCCACACGCCCCCAGCGTATGTCCAAAATAACTCTTTAAAGAGCTAATTGGTTTATAGCCTAAAACTTTTGCAGTGGCTTGGCTCTCCGCCACATCACCCTGATCAGTTGAAGTACCATGTGCATTTACATAGTCAATGTCTTTAGCTTCTACAGATGCATCTTTAAGCGCTAACTCCATACAGCGCCCCATCATTTCTGATTCAGGACGAGTGACATGTTGACCATCGGTATTGCTACCATAACCAATCACTTCTGCATAAATATGAGCACCTCGTGCTTTGGCATGTTCATATTCTTCGAGAATTAAACACCCTGCCCCTTCACCAATCACCAATCCATCTCGTTTAGCATCAAAAGGACGTGGTGTTTTTTCAGGTTGATCATTCATACCACTGGTTGCGAACAATACATCAAAAACTGCCGCCCCTGCCGCACTGAGTTCCTCTGCACCACCCGCAATCATGACTTGTTGTTTGCCATATTTGATTGCCTCGTAAGCTTGCCCAATTGCCATGGAACCAGAGGTACATGCACTTGAGGTAGGTAAAGTTAATCCTTTTAGACCAAAATATACGGTCATGTTCACTGCACTGGTGTGGGCCATCATGCGAATATAAGTGGTGGCATTAATCTTACTCATGCTCTGGTGAAGCAACATGCTTGCAAACTCACCCACGGCATCTACGCTACCCGCAGAAGAACCAAAGGCAACACCCGCTTCGCCACTAGACAAAATTTCATGCCCGAGCAAACCAGCATTTTGTAAAGCAGTTTCGGCACAAACCACAGACATGAGCGCTACACGCCCCATCCCACGGGTAACCTTACGGTTAAAATGTTTTGGAACATGAAATGTTTCAACAGGCCCAGCAAGCTTGGTCCGAAGGTCAACATATTGCTCCCACTCCGGCATGTAGCGAATACCACTTTTAGCAGCTTCAAATCGCGCAAAGATGTCATCGGCAGTTTCACCTAAAGAGGTAATGCCTGCCATTCCTGTCACAACTACACGTTTCATCAGATGAGTCCTCCATTTACAGAGATCACCTGTCGAGTTACATACGAGGCTTCATCTGAACACAAGAATTTCACTACGCTCGCCACTTCATCAACCTGTCCCATGCGCTGCAGCGGAATCATTTTAAGCGCATGTTCTTTGACTTCATCTGTCACCATTTCGGTTTCAATCAGTCCAGGGGCTACACAGTTCACAGTAATTTTTCGCTTCGCCAATTCGAGTGCCAAAGCCTTGGTCGCACCAATTAGACCTGCTTTTGCAGCACTGTAGTTGACCTGTCCACGATTACCCATAATTCCAGATACAGAAGATAAAGTGACAATACGGCCACCTTTGCGTAAGTGAATCATTGGCATGATAAGTGGTTTTAAAATATTATAGAAACCGTCTAAGGAAGTCGAAATTACTTCATCCCAATCTTGATCTGTTAACGCAGGAAAAGCACCATCATGAGTAAGACCTGCATTTAATACAACCCCATAAAAAGCGCCATGCTGCTTTACGTCTTGTTCTAGAATTTGTTGAACCGTCTGGCGCTCATTTACATCAAACATTAAATAATGGCTATTTTGACCTAAGGCTTGAATCTCTTGTACGACTTGCTCAGCCTCTGCCTGACGAGAACGTGCATGTACAGTTACATCAAAACCAGCCTTTGCCAGCTGTAATGCAATCGCTTTCCCAATTCCTCGGCTTGAACCCGTTACTAAAATTCGTCTTGTCACGATGTATTCCTAATTCTTTGTGGTTATTCAAATGGTGTTTCTGTAGGTTCAAATACACTTAACGTTGCCTGAATGCAGTGCTCAGCATATTGAATTTCACAGGAAAATTGCCCAAGTCCTTCATGAAAATATTGTTGCTCTATTTGGATAATCAATCGTGAACCTAAGGAGAAATAAGGGATGGGTAAATTTAATTTACGTGTTCCCAATAAAAAACCGACTTTTGGTGCTTGTTTTGACTGCTGACCTTGCCAGCCTGAATAAGCACTAATTGTTTGTGCCATAATTTCAATGCTTGCCCATGTCGGCAATCCTTCCGCTTCACAAAACATGAGCTCTGGTGTAATCGTGAGTTCTGCTTGTGCCCGCCCTTCAGCAACATCCGTTAAATGGTCAACAAATACCATCGGTTGCTCATGAGGAATATATTGAATTGCATCCAGTTTCATTAGGGCTTCACTCCAAAAACAAGACTAATATTACTTCCCCCAAAAGCGAAAGAATTACTCATGACATAGCGAATGGGTTGTTTTAGTTCAGCATCTTGCACATAGTTTTGGTCGGCCAAAGCTGGATCAATCTCAACACTTTGATGTAAAGGCAACCAACTTTGATCTTTTAAAACTTGCTCACAAATAAAAGCTTCGATGGCACCCGCTGCACCGAGACAATGTCCAGTTTTATGTTTTGTACTACTTAAAGCAACTTGGTAATCACCCAAAATTTGTCTTACAGCCTTAATTTCCATTGCGTCATTTTGTGGAGTTGCCGTTCCATGCAAATTGATATAACCAATCTCTTGAGCGGAAATATGTGCCATATCTAATGCACGTTGCATAGCTAAAGCTGCACCTTTGCCTTCAGGGTGCGGGGCTGAAATATGCCACGCATCCATAGATTCACCCGTCCCCATTAACATGACTGGTGCTTGTTCTTTACTTAGTACAAAAAACGCAGCAGCTTCACCAATATTAATACCATCACGGCTTACGCCGCAGGGTTGGCAAATATGTTCAGATAAACTTTCTAGACTATTAAATCCATTTAGGGTCAATTTGCACAAGGTATCGACGCCCCCCACCAGCACAACATCTGCTAAATCTGCATGAAGTAATCTCTGCCCTGCGGCTAATGCTTTAGCGCTAGAAGAACAAGCTGTTGAAATCGTATATGCAGGTCCTTCCCACCCTAAGTACTGCTGTAATGCTTTCGCTAAACAGCTCATTTCTTGAGGATAGTGTGATATCGATAGATCTGTTTGCCCTTGAAAATATTGCTTAAGTAATAATTCATTATCTGCAATACCAGAAGTAGAGGTGCCTACCACAATGGCTAAACGTTTATTTTCAAAGGATGCTGTATAAGCTTTTAACTCTGTTTCGATTTTAGATAATGCGGTTAATGCAAAACGTAGATTACGTGAATCTACAGACTGCAAAGCATCGGGTACGTGCGAACATAACGGGTGCATATACTGCCCCACCCAAACATCACGATCAGCGATTAAATCATCTCGCAAACTCAAGGTTTGCTGCGGCTGCTGTAATGCTTGTTTAATTTGATTAAGTTCGTAGCCTAAAGCTGACAAACCAACACTAAATTGTATGCCTACTGCCATTGCGACTTTATTTTCTGAAGGTAGATGTTTCATGGCGTAGGACTTTCTTCTGTCTGCAAGGTGTTCTCAATCGAACTCAGCGTCATGGTATAAGGGACTTGTTCATTAATCAATTCAATGCTTCCTTGTCCTTGTTTAAGCTGCAATACAGGTTGCTTTTCAATATAAACAACCTGCTTGTCTGCTTGTTGTTTCATCTCCACAGCTTGCTGCCCTAAATGTGAAAATTGAGGGTAGGTTGCAAACAAAAGATCACGTACCACAAACTCAAAAGGCAATAAACGCATTTGATCAATACGTTGTTCAACATGAACCCGATGCCCATCAAACTGTAACTTAAATAATTGTTGACCTGTCAAGCTTAAAGCGACCATATCCAGTACAGCACCCTTTTGCTGTTGATATAACAAGAAGCTAAAACTTTGCTGCTTCCACTGAACTTCAACCTGATCTTGCCTTTGATAAGTCTGAGCCTGCCACAGTGGACTTTGCAGCCCTTTAGCATGTGGCATAACCTGACAACCATTTAAAAATATAAAGCTACTGAGTAATATCGTTGCCCATTTGCGTTGCATGGTTATCCCTCAAGTACCTGTTCTTGCGCCAAGCCTTCACGACAATATTCTGCCAAAGTAGTGAGTCTACGTTTGGCATTTTTATGGATTGGATTTTTTTCATCCCACGCATAACCAGCCAATAATGAAGAAATCATACGACGAATACCTTCATTCTGATTTTGTGAGAACACCACATCTTGGAACTCACCTTCGTACCATGACTCAACATAGGCACGAAACACCTGAATGCCGCGGCGTAATGGTTTTTCATATTCTTCTAACCAGTCGACTTGCTCACCTTGTAAAACTCGTTCAACCAAAGGAATTGCCATACTTGAAGATTTAAGAGCAATCGTCACACCTGATGAAAAGACTGGATCAAGAAACTCACCCGCATTACCTAATAGCGCATAGTTGCGGTCTGCCAAGTGTTTTACATTCGCTGAGTAGCCCACCAAAGTACGCACTGGTGTATCAAACTTTGCATGGCGCAAGACATGTGACAAGCTTGCTTCATCGGCTAAAATGCGTTTGAACATTGCTTCAGGTTCATTATCCGAAGCATTTTCGACCGTGTATTTATCAAAAAAGTCTTGTTCTGCCACCACACCGAAAGAAGCCCGTCCATCTGCAAATGGAATCAGCCAATACCATGCACGGTGATCTTTTTCATGGACAGTAATTAAAATTTTATTACGATCAAATTCTGGGTCATCTGTAATACGATCTTCAATATGGGTAAACAGCGCACGTCGTACCGGAAAATTTGATGGGCTTTCCAAGTCAAGTAATTTTGGCAAAATTCTCCCAAAGCCGCTCGCATCTAACAAAAATTTAGTTTGAATCTGATAACGCTGTTGTTCTTCATCGATTACTGTAAGTACAGGCTGTTCAGATGCAACATCAACATCTAAGACTTCATGTCCAAAGCGTATATCTGCGCCATAAACTTGAGCCTGCTTTGCTAGCAAATTGTCAAAATCTGCACGGCGAACTTGCCAAGTTGTTCCCGGACCATCGGTAAATTTTTCTGTAAAGTCATAAAAACTACGCTGTTTGCCACGTAGAAAAGCTGCCCCATTTTTAAATTGAAAAGCATATTGCTCAACATGCTCACGGACTGTTTCTAATAAACCAGCCTCTTCTAAAAATGCCATAGATTGAGGTAACAATGACTCACCAATCGAAAAACGAGGGAAATGCTGTTTTTCAATGACCGTAACGGTATAGCCCTTTTTTCGAAGAAGTGCAGCAGCAGAACTACCTGATGGCCCAGCCCCAATAATCACGACGTCAATTTTTTCTATAGTGCTCATAGCACAACTTCCTTTTTAATTTATTCAAATTATGAATGGTCTTGTAAATTCACGATATGTTTTTCATCTGCGGGCGTTAACAAAGTCGCATAGATAAACGAGAAAATAACCCCGAGTAAAACCGTTAAACCAAAACAATGAATTGCGTAAGTATGGCTAAATGAAAGTAATCCGAAGCCGAGTAAGGTCGACATCATACATAAAAATAATGCCATTCCAACTACTTGTGGGTGATCATGTCCATGTCGGTAGAAAATTGCATAGTCGACACCAATCCCTATAATCAGAAAAGTCGCCATAATACTAAACAGGTTAATCTCGACACCTAACCATGCCTGAACAGCAAAAGTGCTCAGTAATGCCAAGCTAACTGGCAGGACTAAAGGCACAATCGAACTTAATCCATAAATAAGCGCCAAACCAACTGCCAGACCAATTAAGGCATAAATCAGAAGATGTTGAGCCTGCACTCGATGTTCAGCAAACATTTGCGACATTTCGGTAATCGGTTGCTGAAAATGTATATGCTCATTCTGAAGCTGCTTTAACACTTCAGGCTGTTTTGCCCCTGTCACCATCACTAATCGTTCATTGGCTTGAGGTTGTAAAAAAGCTAAAGGGTGATCTTTAAATACTGAAAAATCTAATAACGGTTGTGCCGCTAGTTGCTGTTGCCATTGCAATACGTCAGTGACATTTAAGCCCATACTTTGTGCATATTGCTGCAAAGTCGCTTTTGGAATATTTCTTAATAGTTGTAGATTATTTTGCTGCTCTGCCAATGGTGGAATCCATTGACCTAAAGCTTGAAATGCACTGATTTTTCCGTTTGTTTGCAACTGTTGTAATTGCCCTATCAGTTGCTGCTCTTGTTGCTGCATTTCATTTGCAGATGCTGCACGCACCACAAAATAATCACTACTTTGCTGCTGGCCAAATTGCTTACGAACAGCTTGGTCCTGCTGTTTTAAGCTCGCGTCCATACCTTGTAAATTACGAATATCATCGTTACTTTTAAGATAGAAAAGACTCGAAGTACCTACTGCTAAAATGACTGCAATCAAGCCATAACGAACTTTGGCACGCTGTTGAAACCATAAGCGTGCTTGTCCAATCCACGATAAAGCTTTTATTGCTGGCTGAGCATTGAGCGCAGGTAATCTTGGTAATAGCAGTACACTACTGATCCACGCCGCAGTTAATCCCACAATTGAAAAGACCGCAATCTGCTTAAATCCTGGGAATGGGGTAAAACTCAAAAAGATGTAAGCAACCAATGTGGTCATTAAGCCCATAAACAAACTTGGTAATAGCGGTTTTAAAATTTGAAAACCACCCAGTTGTCTATGCTGCGATTGCATCGCCATAAAATAAAATGAAAAATCAACACAGACACCAATCAGACTCGCACCAAAGACCAATGTCATGAGGTGAATTTCACCAAACACCCAATGTGTGACTGCAAACGCCACAAAGCTTCCAGTCGAAACTGCAATAAACTCGGTCGCCAAAGGTCGTAGTGAGCGAAAGCCGAACCAAACCAGAAAAATTAAGCCTAGTGTCGAGCCAACACCAATGGTTGAGATTTCCTGTTTAGCCGATTGCGTACCAAAATTTGAAAATAAAATAGTTCCAGTCCAATGAGATTTTAATCCCATTGCAGCTAGCTTTTGCTTAGTTTGCTCAATCCAAGTAGAGGTCTGTTCTTGATAATCAATATTGTATGGACTTTGCGTCAACTGTAATACGAAAAGCCGAGAGATACCTTGTTCATGATGAATCGTGGCAAAGCCCTGCTCCATTTCAATATCTTGTTGCGACGGGGTTGCCAACTGCATGGCATAACGAGGGAACAATAATAGCGGGTCTTGCTTAAGTGATTCAGCAGTGACAGGCATGCCTGGACTCATCATCTGCATCAGACTTTGTTCAGTCAGCGCAGCATAGTCCTTTTTTTGCAATAAGGCTTGATCTTGAGTACTCAACAATCCTGCTCGATGTTGATACAACTGTTTTGCAAATTGATCAAAATCAAGTTGTGGCTTCAGCGGTTGCCACAACTGGCTTTGCTTGGCCTGCGCTGTTAAGAAATGAGTCGCTTGTTGTATTGCAGTCTCATCTTTGGCATCTACCACCACAAATACTTTATTGTTGAGTTGCTCATTCATGTATTGCTGAGTACGTGCAAGTTCTGGGTCTTGCTGAACTTTAGGCAATAACGCAAAAATATTGGTCTGAATATGAATATCTTTATTCAGCCACGTCACGCCAAGCCCCACCGCGATCAGTAGCAGAGCAATTAACCAAAGCGCGGTAAACTTATTTTGCCAGTTGGAAAATCGCATGCTCAGCAGCCGTTAGATTCGTCGGTTGAGAAGTCTGGTGACTAAAGCGAATGGTGGTTAAATTATTCGCTTTCTCGGTAATCACAATTTGGTTGACGTACTGTTGTCCTTGAGCATCAACACGCACAAATAACTTTTTAAACAAGCTACTTTTCGGAGTTAAACTCATGCTCCAACCCGCTGGACTATAATTCGCACTTACCACATTAAAATTCTTTGCTAAGGCCTGTTCATTACCAGACATGAGCTGTAAGAATAAAGTCGCGACCGAACTATATGGTGATTGATCAACTTGTATTTGGCTAAATGTACGCTGAGTTTTCTGTACCAATTTGGTTGGGGTAACGATCAAATCTGCTTGCACAGGTCGTTTGATTTGCCACGCTACACCATAAGCTTTTGAGAACAACAAAGAGCCGTTCGATACAAAAGTTTTATTCAACGATGGCAATTTTTTTTGCTGTTCGAAATCAGCACGAACCGTAGGAGATTGTGACAATTGCTGAAAAATTTGAGTGATCTGTGTTGGCGCTGCATAGACCGCACTTAAACTGCTCATCCAAACAGCAGCACCTAAACCTAAAGTTTTGATGAATTTAGACATCACGCATTCCTCTTCGGTTGAAACTCAGACCATGCATTTAAACGATCAAACAAAACTTGAGGCGACTGGAAACACATTTCACGTGCTTCAATATTCACCGCAACCTGTGTGGTATAACCTTTAGTTAAACGTTTCCCTGACTCAGCATCAAAAATCAAATAATCGATTTTCAAACGATTTTCCCATTCTTTTAAAATGGCCCGAACCCGAATCTTTTGTTCAAACTCAATACCGTATGCATAGCGAACATGGCTTTCAATCACAGGCCATGCATAGCCTGATTCTTTCATCTGCATATAGTTGTAATGAAATTGATCGAGCAATTTACAGCGCGCAATCTCAAAATATTTTAAATAGTGTCCATGCCAAACCACATTCATGGTATCGACATCATGAAATGGAATTTCAATGATTACATCTGCATGCATTGGCTCACCTTATCCCATAAATTCTGGTTGATTAAACAATTCAAGTTGGTCTAAACGATCAACAATCTGTTGTAATTCGGTTTGTAATGGTCGGTCTTCTTCGACAAATGCAAAGCTTTGTAAGGTCCATTGCATAAATGCCTGCAATGTTGGACTTAACTGTGTGGTGAGGCCTTTCAGATGAATTGCCTGCACACTCGCACAGCACAGCGCTGCAATGACTTGCTGTGTTAAGGTAATTACTCGGCTCGCATCACGTGCAGCAATGGTTCCCATGCTGACTTTGTCTTGGTTATGGCATTCAGTTGAACGTGAAAAAATTGAAGCTGCCAAAGTATTTTTCAAGGCTTCAGCCGTCCACGCCGACACTCCGATTTGTACCGCTTTAAAACCATGATTCAGCGGCAAACGTTCAGCCGTTGCACCTGTTAAATTACGCGGTAAACCATGATTCATTTTATGATCGACTAGCTGTGCAATCTGTCTGTCCATCAAGTCAGCAATATTAGCGATCATAATTTTCAAGCTATCCATTGCTTGTGCAATGTGCCCACCGTAAAAATGACCGCCATGCAATACACGCATTCCTACAGGATCAATTAGTGGATTGTCGTTACTTGAATTCAGCTCATTTTCAATAAACTGACGCAACCATACTTTTGAGTCTTCAAATACACCAATAATGTGTGGTGCACAACGAAGCGAATAACGGTCTTGCAAACGTGGGCTTTGATGTGCTGTTTGTACTTCACTATTCAGCCAGTCACGTAATTGCTTGGCAATCTGTTGCTGTCCCGGATGAGGTTTCTGTGCAAACAGTACTTCATCAAAATGACTAGGATTACCTTCCAAGGCCAATACATTTAGAGCGGTAATTAAAGTACTAGCAAGTGCTATCTGCTCTGCTTTTTTATAGTTTAGACAAGCAATTGCTGTCATCACTGCTGTGCCGTTCATGAGCGCCAAACCTTCTTTTGGTCTGAGCGTTAAAGGCTGCAAGCCTTTTTCAGCATACACCTGAGCAACTGGAACAATTTGTCCATCGATATAGACATCACGCTCACCAACTAAAGTTCCCGCAATATAGGACAACGGCGTTAAATCCCCACTTGCCCCGACTGAACCTTCAGATGGAATAACTGGAATTACATTTTCATTCAGCAACCAAACTAAGCGTTCCAGCAAAGCGATCGACACGCCTGAATAACCGCGAGCTAACGAACATAAACGCGTCACTACTACTGCACGTGCAGTGATGACATCTAAATCTTCACCTAAACCACAACCATGAAAACGTGAAAGATGCAGCGGTAATTCATTAACCTGATGCAATGGCACTTCAACCAAACATGAGTCGCCATACCCCGTAGTTACACCGTAGATTACCCCTTCTTCTTCAAGGAGTTGATCGAGAAAATCAGCGCCTTTTTGAATCAGTTCACGCCACTCAGACGTTTCAGGTAAAGCAACCTGACATTCGCCTCTTGCTACAGAAACAACATCTTCAATACTCAGTGGTTGTTCACCTACGGTTAACACACGCATGTTATTTCGTCCAAAAATTATAAAAATTAAACCATTGATAAGGGGCACGCAGACAATGCTGTTCTAGTACTGTAACGTACGTTTTAGTGATGGTTTGCATACTTTCAATACGGTTAGCACGAGGTAAACTCACCTGCTCAGCAATTGAATGGATATGCACTTGAAACTGCTGCTGCACCCGATAGCAAAACACAGCAATAACAGGCACTTTGAGTAAATTTGCTAAAATCCATGCACCTTGTGGGAAAGCTGCTGACTCCCCTAAAAAATCAACATGCTGTACACGATCTGACTGCACAGGCACTCGGTCTGCCGCCACAATGACCCACTCACCTTGCTGCATTTTGTCTTGCAGCAGCATGGCAGTTTCAATACCCAGCTCATCAACTGATAAAAGACACACATCTGCCTTATCATTTATTTTTTTCAAAAACTCATTAAATTTTGTCGCGTGCTTTTGGTAAACCAACACATTAATTTTCTGCGGATGGTCTGACTTAATGGCTCGAAGTAATTCAATATTGCCAAAGTGAGAGACAATAATCAGAGCACCTTTTTGATAATACTGAGAGAAGTTTTCATGTCCAAAAACTTGTAATTCCTGCTCGGGAATATTACCCAACCAACCCTCAATCTTATCTAAAATACATTCGCCAAATTGCATGAAATGCGCATAGCTATTTGTCCAATTTGGTTGGTGGCTAAAGGGAGACTGCGATCCAGCAAAATGATGCAGTTTTTGTAAATAAAGTAAGGAGGCCTGCCTTGCTGTGACAGCAAATAACCAGTACCACATGATGACGAAGTACATCACAAACTTGCATAACCAACGTCCACCAAAACGGTAAAACCATAACATCAGCATAAGGGGTAACATGCCACCTCGCTCTTTAATGTCGTTCCATTTTGGTGAAGCTGAATCTGTCATAATTAACCTTGCAGCTTTTGTTTTAATAGCTTCGGTAAGCGAATCAGCATGCCCATAAACAAAGTTGCATGCGCTTTACTTAGCCCTAAGTTATCTCGCCAAGCATGAAAATGAGAAATACCCTGCTCTGGATAAACCACAGGCGTTGGTACATTAATAAAAGGAGTATTTTCCCATTTTAAACGTACTAAAATTTCACTATCAAAACCCATACGTGGCTGAAATTTAGCACTATTTAAAACCTTTATCGTGCTCTCAAGCGGATACACGCGAAACCCGCACATGCTGTCTTTAATTTCAAAAGACAAACTGTTTAACCACACCCAAAAATGAGTGATGTAGCGGCCATATAAGCGCTTTTTAGGAATAGAGGCATCAAAGTATGGCTGACCAATTACCATTGCATCTGGATGTTGTCGAGACTGCTCAATAAATTTTGGAATGTCATCCCAGCAGTGTTGACCATCGGCATCAAGTTGTAATGCATGGCTTAAACCAAGCTCATAGGCTGCACGCAAACCAGTCATTACGGCTTTTTCCTTTCCCCCATTCACATCATGTTCAATAAGATGAATTTGAGAATATTGCTCTGCCAATCCTTTTAAAATTTGGCTACATGCATCATCACTGCCATCATTGACCAAAACAATCGTTAGACCAAAACTGTTCAGATAAGAAATTAAATCTGCTAAATAATGTGGATGGTTATAAACCGGAACAACAAAGCCGTAATTGGTCTGCATTTTTAACCCTCTACTTCCGTTTGCAAAGCAAATAATAATCGCCCTGAAGCCAGAATTTGTTCTGAATCACGTAGTTCAAAACTCACTTTATGCTCTTTTCGAGAAAACTTGAGTTGTACTACAGCATAAGGGCGAATCAGGTTTTGGAATTTTAACTGCTCATATCCCTGACACCAGCTCAAATCAGACCAAATTGATTTAGCAAATTGTTGTAAAAAGCCTATTTGCCCAACCCCAGGATAAATGGGTTGTGTTGGGAAATGCCCTTTAAAACATGCTAATTCAGGTGGAAATTCCAACTCCCAAATGTAGTCATCTGAATTTTGAGACTGTGACAGCACCACGGGTTGTAACATAGGCTTAAATAGAGTTTTCAAATAGTTTTTATTGAGTTTGGACTGAGTATTTTGTGGTAACTGGCTAAGGAAACGCCATTGACGAGGAATCGCCATCGTTTCCAAGCTGTCTTTTAATTGCTGTTTTAAATGGTTGACAAAAGCGGACTTACCTTGCTGTTGTAACTGCTCACGAGCTTGTTCTGTTAGAACAACAATACAACCCAACATTTGGCGTAGCTCATATTCAAGTACCAATACATGACAGTGTTTTACGACATCTAAAGCCTGAATAGTTTGCTCGATCGCATCTAGACTTAAACGCTTTTCTTCAAGTTTTACAATTCGATCTGTACGCCCCATCAGTTTAAAGGCCTGACATGTTGCATCTGTCCATGCAGCACCATCACCTGTGGTAATCCAGTCATTCTCATAGGCATGATTACTCTTGACCATAAGCTGCTGCTCTTCAATACGAATAGCCACATTACTAAATGCAGTCCAAGCATCTTCATCTTTAGCGCGATGGGCAATACCACCAGTTTCCGAACTTCCCAAAACTTCAATAATCGGACAATTTAGTAAAGGACGAACCCCACTTTCTAGCTTGCCCCCGGAACTAAAGACCATCTGGCAGTGTTGTAAAACAACATCGGTTGTCCAGCGTTTTAATAAAGCAGGACTTGAGATCAAATAATTGCTTAACCTCATTGTTTCTAATTGTTTTTGGGCTTGTACCACATCTTCAGGGAATGCCATTTGAGGATTATAAAAACTTCGACCTGTAGCAAGTGGTAGTAATAATTTAAACAGTAATCCATAAATATGTTGATGACTAACTGTTGCAATCGCAGTTGCATGTTCATCAAAGCTAAAACTCTGACTCAACCCTTGGACTTCGTTAAGTAATTGTCTAAGTGTTCTTGGAATTTTTTTAGGTTCTCCAGTTGAACCCGACGTATAAAAATAGAGTTGAGCCTGCTCTAAAAAAGCATCGTCTAACATTAAAGATAAAGGAACAACTTCTCCAATTTCTTGACGCTTTAAAAAATAAATCTGTTGTGCTGCAAAATCCTGTTCTAATTCACGCACTCGATTGGGTGGCAAAAGTATTTGTTTTTTCGCTAACAAAGCAGCAAAGAATAAAACCAGAAATTCATAACTATCTGCTTCCCATAAAGCCCAAGTTAGATTTTCCATTTGAGCAATTGCAGCAGCTTGTAACGCCACATCCTGCCAAAATTGATTAAAACTGGTCGAGTTTAGAGTACCGTCTATACAAAGTGGCTGAGCTGAATCGATGAATTTTTGAAAGTGGCAATACATAGTTTTTAATTAATGATTTGAAGAATGTAAACGCTGATGTCGCTTACGCAAAATAAATTCACCAAGGAGCAAAATGCCCATCAGCACATAAGAAATAAAGCCATTATAAATGACCCAAACCTGAGTTGAGGTAAAAAGCACAGTGCTTAAAGCAATCAGTGCATTACAAAAAAAGAAAATACACCAAACTTTGGTGACCTGTCTGGTCCACTGTACGCCAGAAGCAGGTAAATCAGGTTCAACGAGTCGGGAAAAGCGCTCAATCATAGACGGCGGCTTAATGAGTGTCAGCGAAAAAATAATTAATGCGCCTAAACTCATACCCACTGGATATAACTTTAGCCAAGCATGGTCATGTAACAATAAACTTAGACTACCGCAAACGATAGCAAAACCCGTTAATGGCCATAATAACGAGTTGCCTTTGCTAAAAAGTCTGATCACACCCAACCCGATGAGTAAAGCACTCACCCAGACAAATTGGCCGTGACTCAAACTCCAGCCCACAATAAAGGGATACAGCACAAAAAGTGCCGTCATTATCCCTTTAAGAATAAACTTCATTCAGCAGTCATGTTCTGAATAACCGTCACCACATCAAGTACGGTTCTCACATTTTTAAAGTCTTCAGGCTTTACTTGCTTGCCTGTTAACTCTTTAATTTTTACAACTAAATCGACCGCATCAATACTGTCTACATCAAGATCAGAATAAAGGTTCGAATCGAGTTGAACAGTCTCTGGTTCAATCTCAAACAAATCTTCCATCCATTCGCGGAGTTTAGTTAGTACTTGCTCTTGAGATAACATCATCACGCTCCTTATGACTTCTGTTGTGCTTCAACTAAAGCAACCAAGCTCTGGATTGACTTAAAATGCTGTTTGGTTTCATCCGACTCTGCATTTAAATGAATGTTGTAACGCTTTTTCAAAGCCAGTCCCAACTCAAGTGCATCAATCGAGTCTAATCCTAAACCTTCTCCAAATAATGGAGCTTCTGTATCAATATCGGCAATAGTAATATCTTCTAGTGCTAGAACATCAATAATCATTTGCTTTAGTTCATCAGCAAGATTGCTCATTTCAAGATAACTCTTCATCAAAAATTTTATAAAAACTACGACTTAACTGACGAACTTGTTTAGGTCCTACTGTTAAATCATCTAACAGATCTGATACTTGCACAGCATCTAATACCTTGACCTCGATATGAAATGGTTGAGATGGTACGTGGTACCATTTTTCATTCTTGGTTAAAGTTGATGGTGTACAAGTAATAATTACTGGGCGAATTGGTACATTTGCACGAATGGCAATATTGGCTGCGCCTCGCTGAAACTCGTTTAGGGTCATCCCTTTTTCAGTGCGCGTTCCTTCCGGAAAAATTAAAAGAGAAGCCGCATTATTTTCTTTTAGACGCTTTACACAGTCTTCAACAAACTGCTGAGAACCTGCATTTAAAATATAACCTGCGCTTTGTACGGGTCCTTTGGTAAATGGGTTCGACCAAAGAGACTGCTTCACGACACAATTAGCCTGCTGCATCATACCAATTAGTACTACAACATCAATCAAAGTCGGATGATTGGCAATCACCAGCTCTTGGCGACTATTTTGTAGTTTTTCTAGCCCCTCTACCGAATAAGTCATAATGCCGAGTTTGACCATCATGTCGGTAAAGCCTTTGAAACTATGTTTAATCACATTTTGCGCACGTTGCTGTCGCTTTTGCGGATCAGAAGTAGTTGCATTGAGTACGGGTGCAATCACTGAGGCAATGGCCATACCACCCAGCCCAAAACTGGCAAAGCTAAAGCCAGTAGCAGCCACACGCCAGCAATAATTACTTTTTTGCTTGAGATTTTTAAGATTTAGCATTTGTTCCACCCAAATGCAGATGTTAACTGGTCAGCATCCTGCCAAAAATGAGCAAAAGCAGGAGCATCTGCTTCATCTATATGCGTCCACGCGGTAATTTGTAAATTAGGTTGCTCTAGAGTAACGACAGCAGCCATCGCATAGGCAGGAAAATTGATTGCCTCAGCATAAATATTAGGTAATGGCTCATCATAAGCGACGACTAAGACCCGCTTACTCTCAGGCATTGACTTTAAAAGTGCATAAGCCTCAATCAAACCTTCAGTCCATGAACAGCTTAAGCTGGTAGAGGGAGTATCATCCTGACATAAAATCGAGTAAAGGCCAGAAATTGCATTATGAACAGACGTTGAAAATTGTGTTGGCGATGGAGTTTGATCATTTAAAACGTCTTGCAAGATATTTAACGTTTTTGCCTCATCACCATATTTTGATACCCAAACAATATAATCGGCCTTGTTACTTTCTAATGCACCGATCGCACTATTTAAAGCAAGTTTAGCCAATGGTGATAAACGTCTACGCTGCATAGCTGGGATACGGTCGAGAGCCGCATAGGAAGGCTGAGCATGTGTAAATATAAGCTGAGCAAGATGTAATGTTACCATGCTAAAAAATGAATCCTAAGCCGCGTTATTCTGTCGAAATATAAATTATTTTATAAAGATGCTGATTATAGCATTCGTTATAAAATTTACAAAAAATTACGTTTATCACTCACACTTTTTCATAACTCTTCGGAGTAGCTCATTTATTTGCAAAAAAAACCCAAAGAAAACTTTGGGTTTTTGAACAGTAAAAAACTTAACGGTTAAATTTTTTCTCTGCTTTTTTGAATTTCTGAATGTAGCGACGGCGACGTGCAGCAGTACGTTCATCAACCTGACTCTTACGACCTTCAAATGGGTTTTCAGAAGTTTTAAAGTCAATACGAACTGGCGTACCTTCGAGTTTATATACTTTACGGAACACGTTTTCTAAATAACGGCGATAATCGGCAGGTGTCTTATCAACCTTATTACCATGGATCACAATAGTCGGTGGGTTCTGTCCACCCATATGCGCATAACGCATTTTAATACGACGACCGCTAATCATTGGCGGTTGATGAGCTTCTGTCGCATCACTCAAAATTTGAGTCAATTTAGCTGGTGATACTTTTAAGTTCGCAGACTCATAAGCACGGTGGATAGAAGGATATAAATCACCCACCCCAGTTCCATGTAAAGCAGAAATTAAATGGATTTTTGCCCATGGAATAAAGTCAAAACGACGTTCAACATCAAGCTTACACTGCTTGCGGTCGTATTCAGACATGTTATCCCATTTGTTGATGGCAATAACCATGGCACGACCAGCTTCAAGCGCATAGCCAATTAAATGCAAGTCTTGCTCAACAATACCTTCACGCGCATCGACTACAACCACTACAACATGTGCATCTTTCATTGCTTGCAAAGTTTTAACAATTGAGAACTTCTCAATCATTTCATCAACTTTACCTTTACGACGCACACCTGCTGTATCAATTAAGGTGTATTTACGGCCTTCACGCTCAAAAGGAATGTAAATCGAGTCACGCGTTGTACCTGGTTGGTCAAATGCCACCACACGGTCTTCACCAAGCAAACGGTTGACCAGTGTTGACTTACCAACGTTAGGACGACCAATAATTGCTAAACGTAAGCCAGTATCTTTGTCATGTTCTTCAGGATTTTCATCTTCTGGAACTTCCGCAAGTACATCTTCCAGCATTTGCTGTACGCCACGACCATGGCTAGCGGCAACTTGTAATGGTTCACCCATACCAAGTTTATAGAACTCAACCAAAGCTGCTTCAGCATGAACACCATCTACCTTGTTCGCAACAAGATAAATTTTCTTGCCTAAAGTACGTAGTTCACGAGCAATTTGTTCATCAGAAGCTAACAACCCAGCACGAGCGTCAACCACAAAAATAATAATATCTGCTTCATTGATCGCTGTTTTTGACTGCTCGGCCATGTAGTTATCAATACCGCCTTCGCTCTCACCGATACCACCAGTATCAACAACAATGAAAGACTTATTTTGATAAGTCGCATCACCATATTTACGGTCACGAGTCAGACCCGCGAAGTCGGCTACAAGTGCATCACGACTCTTGGTAATCTGGTTAAATAACGTTGATTTTCCGACATTCGGACGACCAATGAGCGCAATAACGGGTTTCATACAATAACCTTAATTCAAGCCCAGCCATATCTCATGGCATGAGCATTAGAAACAATACAGGAGATATATTTTAAGGTCAGATATGACCATAATAAAAGACGGGGCTTTGAACTGATTTAATTCAAACACCCCGATATTTTTTTAACAGCGTAATTTGTTAAGCGGCTATTTTAGCACAAGCAAATGAAATTAACGATTCTGCCAAATACTTAAATCGCCTTTTCTGGTCGAAACGTAAAGTTGGTTCTCAATAACACGTAATGTATTGACCTCACCACTTGTTTTTGAACGACCAATCAACTTACCTGTTGCAGGATCAACAAGATGTAATACGCCATCTAAATCACCAACAATAAGGTCCGATCCCAACACAACAGGGTTACTTAAATGACGGTTTAATAAACTATCATTTTGCCAAACTTGTTCGCCTGTCGTTAAATCATAAGCAGTTAACTTACCATCAGTTGATGAAACAAATACTTTATTGTCATAAACTTCTGGACGCTTCGTGCTACTTGAGTCTTCACTCCAAACTACACGTTGAGAAGCTAGATCAGTTACAGTCACTTGTCCTTGGAAACTTGTAGTTACCATAAACTGTCCAGCAACAGTAGGATCACCATCGATATCAATCAAACGTTGAATATCAGAACGACCTTCACTTACCGCAACACGACGTTGGAAACGTGGAATACCACTAATCGTATCAATTGCATAAACATACGCATTCGCAGATGCGATTAATACGGTACGCGGGTCAAGACTCACCGGTGACGCCTGACCACGTAAACTAAATTGGACATTTGGTAATTTATAAGCCCAAACTTGTTGGCCTGACCCAGCATCATGCGCAAATACAGTACCATCATTAGCAATGGTAATAACGCGTCCAGACTGAACTAAAGAAGGACTTAATAGTGCACCAGATAACTGCGCAGTCCACTTTTGTTCACCTGTTGCCTGATCTAAAGCAAAAAGTTGACCTTTACTATTACCAACAACAACAATTCCTTCAGCAGCTTCAACACCAGAGCTCAAGCCTAATTTGCTGACTTTTTTCTCCCAAAGACGCTGCTTACCACGATATGCAGCGACTTCACCTTTTGGGTCAAGCGTAAAGACCACGCCCTCACTTGCGTCAAGCTGCAAACGTAACGGATCTGCCTTATCAGTAGAAGAAACACTGCGCGAAAACACGGGTACTAGAGTCTTTTTCGACTCAGTCAATTTCGGTAGTGGATTTGGTTTTGCTTCTTTTACTTTGTTGCTAGAACATCCCACCAGTACAGCTGATGCGATTGCAATTGCCAAAGGCAGTTTGAATTTCTGATTCATTAAGACTCTTCCACCTGTGTTTCCAAAATTGGGCGCTCAATCTGTGGATCTTCAACTAAAACGCCAACACTTTCGAGTTTAATTTGTAAAATTTGTCGTTCTTGTTTACGTTCCAGTAACGAATCCCATGCTGCCTGATACGCTTTTTTAGCAGAATCAATATCTTTCTTGGCAACAAAGATATCACCACGTAACTCTTCTACTGTTGCTTTAAATGCAGGATCGACGTTACCAGACAAGGTTTTTAGTGCTTCATCATATTTGTTTTGCGCCAATTGTGCATCTGCTAAACGCAATTTTACAACCTGAATCAAACCTTCATCTTTTACTTTTGAATTTTCGACTTTCTTCAATGCTTTTTCAGCAGCAGCATAGTCTTGTTTTTCATAGGCTAATTTTGCTAATACAAACTGAGTCTGTATCGCCTGAACAGAATCGATATCATCTTTTACGATTTTATCTGCCGATGCAGTGACCGAAGTTAAAGCATTAGGATTATCAGCACTTGCATTTGCCTCATCCATTAACTGCTGTACTTTTGCAGTTTCTGTCTGGCTGCTCGCAAGATTTCTTTTTTGCCAATATTCCCACCCAAAAAAGGCAATCAATGCAATGAGAATCCCGCTAATCATGGCAGAACCATATTTTTTGGCGAACGACTTTAAGCTGTCGAATTGTTCTTCATCACTTACACTCATGTGATTGTCCTTTTCCAGATGTTTCAGTTTATTTTGTAAATTTTTCGATTAAGAATGGTACAAGCTCAGCCAGCGCAACTTGTGACTGCTCAGCTGTTGCTAACTCTTTGATAGCAAGCTGCTGTGCTTCCCATTCACGCTCACCTAAAATCATGGCGTAAACAGCCCCAGCCTGATCAGCTTTTTTCATCTGACTCTTCATACTGCCTTGTGAACCTGTTTTGATTCGAATACTGCTATTTGCAGCTTCTAACTGGTCACGTAATTGTTCTGCTAAAATCAAAGCTTTAGTTTGATAAGCAGGCTCTGCAACCAAGAATACTTCACAATCACGAATAACTTGAGCTTGTTCAACCTGCTCAAGTAGAAGCAATAAACGCTCCATACCCATTGCAAAACCAACAGCAGGTACAGATTGATCGGCCTTACCTTTTAGCTGACCAACTAAACCGTCGTAGCGACCACCAGCACATACAGTACCTTGCGAACCTAAAGCGGTAGTTGTCCATTCAAAAACGGTTTTATTGTAGTAATCCAGACCACGCACCAATTTTTGATTAATGACAAATTGGATGCCAGCAGCTGTCAAATAATCTTGTAACTGCTTAAAATGATCCAAACTTTCTTCTTTCAAGAAGTCATGTAATTTTGGCGCATTTTCTAAAATTTTCTGAGTAGATTCAATTTTAGAATCCAAAATACGTAATGGATTCGTTGTTAAACGACGCTGTGAGTCTTCATCCAACGCATCTTTATGCTCGTTTAAAAACGCAACTAAAGCATTACGATACTCTGTACGCTCTTCAGTTTCGCCCAAAGTATTTAACTCAAGCTGAACCTTATCAGCAACGCCCATACGTTTCCATAAACGAGCGGTCAACATAATCAATTCAGCATCAATATCAGGAGTCGCAACACCGAAAGTTTCCACGCCAAACTGGTGGAACTGGCGGTAACGTCCTTTTTGTGGCTTCTCATAACGGAACATAGGTCCCATATACCACACGCGTGGCGTAGCACCGCGCAACAAATTATGTTCAACCAATGCACGAACACAACCTGCTGTACCTTCCGGACGTAAGGTTAATGACTCGGGTGGATTGCCTTTGTCAAAAAAGGTATACATTTCTTTTTCAACAATATCGGTAGCATCACCAATAGCACGTTTAAACAAGCCCGTTTGTTCAACGATCGGCAAACGAATTTGTTGATATCCATAAGCATCCATTAAAGATGCTAAATGTTGCTCGAGACGTCTCCACGCTACTGTTTGCGTTGGCAAGATGTCATTAAAACCTTTGATTGCGACGATTGAACTCATGATGAACTACGAATAATTTCTTTAGATTTAGCTTCTTCAAGCTCTTGGACACGTTGACGAACCATAGTTTCGATTTCATCAACCAATTGATCGGTATCGATTAAATGGCTTTTTTCACCATTACGATAAACCAATGAGCGAGGCGCAGCCCCAACAACCCCGATGTCAGCTTCTTTTGCTTCACCCGGGCCGTTTACTTTACAACCAATTACCGACACATCCATTGGAGTACGAATATCTTCTAAACGCTCTTCCAATGCTTGCATTACCTGAATAACATTAAATTCTTGGCGAGAACAACTTGGGCAAGCAATAAAGTTAATCCCGTTAGAACGAAGCCCTAGTGATTTTAAGATATCAAAACCAATCTTGATTTCATCTTCCGGTTCGGCGGCAAGCGAAATACGCATCGTATCGCCAATACCTTCCATCAACAATCCACCAAGGGCAATCGCTGATTTCACAGTACCTGTACGGTAAATACCAGCTTCAGTTACGCCTAAATGTAATGGATTATCAATTTGCTTTGAAAGTAAACGGTAAGCATCCATGGTTAAAAACACATTTGAGGCTTTTACGCTGACTTTAAATTCATGGAAGTTGAGACGATCTAAAATATCAATATGACGTAGTGCTGATTCAAGCAATGCCTCACCTGTAGGCTCGCCATATTTCTTTTGTAAATCTTTTTCTAAAGAACCCGCATTGACCCCAATACGCATAGAAATGCCATGATGACGTGCCGCAGCAACAACTTCACGCACTTTCTGATCTGAGCCGATATTACCTGGGTTAATACGTAAACAGTCTGCACCATAGTCTGCAACTGCCAGAGCAATTCTATGGTCAAAGTGAATATCAGCCACCAATGGAACTGAAACACGTTTACGGATCGCACCAAATGCCTCAGCAGCCTCCATAGATGGGACCGAAACACGCATAATATCAGCACCTGCATCAACGCAACGCTCGATTTGAGCAACGGTTGCATCGACATCGCAAGTTTCGGTATTTGTCATACTTTGCACACTAATAGGTGCATCGCCACCGACATACACCGAACCAACACGGATTTTACGTGTTGGTCGACGTTTAATTGGGTTCTCTATCATTGTATCGCTCAACTCATGGTATTAGCGGGATAAACGGAATTCTGCTTTACCGTTTACCGTATATGGAGACAATGAAATCTGTTCTTGGTTTAGACTTAATGACACAGCCGTTGCATCATCAAGACGAATCTGGAATGGAGACTCACCAGTTAAGTTTAAAGTTGATGACTGGCGACCTGTCGCCAAAACTTTACCTGTTGCATCAACAATATGAACAGAAGTTGGTCGGTTAAAGTTTAACACCAATTGGTCACCCACGGTTGAGGTTGTAGCCCCTTGCATAGGTAAAACTTCAACATTCGATTGATTTACTTTAGGTAAATCAGCATCTTCTTTCTTTGAAGTCCATTTTTGGACACCCATAACAAGCAATGACACAACAGCAAGAATTACAACAGCAAGAAGTGCGCGCTTTAACCATTTCTTATTACGATCACTATTAGAACCCGGGAGTTTACCCATGATTTTAATTGGCGAATTATTTAAGGCATGATTTGGTAACAGCCCAGTATCATTTGCATAAATCTCATCGAAACGCTGAATAATTGCCGTCGCGTCCGTATTCAAATATTTTGCATATGAACGGTAATAACCCTTAATGAAAGTCGCTTCCGGCAATGATTTATAGTCATCTTGCTCTAAAGCGGTCAAGGTCTTAACCGGCATATTTAAATCTGAAGAAACTTGCCCTAACTCTTTATTCTGAGCAACTCGAATTTGACGTAAATACTCACCAGGACGTTGAATATTTCCTAAAGCAGAAGTCGGTAAGCTTGAGCCAGTTGGCTGCTGTGAATTAGGATTTATTTCCATACGGCCTCAGTACTATACTGTAATTGCAAATAACGTTGATATTCTGGACTTTCCGGGAACAAAGCACGTAACTGGTTTACTAACACTTGCATTCCCATTTTACCCGCATTGGCTCGAGCCACTCTTACACCAATCCAAAGTGCTCTTGCACCCTGATTTTTCTGCCCCACTGTACGAACATATTGCTCATACATTTGTGTAGCAGCCGGAATCTGCTGCTGCAAATAAAAAATTTCCGCTAACTCTAACATTGAAATATAAGAGTCGCGGTTAGCAAGGAGTGCTTGTTTGAATGTTTTTTCAGCATTCGCAACATCACCCAATTTTAAATAAATACGCCCCAGATTTTCTAATGCCTGATAGCGTTGGTCATAACCTAATGTTGCGCCAGCAATACGAAATTGCTCAACCGCATCATTATAACGCTCCATTTGATATAAATAAGTACCATAATTATTATGTGCTTGAGCATTATCTGGTTCAGATGAAATTGCTCGTTTAAAATAATGTTCTGCTTTTTCTAAATTGGGTTTGCTACCTTCTTGCTGTAGCAAAATACCCATCATCATATTTGCAGTAGCATCGCGGCTATCTACACTTAAAGCTTGATCAAGAGCTCGCTTTGCTGAATCCAAGTCACCCGAACGGATATGTTCAGCAGCAAGTTGTGTACGCACCTTTACTGCTTTCTCTGGGTCTTTTTTTTGCGTATGCGTTGTCTGGCAACCACTTGCCAGAAATGCAACTGCAATCCCCATACATAAGACCGTTTTTAACTTTGGAATACTCAAAGCCTGCCCTCAATTTATCCTTGTGTACGCAAAATCTCTTGACGCTGTGTGACTTTTTTCTGCCACTGTTCAGCACGACGGGTTCTGTCAGCCACTTGACCCACTAACTGCCCACATGCAGCGTCAATATCATCACCACGTGTTTGACGAATCGTACACACAAATCCCGCATCAGACAAAGTTTTTTGGAACGAGATAATACGATTTCGGCTTGAGCGACCATATGGCGCATGCGGGAACGGGTTAAACGGAATCAAGTTAATTTTACTTGGTAAATTTTTTAATAATTTAATCATTTGCTGTGCATGTTCAGGCTGATCATTCACGCCTTCTAACATCACATATTCAATCGTCACATGTTTACGCGTACTTTCATTACCATCTTTGGCAATATAACGCTGACATGCTGCAATTAACTGAGCCAATGGATATTTTTTATTAATAGGTACTAATTCGTTACGTAATTCATCGTTTGGCGCATGTAAAGAAATGGCTAAAGCCACATCAATGTCTTTTGCAAGCTGGTCAATTTTCGGTACAACACCTGATGTCGATAAAGTCACACGACGTTTTGACATGCCATAAGCAAAGTCATCAAGCATAATCTGCATTGAGCTTAATACGGCA
Source organism: Acinetobacter sp. 1542444 (assembly GCF_000581835.1). Classification (NCBI taxonomy): domain Bacteria; kingdom Pseudomonadati; phylum Pseudomonadota; class Gammaproteobacteria; order Moraxellales; family Moraxellaceae; genus Acinetobacter; species Acinetobacter sp. 1542444. The sequence continues at coordinate 247,276 of NZ_JEYA01000005.1, read as the reverse complement.
TCATAGTTGAGCAATGGCTCACCCATGCCCATCATCACAACATTGGTCACTGAACGTTCGCGCTCGGCAACAGGCACTTCTTCCATATAAGAATAGTTTGCCATCCAGAGTTGCCCAATAATTTCATCTGGCGTTAAATCACGTTGGAAACCTTGTTTGCCTGTTGAACAAAATGAGCAATCTAATGCGCAGCCCACTTGAGAGGAAATACAAAGCGTTTTACGTAACCCAGTTTTATCTTCAGCAGGAATTAATACAGTTTCAACTAAAGAACCTGCACCCTCACCTACGCGAAACACCCACTTACGTGTACCATCTTTTGAGTAATGACGGTGAACCACTTCAGGTGCTTTAATTTCACAAATCTGTTCAAGCTTCGCACGTAATTTGCCTGAAATATTGGTCATTTCAGCAAAGTCAGTAACAAAGTATTGATGTATCCATTTCATGACCTGTCCGGCACGAAACTTCTTCTCACCAATATCTTCAAAGAATTTTTCTAACTCAGGACGAGACATGCCGAGTAAATTCACTTTATTTTCGGCAGCAGGGATTACCGGCGTGGACGAAGATTGCTGCTGTCCATCAAGATTTTCAGATGAAACGACCACTGCAGAACTCATGTGTATTTACCTAAACCATGTCAAAAAACTGAAGATATTGTTCAAGAATCAAACAATATTCTCTTAAGAGAATAAAAAAACCAGATAAGTAGTATACCACTTATCTGGTTTGAATGCTTTCGATTAACGAGTGCGTGGGCAGATCTCGTTGTCAGCAAAGAAGTAAGCAATTTCACGCTCTGCAGAAGCAACTGAGTCAGAACCGTGAGCAGCGTTTTCGTCGATGCTTACAGCAAAGTCAGCACGGATCGTACCAGGAGCAGCTTCTTTAGGGTTTGTAGCACCTAAGATTTCACGGTGTGCAAGAACTGCATTTTCGCCTTCAAGAACAGATACTACAACTGGACCAGAAGTCATGAATGCAACTAAGTCACCAAAGAAACCACGTTCTTTATGCTCAGCATAGAAACCTTCAGCATCAGCTTGAGAAAGGTGTTTCATTTTAGTCGCAACAATTTTTAAACCCGCTTTTTCAAAACGAGCAAAAATTTCACCGATGTGGTTTTTAGACACTGCATCAGGTTTTACGATAGACAAAGTACGTTCAATAGCCATGAGTGGCTCCTTTATTTTAAGATTTAAACTTTAAAAAATTTGCCGCATTATACCGATGTCATAGGCAATAATCAGCTTTGAATGTGTAAAAGTTGCGATTTTTTCTACTGTTTTTAGCGAACTTCGTCTATCCAGGCCATCTGAATACCTTCTAGCAATCCTTCTGTCGATTTATTTGGGTCATCACTGAAGTCTGGCAATGCGCACACCCATGCATGTAAATCGGTAAAACGGATCCATTGCGGATCAACTTCTGGATGTGCTTCTGACAATTCAATGGCAATATCAATCGTATCTGTCCAACGTAAGCCCATAGCGGCTCCTATCTGTTTAATCTGCTAAATCACGAACTGTGTACTTTAGCAAATCCACAAACTTAATCGATAGCTTAAGCTGATAAAAATTACCGATACTTATAAAGCGATGTTCAATAATGGCGCCACAAAAATAATCGTAGCCGCGACCGCTGCACCAATTAGCGCACCAACAATCACATCACTTGGATAATGAAGGCCCAGTACCATCCGAGACAAAGCGACAAGCACCATAAATGGGAACATGGCAGCAAGCAAAACTGGCTGGATGTAACCCAATACAATTGTCACCATGACCGCATGAAGCGTGTGACCTGATGGAAAACTAAAGTGATCAAGCGGTCTTTCACCAAGTACAATTACCTGATGCACCTGATAAGGACGTGGTCGCGTTGTTTTGTGTTTTAAAAATTTATAGATTGCTGTGCCAACAGAACCACCTAATAACAAGTAGATGATTTGCAAGCTATAGTTAATGCCTTGCATACCCCACACGATTGCCAACATTAGATACCAAAATGGACCATCTCCAACACGACTGATAATTTTGAAAAAAAGGGCAACACGCTGTGAGTGAGAGAAATTATTCAGATATAAACAGCCTCTCAAATCTAAATCGAGTATTTTTATTTTTGCATTCTTAAATTTCATGGTCATTCTCCTATCTTAGGATACTTAGGTGAAGTCCAACGAGGGCTCCTTCACTACCTGATAAAATGCCTGCTCCAATTGCTGAACCGGAAGTTGCCAACCGCTTTGCTGTACTTTATGACAGGCTTGTACGCCCATTTCTCTAAGTTGTTGTACTGAAGGAAGCTGATAAATTTGTTGTATAAAGTGGTTTTTTTGTCCAAGTGGGCTTAACCAGCCATTCACACCATGTGTTAAGTATTGATGTGCACATGCATAATCATACGCTATAACTGGTAAACCGCTTGCCATTGCCTCTAAAACTACGTTACCAAACGTTTCAACTTGACTCGCAAATACGAATACATCTGCACTCGCATAGGCAGCCGCCAAATCTTGACCTCTCAGACTTCCGGTAAAGATAACACCCTTCGCTTCAGGTAGTGACTTTAAACGAGCAAAATCTGGGCCATCTCCTACAATAACCAATTTAGTTTTATTTGGCTGAATGGTTTGCAGGTTCGCATAACTTTCAATGAGAACTTGTACTTCTTTTTCGGGAGACAAACGCCCCACATAAAGCATAACGCGTGTATTCTCATCAGCATCCCATTGTTTTCGCAAATTTTCAGAGCGATGCTTCGGTGAAAATCTGGTTGTATCTACGCCACGCCCAACGACAACCAGTGGACAAGTAATACCAAAACCGCGTAATGCTTCTTGAGTATCTTTACTCGGCACACAAGTTACTTGAGTGTTATTGTGAAACCAGCACAGGTATTTTTGAATCGGTTTGACTAAAAAAGCCAAATCGAAGAAACGACTAAAGTCTTGAAATGGTGAATGAAAGCCGCTCGAAACAGGAATAGCTTTTGCCTTAGCAGCCTGCATGGCGGTTAAACCTAACGGCCCTTCAGTCACGATGTGCACAACATCTGGCACAAACTTTTCAAAAGCTTTCGATACTTTTAAATATTGTGGCCAACCAAATTGTAAAGTTGGATATTTTGGAATAGCTTGTGACATCACCAGACATTCTTGCTCTGGCGTAAAGTCATGACATTTCGCTTTTTGCTCTGGGCGAATCAGTAAAATCTTATGCCCCTGTTTTTGTAAACCTTGGCATAACTGTAATAATGATAGTGCCACACCATTGATTTCGGGTGGCCAAGTTTCCGTCACAATAGCAATTTTTAAACGTGGGCGCACCAGATCATGCAATGAATGTGCATTAGATAGCTGCTGCTTTTGTTTAAAAAAGAATTGGAAGCTTTCAGGAAGTTGCTGTTGTTTTAATAGTGCTGTCGCATATGAACTTTGCATAGCGCCATCCATCAATGTATTTATTTTCATGCTTAAAGATTAAGCAGTTTTTTTGACATTTTGATGATAAATGCATGACAGTTTACTGACATGAAAAATAAAAAAAGCACACTGATGACAGCATGCTTTTTCTTAAATTCTAGTAACTCTTAGCGATTTTGCAATTTTGCATAATCCATGAGTACATTAGCAGCTTCAGTCACAAAAGTTTCCTCTTCTGGTAACGCTGGACGTTGCGATGCTTTCATTTTAGCGCGAGATTCAGCTAGAGCATCTAATGAAGCTTGATAGCTTTCCCAGTTTGCAAAAGGCTTTTGACCCGTTGCAGCACGGCGTTCATTTTCTGCATCTAAAGTTTGTTTCTCTAAGCCAAGTAATTCAGCACGGCGCTTATCAATATCAAGTACAACTTGTTTTTGCTCACTTGTTACCTTAGCAATCGCTGTACGTTTATTTAGATATTTAAACTGAGCGTCATTGCCAACACGTTGTTCAGAGAATTGAGACAACTTTGTCACATAAGGTTGAACAGAACCTTCGCGCTTAAATGGTGCAGTAGGAATTGTGTCCCACTTCAATGCATTCTTCGATTTACGCTCACCAAACTCTTCGTTATAGATATCGACGAGTTTAATGTCTGGCACTACACCTTTATTTTGTGTACTACCACCAGTAATACGATAGAACTTACGCTGAGTTAAAGTCGCTTGACCATATGCAAGAGTATCAAGTTGTACTTGAGCTGTCCCCTTACCAGTGGTTGTACTACCAATAATAATACCGCGCTCATAGTCTTGAATTGCCGCAGAGTAAATCTCACTTGCTGATGCCGATGCCAAGTTCACCAATACCGCGAGTGGACCTGTATAAATTTGCTGGCCGCCATCGTTATCTTCAAACACGCTTACGTTGCCATTGCCATCACGAATTTGTACAACCGGACCAGACTTAATCACCTGCCCCAACATACGTGCAACTTCTTCTAATGAGCCACCTGGGTCATTACGTAAGTCAATAATAATACCTTCTACTTTCTTCGCTTTTAGCGCTTCAAAAGCATTTGCAGTATCTTCAGAAACTGAACGGTATTGTTGACCTGCACGACGTGAACGATAGTCAAAATAGAATGATGGAATTTCAATTACGCCCAACACATGCTTTTTGCCATCACGTGTCACTTCAACTGTGCGTGAACGAACACCAGCATCTTCTTCTTGAATAACATCACGTACTAAAGTCACATTACGAGCCTGACTCATTGATGCGCCAGCACCAAGAAGTTTTAATGTGACTTTTGTTCCGCGCTTACCACGAATAAGCCCAACAATTTCAGAACTTGTCCAGCCAATCACATCAACCATTTTCTCGCCTTCTTGTGCGACACCAATGATTCGATCTCCTGATTTCACTTGACCAGACTTACTTGCAGGACCACCTTCTACAATGGTTTCAATCTTGGTGTAATCTTCGTTGCCACGTTCTGGACGAATCGACACCCCAATACCTTCTAGTTGCAAGGTAGTTTGGCGATTAAGTTCGATCGCATCAATTGGCGGGTAATAGTTACTATGTGGATCATAGGTCGCCAACATTGCATTTAATGTTTTGTCCAAGACGTCATCGCTTTTCACACGACTAATTCTTTCAAGCTGACGCGTATAACGTTTAGTTAACGTTTGAGCTGGCGTTAAATCTTCTGGGCCAGTTAAGTCTTGACCATCAGCAAGTGAAGGATTTTCTTTAAGCGCTTTTTGTTTCGCCTGCTCTTCTTCACGACTAATGGTTAAGTTGATTAACTGTGAAACCAACATTTTGCGCCAATGATTTTGTTGCTCAGCAGTCGTTTTAAAATACGGTGCTTTTTCACGATCAACTTCAATATAGCTATTTGGCTGCTTTAAATTTTGCTGTTGTTTTAACTCAGCTAACATGAACTCATAAAACTGTTTTAAACGTTCACGATATTGCTGATGAATTGCAAACGGTCCAGTCAAATTCCCCGCTTTTAATGAAGCACCAAAATTTGAACCATAGAGTTTTTTATAATTTTGAACTTCAGCGTCTAAAAATAGTGAGTGATCTGGATCAAGACTATCTAAATACATATCAAGAATACGATTTGATGTCGTCGCATCCAGACGCATATTTAAATAATGTTGGCGATCAACTAAAGTTGCCAGCTGGCGAGCTACCAAAGCTTGTTCTTGCGTTGGCTGGATTGATTGAGAAACCGCAGCAGTATTGGTTGCTGCTCTCGCTTCATTCATCGTATGAGAGAAGAATAAACCGCCAGTCGCGATCGCTACTGCACAAGCTATAGTTTGAAGTTTCATAAATTTTTAATACTTCCTTGGGTGTTCCTATCTTACACGCTCTGTTTTCGATATGAACTAAGCAGATTCAAAATCTTAACCAACTAAATTGTTTATACCGTGTAGTTTTATCATATTCTGTACTGACAAAATGTAGCAAAACATTGCAAAATTCGCTTATTGTTTTTCAATCAAAATTCAAATGGAACCAATATGATTGGCGCATTGATGCTGGACATCGCCGGCACAGAACTTACTCAAGAAGATATTGAACTATTACGCGCTCCGCAAGTCGGTGGCATGATTTTATTTGCACGAAATATTGAATCTCCACAACAAGTCCGTGCCTTAACGGACCATATGCGTCAAATTCGTCCAGATATTTTAATTGCTGTCGACCAAGAAGGTGGGCGAGTTCAGCGCCTAAGATCAGGTTTTACCTTATTACCGGCCATGGGTCGTTTTGGGGAGTTATATTTAACTCAACCTCAAAAAGCACTTGAGCTGGCTGAACAGTGCGGTTGGTTAATGGCAACAGAAGTCCTTGCAGTCGGCATCGATTTTAGTTTTGCACCAGTTTTAGATCTTAACGCAATTAGTGACGTGATTGGCGACCGTGGCTTCTCTAAAAATATTGAAGATATTGCTCCACTTGCCGGCGCATTTATGCAAGGCATGAAAAAAGCCGGAATGGCGAATACAGGCAAACACTTCCCTGGTCACGGCTCGGTGAAAGCAGACTCTCATGTGGCAGCTGCAATCGACAGCCGTAGCTATGACGAAATTTACAACCACGATATGCAAAGCTTCATTAAGCTTATGCCTCAGCTAGATGCACTCATGCCTGCACATGTGATTTATGATCAAGTTGATCCAAATCCGGCAGGTTTTTCACCTTTCTGGATTCAAGAAGTTCTACGCAAGCGTTTGAAGTTTGATGGTGTACTTTTCTCTGATGACTTAAGCATGCAGGCTGCTTGTGTCGCAGGGGGGGCAGATGCGCGTATTCAGGCTGCTCTAGCGGCTGGGGGTGACATGGGACTGGTGTGTAATGACCGAAGTGCAGCCTGTACAGCGCTCGAAGGTATTACAAACTTAGAACTACCAAACCAAGAGCGTTTAGAACGCATGCGCGGCCAAATTCCACAAATTCAAATTGGTGAAACCTTATCGCTTGGAAATGAGTGGCAAGCTGTCAAAACAGCCATTGAAGAGTTTAAAAATTCGATTTAACTTTACTAAGTAATTGATAAGTTTTTATGAAATAAGATTGTCTCAACAATTGGATACTCGGTAACGTCATCCACAACCTGCATGGTTTATGCAAAATGCTTTTTTGCAATTAAATCAAAAAATATCAGGCTTTGAACAGGTTTTGTGGATGACAATGGTTTTGCCTACTTTTCCCAAAAGAAAAGTAGGTCGAGCCGAAGGCTGATGACTAAATAAAATTAGAACACAGCATGACTCTGCTATGAAAATTACGACATAAAAAATATCAAGATAAATTTATGGAAAAATAGAGCCTAGGACGAATGACACAACAACTTTCAAAACACCGCCATATCTCTTTTACAGCCCACTATACGGGTTATATCTGGTATCAAATGGGGATCTCTCATGAAGCACTTGCCACAACCAAAGGCAAATCACTGGCTTATTTGGTTCATCCAATAGAATCATGGGCAGAGAAATATGTGGGCGGTAGTATGCGCACTACGCTCAAACAACGCCACACCATGCTTGACCATCATTTAGAACAACTCATTCAAGAAAGTCCTGATTTACAGGTGCTTGAAATAGCATGTGGCCTGTCTCCACGTGGCTGGTGGTTTAGACAACATTACCCTTCGATTACCTATCGGGAGCTTGATTTGCCCGATATGGCACAAACCAAACAAAATGCGTTACAGCAAATTGAAAAAAATGCACCTGAAGTTTTATCAGTTGATTTATTTACAGAAGCTTTTGCACAAGCATTTGAAGTATTTGACCCTAACCGCCCATTGGTTGTAATCAGTGAAGGTTTGATTAACTATTTTGATAAAGATTTATTAAAACAATTGATCCAATCGATTGGCCACTATGGGGCTACTTTTAAAAAGTTCCACTATTTAACCGACTTATATCCTGAACCCATTAAAAACAAACTCGCTAGTATTATCTGGAATAGTAGTAAGTTACTTAAACTCATGTCTCGCAGTTCATTTAGTTTTCATTTCAAAAGTCCACAAGAAGTTAATGACTTTTTTAAAGATACAGAATTTGAGCAGGTTACTATTGAACAGCCACAAATATTTTTTGGGGAAGTTTCTCAAGATAGCCATGAAGAGCATTTAGGCGACTTAGTTTGGATTATTCACGCTCAAATAAAATAATAAATATAAAAAATGGAAGCTCGACATAAACGAGCTTCCATCTATAACTATATTATTAAGCTGCTTGTTTTTGACGAGCAATAAAACGGCTTAACCGATCAGCAAGCTCAAAACTACCATGTTTAAATAAAGCACGTATTCCTTGTTCAGTAGCTTCAAAGATTAAACACTCAATTGCAAAACGACCTTCTTCATCTTCTAAATGCAGTGCCAAATCACGTGGATGGTCATTCACAAAATCAAGCTGTGAAACATCATCCATTTTTAAATACATCCCAAAGAAAGTCACGTCAACAATCGTCACTGGCACTTCTGTTTTACATTCATGATGGCTCAGTTGAGTGTTCGGTTGCAAAACTGGAACTCGCTCTTCACCACGGCGCTCCATCTTTTGCATCTGGTCACGCGTCATTGGAATAATACCATCCAGATTGTGGATAGATTCACCCTTCAAGAATGAAGTGAACAAACTCATGGTTTCTTTACGACGCTGGAGCTGTGGCACATGATCAGCGTTTGCAATAAGTGCAAATTCCATATCAGGACATTGCAAAGCAAAATTGGCGTTTTCATGAGGCAGAGTAAAACTGTCGTATTGCCCTGCTGCAACTAGCGTTTTGCACTCTGGAATAGGTACATCTGTTAACCGCAAAAGGCGGTTACAGTTAATTTCATAACGTTCCCGCTCAGTCCCCGTAAACTCGGCCATTTGTCTAAAAAATAACTTTTTAGCGGTTGGTGACATACGAGTTTTATCTAATTTTGCATGATTAACTAAATACAAAATAACAGCTTGCCCAAACTCTTCCATGCGGTTTTCTTGCATGAGTTTGAGCGACTCTTCTAAAATCATTCGCCAACTTTTACGAGTCTTTTGCATAACTCCCATCAAGATCATACGATCCATCAAATCTGGGCGCTGATGAGCAAAACAAGAGGCAATCACAGACCCTAAAGACATTCCCATTACAGAAACTTTTTGTATTCCAACGATATCTAACCAACGTCCTAACATTTCAGATAAATCAGGAAGTTCTAAAGTACCCGCAGATACTCCTGTGTCGCGATTAGTAATTTGCTGATTTGCACCCATCGAAGGTAAATCAATTAAAATAACCGGACCACTTTCAAACAATTGTTCAACACAATATTTATAAGAATTAAAATTCTGGAAAGCACCACCAACAATCACAATCGGTGTTTTGTGAATCGTTTTAGGATCGGCAATTGCCATATATTCAATTTTCCAACCGTCAATCCATGTTGTACGAGCAGGTTGTTTAAAACTATCTCTATGGTAGATATCGAAAAAGCCAAAACCGGCATAAGCTTGGTTGATCTCCGAATCCATTTGAATAATGGAATTCATATCCTTGCTTCCTCCTTGCTGTAATTTTTTTATGCTGCAAGAGTTCCTTCTTGAACACGTAATCTTTTATGCACAAAACTTTAAAATTTGTATTAGTTTGTATTGCACAATAACATTCTAAACAATTGTCTGAAATATACGCAATCGCTGAAATGACCGCTCATCTTGTTTAAGTCGCTAATAGTTTGCAAAATATTTAAATGTTTTTTTATGGCGGTCACATTTTTCAAAAAAAGCCATTCATTGTTCCGCATTTGACTGCTACTATCTTACTCATTGGTAAATGATTAAAAAATGCTATGCAAGATTCAATTGAACAATATATGCAAAAAGTTGGGCAACAAGCACGCGAGGCCTCACGCGTCTTAACAAGTGCTTCTACCTCACTAAAAAATCATGCACTCTCTGCTATTTATACTGCTTTGGAAAATAATCAAGAAGCAATCTTGGCGGCGAATCAAATCGACATGGATAAAGGTCGTAGCAACCAGCTCGACAGTGCCTTACTTGATCGTCTTGAGCTTACGCCCGCACGCTTTAAAGGGATGTTGCAAGGTTTAAAAGATGTGATCGCGCTTGTCGATCCAATTGGGGAAATTACTGATCTTGCATATCGCCCCACAGGCATTCAAATTGGAAAAATGCGTGTACCTTTAGGTGTCGTTGGTATGATTTACGAATCACGTCCAAACGTAACACTTGAAGCTGCATCTTTAGCGATTAAATCAGGCAATGCCATTATTTTACGCGGTGGTTCAGAAGCACTCGAGTCAAATAAAGCAATCGCAGAAGCAATTAAGCATGGTTTAAAAGTTGCCGGTTTACCTGAGCATTCAGTACAAGTCATTGAAACTTCTGACCGTGCAGCTGTTGGTCACCTCATTACAATGGCTGAATATGTTGATGTCATTGTTCCACGTGGTGGTAAAAGCTTAATTGAGCGCGTAACCAACGAAGCGCGTATTCCGGTGATTAAACATCTTGATGGTAACTGCCATGTATTCGTTGAAGCACAAGCAGACCTGCAAAAAGCTTTACCAATTACATTGAATGCAAAAACACATCGTTACGGTGTTTGTAATGCGATGGAAACACTGCTTGTTGATGAAAAAATTGCAGACGTTTTCTTACCACGCATTGCCGAACTATATGCTGAAAAACAAGTTGAGTTACGCGGCTGCCCAGAAACACGCCGTATTTTGGGTGCCTCTGTAAAACCTGCAACAGAAGAAGATTGGTACACCGAATATTTAGGGCCAATTCTTGCTGTTAAAGTGGTTAGCGGTATTGATGAAGCAATTGACCATATTAACAAATATGGTTCACATCACACCGATGCAATTGTGACTGAAAACTATACTTTGGCTCGTCAGTTCTTGGCTCGTGTAGATTCAAGTTCAGTTGTAATCAATGCTTCAACTCGTTTTGCTGATGGTTTTGAATATGGCTTAGGGGCAGAAATTGGTATCTCTACAGATAAAATCCATGCCCGCGGTCCTGTTGGCTTAGAAGGCTTAACTTCTCAAAAATGGATTGTGTTAGGTGACGGTCAAATTCGTCAATAATTAATCTATGAGTTCAAACAAAAACGCCTGATCAATTTCAGGCGTTTTTTATTATTCAAGTTATTAATTAGAAAATAAAGTCGGTATTCACGAATTTAGAATAGTGCTCAGACACCATAGAGGCCAACATGCCTTTGCTATCATCTGTCTGCTTAGCAGCAATCATAGAACGGATAGAGAACGCTCGCAGAGCATCATGCACAGACAATGTACCTTCCGCAGAATCTTTACGACCACCGAACGGGAATACATCAGGGCCACGCTGACATTGACAATTGATGTTTACACGACAGACCTGATGGACCAACGGATCAACTAAATGACCAATTTGCTCAGGGTCACTACCAAAAATACTCACCTGCTGCCCATGATCAGAAGTAGTGACATATTCCAGTACAGTTTCAATGTCATCATAAACAGAGACTGGTATCACTGGACCGAACTGTTCTTCACGATACAGTCTCATCCCCTCAGTCACTGGATAAACTACGGCTGGATAGAACATGGTTTTGCAGAACTCACCACCTTCCGGATTAACTACTTTTGCCCCTTTAGCCACAGCATCTTCAATCACTTCAGTCATGTAGGCCGTACGGTGCATACCTGGTAATGGGGTGATAAATACACCTTTTTCCCACGGCATACCCACTTTAAGTTTGGCCAGTTCAGCCGTTAAGCGGTTAACAAATTCATCGGCTATCGAGCGGTGTACCATCAGCATTTTGAGCGCAGTACAACGCTGACCATTAAATGACAATGCACCCAACAGACACTCTTTCACTGTCAGATCCAAATCAGCATCTGGCAGAATAATGGCTGCGTTCTTTGCATCTAATCCTAGAATCGCACGCAGACGATGAGATTTTGGATGTTGTTTTTTCAAGTGGTCAGCCACTTTACTAGAACCAATGAGTGCCAGTACATTAATTTGCCCAGATGCCAGCAAATGCGGCACTACTAGAGAACCTGGTGCATAAATCGTATTGATCACGCCTTTTGGAAATGAGTCACGAAACGCTTCTAGTAACGGTTCAAACAACAAAGTCCCGAATTGAGGTGGTTTAAAAATAATGGTATTCCCCATCAGCATGGCTGGGATCAGAGTTGCAAAGGTTTCATTCAGTGGGTAGTTGTATGGTCCCATACACAACACGACACCTAGTGGAGTACGACGAATTTGACCAATCGTACCTTCAGCAATTACAAAGCGGGAGTTGGCATTATCTAAATCTTTCAGGGCATCAATCGTTTGACGCATGTAGGTAATCGTACGATCAAATTCTTTCTCTGAATCCGCCAAGCTTTTGCCAATTTCCCACATGATCAGCTTAATAATCAGATCTCGTTGCTCCACCATGCGCTGAATAAAATTTTGCATACAGGCAATGCGCTCACCAACCTTCATCATGGGCCATTCGCCACGACCATTATTGTAAGCCCTTACCGCTGCTTCTAGTGCTTCATCGCTTTCTTTTTCACCCATGACTGGATAACTACCAAGTTCAACTTGCTGTAGGCTACCGTCAGGCTGCTGAATCCAGATCGGAGATAATGTTTTCTTGGTTGCACCAGCCCATAGCTTCAACTCACCATCCACGAGTGAGACACGCTGATGAATTTGAGATGGCAAACGTACACTTTCAGGAATACCGTCCACTACTGGGAATTTATGCTGTAGATTATTTAACTGATTCATTCTTCTTAATACCTTATTATTCGTATGTCTTTTATATATTCCCGAACTCGCCACTGTAATCAGGTTTTATTCGGGTCAATATCACTATTATTATCCGTACTCACCTTGCTTGAACCGTAAACCACAAGGTGAATATGTTAAAGCGTTGATAATCTTTCTAGATGAATTTACCCCCGACACACACTATCAGTCACCCCTAGCTTCTGGATGACTTGTTCAATGATCTGTTCTGGTGTGAGAGCAATATCAATAGCAATTGCTTCATTCACATCAGGTTCCTCTAATGTGTCTAGCTGGGTTTGTAGCAACGCTGGGTCAAAAAAATGACCTGATCTTTCTGCAAGTCGTTGCTGTAATAACTCATAAGAACCTTTTAAGTAGACAAACTTAACATTCTGGTCCTGACCTCTTAAAATATCGCGATACATGCGTTTTAAAGATGAGCATGTAAATACAGCCGTTTCACCGTCTCTCTGTTTGGTTTCAATGGCCTGACGAATTGCCTGTAACCATGGCAAGCGGTCTTCATCAGTTAAGGGAATACCTTGACTCATCTTACTTTTATTTGCAGCTGAATGAAGCGTATCGCCATCAAGGAACTCACAAGCCAAACGCTCTGATAACAATTCACCAATTAGGGTTTTACCTGTTCCACAAACACCCATTGCAATCACAATCATGGATTACTCACCTTTAATTATAAAATAGTGCTAAGCAGTAGCGTGAAAGATAAACCCAACACTGAAATGATCGTTTCTAATACTGACCAAGTCTTGAGTGTCTGCCCTACTGTCATACCGAAATATTCTTTGATTAACCAGAATCCTGCGTCATTTACATGTGAGAAAACTAATGAACCTGAACCTGTGGCAAGTACTAAAAGTTCTGGCCTAACTGCGACCCCCGCCGTAGCTGCAATTGGAGCGACAATACTACACGCTGTAGCCATAGCCACCGTTGCCGATCCTGTTGCCAAACGAATCAGTGCGGCAACAAACCAGCCTAACAATAACGGCGACAGGTTTGCCTTCAACGCTGTAGAAACAATCTCATTAGAAATACCAGTGTCACGCAAAATACCGCCAAAACCACCACCAGCACCTACAATCAACATAATCCCAGCAATAGAAGCTAAACACCCACCGCAGAATTTTTCAATTTGTTCACGGTTAAAGCCCTGCATCGTACCAAAGGTAATAAAGCTGACCAGCACGGCAATGAGTAATGCGATATCAGAAGTACCAATAAAACGTAGCAAATCATTTGCGAAAGTTTGTGGTGCAAAGAAAAGATCAGCCCAGCTACCAACCAACATCAATCCAACTGGCAGCATGATCGTAAATAAGGTAATACCAAAACTTGGTAATTCACGTGTCTTACTAGCATCTGCTTCAACAAACTGCTTTGCTAAAGGATTATTTTCAGACAATTTGACGTATTTGTTGATCCACAGTGCATACAGTGGCCCAGCGACGATAGCCGTTGGCACACCCACTATCAGACTATAAGCAATCGTTTTACCGATATCAGCATGATAAGCCTGTACTGCCAACAGTGCCGCTGGATGTGGTGGAATTAACCCATGCACAACCGATAAACCGGCAACCATTGGCAAGCCAACAACCAATAAAGATTTACCTGTTCTTTTTGCGATATTGAATGCAATTGGAATGAGTAGAACGAAACCTACTTCGAAAAATACGGGAAGGCCAACAATAAGGGCAATAAACATCATGGCCCAGTGAATATTTTTCTCACCAAACCACTTAATTAAAGTAATTGCTATTCGCTCTGCGCCACCAGACTCGGCCATCATTTTACCGAGCATCGTTCCGAGTGCGATTACAATCGCGAGGTGACCTAAGGTTTTACCTGTACCGGCTTCATAAGACTTAACAATATCACCCATTGGCATGCCAACAGCCAAGGCTAAACCGAGTGAAACAATAATCAGAACTAAAAATGGATAAATTCTAAACTTCGCGATCATGACCACTAAAGCAATAATCGCGATTACAGTGTAGATCAGTAACATGCCACCCTGAACCGTCTCCATGGGACACTTCTCCTTGGAATAATTATTTAGGCACACTGCCTAAACAAGGGTCTTCAACCACAGTAATTCCTACTGTTAAGACATTAAATTTTTATATTTAGGTGTGACCAGCACAAACTGGTCACATCAATACAGCCTTTAAAGCACATAGAATGCACTTCATTTTTTATAAATATTGTCTACATTTACAAAGCTCTCAACTGACTCGCAATTTGTGCCAAGCGAGTAATTTCAGCCCAGTCTTGTGCAGCTACAGTAGCTTTAGGTGTTAACCATGAACCACCTACACAAACCACGTTAGGTTGTTTTAAGAAATCTGGCGCTGACTCTGCCGTAATTCCACCAGTCGGACAAAAGCGCAAGTTTGGAAATGGACCATAAAATGCTTTTAGCATCTCAACGCCACCTGCCTGTTGAGCTGGGAAGAACTTCACAATGTCATAACCCAATTCAATCGCTTGAATCAGGTCACTTGGTGTCATCACACCCGGCAATAGAGGTAAGCCAGCATCTTGCGCAGCCAAATGCAAATCTTTAGTTAAACCAGGAGATACACCAAATTGAGCACCTGCTTTTTTGGCTTGCGCACAGTGTTCTGGTTTGGTAATCGTACCTACACCCACCACAATGTCATCTGCCAATTGGCTAGCACGCTCAATAGCAGCAAGACCAGCAGCGGTACGCAATGTAATCTCAAGAACTTTCACACCACCCGCATGTAAAGCACGTGATACATCTTCACCTTGCTCGGCAGAATCAAATGCCAATACAGGGATAACTGGACCTAATTTGACGATATCTTCAATTTTAATCATTATTTTTCAGTTCCTTTGATTCAAATCTGCTCTGGTAAATTTTCACCAACCAATGCACCAAATACAGATGCTCCATGTTCAGCTGGCGCAGCAGCAGCACGGAAAACACCAAATAATTCACGGCCAAAGCCAACTTCGTTTTCTGCCTGATGTTCTGGCTGAGCAACAGGACGCGACTGCCAAGTCTGTTCATCTATTTCAACATCGAGTACGCCAGCCTCAGCATCAATAACCAACATATCGCCTGTTTGAACTTTAGCAATCGGCCCATTTAGTAAGGCCTCTGGAGATAAATGAATCACCGCAGGAACTTTGCCTGAAGCGCCAGACATACGACCATCAGTGACTAAAGCAACGTGGAAACCTTGATCTTGTAAAACACCCAACACAGGCGTTAAACGATGCAATTCAGGCATACCGTTAGCACGCGCACCTTGGAAACGAACAACTGCAATAAAGTCTCGGTGTAATTCACCACGATCAAATGCAGCTTGCACTGCTTCCTGAGAATCAAACACAATTGCTGGAGCTTTAACTTTACGATGTTCTGGCGCAACAGCAGAAATCTTGATTACACCACGGCCAAGGCGACCTTGCATTAAGCGCAAGCCGCCATCTGGTTGAAACGGCGCATCAATGCTACGTAAAACTTTGTCATCAAGACTTTGAACCACACCGTCAACCCAAGTGAGCTTACCATCAATCAGTTTTGGTTCTTTGGTGTAGTGCTGTAAACCTTTACCAGCTACAGTCGTTACATCGTTATGCAACAAGCCAGCTTCAAGTAAGTTACGAATAAGGAAAGCAACCCCACCCGCAGCTTGGAAATGGTTTACATCAGCTTTACCATTTGGATAGATTTTTGCGAGCAGTGGAACAACAGCCGACAATTCATCGAAGTCATCCCAGTCAATCAAGATGCCAGCGGCACGAGCAATCGCAATAAGATGTAGAGTGTGGTTGGTTGAACCACCTGTAGCGAGTAACGCCACAATACCGTTTATAATTGCTTTTTCATCGACAACATGACCAATCGGCGTGTAGTTTCCACGCTCAACTGTTAAATCAAGTACACGAATCGCCGCTTCTGCGGTGAGTGCATCACGTAATGGTGTATGAGGATGAACAAATGCGGCACTTGGCAAATGCAAGCCCATGACTTCCATCAGCATCTGATTACTGTTGGCTGTACCATAAAAAGTACAGGTCCCTTGTCCGTGATAAGCAGCTGACTCAGCTTCTAGCAAAGCATCTCGGCCAACCTGACCCGTTGCAAATTGCTGACGAATTTTAGCTTTCTCATCGTTAGATAGACCACTGGTCATTGGGCCAGCTGGCACAAAAATAGTAGGTAAATAGCCAAACTGCAAAGCACCAATGAGCAAGCCCGGCACGATCTTGTCACAAACACCAAGACATAAAGCTGCGTCAAACATGTTATGAGACAATGCAATCGCTGTACTCATCGCAATGGTTTCACGAGAAAACAATGACAGTTCCATGCCAGCATTACCTTGGGTAATACCGTCACACATCGCAGGAACACCACCTGCAAACTGCGCTACTCCCCCATTTTCGCGAGCGGCATTTTTAATTAAATCTGGAAATGTTTTATATGGTGCGTGAGCCGACAGCATTTCGTTATATGAAGATACGATGCCAATATTTGGTTCACGGCCTACTTTAATAATTAATTTTTCATTATCGTCCATACTTGCAAAACCATGAGCCAGATTGGCACATGAAAGTGCTCCACGAGCAGGAAATTTGCCTTGTGCATGTTCAATACGTTGTAAATATGCAGAACGAGTTTTTTGACTACGTGCGATTACACGCTCGGTCACTTTTGCCAATACTGGATTCGGCAAGTCCATGCTGGACGCTCCTGTACAACCGGATAAGCCGGAACATAAAAATAGACCAAATGATATATTTCATCATCATTTGATAAGGGGAAGGAACAATATTATTAAGGCAAAAAGCGACATGCAAGCCCTAGTAAATTTTACGGTAATACCGGAGCATGGGTATTAAATACAAATTATGTTTAAGTTTTAAACAAGAAGCTGGTTTTATTTTTGACTATATTTACTGGTATATTAGCTTCTAATAACTACGAGAAAATTCTCATAATATCAAAGCAATAAAATATTCTTATAAATGTATTTATACCGGCTTTTTTATACTAAGTTTTATATTAAAAATGTTTATGATTTATATATTTTAACCTATATATAAACGATTAAAATTTAATTTCATTTACGTATATTATTTGTAATACTCCCCTATAGTTTGATTAAAATAACACCACTTCTTTTTTCTTAAAAAATTTATACCAAATATTTGAAAAATACATTAAATAGAAATTTACCTTTCATAAATATATACAAAAAACTCTTTTCTACACGTATAAAAAACAAGGAATACAGTGGTTAAGCTTTATACTGGACAAATGTTAGTTACAAATAATTTGATGGTCGATAGTGCTTAAGTCTAATGGGCTAAAGTCTATCTTGGACAGAAAAACAACACATGTTAAAACATGACAACCCGTTCAATCTGTATCGAAAAATAATACATCTTGAACAGGAAGTTAGGAAAACTATTTTAAATCAGGACTTGGGTATTTCAACGTGGCTACATCAGTATTAGTTATCAATTGCGGCTCTTCATCTATTAAATACGCACTGGTTTCAGAGCGTCGTGAAGATCGTATTTACGGTTTAGCAGAAAACTTGGGGGCAGCTGATGCTCGTATTAAGGGAATTACAGTAGGTGGTGAACCACTTGAACTTTCAATCCCCTATGCTGACCATGCCAAAGCTTTAGAAACTTTACTTGCACGTCTTGCCAACTACAAACCGCAAGCAATCGGACATCGTGTTGTACACGGGGGTAGTTTAACCAAAGCAGAATTACTCACTCCTGAAATTATTGAACGTATTCGTGCTGCGACACCTTTAGCCCCACTTCATAACCCAGCACATTTAATTGGTATTGACGCAACCGTCCGTCTATTTCCTGAATTACCTCAAGTTGCCGTATTCGACACTGCATTCCATCAAACCATGCCACCGCATGCATACCGTTATGCAATTCCTAAGTTTTTATATACTGACCACAACGTTCGTCGTTATGGCTTCCATGGTACAAGCCATGCGTATGTGTCTGATAAAGCGAGTGAGCTGGCAGGTAACCTGAAAAAAGGTGGATGGTTAACAGCCCACTTAGGAAACGGCAGTTCAACTTGCGCAGTGTGGAATGGACAAAGTGTTGATACCTCTATGGGGCTTACGCCACTTGAAGGTGTGGTAATGGGAACGCGTAGTGGTGACGTTGATCCAAGCTTACACAGCTTCCTTGCGAAAAACCTCGGTTGGGATTTAGCAAAAATTGATAAAGTTTTAAATAACGAAAGTGGCTTACTAGGCTTATCTCAACTGTCTAATGACATGCGTACAGTGATTGAAGCTGCTGAAAATGGTAATGAAGATGCTTGCCTTGCAATTGAAGTGTTTAGTTATCGCCTTGCAAAATCGCTTGCTGCATTAAGCTGCGGTTTGCCAACTTTAGACGGCTTAATCTTCACGGGTGGTATTGGTGAAAACTCAGCTTATATTCGTGAAAAAACCTTAGCTTATTTACCTCATTTTAGTTTGCAGCTTGATAAAGATCAAAACAACAACCTAAAACGTGGCACTGAAGGACGAATCGACAACGGAAATGGTCCACAAATTTGGGTCATTCCTACAGATGAAGAAGGCCGCATTGCCAAAGAAACTCGTCAAGTTGTTGAAGCAGCAGAAAATACAGCATCTGTAGCAAGCCTTGCTTAATTAGAGCTTAGCGAAAACTCGATATTCGTTTATTTATAGGTTTATATGAATACAATTTTATTGATTCCTACAGGTGAAGGGGTTGGCTTAACCTCTGCCTGCTTAGGCATGATTTACGCACTTGATTGCAACGGAATTAAAGCAGGCTTTTTAAAACCATTTTCTCAAGAAGACCAAGAGCATCTTGACCGAACCACTTCATTATTTGGTCATTTATTTCAAAGTAAAACTGTTCAATCTATTTCGCATGAAAAATTAACTCAGCTTATTGCCGCTGGGGAAGTAGATGAATTACTTGAAGAAGCGGTTAGCCTTCATCGTAGTGTTGCAGCAGACCATGATGTCATTATTGTGGAAGGCTTATTACCAAACGGACAAGACCATTTTGCCAGTGAGCTCAATGCAAGTCTTGCACAAGCACTTGATGCAGAAGTCGTGTTGGTCAGTACAGCAGATATTCAAAACCCGAAAAAAGCAGCAGAAAAAGTAGATGCTCATTTACGCCAGTTTGGTGGAGCAGCGTCAAATCGTACTGCTGGCGTACTGTTTATGCGTACCCGTGGATTAACTGAAGAAACAGCACAAATTCCTGTTGCGTTTGATCCATCATTACGACCAACTGAAGAAATCGCGAAATTTACGACCGAACTGCAAAAATATAATCGTTATTTTGGTTCTAGCGATTTACCGATTATTGGTTTAGTCCCATTTAGTAACACGTTAAGCGTACCTAGAACACTCGATATTGCAAATGTCATTGATGGACAATGGGTACATCAAGGTGAAGCTAAAGCACGTCGTATTTTGCATTCGAGTTTAATTGCTTCAAGCATTGAATATGAACTGAATAAGTTTATTGCAGGCGAGTTGATTATTAGCGCATCTGAGCGTACCGACGTTTTACTTGCAAGTAGTTTGGCAACCAGCAATGGTATTCCTCTTGCAGGTTTGGTACTTACCGAAAGAGAAGCACCAGCACCAGAGCTTTTAGAGTTTTGCCAAAGTGCAATTAAACAAGGTTTGCCAATTTTACATACCCGTTTAAATACACTTGAAACCGCACAGCGCCTATCTAATTTTGGTAATGAAATTCCAACTGACGATACTGAACGTGCTGAGCAAGTGACTCGATTTGTTTCAAGTCATATTGATGTTGAATGGCTTAAGCAGCACAGCAACAATGCCGCTATCCCTCGCCTTTCGCCATCAGCTTTCCGTCATGAACTGGTGCAAAAATCAATTGCAGCGAAAAAGCGGATTGTGCTACCTGAAGGTGATGAACCGCGCACCATTCAAGCTGCGGCAATTTGTCAGGCACGTGGTATTGCTGACTGTATTTTGTTAGCCAAACCAGATGCTGTGCACGATGTTGCAAAAGCACGTGGTATTGAATTACCGGCCGAATTGGCAATTGTCGACCCTGATAGTATTCGTGATCAATACGTTGTACCAATGGTTGAGCTACGTAAAGGTAAACTCAACGAGCTGCAAGCGAAAGAACAGCTTCAAGATACTGTTGTGCTTGGCACCATGATGTTAGCCTTAGATCAAGTCGATGGCTTAGTTTCAGGTGCGGTACACACCACAGCAAATACGGTCCGCCCAGCATTCCAGCTCATCAAGACAGCCCCTGAATATTCACTAGTTTCATCTATATTCTTTATGCTTTTACCAGATGAAGTTTATGTATATGGTGACTGTGCAATTAACCCAGACCCGACAGCAGAACAACTTGCTGAAATTGCAATTCAGTCGGCTGACTCAGCGAAAGCATTTGGAATTGACCCACGTATTGCCATGATCAGCTACTCAACTGGTACTTCCGGAACAGGTGCTGATGTTGAAAAAGTACAGCAAGCAACTCAAATTGCTCAGCAACGTCGCCCTGATTTACTCATTGATGGTCCACTTCAATACGATGCAGCTTCAGTTGAAAGTGTGGGACGTCAAAAGGCACCAGACTCACGCGTTGCTGGTCGTGCAAATGTATTTATTTTCCCAGATTTAAATACGGGCAATACCACTTACAAAGCAGTACAGCGTGCTGCAAATGTTGTGAGTGTTGGACCAATGCTGCAAGGCCTCAACAAACCAGTCAATGACTTGTCTCGTGGAGCATTGGTAGATGACATCGTCTTTACCATTGCGTTAACGGCAATTCAGGCAGAGCAGCAAGCCGCTGCCAAATAATTAATAAATTCACCTTTACTACCTCTCGCCATTTGATATCCGCTCAAATGGCTTTTTTTATTTTAGTCATTAAAAATAAATAATTTTCCGATTTGTCTCTTTTAAATCACATCAATATGTTCTTATGCGACTTTCG
Organism: Acinetobacter sp. 1542444; assembly: GCF_000581835.1. Taxonomy (NCBI): domain Bacteria; kingdom Pseudomonadati; phylum Pseudomonadota; class Gammaproteobacteria; order Moraxellales; family Moraxellaceae; genus Acinetobacter; species Acinetobacter sp. 1542444. The sequence goes on along the minus strand of NZ_JEYA01000005.1, from coordinate 225,478 downwards.
GTCAAAAGATCAACCAATCTCCCACAACACTGTCTTTTTGTCATATAATTTAGCCCGCTAGCTAACAGCCCGCTCAAGAGATTTTCTGGTATGACAACGATTATCAAACAAGATGACTTGATTACATCGATCAAGGACGCCCTACAGTTTATTTCGTACTATCACCCGCAAGACTTTATCCAAGCGATGAGCCGTGCTTATGATCGCGAAGAAAACAAAGCCGCAAAGGATGCAATTGCACAGATTCTAATTAACTCTCGCATGTGTGCGGAAGGTCATCGTCCAATTTGCCAAGATACTGGTATTGTTAACGTTTTCCTTGAAGTGGGCTTAGATGTTAAATTTGATTTAACGATGAGCTTAGACGATGCAGTAAATGAAGGTGTACGCCAAGGTTACCTTGAAAACAGCAACGTTCTTCGTGCTTCTGTACTTGCTGACCCTGCATTTGGCCGTAAAAATACAAAAGATAATACCCCTGCTGTAATTCACTACAAACTCGTTCCGGGTAACAAAGTAGATATTACTGTTGCTGCTAAAGGTGGCGGTTCAGAAAACAAATCTAAACTTGCGATGCTTAACCCATCTGACTCAATTGTTGACTGGGTACTTAAAACTGTTCCAACTATGGGTGCAGGCTGGTGTCCTCCTGGTATGCTCGGTATTGGTATTGGTGGTACTGCTGAAAAAGCCATGATGCTTGCTAAAGAAGCACTCATGGAAGAAATCAACATGGACGAATTACTTCGTCGTGGACCAGAAAACAAAATCGAAGAGCTTCGTATCGAAATCTTTGAAAAAGTAAACGCACTTGGTATTGGTGCTCAAGGTCTTGGTGGTTTAACGACTGTTCTTGATATTAAGATTAAAGATTACCCATGTCATGCTGCTGGTAAACCAGTAGGTATGATTCCTAACTGTGCTGCTACTCGTCATGCTCACTTCCAGCTTGATGGTACAGGTGTCGCTCATATTCAAGCACCAAAACTTGAAGACTACCCTTCTGTAACTTGGGACTCTTCACAGTCTAAACGCGTAAACCTTGATACTATTACTCAAGAAGAAATGGACTCTTGGAAACCAGGTGACACATTACTTCTTAGCGGAACAATGTACACAGGTCGTGATGCTGCGCACAAACGTATGGTTGAAATGATCGACGATGGTGAAGAATTACCAGTTGATCTTAAAGGTAAGTTTATTTACTACGTTGGCCCTGTTGATCCAGTGGGTGATGAAGTCGTTGGTCCTGCTGGCCCTACAACTGCAACACGTATGGATAAATTCACACGTAAAGTATTAGAACATACTGGCCTATTCGGTATGATCGGTAAAGCTGACCGTGGTCCTACAGCAATTGAAGCAATCAAAGACAACAAAGCAACTTACTTAATGGCAGTTGGTGGTGCGGCTTACCTCGTATCTAAAGCTGTTCGTGAAGCTGAAGTTGTTGCGTTTGCAGACTTAGGTATGGAAGCAATCTACAAATTCGTAGTTGAAGATATGCCAGTTTCTGTTGCAGTTGATGTAAACGGTACTTCAATTCACGCAGTAGCTCCAAAAATCTGGCAAGCGAAAATTGGAAAAATTCCAGTAGTCGATGCAGCAGCTGGCTAATCAAGAAAAGCACCGAATTCGGTGCTTTTTTTATACATTTTTTTTATTTTAAAAACTGAAAAGAATTGTAACAATTACTTAGTCAATCTGTGCTATTAATGAAAGCACCCTCTCGCCAAATATTGAATATAGGTCATTTCATGACTATTCGCCCTATTCTTAAAAATCTCTCAATCAGCCTCTGCCTAAGCTGTATTACCACAAGCTTATTTGCCTCTCCTGCCAAATTAAGTTCAGTTAAAGAACTCATGCAAATGAGCCAAATTGATTACCTGCTTAAAGAGTCAATTAATGAATTAACGCCTTACTATGATCAACAGGCAGAACAGATCGTTAGTAATATCACGGGTATCAAAACTTTAGGTCCAAAAGAAAAAGAGGCCGCGAAGAAGTTAGGTTCTCTCTTAAAAGATTCGAGCAATCAGCTCATTAGCAACCCCAAAACAGCTCAAGCCTTACAGGATATTTACCTAAAGACTTATACTGAAGAGGAAATTCAGGCTAATCTGAAATTTTTAAAAACCCCAGAAGGCCAATCAATTACGCGCAAGAACGTACAGATTATGGGGCAAATTTCAGAATATATGATGGAGTTGGGACAGCAAACATTTAATGACCCTAAAGCACGAGATCATATGCAAGAAGAGATGCTTAAAATTCTTGCACCGTTGATGAAAGATAAAGAAAAGTCTTAAACTTTTCTTTATCTTTTGCAGCTCATTACCAAGTTAAAGGATTCCATAATTTAAATGGCTTAATCAGACGTACATCTGATTTTTCATCATATTTGGCTGGCTTTAATTCTTGTGGTTTATGACGGATCTTTCCTGAAGCATCTTCAGCCACAAAATTATAGCTAGAGGATTTCAACTCGGTAAATGCTATCTCTCTACGTCCAATATTGTCTTGCATTAACATAAATGGACCAGTATGTTCACTTCGGTCCATTTTATTTTCTTCATCATATTTCAAATAATAAGACGTTCCCGCCTCAACAGTGATATCAATATATTTTGGTTCTTGAAAATGGATACCAAGTAAAGGGCGGCTCGCAGAAAGACGATACGTTCCTGCTGGTAGCTCAATCCAGTAATAATGATTATGTAATAGACTCGGAATGCGCTTACCATTCACAAAGAGATTAATCGCTGCAATTTCCTGACGATTCCATTTTGTGTCTGGTCGATATAGATAAACTACAGCTGCCTGTTCATTTTGTGCTTTGATTGGCGCAAAAGTCTGACCCAATTTTTGGTTGACCCACCCTCCCACAGTAAAACCGCCTAAATGATATTGATCTAATAAACCAGGTTCTTTTTCAACATCAACTTTAGGTAGAGTCGCGGTCAATTCACTCGGATTTTTTTCTAAATGAGAGGAACTTTGACAGCCCACAAATAGTCCGGCACAGCACAAAGATACGATTAAATAACGCATGGCATCCCTCAAAGCGTTTTGTTTTTGATTTATTTTTTACACCGCAAAACTATGCGTATTTTGTATTTTTAAGATTAACACTACCCATATAAATTGAAAACAAAAAAAGCATGAATCACTAACGCGATTCATGCTTTTTAGATGAATGAAATCTATGCAGACTTCGAATCAATAACCTTTAAATCTGCCTTAGCAACACTTTCATGCGTTGCAGCTTCTTTAGGTTGGCGTTCAGCCTGATAAACAGGTTCTGCTTCACCATTAATGACTGCTTCATTAATAATGACTGTTCCAACATCTGTACGACTTGGTAAATCATACATAGTTTCAAGCAGTACGTTTTCCATAATAGAACGTAGACCACGCGCTCCTGTATTACGTTCAAGCGCTTTTTTAGCAACAGCACGCAATGCAGAGTCTTCAAAGATCAGATCAACATTTTCCATATTGAAAAGATATTGATACTGGCGTGTTAATGCATTTTTTGGCTCAGTCAAAATTTGCATTAAAGCTTCTTCGTCTAGCTCTTCAAGTGTAGCAATCACTGGTAAACGACCAATGAATTCTGGAATTAAACCAAATTTCACTAAGTCAGTTGGCTCAACCTGACGGAACAATTCAGCAAGCTTTTTGGTTTCATCTTTGTTTTTAACGTCAGCTGTAAAACCAATACCGCCTTTCTCTTGACGCTGTTGTACAATTTTTTCCAAACCAGAAAATGCACCACCACAAATAAATAAGATATTTGAGGTGTCAATTTGGATAAACTCTTGCTGTGGATGCTTACGACCACCTTGAGGCGGAATCGAAGCAACTGTACCTTCAATCATTTTTAATAATGCTTGTTGTACACCTTCACCAGACACATCACGCGTAATTGATGGATTTTCAGATTTACGAGTAATCTTATCAATCTCATCGATATAGATAATGCCCTTCTGAGCCTTTTCTACATCGTAGTCTGCTTTTTGCAAAAGCTTTTGCACAATATTTTCAACATCTTCGCCGACATAACCAGCTTCGGTTAATGTTGTTGCATCTGCCATCGCAAATGGAACATCTAAAAGGCGAGCTAATGTTTGCGCAAGTAAAGTTTTACCTGAGCCAGTAGGTCCAATCAGTAAGATATTACTTTTAGCAATTTCTACTTCTTTAGACACATGGCCATTATGACCAACTTTTAAGCGCTTATAATGGTTATAAACCGCAACAGATAATGTCTTTTTGGCAAGATCTTGACCAATAACATATTGATCAAGCGCAGCACGTATTTCATGTGGTTTTGGCAATGCCTTACTCGCCCAGTCACCTGCTTCAACCTGTTGGCTGGTTTGTACAAGGTCTAAGCAGACATCCACACATTCATTACAAATATATGCGTCCTCACCTGCAATCAGTTTCCCGACTTCAGACTGCGTTTTACCGCAAAATGAACAATGTTTTTGTCCTTGAGGATGTTCGGACATATTCACTCCACAAATAGAATCTTAAATATTAGGGCAAGATGCACTGCATAAATAACTAAATGGAGATCTTTTTCAACATCTCAAGTTATTTATATAATAAGGTCCTTATGGACGCTTACTTAACACCTGATCAACCAGACCATATTCTTTAGCAGCTTGGGCTGTCATAAAGTTATCACGGTCAGTATCACGAGCAACGGTTTCATAGTCTTGACCACTGTGCTCTGCCATTAAGCGGTTCAAGCGCTCTTTAATAAAGAGAATTTCACGCGCATGGATTTCAATATCCGATGCTTGACCACGGAAACCACCTAATGGTTGATGAATCATGACACGGGCATTTTCTAAACAATAGCGTTTGCCTTTAGCGCCCGCATTTAATAAAAATGCACCCATTGAAGCAGCTTGACCCATACAATATGTCACGACATCAGGCTTAATAAACTGCATCGTGTCATAAATGGCCATGCCCGCTGTCACAGATCCACCTGGAGAGTTGATATAAAGGTGGATATCTTTATCAGGATTTTCAGCTTCTAAAAACAACATTTGGGCAACAATCAGATTTGCCATGTTATCTTCAACTTCACCTGTCAAAAAAATGACGCGCTCACGTAAAAGTCGTGAATAAATATCAAAAGAACGTTCGCCGCGAGAAGATTGTTCAACCACAACAGGAACTAAAGCATTTTCAATTGTTGGAACATACATACGTTATTTATTCCTAAATTTTTTGTGACTTAACCTATGGCAACAATATGCGGGATAATTTCTCAAATTGCAAAAGGTTCGCACTGAAATATTATATTATTTATACCTAAGTACTTAAGGCCGCACTCTAATTGACCACATAAAGAAAAACAAAAAAGGCGCCTCAGGCGCCTTTTTCTGACTTCTTAAAAGATTAGCCCATACGGCGAGCTTGTTGTTCTTTCAATAAGTCATCATAAGATACAGCTTTGTCAGTCACTTTAGCACCAGCTAAGATGTGATCAACAACTTGATCTTCTAATACAACTGCTTCGATTTGAGCACGTTGTTGAGCATCATTTTTGAAGTATTCAATTACTTCAGTTGGATCTTCGTAAGAAGAAGCCATGTCGTCAATGTAAGCATCAACGCGAGCTTGGTCAACTTCAAGTTTAGCATCAGCTAAAACTTTGCTTACCAATACGCCAAGCTTAACAGAACGCTCTGCTTGTTCTTTGAACAATTCGTCAGGAAGCATGCTCTTGTCAAAAGATTGCGCGCCTGCACCACCAAATTGTTGAGTGAACTGTTGAACCATTTGTTGACGTTGACGGTCAATTTCTTGAGCAACCATTGCAGTTGGAACTTCAACTTCGTTCGCAGCAACAAGAGCATCAAAAGCAGCTTGTTTAACTTGGTTACGTAAACCATTGCGAACTTCACGTTCCATATTCTTACGAACGTCAGCTTTTAACTTTTCAACGCCTTCTTCTTCAGTTACACCGAAGATTTTTAAGAATTCAGCATCAATTTCTGGAAGTTTAGATTTTTCAACTTGCTTCACAGTGATTTTGAACTGAGCTGCTTTACCAGCCAAGTTTTCAGCTTGGTAATCTTCAGGGAAAGTAACATCAATTACTTTCTCTTCACCAGCTTTCATGCCAATGATGCCATCTTCGAAGCCAGGGATCATACGACCTGAACCTAACACAAGTTTAAAGTCTTCAGCAGAACCGCCTTCAAACTTCTCACCATCGATAGTGCCTTCAAAGTCAAAAGTCACTTGCATGTCTTTTTTCGCCATACCCTTGGTTACAGCCCAAGTTTGACGTTGTTTTTGCAAGTTTTCGATCATAGCGTCAACGTCAGCGTCTTTGATTTCAGCTGATTTACGTTCAACTTCTAAGCCGTCAAATGCTTTTACTTCAACTTCTGGATAAACTTCTACAGTTGCTTCAAAAACTAAAGCATCTTCTTTATGTTCAACTTTCTCAATATTCGGCATACCTACCGCATTGATTTTTTCTTGTTGAATTGCTTCAAAAACGCTATCACGAATGATGTCATTTACAACTTCTTGATAAATGCTTGCACCGTATTCGCGACGAACAACGTTTTCAGGTACTTTACCTGGACGGAAGCCGTTGATCTTCACAGTTTTGGCAGTGCGCTTCAAACGAGCTTCAAATTGCTCGTTAATACGGCTCGTCGGTACAGACACATTTAAACGACGGGCAACGCCCGAAACCGCTTCAGTCGTTACTTGCATGGCTTCCTCGATAAAAATTAGTTAGTAGGAACAGTTTTTAAAAAAGTGCTGTATTATATGACAACTTTCAAGATATACAAAATTAACCGATCACTTCATGTAAGTGAAGGACATTATTCTAGTAAATTTCACAGTAATTTTATGATTCTTTAAATATTTTTCATAAGTACTTAAGTAAAACTAATTTTTTAGTTATTCTTTATAAATCTAAAATTACAATTAAACTTTGAATTTAATCGATTTAACAAACAATTACCAATAATCAGTAGATTAGCTACATAAAAGTATAATTTACCATTCAGTTATTCATTTTTTCTTCATAATTCAATTGGCAAATCCAATTAACACAAACTGTACATATAAATAAGAATTATTATTATTCGCATAACCTTTTAGTTTTAGAGTCCTGAAGTTATGTCTTTGATTAGAACACGTAAAAAAATTGTTTCTTCTGCAATAGCTTCATCGCTATCAATGATTGCAACAACTGCCATGGCGCAAGAAGCAGTTTCACAATTACCAACAATTCATACTAAAGCGACTCAAGAAGAATCTTTAAAAGTAGATCAGTCTGCAAACTCTAAATTCGTAGCTCCCCTTCTAGATACACCAAAATCTGTTTCCGTTATTTCCAAACAACTTATTGAAGATACAAAAGTAACAACTTTAGCAGATGCATTACGTACAGTTCCTGGCATTACTTTAGGTGCAGGTGAAGGTGGCAATCCAAATGGTGACCGTCCTTTCATCCGTGGTTATAGCTCAGAAAGCTCTATGTATATTGATGGTATTCGCAACTCAACCTCACAAAACCGTGAAATGTTTGCGGTCGAACAAGTAGAGGTAACCAAAGGTTCTGCATCAGCAATGGGTGGTGCAGGTTCAGTTGGTGGCAGTATCAACATGATTTCTAAAGTAGCTAAAAAGGGTGATTTCTTAGAAGGCTCAGTAGCCGCTGGTACCGATAACTACCAACGTATCACTTTAGATGGCAATAAAGATTTTGGAAATGGCATTGCAGCACGTGTAGCTGTTTTGGGACATCAAAATGAAAAGGCTGGCCAAAGTAATGGAGCTGAATATAAGCGTGTTGGTATCGCACCAAGTATTACTTTTGGCTTAGATACACCGACACGTGCAACTTTGAGCTACTATTATTTACAAACTGATGATAAACCTGATTCAGGTATTCCTTATTGGGATTCATCTCTTGGAAAAGCTCAAGGTAAACCGGCTGAAGTCAAGCAAGGTTCATATTACGGCTGGAAAGATCGAGATTTTCAAAAGCAAGAAAATCACATCGGTACAATTAAATTAGAACACGACCTTACCGACAATATAACTATTACTAATACGGCTATGTATGCCAAATCAAAAAATGATTATGTCTGGACAAACCCAGATGACTCAAAAGGAAATGTCGGCAAAGGTCTTGTTTGGCATCGTTTGAACTCAGCTATTACAGATAGTGAGACATTTACAGATCAATTAGCACTTAAAGGTAAATTTGATACTGGCTTCTTAAAGCATAGATTTAATGTAGGAGCAGAGTATAGCAAACAAAAAACTGATAAAGGCGGCTATAACATTATTGATGCCAAAGGCAATGTTTCTAGTACTGGCTTCTATAGCGACTGTTCAGACTTATCAACAAATTGGTGTACCTCGCTTAATGGTCCAACTCAAAAGCCATTTGTTGACCGTTTACAAGCACGCCCAGACTTTGACGCAACTGTAGAAAGTACCTCTGTCTACTTACTCGACAATATTGAGATCACGCCAAAATGGTTATTAGATCTTGGCCTGCGTTGGGATAAGTATGAAGCTGAACAAAACTTCTTAGCGACTTCTAGTGCAGCGGCATATACAGCAAAAAATGATTCAGATTTCGTGACCTATCAAGCAGGTATTACTTTTAAACCAACAGAAAATGGCTCAATTTATACAAGCTATGCAACCTCTGCTAGTCCAGTCGGCTTAAATGCAGGTTGGGGTGATAATAGCGAAACAATTAATGCCAATAACCAAATGATTGATCCGGAAGAGGCTCAAACATTTGAAATCGGTACAAAATGGGATTTCCTTGATAACCACCTGAATTTAACAGCTGCTATTTTCCGTACTGAAAAGCAAAATACTCGGGTACAAATCGACCCAACTACTTATGCAAATGTAGGTGAAAGTAAAGTTGATGGTTTTGAGCTAGGCTTAAATGGTGAAATTACTGATAAGTGGAATATTTCAGCTGGCTACACTTATTTAGACAGTGAACTAACCAAAAATGGTAAATCTTGCCGTAGCGGAAAATGTACTGATCAATCCATTTATAATGGCAACCAAATGCCAAACGTCCCTAAGAAAGCCGCTACATTATGGACTACCTATAAAGTACTTCCACAATTGACGGTAGGTGCTGGCGCTGTTTACTCTGACAAAGTATATGGTGATGTAGCAAATATTAAATGGGTTCCATCTTACGTACGTTATGATGCGATGGCTCGTTACAACGTAAATAAAAATGTTGATCTTCAATTGAATATCAACAACCTATCTGATAAGCGTTATTTCACTAAAGCTTATGCTTCTCACTATGCAACAGAAGCAGAAGGCCGTAGTGCAGTTCTCGCAGTTAACTTTAAATACTAAGTTAGCTTAGAATCCCATAATATTTTTATGGATTCTGATATAAAATAGCCTCTATTGTTAGAGGCTATTTATTTTCTACTATTATTATTCGTAGGTATCACCGTGATCCATCATATTCCCAATGTTTTGAGTAAAGAACAGGTCCAATATTTTCGTAATGAAATGGATAAAATTGAATGGGTCAATGGTAAAGTAACCGCGGGTACACTCTCTGCAACGGTAAAACGCAATCAGCAATTACCTGAAGACCACCCTCTTACTCACCATCTCAGCAATATTATTCTTGAGGCGTTAGGCAAACACCCATTGTTTTTATCTGCTGCAATTCCACTTGATATCATCCCTCCTCTTTTTAATCGTTATGAAAATGAGGAGTCTTTTGGTTTTCATGTAGATAACTCTATCCGGCGCATACGTGGTACGAACGAGCGGCTTAGAACAGATTTGTCATGTACTTTATTTTTAAGCGAACCCGAAGAATATGAAGGTGGTGATCTGGTCGTAGAAGACACTTACGGTTTTCACGAAGTCAAACTCCCTGCAGGAGATATGATTTTATATCCATCTACCAGTTTACATGAAGTGACTGCGATTACTTCTGGCTGTCGTATTGCTTCTTTTTTCTGGGTGCAAAGCATGGTACGCGATGATGCCGAAAGACATATGCTTTTTAATTTAGATCAAACTGTACAAAACCTGAGAATGCAGCTAGGTGATAATCATAGTGAAGTAATGAGACTGACCAACCTTTACCACAATTTAATGCGTAAGTGGGCAGAACTGTAACTATATTTATTTTTGCCTTTTTAAGCCAAGATAATCTTTTTTACCTTAATAAGGCAAAAATATGAAAATTATTTCCCACAAAAAACAAAACAGCGCAAAATTAGAAAATTATTTTCTAAACAACTTAACTAAAATTATGATAAGAATTTTGCACAAGGTGTAATCATTGTTTAGATGTGATATATCTAAATAACAAGATTACCTGCAAACCACCAAACTTATTATTTCACGGTCTAGAGATGAAAACGAATTACTTGTTTGCCCAGCCTACTCAAGCAAGACATCATCTGCAACTCCTGATGCTGCGCCAAGCGCGCGTATAAAAATTTTGTCTGCTTTTTAAAGCAGCACTTTGAAATTCCCTTTAATTTTTCTGAATTAGATACCATATATTAAGTAGAGACGTTGCCTTTTAAATATATCCAGAGCAACCGCGCTACGAGACAAGGAGTTTTCTCATGATGTTGGCTGACCCTAGCAAAAAATACCGCCGTATGTACCAGCGTGTGGATTTACCAGATCGCCAATGGCCAAATAACGAAATTACAAAAGCGCCAATCTGGATGAGTACGGATTTACGTGACGGTAACCAAGCAATTTTTGAACCAATGAACATGGAACAAAAATTCAAAATGTTCAAAATGCTTGTAAAAATCGGTTTTAAACATATTGAAATCGGTTTCCCTTCTGCGTCTCAGATTGACTTCGATTTTACTCGCATGTTGATTGAAGAAAATCATATTCCTGATGACGTATACATTGAGGTTTTGGTTCAAGCACGTGACCATTTAATTGAACGTACTTTTGAATCTTTGGCAGGTGCTAAACGCGCAATTGTGCATATTTATAACTCTAACTCTCCCACCTTCCGTCAAAAGGTGTTGAATGTAGATGTTAATGGTGCAAAACAATTAGCAATTAATGCTGCTCAAAAAGTTAAAGAGTATGCTGCACAGTATCCTCAAACTGACTGGATTTTTCAGTACAGCCCAGAATGCTTCTCTGCAACTGAATTAGAAGTGGCTAAAGATGTCTGTGATGCCGTCACAGAAATCTGGGATGCACGTCCTGACCATAAAGTGATTTTAAACTTACCTGCGACTGTAGAAGTTTCTACACCAAATGTTTATGCAGACCAAATTGAATGGATGCATCGTAATTTGGCACGTCGTGATGGTGTGATCATTTCTGTTCACTGTCACAATGACCGTGGCTGTGGTATTGCTGCATCAGAACTTGCCATTATGGCAGGGGCTGACCGTGTTGAAGGCTGTGTGTTCGGTAATGGTGAACGTACAGGTAACGTTGACGTTGCAGCTATTGCATTGAACATGTATACCCAAGGTGTAGCACCAGAGTTAGATTTTTCTAATATTAATGAAGTGATTGCAACGGTTGAAGAATGTACTGGTTTACCTGTACACCCTCGTCATCCATATGCAGGTGATTTGGTATTTACTGCATTCTCTGGTTCACATCAAGATGCGATTAAAAAAGGCTTCGAGTACCAGAAAAACGAAGAAATCTGGGATATGCCTTACTTACCAATCGACCCGAAAGATTTGGGCCGTGACTACGATGCTGTAATTCGTGTAAATAGTCAGTCTGGTAAAGGTGGTATCGCTTATTTATTAGAATCGAACTACAACGTTGTATTACCACGTCGTTTGCAAATCGAATTCAGTCAGGTTGTTCAACAATATGCTGATGAGAACGGTACAGAAATTAACGCTAAAGAAATCTGGACCTTATTTAAAGACGCGTATGTTGATGTGAAGAACCACCATTACACAGTCAAACACTACAAGTTATCTGACATTAATGGTACTCAAATTATCGAACTTGATATTGATGTCGAAGGTGAAACACAACAACTTCGTGGTGAAGGTAATGGACCGATTTCTGCATTCTTAAATGCTCTTCAATTACCAATTGACGTATTGAACTATGAAGAACGTAGTATTAGTTCAGGTGCAAATGCGAAAGCCTTAACTTTAATTGAACTTCAAGTAAAAGGTACAGGTAAAGGTTCGTTTGGTGCTGGTGTTCATGACAATACAGTCACCTCATCCATTGAAGCAATTATTGCGTGTACCAACCGTTTGATTGATCAAGGTGTTTTAAGTACAGATCAGGTTGTTGCCGCCGCTGTTTAATTAAAAAAAGACTTTGGAAAGGATACCTAGCTTGGTATCCTTTCTTTTTATTCCTGAAAGATTTAAAAGGCGAAATGTTCCCGTGTCTTTTCCAGCTGATTCAGTGGGGTTAGTCACTCCGCAAAAGTTCCAATTTGAAGAACCATTACACCTTGAATGTGATCGTGTTTTGCCACGTTTTGAACTAATGGTCGAAACTTACGGCACTTTAAATGCTGATAAATCAAATGCAATTTTAATCTGTCATGCTCTTTCCGGACATCATCATGCAGCGGGTTATCACCACGAAGATGATAAAAAAGCTGGATGGTGGGATAGTTGTATTGGCCCGGGTAAGGCAATCGATACAAATAAGTTTTTTGTAGTTTCGCTAAATAATATTGGTGGTTGTAATGGCTCAACTGGCCCGACCTCACCAAATCCTGAAAATGATAACCGTCCTTATGGACCTGATTTTCCATTAGTAACGGTACGTGACTGGGTTAAAACTCAGGCCATGCTTTCTGACCGTTTGGGTGTAGATGTCTGGTATGCAGTGGTTGGTGGATCATTAGGAGGCATGCAAGCACTACAATGGTCCGTAGACTACCCTGACCGCCTACAAAAATGTGTGATTATTGCCAGTGCACCAAAGCTTTCAGCACAGAATATTGCATTTAATGAGGTTGCTCGTCAGTCAATCTTGTCTGATCCAGACTTCCATCATGGCCGTTATTTAGAAAATGATAGTTACCCGAAACGCGGACTAATTCTGGCTCGCATGGTCGGTCATATCACCTATCTTTCAGAAGAAGCCATGAAACAAAAATTTGGCCGTGATTTAAAATCTGGCAAATTTATGTACGGTTTTGATGTCGAGTTTCAGGTCGAAAGCTATCTACGTTATCAAGGTGAACAGTTCAGCCGTAACTTTGATGCCAATACCTATCTCATCATGACTAAAGCTTTAGATTATTTTGACCCATCTCGTGAGTACGGTCATTCTTTAACTGAAGCGATGGGTAAAACTAAATGCCAGTTCTTGATTGTCTCGTTCACAACTGACTGGCGTTTTGCACCAAGCCGCTCACAAGAAATTGTAGATGCACTTATTACCAATCATAAGCCAGTAAGTTATCTCGACATTGATGCTGAACAAGGCCATGACTCGTTCTTATTCCCGATTCCACTGTATGTCAAAACCATGCGCGCTTTCTTAGGCGGTGAAGGACACTTAAAATCGACATCACTGGAGGCAAGCTAATGCGTATTGATCAACAACTGGCAGAAAAGTGGATTAAACCCGGCTCAAGCGTACTCGACTTAGGGTGTGGTGACGGTGAATTACTCGCTCATATGAGCCAAAAGCATCAAATTCGTGCTTATGGCTTAGAAATTGATCAAGAAAAGATTGCAATTGCCGTCAGTCGCGGGTTAAATATTATTCAACAAGATTTGAATCTCGGCTTAAGCCGCTTTGCAGACCAGTCCTTCGACTATGTGGTTATGGCACAAGCTTTGCAAGCCGTAGATGCACCCGATGTTTTATTAAGAGACATGGTGCGTGTGGGTAAGCAGGCAATTATTACTTTTCCAAACTTTGCACATTGGAAGACTCGCTCTTTTCTTGCATTAAAAGGAATGATGCCTGTATCGGATGCTCTACCATATATGTGGTATAACACCCCCAACATTCATTTATGTACATTTAAAGATTTCGAAGCACTATGTGCTGAAAATCAGATACAAATTATTAATCGACTCGCCGTCAATGGAAATCAGCAGGGAAGCCTGTTAAGCAAACATGTTCCTAATTTGTTTGGTGAAGTCGCTATTTATCGAGTGAGTGCACTATGAAAAAGACATTATTTAGCACACTATTTGCAGGACTGCTAAGTATGCAGGCTCATGCAGATTATATCGCCCAGCCACAATCGGTTGCGAGTCAGGCTGCACGTTTCTCAACAATGGGGATTAACGATCTTCAGAAAGCAGCAAAAGCTGGTCAAGCAGGCGCACAGTTTTATCTTGGTACACACTATCAATATGGTAAAGATGTAGCAAAAGATGACAAACAGGCTTTCGCATGGTTTAAAGCAGCAGCGGATCAAGGTTTATCGCCAGCACAATTAAACGTAGGCCGCATGTATGCCGATGGTATTGGTGTTAAAAAAGATGAGTCTATGGCTCGTAAATACTTTGAAAAAGCAGCAAGCAATGGTGATAACCGTGCAAGCTATAACCTTGCTATGATGGAAGAGCAAAAGAAAAACTACGTTGGTGCTTACCAGTGGTATGAGCTTTCAACTCGTGATGGCATGCTCGACAATAAAGTGATTAGCCTATCTGAAGGTAAGAAAACTGCTCTAGCAGCGAACTTAACTCAAGAACAAATCCGTACAGCACGTGACCGTGCGGACAAATGGATTCAAGCACAATAATAACGGTTCATCCGTAAAAAACCTTACTCGACTAAAGCCACCTTGTATGCTCTACAAGGTGGCTTTAGTTTAGGTTGTCCCATTTTATATTCTATTTATTTCCCCCTATATCCCCTCTTAAAAAACACGTAACATAACTCACGTTCGATATTAGCTATAAAGTTTGGTTTTATTATGTCTACCCCACATTGGTTTGATCAGGGCAGTTTAGTTCTTGCCAGCAATAACAAAGGTAAAGTCGCAGAGTTTGAAAAACTTTTTGAACAGCTTAAGTTACCAGTAGAAATTATTCCTCAAGGTCGCCTTAATATTCCTGATGCAATTGAAGATGGCTTAAGCTTTATTGAAAATGCCATTATTAAAGCTCGTCATGCCTCTAAAATTTCAGGTAAACCTGCTATGGCTGACGACTCTGGTATTTGTGTTCCTGTCTTAGGCGGTGCGCCTGGCATTTATTCAGCACGCTATGCTGGAGAACATGGTGACGATGCAGCGAACAATGCCAAATTATTAAATGACCTTTTACCATTTCGTAAAAATGGTGAAGTGATTGAAGGTATGTTTGTGTGCGTACTTGCTTTAGTCACTCACGCTGAAGATCCGTTACCACAAATTTTCCAAGGCATCTGGCACGGCGAAATTTTAGAAGCTGCACGTGGTGAAAATGGCTTTGGTTATGACCCGCTGTTCTGGTTGCCTGAGCTACAAGTTTCTAGCGCTGAACTTTCTAAAGAAGACAAGAATAAGATTAGTCATCGTGGGCAAGCGATGCAGTTATTTAAAGAGAGCTTACAGAAGTAAGCTGATCACATGTCCACAATATGCAGCGTTAGAATATATTAAACTTTGTATAGGCAGACCTTACTTTTCAAAGATGAAAAGTAAGCAAAAATCTTCTGTTAGACTGATGGTACGTTCATGTACCACAGTCTAACTGGCGGCATCCATGCCGCCTTCGCACAAGCAGATGTAGGGGAAAAATTTTTAAATTAATTATAGTGGGAAATGCAAAAATACCGCATAAATCGCAATAAAAATACAACTCACAATCGTCCCTGAGGCAATGTAAGCCGCCGATCTTCCGGTCCCTTGATAATGTGTTTCTAGCGCTACAATATTGGCTGCTGGCGGCAGACAGAACATTAAAAACATCACTCCAATTTGCTGACTGATATTTGGAATGGGTAAAAATCTATAAGTTAAGCCACAAAGAATAAACCCGCACACTACTTTAAATGCTTGAGCTTTTGTACTGTAAATTAAGTCTTTTAAATGCACTCGGGTACGGCGTAGCCACATTCCCAGCACACACATACCAGCAAAAGTCATGACAAACTTGGCAACTTCATATACCCAATGTATAGCAGGATGCTCGATATGTTGAACACCTAACGACCTAAGTAAAAGTGCACAGAATATTGAAATACACGGTGGAGAAGTTAAAACCTTTTTTAATATGTTGAGCTTACTTTGTGGTGCAGTGGTGACTGCAGTAACAGCCCATGCATTTCCAAAAAGAGACATACCAATATATAAAGCCACAATAGGAGCCGTAGCATCAGGGCCAAATAAAGCCATGGCAAAGGGAAAGCCAAGCCACCCCATGTTGGTATAACTCACGCAAAGCGCTAATAATCTGTCTTTAAATAGAGCTAAATAGGCAAAGAAAATAAGAAATGCTGAACCGAAGCTAAACAGCATCAAACTCAAACTACCTGGCTGATAAAATACCATGTTGTAAATAATCACAATCGGAATTAGTAAGCGGGCAAGCCAAGCTGAAAGAACAGGTTTTAACGTTTCTGAAAGAGAAGTCTGAGCAAGTAAAAGTCCAGTGATAAATGCCAATATTGGCAATAATAACGCCACATTCTCTCCATTTGCTCATCAAAACCAGCTTGCTATGCTACACCTTTTCAAAATGAAATGTACTCTCCATTTCAAGTAATTTAAGTGACTCTTTTCAAACTATGTATAAATAAAAAAACAAGATATTCAGTTTATAAAATGAACTTTTTAGGTTTTGACAGTCATTCATTGTCTTAAAAATGACATATAAATGTCACATTCCTGTCATGGCAACCTGTTGATATAAAGCAAACTGAAAAGAGGTATAAGATCATGGCCGGTTTATCTATTTGGCATGTCGTTATTTTTGCAATTGTCGTTATTTTATTATTCGGTACGTCTAAATTAAAAAATATCGGTAAAGACGTAGGCGGTGCAGTAAAAGACTTTAAAAAATCAGTTCGTGAAGAAGATGAGACCACTGCTCTTAATACTCCACGAACAATTGATGCCCAAGTCAAAACACCTGACAGCACATCAGTAAAAAGCTAAAGGTTTTCGACCATGCTTGATGTAGGAATGACAGAGCTACTCTGTTTTGCAATTATTGCAATTTTAGTTTTAGGTCCAGATAAACTACCAGAAGCTGCACGCTTTGCTGGTCGTTGGTATGTTCGCCTAAAACGTTATATTACCAATTTGCAAAATGAGATTGATCAAGAGTTGCGTCTTTCTGAGTTTCGAAAAGAAATGCAAGAAGAACTCAACCGCATTGAAGCACTAGAACGTAAAGTACAACAACAGCTTGAAGAAATTCAAAAGCAGAATATTTCTGAAAATATAGATAAGGCTGAGGCAACCAAATCAGTGCCCCAACCTATTCGGATATGTCTTCCTATATCAGGCCATTATAAAGTGCCATACATTAGAAAATTTATGCCTTTAGCATCATCAACTGATATTTCAGAGACATCACCTGTTAAATTGAAGATTGCCGTATGAACCAACTGCCTTCAACCACTGTAAATAATCAGGAAAATTTAGACCAAATGCCAATCATGAGCCATTTGGTCGTTTTACGACGTCATTTATTTAGGATTGTCGGAGTAACCTTATTTTTATTTTTTTGCTTATTACCATTTAGAAATAATACTTACCAATTACTATCCGAACCTTTGAGGCTGCAACTTCCAACCTCCTCGTCAATGATTGCAACCGATGTCACTGCAACATTCATGGCGCCTTTTAAACTCAATTTATTTGTCGCACTTGTGCTGGCAATGCCATTTATTCTGTATGAAATCTGGTCATTTGTTCGTCCAGCGCTGTATCAAAAAGAACGTCATTTAGCACTACCATTACTCATCGGTAGTATTGTCTTGTTTTATGCGGGTGTTGCTTTTGCATATTACATTACTCTTCCGGCAATTTTACATTTCTTTATTAGTGTATCGCCTGAAACTGTTGCACCGATGACGGATATTAATAGCTACCTAAGCTTCTGCTTAAAGTTATTTTTAGTATTTGGACTGACTTTTGAAATTCCAATCGCTACGCTTCTCCTTATTTTAATCGGTGTGGTAAATACAAAAAGCCTTGCTGAAAAAAGACGTTTTATTATTGTTGGATGTTTTTTTGTAGCGATGTTTATTACACCGCCAGATGCAATTTCAATGGTGATGTTAGCAATTCCAATGTGGTTGCTTTTTGAGCTCGGCCTGCTCTTTGGTAAAATTCTTGAGAAAAGAAAAAACCATTCTGCTGAATAAAATGATTTCTAAGAAAAAGCCTGAGCCTACAAGTTCAGGCTTTTTTATGTAGAGCACTTTTTAATCTACAAAGCAATAAACTGTCTTCAAAGTGACTTAAAAATGTAAGAAAAGTGTCATTTTCAGTCCATAGAATCAACTCAACAAATATACCCACAAAATTTACGGATTTCTTATGACAACTGCTTCTACTCAACCAACGCGTCGCGAAATTTTAAAATGGTTTTCGGGGATTCCTTTTCTACCATTAGGAGCGATGGCTACGGCAGCAACATTAGCAGGTTGTAATGATAGTGATGACAGCTCAGTAGTCACTCCAACGCCACAACCAAGCAAATTTAAAAATGCAAAATTCACAGCAATGCCAGCGCCAACAACTGCAGCTGATCGTGCAACAACTGTAGTGAATTCTAAATTAAAAATTGATTGGGAAAATTCAACCAGTACTGAATACCAACTCGCTTATAAACCTTTCTTTAAAACTGGTGATAGCGTACCAAAACTTGGTGGTGGGACAATTATCGCGGGTGGTTATTTTGATGTTAACGGCAATCCAATTATGGATAAGTCAGTTGCTGGTAAAGAACGTCAATTCTTTTCAGACTGTCCAGATGGTTCATCTCTAATTCAATTAGAAGGTGCGAAAGTTGATGGTGTAGCAAATCCTGTGTTCCATGTTGTTCAATTTGAATACAACTCTAAAGACCAAGCAGGTGGTGATACTTACGGTCAATTACCTTCACCAATCGCAATTTTGACTTTAGATCAAGACCAGAAAACAGGTCACCTAGAACTTAAAAAATACTTCAACGTTGATACTGCACCAGTACACGGTTTATGGATTACTTGCGGTGCTAGCCTATCACCTTGGAACACTCACTTATCAAGTGAAGAATACGAGCCAGATGCATTCAATCAAGGTATTGGCGGTACAGATCCAAAATATCTTGGTAAATACTTCTTTGGTGATGAAACTAAAGCAAACCCATATAACTACGGTCATTTGCCAGAAGTAACAGTTAACCTTGATGGTACAGGTAGCATTAAAAAACACTATTGTTTAGGTCGTATTTCTCACGAACTTATCCATGTTATGCCAGACAACCGTACAGCACTTATGGGAGATGACTACACCAACGGTGGCTTCTTCATGTTCGTTGCAGATAAAGAAAAAGATTTATCGGCAGGGACACTATATGTTGCTAAATACATCAATACTCTAACTGAAACCTCAACTGCTAGCATTCAATGGATCAAACTTGGCCATGCGACTAGTAAAGAAATTGAGGATTTAGTTGCTGGTGGGATTAAGTCAACTGACATCATGGAAAGTTTAACAACCAATCCAAATGATGCGAGCTATACTGAAATCACTTTGGCAAAGAAACAGCTTTGGGTCAAACTTAAACCAGGCATGGAAAAAGCAGCAGCTTTCTTGGAAACACATCGTTATGCAGCACTAAAAGGTGCAAGTATGGCGTTCACCAAGATGGAAGGCACTAACGTAAATATTAAAGATAAAGTTGCTTACTCTGCTTTAGCTAATATTCAAGATTCAATGGTCATTGGCGGTAAAGGTTATGTCGCTGGACATAATGTCGCGTTCTCTAAAAAGATTACTGCTGGTGGCGTGCTTGCACACAAGTTAGGTAATAGCTTTACAGACAATGAAGGCAGCGCAATTAATAGTGAGTGGGTTCCTCTTTACTCATATATGCTGCTCATGGGTGAAGATCTTGCTGCGAAAGATAGTCTAGGTAATACAGCGAACCCAGACAAAATTGCTAGCCCAGACAATCTGAAGTTCTCTGAAACTTTACGCACATTATTCATTGGTGAAGACTCAGGTAACCACGTGAACAACTTCTTGTGGGCATACAATGTAGATACCAAAGAATTAACACGTTTACTTTCTACACCGGCAGGTGCAGAGTCAACAGGTTTACATGCGGTAGATTCAATCAACGGTTGGACTTACATCATGAGCAACTTCCAACATCCAGGCGACAGTAGTAGTGTACCTGAGGATGTTAAGGCCTTAATTAACCAAAATTACAACAATGGTTATAGTGCTAACGTCGGCTATATTACAGCAGACCCAATTGCCCCTTCAGTCACAACTAAATAATTTTTCATAACTTCTCTAAATATTAAAGCTGGCTAAGGTCAGCTTTAATATTTTTACATTCAACTTTTACTTTTTATGAAAATTAAATGAAAAATTACAGAACTTTTCATTAACTTATCATCAAAACGTCAACGCCTCGTCACATTCACAAACTAAGCTCATGAAGAATTTTAGAACAATCTCTTTATTTACTTAGGAATTTCCCATGACAGAGCTGACGCCATATCATGAAGACCAAGAATTGGACAACAATACTTCTGACAATATCCACTTTCGTGACATTTTAGAACAACACATCAGTCGCCGTAGTTTAATTACTAAAGCAGCAAGTGGTGCTGTAGCGTTAACTTTAGCCTCTACATTAACAGGCTGTAATGATAGCGATGATGATTCAGGTTCTAACAACGGTGGAACCACACCTGTAGACCCAAATAAAAAACCAGAAAAATTAACTTTTACCGCAGTTGCGAAAAACCATAATGATATTGTGACTGTACCTGAAGGTTATGAAGCGAATGTCATTTATGCATTGGGTGATTCAATCAACCCTAATTTTGGCGAATGGGACGATAATAATATTCCATCAGGCCCAAGCTTTCAGTTCCGTTCAGGCGACTGTCATGATGGTATGCATTATTTTGGTTTAAATACTTCAACAAACCGCTTTGACGAGAGTGCTTCAGCGCAAGGTTTGTTGGTCATGAATCATGAATATATTAATCAGACTTTCCTTCACCCAAAAGGCCCAACAAAAGTTGATGGACGCCGCCCTGAAGATGAGGTCATTCGTGAAACCAATGCGCATGGCGTTTCTATTGTTTACATCAAAAAAGATGCTGCAACTCAAAAAGTAACAATTGATAAAAATTCTATTTTTAACCGCCGTATTACAGCATCAACAGAAATGGATTTTGCAGGTGCTGCAGCTGGTTCTGGCTTGCTTGCAACTCGCTTCTCCCCGACTGCTCGGAAAACACGTGGTACCCATAATAACTGCGGTAACGGTTATACGCCTTGGGGCACATACTTAACCACTGAAGAAAACTTTATTGGTTACTTTGCTCGTAGTACGACTGATGACGCATTACGTACTCCAGAAGAAATTATTGCACTGAAACGCTATGGCTTAAAAGCAGGATCTGGCTCACGTTATGGCTGGGAAACAGCAATTGGTCAAGTAGAGTCACAAGACTTATATGACCGCTGGAATGCCGATGTAAAAGCTGCACAAGCTACCCAAGATTATCGTAACGGTCCAAATACATTCGGCTGGATGGTCGAGATTGATCCGTTTGATGTTCGCCTAAATCCGGTTAAACGTACCTCATTGGGACGTTTTGCACATGAAGATAGTGCTTGTCGTGCCGTAGCAGGTCAACCATTAGCATTTTATATGGGCGATGATTCTCGCGGTGAGTACATCTATAAATTCGTCTCTACCGCAGTGTGGGATGTCAAAGATGTAAATCGTGGTTATGCGGCTGGCGACAAATACATGAACGCAGGCAAATTGTATGTTGCTAAGTTTAATAACGATGGTTCAGGTCAATGGATTGAACTTGCTTATGGCAAAAATGGCTTAAATGAGAGCAACACGACCTACCCATTTAAATCTCAAGCTGACGTTGTCACATTTGCACGTTTAGCTGCCGATGCAGTCGGTGCTACAAAAATGGACCGCCCAGAATGGTGTACGGTCAACCCAGTAAACGGTGAAGTCTATGTGACCCTAACCAACAACTCAAATCGTGGTAAAGATTACTCGACCGATGCTGCAAACCCACGTAACTACACAGACCTCTACAACGGCACTAAAGAGCAAAAGGGTAACGTGAACGGTCATATCATCCGTTTTAAAGAAACTGATGACAAAACCACTGCTGAAACCTTCAAATGGGATATTTACCTATTTGGTGCAGAAGCATCTATGGCTTCAAACATCAACTTATCAGGTTTAACAGACAACAATGATTTGTCATCTCCAGATGGTATGTGGTTTGACCCACGTGGCGTACTTTGGATTCAAACAGATGATGGCGCATACACTGATGTCACTAACTGTATGATGCTTGCTGCGCTGCCAGGCCAGATTGGAGATGGTGCTCCTGCAACTACGTCAAATGGTCAGCAAACTTTAGTCGGTGCTAAAGTTACAGACTCAACTTTGCGCCGTTTCTTGGTGGGACCTAAGCAATGTGAGATTACAGGTATTGCGATGACACCTGACTACAAAGCAATTTTCATTAATGTTCAACATCCTGGTGAAGATTCTGCAAGTTACTCAACACCAGAAAGTAACTGGCCAGCAACCCAAAAAGATCCAAGCAACAAAACTGCGCGTCCACGCTCAGCAACTGTTGTGATTACCCGTAAAGATGGCGGTGTGATCGTGGGTTAATTCTTAGATGATTAAAAATGCCGGTCAATTGATCGGCATTTTTATTATCATCGATTTAAGAGAACCTGCTGCTGAACAATTTGGCCACTATGCTCACCTTGCTGAGTCTTTTCCAGCCAAAGCCATTCATTATTAGTCATCCTTAAAAAATTTGAACAACGTGTGCCATACACAGGACTTTGAATAAAAGTCGATGATAATAACTCTTCCATTTCTGGCTGAATGCCCGTATTGGGTAATAATGCCGTTGTGACCTTACGCTCATCTTCAAGAATATCCCATGCAGCATGTTGCAAAGTTAACTCTTCCGTCTGGTGCTGAAGCATAGGCAAAAACTCTTGCGTAAAACGTGTTCTTAAATGTCTGGTTTTTTCCCAATGTTCAGACATTAAACCATTTGAAACCACATAAACACCATTTGCTAATACTTGCGGGGCTTCACCACGGTTACTCATATAAACCGCTTGATCAGCATTTCCCATAAATAGGTTAAAGCCAGCAAAGTTCTGTTGCTGCTGTTCTAATTGTTGAGCAAATCGAATCGGCAATAAATCTGACTCTAAAAAAGCCTGAACTAAATGCCCCCGAGAAGTTTCATATGATTTTTGATCTCGTCCATCACGAAAATTGGTCAAGACAGCCCATCGGCCTTCAGGTGTAACGCCCATCCAAGTCCCACCCGACTGTAAATCTTGCCCAGCAATAATCGGTGTATGTTGCCACTGATGTAACAATGCTGTTGGTCGATGATAGAACTCATCCCGATTTGACATAAGACATAAGGGCATATCATCCAGAACATGCCATGCTAAAGCCACAATACACATCTTTTCTTATTCCCTATCTTTACACATTGAATGTACAACATTTTTCACATCATTCCGCTACAATCTGTCAAAACGTAAGATCAAGGAGCAGCAATGCTGACCTATCCTAATATCGATCCGGTCGCAATACATCTAGGACCTCTTCAAGTCCATTGGTATGGACTCATGTATTTATTGGCATTTTTATGTGCTTGGGGGCTTGCTTCCTACCGTGCCAAACAGCGTGATGGCTGGACATCAGAAATGGTTTCCGATCTGGTGTTTTACGGTGCTTTAGGTGTCGTTCTGGGCGGTCGTGTCGGCTATGTCCTTTTCTATGAGTTTGATAAATTCCTTGAAAATCCGATTTGGTTATTCCAAGTCTGGACAGGTGGTATGAGTTTCCACGGCGGCTTTTTAGGCGTCATGATTGCGATGTTATTTTGGTGTAAAAAATATCAAAAAACATGGTTCCAAACCCTCGACTTTATCGCCCCATGTGTACCGACTGGCTTAATGTTTGGTCGCTTTGGTAACTTCATTGGTGGAGAGTTATATGGTCGTGCAGTAACTGACCCAAATTATCCATTCGGTATGATCTTCCCAACTGATCCATTACAACTGGTACGCCATCCATCACAAATTTATCAAGCAATTTGTGAAGGCTTAATCCTATTTATTGTCTTGTGGTGGTTTAGTTCAAAACCACGTCCACGCATGGCGGTTTCTGCCCTATTTTTAATGGGCTATGGTGTTGCACGCTTCGTAATGGAATTCTTCCGTCAACCAGATGCCGACCAAGGTTTTATTTTGTTTGGCTGGATGACTAAAGGTCAGATCCTCACCGTTCCGATGCTACTGATAGGCCTTTGGATGATGTGGTATGCCTACCAAAAGAAAATTTATGACTGGGGCCCACAAAAGAACAGTTAATATGATAAATCAGAGGAGTTTCGGCTCCTCTTTTCTTTTTTATGCTACAGTTTTTACTCTCCTAAAAATGAAGATACGACATGCTGGAATTCTGGTTTAACACTCAAGTCCCGACATTTAAAAAATTAGTAATTTTAATTATTACACTGTTGATTTGTATTGGATTATATCAATACCAACCACTGCCTTTAGATACCATTCTAATGTTTACAGGAACTGGGGTTATTTTTTTAATCTGTCGCTATTTTAAATTGCATTTTGCTCAAAAAAATCCAACTGGCCTACTTTATCGCCTGCTGACTTGGATCCCTATCGCACTGTTATTTGCACTTATTTTTGTTAAAACAATGCCGAACTTGCTGATCTGGGGTGTGCAAGGAATCGCTTTTATGGCGCTTGCTGCTTTTATTTTTTCACCTCAATCACTTTTTAATAAATAGGCTCAATATATGTTGGCTTATTGGTACAGCGCACCACGTCACATCAAACTTATCTTCATTATTGTTGTTTGTGTTGCAGTTTATGCTGCTAATCAAGTTCAGGCCCTATCTCCTATTTATACAATACTCAGCCTTATTTTCGGGTTTGGTTTACATATTGGGCATTACTTGAATACCAAACTTTCAAACAACACATCAGGCAAATCGAGCTTGGGACTTTTAATCAAAATCTACCCTATTTTGATCATTATTATTTTGATGTATTTGCTCCCTGTTCAGCATAAATGGAGTCATCTCATACAAGCTTTAGGCTTTGTACTGATTGGCTTTTTTCTTGTCTCGATTTATCAAAATCGCGCTAAACGATTTTAATTACAAACTATTGCTCGCTTTCCTACCTGTCATTAAACCATGTTATTATCTTCCACGGTTTATTGATCCAGAAACCATCTCCCCTTCTATTTTATGGAATTAATCCGAACTCGAGAGTGTTATGCGTGCATATTTAGACCTACTACAACATATCCTTGATAATGGCGGTGACAAAGGCGACCGTACAGGCACAGGAACCCGTTCTGTATTTGGTCATCAAATGCGTTTTGATCTCTCTAAAGGTTTTCCTTTACTCACCACAAAAAAAGTTCATTTCCGCTCGATTGTGATTGAGTTACTTTGGTTTTTAAAAGGCGACACCAACGTCCAATACCTAAAAGACAATAAAGTTTCAATTTGGGATGAATGGGCAACCGCAGAACAAACAGCTCGTTTTGGCCGTCCAGAACATGAACTTGGACCAGTCTATGGTCATCAATGGCGTAATTTCGGCGCAACAAAAAATGCAGACGGTACTTATAATCAAGATGGTTTTGACCAGATTAAATGGTTAATTAACGAAATTAAGACCAATCCAAACTCGCGCCGTTTAATTATTTCTGGCTGGAACCCAAATGAAGCTGGACAAGTTGCCTTACCGCCTTGCCATACGCTCTTCCAATTTTTCGTACAAGACAACAAGTTGTCATGCCAGCTTTATCAACGTAGTGCTGACGTGTTCTTAGGCGTGCCTTTTAACATCGCGAGTTATGCTCTACTCACCCATATGATTGCTCAAGTGTGCGGTTTAGGTGTAGGTGATTTTGTCTGGACTGGTGGTGATACACATCTTTATGCCAACCATTTTGAACAAGCTAAACTTCAATTGACACGTGAGCCTTTACCGCTATGCCAATTGAAACTAAATCCAGAAATAACTGACTTATTTGATTTCAAATTTGAAGATATCGAGATTGTAGGTTACGAGTCACATCCGGCAATTAAAGCACCAGTTGCAGTATAACGACGGCTTAAATTTCATTAGATTACGGTTTAGAGAATAAGATTATGGCATGGCAAAATGTAGAAGTTGTCCACGTTGTGGCAATGGACAAAAACCACTGTATTGGTAAAGGCAATGCGTTGCCATGGCATATTTCTGCCGACTTAAAACACTTTAAGGAAATTACCCAAGGCGGTGTGGTCCTGATGGGCCGTAAAACACTTGAGTCTATGGGCCGTGCTCTACCAAACCGTGTGAACTGGGTAATTACCCGTGACATTAACTGGCAATTTGATGGCGTTAAAGTTGCGTATTCAATTGAAGATGCTTTAAACGCAGCTTTAGAAGATGTAAAAAATACCGAAAAACAAGCATTGTTCATCATTGGTGGCGGTGAGATATTTAAGCAAACCTTATCGATTGCAGACCGCCTTGAACTCACTCATGTTGACTTAGATGTGCAAGGTGATGCACATTATCCAACAATACCGAGTGAATTTCATAAAACTGCGAGTGAACAACAAGTTGATGAAAAATCAGGAACTTCATTCGAGTTTGCCACTTATAAAAAATAATTTTATGGATGCCTATGCACAATATCGGAACACGTGAATTTATTATTGCTCTACTTTTTGGGCTATTACATAGTTTATTCACGCTGTTTATTGTGTTCTCTAGTATTTGGGTATGCGTAGCACTCTGGGTTCAACAGCCTTTTGGCTGGTTAGGCAGCCGCATACTCATTGGCATCTGGATTGCTTTTGCACTCAGCATGGCTGGCTTATATGTTGAAGGCCATATTGTTAGCAGACGCACCGACATTCTGATCTATCTTCTTGCATTTGCTTGTTCACTAGTCTGGTATTTTTCGATTACTGCACGTCAAGATCGAGACTGGAACCCTGAAGTTGCCAATATACTGAGTTACGAAAAGCACGGCGATGTGATCACTTTGCACAATGTTCGTAACTTCAACTGGCATCCTGACGGAACCTATGATGTACGATGGGAAACCCGAACATTTGATCTTAAGCAGTTGAATGGCATAAACATCATTGCCTCTTACTGGATGGGACCACAAATTGCTCATACACTGGTAAGCTTCGAATTTAAGAATCAGCAACCTTTGGTCTTCTCAATCGAGATTCGCAAAGAAAAAACCGAAGAGTTTTCAGCAATTGGTGGCTTTTTTAGAAAATATGAACTGAGCTTAATTGCTTCTGATGAAAAAGATATCGTCTACACACGCAGCAACATCCGTAAAGAGCAGGTTTATAATTTTCCAGTCAATATGCCGCGTAGCGAACAAAAAGCGCTATTTTTAGAATATCTTAAGAAATCGGATGAGCTACGTGCAGAACCGAAGTGGTACAACACGCTTACGAGTAACTGTACAACTTTAATTTTCGATATGGTTCAAGCAATTAACCCATATCAGCTTCCTAAAGATTATCGTCTAATCGCTTCAGGTTACTTACCTAATTATTTATATGACCTTAAAGCGCTTAATCAAAATATCAGTTTAAAACAATGGTATCAAATTGCGCATATCAACCCAAGAACTGAAAATTTTGAACAGCTTTCAGATCAGAGTAGTCAACACTTCTCTCAAATCGTTCGACAAGGTTTACCTAAAGCTAAATGAAATAAGTAATGCACTTTTCTTTACTTTTTTATACATGCTTTACTTTGTATTTTAAATACATAAACCCTATTGTAATAGGCAGGAAATAGAGGGAAAAACAATGCAACAGGCATTATTTGGCGGCGGCTGTTTTTGGTGCGTCGAAGCTGTATTTTTACAAATACGCGGTGTAGAAAAAGTAACGAGTGGTTATGCAGGTGGACACACCACTAACCCTACCTACGAGCAAGTATGTCAAGGAGACACCCAGCACGCTGAGGTGATTTTAGTCGACTTTGATGAAGAGCAAGTAACTTACTCCCAGTTACTCGACGTGTTCTTTGCGACTCATGATCCAACGACTTTAAATCGCCAAGGTAATGATATTGGCACGCAATACCGCTCTGTTATTTACTATTATAATGAAGAGCAAAAGCAGGCAGCGGAACACACGATTCAGACTCTAAAAAATGACGATCTTGATATTGTGACTGAGCTGTCTCCTGTTCCGACATTCTATCCGGCAGAAGAATATCATCAGAATTACTATGCAAAGAATCCTTCACAAGGTTATTGCAACTTTGCGATTCCACCAAAGCTGCTCAAGCTATATAGTAAATTCCAGCATCTGATGAAAGGTCAATAAATCAGAGCAGTAAAAAAGCAACCAAATTGGTTGCTTTTTTACTGAGTAAACTAAATTTTAGTTTTCACTTACAAAGGCAATATCGCTCAGTCCGGCTTCACTGGCGCGAGACATTACCTGAGCAACAGTATCGTACTTCGACTCTTTATCAGCACGAAGTTGAACTGTTGGTTTAACATCGCCTTGACCTGCTTCTTGAAAACGTTTTTGAAGCTCATCTAGGCTAATTACTTGAGTATCCCAAGCCACTTCACCATTTGCATTGATACTAATCGTAATTGCTTTTGGTGGTGGATCAATAATTTCAGCAGTTGTTTTAGGAAGCGTTAATGGAATCGATGGGTTGGCAACTGTTGCTGTGACCAAAAAGATGATCATTAACACCAACATAATGTCGATTAGCGGAATGAGATTCATCTCATTCATGCCACTATCGTGGTCTTCACCCAATTGAAAAGCCATTAAGCTTGACCTCCAACGTAACTTTGCTGTGCAGTTTTAACATCAGACTTTACAGTTGAGTCTTGCTGCAACATCGTGTCAATTAACAAGCTGTGCGCTTGGTCTTGTAAGTCGTGAGCAAGACCACGGTTTGCACGTACACAAATGTTATAAGCCAATACCGCTGGAATCGCAACTGCAAGACCAAGACCTGTCATAATAAGTGCTTCACCTACTGGTGTAGCCACTTGAGCCAAACCTGCTTGTCCGCTTTTACCTACGGCAACAAGCGCATGGAAAATACCCCAAACAGTACCAAACAAACCTACGAATGGTGCAATTGAAGCAATCGTTCCTAAAACAGAAATACCTTTATCAGCATTGGCCTTTTCAGCAGAAATCTGACGAAGTAATGCCTGCTCTGCAACCGCTTTACGCTGTTCAAAACTCAAAGGTTGTAACTTTGCTTTTAACGAAGTGATAGCCTGAGAAAGTTGAGCATAAGCTTGTTGTTTTAGCTGGCGAGTCCCCATCAAACGTAAGATGAAAACTGTCCAGGTAGCAATCGACATTGCCAATAAGATGAAATACAGGGTCTTACTCACTGTATCTGCATGTTGCCAATAGATTGAAAAGTTCATATTGAACTCCTGATTAAGGTTAGCCGTTGGGACTCAAATTCATTTAAGGGGTTAAATCAAAGGGTTGCTCTGCTTTAATTGGATAAGCAACACCATTTTCCATATAAGGTTTAAATTTCGCACCGCGAACAGCACGTACAACTTTGTCATCTAGACTTGAAATACCACTACTTCTAGTCACTCGTACATTAATAATTTTGCCTTTTTCATCGGCTTCAATAAGTACCATGACAGAGCGTGCTTCGCCTTGTAAATCTTTTGAAGAAACTGTTAAACGTGGTGAACGGCTCCACTGTACACCCGAACCACCAATTGAAACGCGTTTCGGTGATGGATCTGGGGCAGGTTGAGCTTTAGGCGCTTCTTGTACCACTGGTTTTGGTTTTTCAATAACTTTTTCAGTAACTGTTGTCGTTACCACTTTGGTTTCAACTTTAGGTTCTGTCTTTACTGTTTCTTTTGGTGTTTCAGCTTTTTTCACCTGTTGAATTTTTTCCACTTTTTTAGGTGGTGTCACAGGTTTTTCAACAACTTTAACTTCTTTTACCTCTTTTTTAGGTTCCGGCTTTTTAGGCGGTTCCTTTGGCTTAGGAGGTAGTGGTTTTGGTTGCTCTTGAATTTTTACGAAACGTACCTGTAAAGGCTTCTTCTCGATTGGCTTTAAT
Organism: Acinetobacter sp. 1542444; assembly: GCF_000581835.1. Lineage (NCBI taxonomy): Bacteria > Pseudomonadati > Pseudomonadota > Gammaproteobacteria > Moraxellales > Moraxellaceae > Acinetobacter > Acinetobacter sp. 1542444. The sequence goes on along the minus strand of NZ_JEYA01000005.1, from coordinate 195,117 downwards.
TCAGCAGGCTTAATATGGCTGACCGCCCATAAGACCCCGATATGACCAATTGCAACCGCAATTAGTGCCGTGATGACTTTCTTTTTCATCGGATTGGGAGAGTTTAAGGCTGCGGAAGATTGACTCATAAGAATCTAATTACCTAATGGATGATGATTTCAGATTTCTATTTGTAGAAACGATTTCAAACATCGGATAGAACAATAAAGTGCCACAATAATAAATGAGAAGTGTTTTCATTTGCAACTATTTTTTGAGAAAAACATTTGCTCAATATCACTAATTTGTATCAGTTGAGTGTCTTTGCTTTTGTTTTCTCATAGTTACATGAACGCGTATCTCTTGTTCACAAAGTGTTTAATCTAACTTATATAGTTAGGCTAATTTCACTATGAAGAGATTAAATCTTACCATAAACTCATTCAATATTGTTACGTTATATCATTTCAATAGTTTTTTTGATATAAAAAAACACGCATGAAGCGTGCTTTTTTTAAATAAGCGTTATTTAAAAAACAACTGTCTTGTTACCATCAACAATAATACGGTCTTCAAAATGCCTTTTTCCTGCGGGAGCCAATACATTACGCTCAACATCTTCACCTAGCTCACGTAATTGCTCAACATTATAGTCATGGCTTACACGCTCAACGTCTTGCTCAATAATTGGACCTTGGTCTAAATCAGCAGTCACATAGTGAGCTGTCGCACCAATCAACTTCACACCTTTTTCATAAGCTTGTTTATATGGGTTGGCACCCACGAAAGCTGGCAAGAAAGAATGGTGGATATTGATGATTTTCATTTCCCATTTCGCAACAAAATCTTCGCTTAAAATCTGCATGTAGCGTGCAAGAACTAATAAGTCATTGCCCTGCATCATTTCATCAATTTGTGCATAAGCTTCGGCTTTATTGTCTTTCGTTACTTTAATTACAGTAAATGGAATACCGAAGTTCTCAACAGATTCACGTAAATCTTCGTGGTTAGAAATCACATGTGTAATTTCACAAGGTAACGACCCACGTGCATGACGCCACAATAACTCAAGTAAAGCATGGTCGACTTTAGAAACTAAAATACCAACCTTCTTAATTTCGTTTACGAAAGCAAGACGCCATTGCATGCCATAACGCTCAGCAACGTTAGCAGCAAATGTTTGAATTAGTGCATCTTTACGTGACTGTAAATGATCAAGTTCAAACTCAACACGCATGAAATAACGTCCACCCTGAGCTTCCGTCGCATATTGGTCAAGCGCGGTAATGTTTGCACCTTGGTGGTACAAAAAGCTCGATACAGCCTGTACGATCCCAGGCTTGTCTTCACAAGTAATCAGTAAACGGGCTGTATTGGCAGTGGTCATATTCATTTGGTTAATATCACTTAATTGAGTCAAATTTTTAATAAGCCGAGTATTCTAGCGCTCTAAATAGGCAAGCACAACTATTCATCTTTTAACGACGACAAGCTGGCGAATAGATCAGAAGGCCCCAGTGAATCAAGCAACTGCTCGTAAGTTGCTCGGCTTTCCCCCATAAGATAAGGACCTTCAAGGAAAACCATTTGACGTAATGCCTGCCAAACCCATTTCTCTTCTAAGTGGTTATTGTCACTAATGTGACCAGACATATATAAAAAGTTTGTCCAGTTTGTTAATACAATCCATAAGTTAATAATGAGCGCTTCAATTTCAGATGGCGTCATTTTCATAAGGCCGGCATCGACAAAGGCTTGATAAATCTTTTGCCCCTGTTGCATGACCTGTCCAGCAAACCGTGGATAAATCTTTTTAAAGTCTTCGTTACTTTCAACTAAATGATAGACATCACGATGGATAAAACGGTAACTCCAGAGTTGACCACTTAATACTTGAAAATAGTTGATTTTGTCATTGGTCGTTAGTGGTCTGTCTTCAGGTAAAGAAAGCATTTCCAAAGTCTCAACCTGATATTGGTACATTAATTCTTTAATAATTTCATGCTTATTCCGGAAATGGTAATACAAGTTTCCAGGACTAATACCTAACTCCGCCGCAATATGATTGGTTGTAACCGACCGTTCACCTCGCTCGTTAAAAAGCTGCAAACTGATTTGTAAAATCCGGTCTTTTGTCTTCAGAGCTTTAGGTAGAGACATTTTAATAACCTTTAATAATTCACATGGTTAAGACTTAAACACATAAACCGACTTGACTATTTAGAGTATTTACTCTAAAAAATAAGTATATCAGTATATTTGGTAAGTACCGATGAACAGTCAAACAAAAACAAATCCAGAGACTCAGCTTCCTTATGATGTTAAGCATTTACATGATTTGCTTGAACAACAAAAGCTCGCTTATTTACGTCATCCGGTACCCACTGCTAAAGAGCGTATTGATCGTTTAGCTCGTCTTAAAAGAGTCTTGGTAAAATATCAAGATCAGATTGCCGAAGCAATTAACCTTGATTATGGCAATCGTGCAGTTATGGAAACAAAAATTGGTGAACTACTCACGAGTTTGGAACAAATCAAATATTACAGTAAACATCTGACTGCATGGATGAAACCATCAAAACGCCACATCAGTGTATTACATCAGCCAGCAAAAGGTTGGGTACAATATCAACCTATGGGTGTTATTGGTATTATTACACCATGGAATTACCCATTATTACTTTCAGTTGGACCTCTGATCTGTGCACTAGCTGCAGGCAACCATGCCATGATCAAAATTTCTAGCGCCTCACCAAACTTTGGCCGAGTCCTTGAAAGTGCATTAGCAGAAGCATTCCCACAAGAACTAGTTGCTGTGGTAAATGGTGGTGGCGTTATTTCAGATGCGTTTAGCCATTTGCCTTTCGACAAAATGATTTTCACAGGCTCAACTTCTGTTGGTAAAACAGTGATGGCAGCCGCAGCTCAAAACCTAGTTCCAGTAATTCTCGAGTTAGGCGGAAAATCTCCTGCCCTAGTACATGCATCAATGGACATGAAAGATGTTGCCCAGCGTATTGCTGTAGGTAAATTGTGGAATGCAGGACAAACTTGTGTTGCGCCAGATCATATTTTCTTACCACGCGGCAAAACTGCCGAGTTCATCGAAAACTTTAAATTGATTGTGGCTGGAATGTACCCTCATTTCCGAAACAACCAAGACTACACTTCTATTATTAATGATAAACAGTACAACCGCATTCAGGGTTATCTTGAAAATGCCCGTGATCAAGGTGCACGTATTGTTGAAATTAATCCGCAAAATGAAATCTTAGATGATGTCCGCAAAATTGCACCGACTTTAGTCACTGGCGTGACAACCGCAATGGATATTATGCAAAATGAAATCTTCGGGCCTATTCTACCGATTTTAGAATATGACCAAATAGAAGAAGTCATCGAATTCATTAATAGTCGTCCACGTCCTTTAGCGATGTATTATTTTGACTATGATCAGGCGCGTGCGGACTATATTGCACAGCACACCCATTCAGGGCATTTTGGAATTAACATGGTGATTACCCATGTTGCACAAGATGATTTACCGTTTGGCGGAATTGGCGCATCAGGTATGGGTAAATATCACGGACCAGAGGGCTTTTTTAGCCTTTCTCATGAGCGTTCGGTGATGTCAAATCCAAAACTTTATAGCCTTAAATACATTCTTCCACCGTTCAATAAGCCGATTCATCGTTTCATTTCGAAAACCTTGTTGCGCTAACTGATCAAGGCATGATCTGTTATACTAAATCATGCCTCGTTTTTACCAATTTCGCTTGTCTTTTAATCGTATTTTTGGTATAAAACGCCCCTTGAATGAATTCATCCGTTTACATTTAGTATGACTGGCCACAGATTTGCTGTTGGCTGAATCAATGGAGTTACACCATGTCTAAGGTTTGCCAAGTTACCGGCAAGCGTCCAGTCGTTGGTAACAACGTCTCACACGCCAACAACAAAACCAAGCGCCGGTTCGAGCCGAACCTGCACCACCACCGTTTCTGGTTAGAAAGCGAAAAACGTTTTGTACGTCTTCGTTTAACCACTAAAGGTATGCGTATTATTGACAAATTGGGTATCGAAAAGGTTGTTGCAGACCTTCGTGCTCAAGGTCAAAAGATCTAAGGAGTCTGAGCAATGCGTGATAAGATTCGCCTCGTTTCTTCAGCTGGTACAGGTTACTTCTATACCACGACTAAAAACAAACGTACTATGCCGGAAAAAATGGAAATCAAAAAATTTGATCCAAAAATCCGTCAACACGTGATTTTCAAAGAAGCTAAAATCAAATAATTTTAGCCTCGAAAAAAACGACTTCTTTATGAAGTCGTTTTTTTTTGCATTTTTTTTATACTCACCTTTTTGTTAAACTTTCTCTACATTCCGCCTTGGCATTTTTTATGCTTGTTTTTAGCCTAACTCACGTAAAAGGAGTTTTTAGTGCCGCATGACGTAGATTTAATTATTTTACTTGCTGTTGGTTTCGGCGTTGCCCTCATTTTTGGCTATATTGCAGCCCGATTACGACTCCCCCCTCTTATCGGCTATTTAATTGCCGGAATTATTATTAGCCCAAATACACCGGGTATAGAAGCAGATATCCACCTTGCCAACCAGCTTGCAGAACTCGGGGTCATGTTCCTGATGTTTGGTGTAGGGATGCACTTTTCATTAAAAGACTTATTACTAGTTCGTCGTATTGCCTTGCCTGGCGCAATTTTACAGATCGCTGTTGCAACCTTACTTGGTATTGGCGTTTCAATGCTATGGGGATGGAGTTTCGGGTCTGCACTCGTTTTTGGCTTAAGTCTATCGTGTGCGAGCACGGTTGTATTATTAAAAGCATTAGGAGACCGAGGTCTTTTAGACTCAGTTAACGGCAAAATTGCTGTGGGTTGGCTGTTAGTCGAAGATTTAGTGATGGTACTGGTTTTAGTACTTCTTCCGGCTACAGCTGTTTTACTCGGTGGAAAAGCACCGGCAGGTGCAGACGGTAATATCTGGTTAACCCTTGGGATAACCTTATTAAAGGTGATTGGCTTTATTGCCTTTATGCTCATTGTAGGTAAACGTGTTGTACCTATTATTATGCAATTCGTTGCTCGTTTAGGGTCACGAGAGCTATTTACACTGACCGTCGTCGCTGCTGCTGTTTCGATTGCTTACGGCTCTTATGCCATCTTTGGGGTTTCAATGGCTTTAGGGGCATTCTTTGCGGGTATGGTCGTTAAAGAATCAGACTTTAGCCATCGTGCAGAAGAAGAGACTCTCCCACTACGTGAAATTTTCTCGATTTTATTTTTCGTTTCTGTGGGTATGCTGTTTGATCCACATATTCTTGTGGAGAGTCCGCTACATATTTTAGCTGTTATCGCGATTATTATGGTGGGTAAGACTCTTGCTGCAATGGCACTGGTTTTATTCTTCCGCTATCCAATCAATACAGCTTTAACAGTCGGGGCAAGCCTTGCACAGATTGGTGAGTTTTCATTTATTTTGGCGACACTCGGTGTTTCTTTAGGCCTATTAAGCTTAGAAGCTCAGAATCTGATTTTAGCGGGCGCTTTATTTTCAATTACGCTTAACTCTTTCATCTTCTCAGCGATTGAACCTGTACAACGTTGGATTCGTGAACGTTCTCACTTAGCCCGACTGCTTGAACGTAGCGGTGACCCATTAGCAATGTTACCCGATGAAGTTGATCAAGCTTACTTGCGTGATCAGGTCGTAATTGTGGGGTATGGCGGTGTGGGAAGACGTATTACTGAAAATTTAATTAATGAGAATATTAAAGTCGTTATTGCAGAAGAGAATCGTGAAATCGTAGAAAAACTACGTAACGCAAATATTGCTGCTGTGAGTGGTGTTGCTACTGAACCAAGTGTTTTAATTCAAGCACATATCATGCATGCACGACTCTTGGTAATCTCACCTATGGATATTTTAGATATTCACCGTATCGTGGCGATTGCCAAGCAATTAAATCCTCAGATTCAGGTATTAATTTGCGCAGAAAGCAAAGAAGAAGCAGCGGTTATCCGTGATGAAAATATTGGCGAAGTGTTCTATGCAAAAGAAGAAATGGCAAAGAATATGAGTCACCACATCTTAAATCAGATCGAGCTTGCTCATCAGTCAACAATTCATTAACCCATATAAAAAGCGTACTCAAGAGTACGCTTTTTTTAACTCAAGAATTTAGGCTGTTCGTCTAATCCCTCAGCCTGCCACTCGTTTACCTGCTTTTCCAGCAGTCCAAATAATGCAGCCTGAATCATATGCTGAGCAACAACTGGAGTCTGCTCACCCAAGATTGCTTTGACTTCATCGCTAAATTGAATTTTAACCAAGGGTTCATTCTCAGAACCTGCATTACGCAAGGCGAGTTCACCACCTTCGAGTTGAACTAATTCCAACACTGCTTCTTGATTTCCAAATAACTCTTTCAATTGCTGTATAGACATATACTTCCTCCATGTTTCAACATGGTGGCAAAGCACCCTTGCACTTTGCATCTCTTGTCTTATTTATATAGGCACACCTAGTCGAAATTTCAAGCATCTAGGCAGTTTAATTTTAGAACTCGACCATTTCGTTACGAAAACCATCAATTAAATGACTTAATTCTCGGTGCCATTCACGCAAGATTTTAACATCTGGCAACCAAGACTGAGGCCCTTGTGTCACTTTAATAATAAGGTTAGAAGAAGTTTCTTCTTCAGGAGTCGGTTCTTTTGGTTCTGGGGCGTATTGGCACATACGATAAGCTCGTTTTAACTCTGCAACAAAACCATCTTTTGCCAATTGCTGCAAAACGGACACTTCAGGGGAAACCTGTCCTTTTGCCGCCATATGTTCCTCAATAGATTTTAAGGTGGGTTGCAAATCATTTAAACGGTAATAACGTACCAATTCTTGTAAGAACGCTAACATTGCGCCATGTAAATGAAATACAGCTGCTTCACGGTAAGCTTGTACCTGCTGCACATGATCGGTCTGCTCTGCCTGTTGACACGCTAGACGTGCAAAATAGAGCTTCTGATTGGTACGATCGGCATGATAACGAGCAACACGTGACATAACTAAACTTTCCTGTTCTAAAATCGCCATTGCAATAGCTATTCTTAGCTTAACGACTCCATTGATAAAATCAACGTTATTTATGGTAAATCCAGCTCAACTTGATAAATTTTACGTTTAGCTAAAATTTTCACTGGCTGTTTTATAGGACGAACATTACTTAAGACCCAAGCAAAATAGCCTTCACTCCAAGCAGAGGCACAGGCTAAATTGACCTCGTCATTTCGCCAAGCATGAATAGAGTCGACATCAACTAAAGCGACAGCAACTCATTCCTCTTCATCAGTATCTTTAACCAGAAAGTTCTGGTTTTCGACAATTAATAGATCTTTCACTGGTAACTGCGTAGGTATCCATGAACGCACTTCAAGTGTTTTTATACCTTCAGCAATACGAGTACCATTCGGCGTTACAATCGAGAGAGCTAAAAATTGCCTTTTCACCAGGAAAACTTATTCTTCGGCTGCTTTAACTCGAATTCCATAGCCTTTAACTTTAAGCGTATTTAAGCCTTTAATTGCCTTAATCGCTTCACGGGGATTAGGCATTTCAACAAAACCAAAGCCCTTCGATTTACCTGTGTCTTTATCAGTCACCAGAACACATGTATCAACTTTACCATATGCCTTGAATAACTCTAAAACTTCCACTTCACTTACAGCACGATCTAAATTACGAACTAATATCTTCATTTTCTAACCTTAATTGGCAATAAAAGGGAGGGCCAATATACATTTAAGTAATCACAGCGTCTTATACAGTAGTTTAGTCCAGATCGATACCAAAACCTAAATTTACTGCAGGAGATCTGTTCCATTGTTTTTTAGTAAATTGCTGAGGTACTTGCCTATGAATTTTTGCTTGAACCAAGTGTGCAGGCAGATCATTTAAGAAATAACTCTCAACTTTACGACCTTGCTCATCATAAGTGTCTTGCGACCACGTATTAAGATTTTGCTTCGTCAAAATTAATTCATTTTCAGCACGCGTTAAGGCAACATATAGCACACGGCGTTCTTCCTCAACATCATCAAAATCACCCTGAGCCCTTGCATACGGATATTGATTTGGCGATACGTGAGGTACATAACAAACTTTCTGTTCCGCACCCTTAGCTGAATGAATCGTAATTAAAGTTACTAAATCTTGATCAGCAGCTTTTTCAATTTCAGAAACTGAAATCGGCTCAAGTACATATTCCTCAAGGAATTCACCTAACGACGCATGCTTTCGTGCAAGTTGCTTAACCAAATCAAAGTCTTTTAAACGGCGCGACCAATCTTTAGTTTTATAATTTTCCTCTAGCTGTTCACCTAAAGCATCGAGAGCCAAGCCAATACTTGCCTCGACATGCTGCTGTAATACATCTAGCTGTTTTAAAATTAAAATCGCTTGTAGAGGTACCTTGCCATGACGTTCAAGTCGCTGACAGCGCTCCTCGACATCAACAATTCCCATCAGCTCTTGGGCTAACTTACTAGCACCAACATCACCGATCCCATCCCACAAGGTTAGAAAGCGCATCCAAGCCAAATCATCGTGAGGGTTACTCACAATACGTAGCAGGCTCAGTACATCTTTTACATGGGCCGACTCAAGAAGCTTTACCCCACCAATAAAACGATAAGGTATTTCAGCAGCAATAAAAGCCCCTTCTAGATATCGGGCACTATAACCAGAACGAACTAACACCATATGGTCATGCCAGTTTGCACCTTGTTGATGGCGCGTTATTAAATCTTGTGCAATCCAGTTTGCTTCTTCAAACTCATTACCAAACAAATGTAGCTGTGGCTTTTGCCCTTGGCCACGATGTGCTTGTAGCTGTTTTTGATAATCAATTGGGCTATGTGCCAACAGCCAGTTCGATAAATCTAAGATTTCTTGAGTCGAGCGATAATTTAAAGCCAGTGTAAGTACTTCTGCATCAGGTATTCGTTCTTTAAAAGAATGGATATTTTCAAAGTCTGCGCCACGAAAGCCATAAATGGACTGCGCATCATCACCCACACAAAATAACTTCACTTTACCAATTAAGGGCTGCAATAAAGCCCATTGCAAAGGGTTTGTATCTTGCATTTCATCAACTAGCAATGCCTGACAAAAACCTGCAACCCAATTGGTTAACGCTTCTGAGTTTTGTAAATGAACAGCCACAATCGACAAGATATCGTCGTAATCTAAAAAATTACGCTCTCTTTTGCGTTGCTCATAAGTTTTCATCAACTCAGCAATTTGAGTTTTATGCTCATATGCATCTGGAAGCTGTTTGATTAATGCTTCAGAAAGCTTTGTTTGAGTATTTCTTGCATAGGAATATAGATCACACAGCTCTGCCGCTTTAGGTAAAACATTATCTTTGTCTTTACCTCTTAATAAACGGAACATCAGCAACTGATCATCACGATCAATAATACTAAATTGATTTAAGCCAAAAGCTTGTGGATTACGGCGCAGTAAATACATACAAAAAGTATGAAAAGTTGAAGCTCTTAGGCCTTTTGCCTGTGCTCCTACATGCTGCTCTACTCTTGCAACAATTTCACTCGCAGCACGTCGAGTAAACGTTAAAATCTGGATTTGGTTTGCTGGTAAGCCTTGATCAATTAAATAGGCAGCACGGGCAACAATCGTCTTAGTCTTGCCACAGCCAGCACCTGCCAAAACTAAACAGTTCTGCGCAGACGTCGTGGCTGCTTTTTTTTGCTGAGCATTTAGTTCATTAATTAATTTTGCAAGACTCATAACACATATCGCTAAAACACCAAGACATAGTTTAACAGACCCAACCCCAGATGCGTCTGCCCGTCCTAAAAACAAAAAGAGCACCTAAAGTGCTCTTTGATTCAACAATATTATTTAAGATACTGTTTTTGAACTAGATGGCAGATGCTTAATCGCAGAAGCCAAACCTAGAAAATTAATTCCTTGGAATAAGATATCTATGGCAAGGAACATGCCTAACACCCAAAAAGGTGAATCTTTAGAAACCAAGATCAAAATACCTGTAGCGAGTGTTAATAATCCTGAAAATAAGGTCCACCCCCACCCAGTAATTGGTTTAAGTAAAATCGCGTTTACTGTACGTATAGCTCCAGCAATAATCAGTGCTATTGATAATAAGCTCGTCAAAACTACCGCTGTTGTTACGGGAGTAGAAAAAGCATAGTAGCCTGCCATTAGATAAAGCACGCCAAAGAGTGCCCATAACCAGCGGCTTGCACCTTTAAATACACTAATGGCCGCGACAAGATGTAAAACACCTCCGACCATCATGAGTATTCCAAATAAAAAAACCACAGAAAAGGTCGCAAATGGTAATGAACTAAACAAAATCAGACCGAAGCCAATAAGCACAAAGCCTAATATCAAATACCACTTACGATCAGCATGTAACTGATTACGCACCAAATCATTACCGACAGTTTTCATCATGGCCACTCTTATTATCAGGTATTAGAATTTCATCTACCTAATAATAGTGATCCACTTCACATTTTTTGTCTGTATAAGATCTGCATCGTTTCTTATCAATTAATGTGGATAAAGCAGTATTTATCCACAATTTTATTTCACCCAACCAATTTCTTGGGCTGTAGGTAAACCTATTGTGGTTTCATGTAAACCATTCGGCATTTTACTGCTCTGCTCAGATAATGGTGTTCGACCACCCATGATTTCAGCGTCAGTTTGCGGATATAAAGGCACTTTTTCAGGGTGCGCGTAACCTAGAGGATAAAGCGGTTGACCAGTTTTTAAATCATATTTGTCTTGTGCCCCAAAGCCATGTAATAGCTCATGAACAATCACAACCTGATTTTGGGAAGCTTGTGTTTTAGTCGCAAATAAATTCACACTACCAATACGACCTTTTTCCAAAGCAGTCGAATGGATCAAAACTTTTTGATAATTGGGATCGTAATAATTTAAATAAAGTTTAAGTGATGCCCCATTGTCTTCAGGTTGTTGATGGCGCCATGCATAAAAACGGAACTTTAAACTCCACCACATCACATGAAAGATATTGGCATTTTGAGGAACCTCAGGAGGTCGTTGCTGTAATGGCTGACCTAAACGAATTACAAAGTTTCCTGATTGACCACGATAGTGTTGCGACCATTCTCCCAAATAATTTCTTATTCTCTCAAAATCAGTGTATTGCAACTGATGAATATAGCTCTGCGTTGTCTGCAAACCATCTGCATTAATAGGATGTAAAACGACAACAATAGGTTGATTCCAGTCTTGGTTTTGATCTCGCCATGCCTGAACAGCAACAATCAATAAAATAATTAACAAACATAAAACTCGAATGTTTTTCCACATTCTTTTTCCCCATACATTTAAAATTTTCTTTTATTGTTTTAGATATAAAAAATGCTAGCTGAGCTAGCATTTTTTATTGTGGACTTAATTAGCCCTCAACCCATTTACCATTTTGATAAATTAGGCTCCATTTGGTTTGTTTACCTTCTGGAGTTTCCGAACCTACATATTGTGATTGATTCTTACGACTGAATTTCACAACTGTCGGATTACCTTCAGGGTCTACGTCTGGCGCTTGTAAAATAAATTGATATTTAGGATCAAGCTGAGCAGCAACACTACGCAATTCCGCAACTTTTGGCGCACGTGTTTCACGAATTTTCGGGAATTTACTTGCGGCCAAGAACAGCCCAGCCGCACCGTCGCGCAAAACAAAATAGTCATCATGCTTTGTTGAGCGCAAATGTTCCATTTTGATCGGTTCTACACGTGGAGGTGCAGGCTGACCGCTTTTCAAGACCTTACGAGTATTGTCACAGCTTGTACAAGCGAAATACGGACCAAAACGGCCAGTTTTAAGCTGCATTTCACCATCACATTTATCACACGGAATGGTTGGGCCATCGTAGCCTTTAATCTTGAACTCACCTTCTTCAAGCTCAAAACCGTCACAGTCAGGGTTGTTACCACATACATGCAGTTTACGACCACCATCAATCACATAGCTGTCCATGGCTGTGCCACATTTCGCACAACGATGTTTTGACATCAAATCTGCGGTTTCAGCACCATCATCATCAGAAAGAGCAGCTAAGGACTCAACTGGTGTTAAGTTCAAAGTACCTTTACACCGCTCTTTAGGCGGTAAGTTATACCCAGAACAACCTAAGAACACGCCTGTTGTACCTGTACGAATCTGCATTGGACGTGAACATTCAGGACAATGTACCGCTGGCACTTCAACCGGCTGGTTGCGGCGCATGCCGTGCTCGCCTTGAGCATTGGTAAGACGTTTCTTGAAGTCACCATAGAAAGTATCAAGTAACTCTTTCCAGTTACGCTCGCCTGTTGCAACTTTATCGAGCTGCCCTTCAAGGTCTGCTGTAAAGGCATAGTTCATCAAGTTATTGAAACTTTCATCAAGTCGATCTGTCACGATTTCACCCATTTTTTCGGCGAAAAGACGACGGTTTTCCAACTTAACGTAGCCACGTTCTTGAATTGTAGAAATAATCGCTGCATAAGTCGAAGGACGACCAATACTACGTTTTTCGAGTTCTTTAACCAAAGAAGCTTCAGTAAAACGTGCAGGTGGTTTAGTAAAGTGCTGACTTGGGTCTAACTTCTCTAATTTTAAAATTTCACCTACTTTAATTGCAGGCAAAATAATATCGTCATCAGACTTGTTAGCACCACGCACTCGTGTAAAACCATCAAATACAAGCGTACGGCCTTTTGCCTTCAATTCAACATTTGCAGCTTCAACCGTTAAAGTTGAAGATAAATATTCTGCTGGAGTCATTTGACATGCAACAAACTGACGCCAGATCAAATCATATAAACGCTGAGCATCACGTTCTACACCCGCAAGTTGATCACCTGTAAGTGCAACATTTGAAGGACGAATCGCTTCATGGGCTTCTTGAGCACCCGCTTTGTTACCATAGCGGTTTGGCTTCGCTGGTAAATATTTCTCACCAAATTGGCTTTCAATATGAGCACGTACCATGCTTACTGCATCATCACTCAAGAACGTTGAGTCAGTACGCATATAGGTAATAAAACCTGCTTCATATAGACGCTGTGCCAGCATCATGGTTTTCTTTACAGAAAAACCTAAACGTGTACTTGCAGCTTGTTGCAGCGTTGAAGTGATATACGGTGCACTTGGATTTACCTTAGTCGGTTTATCTTCACGCTGTGCAACTTTATATTCAGCACCTTTTAAAACATCCAATAAAGCATCAGTTTCAGCTTTATTTTTCAGTTTAAGGGTTTTACCAGCTTGCTTAACTGCTTCAAGACGAATGTCATCTTTCTTGGCTTGCGTGTCTGCAAAAACTTGCCAGTATTCTTCCGGAATAAAAGCACGAATTTCTCTTTCACGCTCTACAACCAATTTCACCGCTACAGACTGTACACGCCCTGCCGATAAACCACGGGCAATCTTTTCCCAAAGTAATGGTGAAACCATAAAGCCAACAACACGGTCTAAGAAACGGCGTGCTTGCTGTGCATTAACTCGGTTTAAATCTAGACGCGTAGGTTGTTTAAATGCTTCTTGAATGGCATTTTTAGTAATTTCGTTAAATACCACGCGATGATAACGACTGTCATCACCACCAATAACTTCTCTTAGGTGCCAAGCAATGGCTTCCCCTTCTCTATCCAAGTCCGTTGCGAGATAGATTGCATCGGCATCTTTGGCGAGTTTTTTTAGTTCAGCAACAACATTTTCCTTACCTGGCAGAACTTCGTAATGAGCTTCCCAACCATGTTCAGGATCAACCCCCATACGATTAACTAAAGCCTGACTGGCTTTTTGTTCTTTTTCTGCTTCAGTGAGTTTCGTCCGGGCAGCCGGCTTTTTCTCAGTTGATTTGCTGCCACCTGTTGGCAAATCACGTACGTGACCTACAGAAGACTTTACAATGTATTGCGAACCCAGATATTTATTGATGGTTTTCGCTTTGGCAGGCGACTCCACAATCACTAAGGCACGTTTATGTGCAGCAGGTGCAGTAGATGCTGTGCTTTGAGATGCAGAGCGCGAGGTATTCGCCATATAAAATGTTATTCCTATACCAATAAATTTAAAAATCAGGCTTTAGCCAAGTTCAACAGATAAGCCTTCATCTCATCTAATTGTGTTGCTCTCAGGTCTGATTCCTCATCCCAATAAAGCCCTACACAGTTTGCCTGCATATCAATAGCATAAATCCCTTTTAATGCAATGGGAGAATCATTAAATTTCTCATCACCCTGAACCACTTTTAATTTGCCGTCTACAACGCGAGCGCGCATTAAAGATAAACGGGCATCGGGAATCAATACACTATAATAAGCAACCATGCTGGCACGCTTTTCAGTCGCCATTGGGACATGTGTCCATTCAGGTGCAACGATTACACGTGGGTGTAAACCCATTTTACGAGCTTTATCACGCATAATACCAAGTGCCTTTTCACGTGGGCTCACTCTTAAACCAAAAATGGAGCCAAGTACGAAAAGAACAATGATAACGGTAACCCAAATTCCCATATTGTCCATAGCAAAACCTATTAATCTCTTTTATTAGAGTTGCATAAGCTGACCAGAAAACGCAAGTTTCATCATAAAAATAATGCCCGATACAGGGGCAAGCTTCAAAATAGTCAGATTTCACAGTGCAAATTGCGATGAGCTGACACAAATATCATTAAGGATTCGAATGGCCATCAACAAGTGTCAGCTTTCCAAACTGGTCAATATGAGCATCCCCCCACTGTTTTAAAGCAAACAGAATTTTTTCAAGACTTTGCCCCAAATCAGTCAGGCAGTATTCTACTTTAGGTGGTACCTGAGGATAGACTTCCCGATGAATAATTCCATCTTGTTCCAATTCACGTAGCTGATTTGTCAGCATTCTTTGGGTAATACTCGGAACACGCTTTCGAATTTCGTTAAACCTCAAGGTGCCTTCATTAAATAAATGCCAAAGAATGACGCATTTCCATTTCCCATCAATCAAGCTAATCGCAGCCTCCACTGAACAACCCGGAGAGCAATCAAAGCTTGAGTGTCTTGCTTTTGCCATTTTACAGTATCCTTTTTGACACTATGAGCGTTATTTGTCTGTAGTCACTTATTTTAAGCTTACGTTATGATCAAACTCTCAACAAGAGGAATGATAATTATGAAAGCTGTGGCATATCAAAAAGCTGGTCCCATTACATCGCCAGAAGCACTCGTTGATATTGAACTCGATGCACCTATTGCTGAAGGACACGATTTACTTGTTCGTGTACAAGCTGTCTCAGTAAATCCGGTAGATACTAAAATTCGAAAGAATGTAAACCCTGAGAATAATCAGTGGAAAACGCTTGGCTGGGACGCAGTAGGTATCGTTGAAGCGATTGGAGATAAAGTTACTCAATTTAAGATTGGCGATATCGTTTGGTATGCAGGTGCTCTTAATCGTCAAGGTAGTAATAGCGAATTACAACTCGTTGATGAACGTATTGTTGGCCATAAACCAAAAACTTTAGAAGTAACCGAGGCTGCAGCTCTCCCTTTAACTGCAATCACGGCTTGGGAGATGTTATTCGATCGCCTGCAAGTTCCAAAGAATGCGCCAGAAAACACAACAATATTAGTGATTGGTGGAGCTGGCGGTGTTGGCTCAATCACCATTCAACTTCTTAAACAGCTGACTAACCTAACAATTATTACAACAGCTTCACGAGCAGAAACTCAAGACTGGGTTAAGCAACTTGGAGCAGATTATGTGTTAGATCATCGTCAACCTTTAGCAGCCCAAATCAAGCAATTAGGTTTAACTGCACCTTTATATGTGTTCTCGACTACTCAAACAGATCAGCATTTAGCAGATATTGTAGAGTTGATTGCACCGCAAGGCCGTTTTGGGCTCATTGATGATCCTGAACAGTTAGATATCAAACCGTTTAAAACCAAGTCTGTATCTGTGCATTGGGAATTTATGTTTACACGTTCAATGTTCCAGACCGAAGATATGGCAAAACAAAGTGAACTATTAAATGAAGTCAGCAAGCTGGTTGATGAAGGAAAAATCAAAACAACTGTGACTGAAGTTATAAGTCCAATTAATGCTGAAAATTTAAAACGAGTTCATCAGCAAATTGAAAGTGGTACAACAAAAGGTAAGATCGTCTTACAAGGTTTTTAAGCAAAATTGAAAATATTCCCAAATAAAAAGGCAAGTATCGAACTTGCCTTTTTATTAATAGTGGGGAGGTTTATTCGTTAATGGATCAAAAGGTGCAATGCCTTCTGATAAATCCGAAGATTCCACACGTTGATAAAGAAATTGCATTTGTTTTTTCAAATCAGCTATTTCTTGAGTTTGAATAGCGAGTTGTTGATTTAATTGTTCAACTAAATCATCCAAAAATGTAATTCGCACTTGCAAATCTTCAATGGGTGCGGAAAATGACGCTTGATCATCATGATATGGTGGTTTAGTCATTTAAATCCTCATTTGAGATTCTGGAAAACATTATGGCCTATATTACCCTAAGGGATGTCCAACTTGCTTTTGGCGGACCTGCCCTGCTCGATGGCGCGAACTTTAATCTAGAACGTGGCGAACGAGTCTGTTTAATTGGTCGTAATGGTGAAGGTAAGTCTACTTTACTTAAACTGATCGAGGGAAGCCTATTACCGGATTCTGGTGAAGTTTCTATTCAAAATGGTTTAACTGTTTCAATGTTAGCCCAAGACGTTCCAATGGATTCTGGTAAGGTTGCTGACATTGTGGCTGATGGCGCAGGCGAAGCTGCCGAAGTACTCAGAGCTTATCATGAAGCAACTGATGCTTGTATGCTGGGAGATATGGAAGCTTGTGATCGTATGGGTAACCTACAGCATAAGCTCGACCAACTAGACGGCTGGGCACTCGAAAACAAGGTCAATGCTCTGTTAAGTAAAATGGGACTCGATCCAAATGCAGATTTGGCAGACCTTTCAGGTGGACGTAAACGCCGTGTTTTACTCGCTCGTGCTCTTTTAACGCAGCCAGACGTACTACTTCTAGACGAACCGACCAACCATCTAGACGTTGAAAGTATTGAGTGGCTAGAAAAATTCCTACTCGATCAAAATAATTTAACGCTACTATTTATTTCGCATGACCGTTCTTTTGTAGACAGTATTGCAACTCGAATTGTTGAACTTGACCGTGGCATATTACGTGGCTACGAAGGTAACTATTCACGCTATTTAGAGCTTAAAGCCCAGCAAATGGAAGCAGAAGAGAAACAAAATGCTTTATTTGATAAAAAGTTAGCTGAAGAAGAAGCTTGGATTCGCCAAGGGATTAAAGCTCGTCGTACGCGTAACGAAGGCCGTGTGCGCGCCTTAAAAGCTTTACGTGAAGAATCGAAAGCCCGCCGTTCACAACAAGGCAAAGTGAGTATGGCGACTCAAGAAGCAAATCGCTCTGGTAAATTAGTATTTGATATTGAACACCTAAGCGTATCTTATGACGACAAACCACTGATTAAAGACTTCTCTACGCTTGTCATGCGTGGCGACCGTATTGGTCTAGTCGGCGATAACGGTGTTGGTAAAACAACGTTAATTAAAGCCATTTTAGGTGAAATTGAGCACGGTGGTTCTGTTAAGACTGGTACACAGTTAGAAGTAGCCTATTTTGATCAATTACGTAATGCCTTAGACCTTGAAAAGACAGTGATGGCTAACGTTTCAGAAGGTTCTGACTTTGTTGATGTAAATGGTAACCGTCGTCATATCTATAGCTATTTACAAGATTTCTTGTTCTCACCTGAACGTGCACGTACACCAGTAAAGGCCCTTTCTGGCGGTGAGCGTAACCGTATTTTGCTTGCTAAATTATTGCTTAAACCATCGAACCTGATTGTGATGGACGAACCAACCAATGACTTGGATATGGTGACTCTTGAGCTACTTGAAGAGATGCTTTCTGAATATAAAGGTACCCTATTACTCATTTCGCATGACCGTGCATTTATGGACAACGTTGTAACATCGACTTGGGTCTTTGATGGTAAAGGCAATATTGCAGAGTACATTGGTGGCTACCAAGACTATTTGCTGCAGCGTCCAGATGATAAAGTTGTAGACCAAAAGTCTGACGTTAAAAAAGCTCAGGCAAAAGCCGAAGCTGAAAAAGCCGCAGCTCAAAGTAACGTTAAAAAAGTCAAACTGAGTTATAAAGACCAACGTGAACTTGAGCAACTTCCTGCCGAAATCGAGAAATTGGAAGTTGAACAAGCAGAGCTTTCCGACAAGCTGGCAGATGGTTCATGGTTTGTAAGTAATGCCGATGAAGCAACTAAAGCAAGTCAGCGTCTCGCAGAAATTGAAGAGGTATTACTTGAAAAATTAGAACGCTGGGATGAACTTGAACAAATGAGCAAAGGAAATTAATTTGTGTTCGTTCCTACAATTTAAATAACAAAAAAGCCTCCTTAAATTAAGGGGGCTTTTTTAGAATATATAAATTTTAAAAGCACAAAAATCTATAAAAAACACTTGATGAGTGATTAAGTTTAGTCAGCATTAATAGTTCAAAATATCGCCCTGTTTGAATATAAGACTTATAAAAATAATTATGTTATATCTACCAATATAATAATATTCGAGTATTTTTCATGCTAGATCTTTCTCAAATTTTAGCATTCGGATTAATCTGCTTGGCCATGGTGCTTACCCCTGGCCCAAACATGATTTACCTTATTTCTCGTTCAATTTGCCAAGGAAAAACGGCGGGATTTATTTCACTCGCTGGTGTTGGCATTGGCTTCATATTTTATATGCTTTGCGCTTCTTTCGGGATTACAGCGCTTATTGTTGCAGTTCCTTATGCTTACGACACCATTCGTATTGCAGGAGCAATTTATTTACTCTGGCTAGCATGGAAAGCACTACGTCCCAATGCATCCCCAATTTTTGATGTAAAACAATTATCGGTAGACTCCCCAGCTAAACTATTTTTAATGGGTTTTGCTACAAATCTACTTAATCCTAAAATTGCGATTATGTATTTATCATTATTGCCACAGTTTATTCACCCACAACAAGGCAGTATTTTATGGCAATCCATTCAGCTCGGTACTATTCAAATTTTTGTTAGCGTCTCGGTAAATGCTCTGATTGTGCTTTCTGCGGGTAGCATTGCCCTTTTTCTTCAACAAAAACCCCTTTGGGCAAATATACAACGTTGGCTTATGGGAACGGTACTAGCTGGGCTTGCTGTTCGTATTCTTTTAGCAAATCGCCGATAATCGCGTTTTACCTCCTTATCTTAACCACTCAATTCAACAGTGTATTACGACGATAAATTCAGTTCGTGATACACTTTTGCCAGTTTTAATTTTGAATTCTTTATATCGTTATGAGCCAAAAGCAGACTTATACGCCCGGTGAATTTCAATGGTCCTTTTTATTGCCTAAATATTGGGGTATTTGGATTGCCATTGTTTTTTTAATGCTTTTGGCTATTTTGCCGTGGGCAATTCAGTGGCGTCTGGCTCATGGCTTAGCAAATCTGGCTTGGAAATATTTAAAATCTCGCCGAAAAACGACTATTCGTAATTTAGAAGTCTGCTTTCCCGAATGGTCAGCCGAAAAAGTACAGCAACAAGCTAAGCAAGTTTTTGTAGATATGATGCTGGGTATTTTTGAGACATTAAACGCATGGTATAAGCCTTACTGGTTTAAAAACCGTGTCACCATTGAAGGCTTAGAACACATTACCAATGCCCAAGCTCAAGGCAAAGGGGTTTTATTATTGGGTACTCATAGTACGCTTCTTGATGCGGGTGGCTATGTTTGTGCTCAATATTTCGAACCAGATGTTGTGTACCGCCCTCAAAATAATCCATTGCTCGATATGCTGATTTATCGTTGCCGTGGCACCATTTATAAAGCACAAATCGACCATGATGATATGCGTGGTTTAATTCGCCACCTTAAAGATGGTGATGCAATTTGGTATAGCCCTGATCAAGACTTCGGACTCAAGCAAGGCGTTATGGCACCATTCTTTGGTGTGCCAGCGGCCACAGTAACTGCTCACCGTCGTTTATTAAAAATCTCTAAGGCAGTTGCAGTCCCTTTATATTTTTATCGTCACGGTGATATTCAGAACCCGAAATATCATGTTCTGATTGAACCTGCGGTAGATAATATGCCAAGTGAAGATGAAGTCGATGATGCAACTCGAGTTAATAAAATTATTGAAAATCAGCTTCGCATCGCACCAACTCAATATATGTGGTTCCATCGTCGTTTTAAGACACGTCCTGAGGGATATGAAGAGATTTATTAAGATAAAGCTGTAATGATTTTAAATTGATGACAGACACAGCCTTAATTTAAAGTAAAATTCAAATACTATCGAATAGGCAGACCTTACTTTTCAAGGATAAAAAGTAAGCAAAAATCCTTTGTTCCGCTGATGTTACTTCCTTGTAACACAGCGAAACAGCGACATCCATGTCGCTAGCACGATAGTAAATTCTGGATAATGATTTAGTTTGAAATGATGTATCTATAGATGGTCCATCTTTTATGAATGTATAAGGCAACAAACAATGAAAGTGATGCAACTTCTCCCAGAACTCAATAGCGGTGGCGTAGAACGCGGCACGCTAGAAATTGCACGCGCACTTGTTGCACATGGCCATCAATCTTTGGTTGTTTCAAATGGCGGCCGACTAGTGTCCCAGCTTGAAGCTGAAGGTTCTACTCATTTAACGCTGCCTATTCATAAAAAATCACTTTCAAGCTTGTGGCAAATTCGTCCTTTACGCCGGCTGATTGAACAGCATCAACCCGATATTGTTCATGTGCGCTCTCGTGTACCAGCTTGGCTTACTCACTTTGCCTTAAGAAAAATACCTGCAAACAAACGCCCTCACCTCATTAGCACTGTACATGGTTTCTATTCGGTTAATCGTTATAGTGCGATTATGACTCAAGCTGAAAAATTGATTGCTGTTTCTGACAGCGTGGTTAAATACATCACTGACCATTATAAAAACTGTCCACCGCAAGATATTGTGCGAATTTATCGGGGCATTGACCCTGCCGCTTTTCCACATAATTACCAGCCCTCAGCACAGTGGTTTAACCAAGTTTTTAATGACTTTCCTGAGCTTGAAAATAAGTTTTTACTTTGCTTACCTGGTCGTATTACACGCTTAAAGGGGCATGAAAGTTTAATTGAACTGATGCATCAACTTCAGACGCAATATCCTCAGCTACAT
Source organism: Acinetobacter sp. 1542444 (assembly GCF_000581835.1). Taxonomy (NCBI): domain Bacteria; kingdom Pseudomonadati; phylum Pseudomonadota; class Gammaproteobacteria; order Moraxellales; family Moraxellaceae; genus Acinetobacter; species Acinetobacter sp. 1542444. Next base: position 173,800 of record NZ_JEYA01000005.1, on the reverse strand, counting down.
GTGGTTGTTGTCGGCGGTGCTGATGCCAAAAAGCAAGCCTACTTAAGTGAATTACAAAGTACCATTCAAAGCAAAGGACTCACAGATAAAATTACCTTCGTAGGACATCGCTCAGATATTCGGGAATGGCTCGCTTTTAGCGATATTGTGCTCTCTCTATCCAATCAAGCAGAAACATTCGGTAGAACAGCCTTAGAAGCGCTTTCAGTGGGTACACCAGTCATTGGCTGGAACCGTGGCGGTGTTGCCGAGATTTTATCGAATGTATACCCACAAGGTCTTGTTGAAGCAGAAAATGAAAAAGCCTTAATCGAGACTGTAAAAAATCATATTGAACAACCTCAAATCGTTGCTCCTGTCACTATGTTTAGCTTAAAAGATATGTGTGATCAAACACTAGAACTATACCAACGCGTTTTGAAATAACCCAATAAAAAACCCGCAATATTCGCGGGTTTTTTACAACTAAAAGAAAGCCATCTTATTTAAATGTTGCTTCATAAGCAGCAGCTTTTTCAGAGTCGTATTGTTTTTCCCATTTACTGATTACAAGTACAGCAAGTGCGTTACCAACAACGTTCAAAGCAGTACGAGCCATATCCATAATACGGTCAACACCAGCAATAAATGCTAAGCCTTCAAGCGGGATACCAACAGTATGTAAAGTTGCTAATAGGACAACAAATGATACGCCAGGAACACCAGCAATACCTTTAGAAGTAATCATCAAAGTAATAACCAAGATTACCTGTTGACCGATTGACATATCTATACCATAAAGCTGTGCAATAAAGATTGCTGCGATACTTTGGTAAAGTGTAGAACCGTCGAGGTTAAATGAATAACCTGTTGGGATCACAAAACTGGAAATTGCTTTTGGCGCACCGTAAGCTTCCATTTTTTGCATAATACGTGGTAAAACTGTTTCCGAGCTTGCTGTTGAGAATGCTAAAATCAATTCATCTTTTAAAATCTTAAACAAGATAAAGATGTTGATTCCAAACATTTTTGCGGTAATACCCAAAACCACAAAAGCAAAGAAAAAGATAGCGGCATAAACCAACACTACCAATTTAGCTAATGGAATGAGTGAAGTAAAACCGAAGTTAGCAACAGTTACTGCGATTAAACCAAACACACCCACAGGTGCATATTTCATGATGATGTGCGTTACGCGGAACATCGTTTCTGAAACTGCATGAAACACATTTAACAATGGGTCTTTAGTAGTTGCTGGCAATGAAGACAGACCAATACCAAACAACACAGCAAAGAAAATCACAGGCAACATTTCACCGTGTGCCATAGAGTTAACAATATTGGTTGGAATCATGGACAAAATTGTCTGTACCAATCCATGTGACTGAGAACCAACTTCTTGAGCTGTATGCTGATATTGCGAAATATCAGTCGTCACTAACATCGCTTTATCTACACCAGCACCTGGTTGGAAAATATTTGCCGCAACCAAACCAACCAAAATAGCAATAGTCGTAATAATTTCAAAATAGAGAATGGTTTTAAAACCAAGTCGCCCTAAACTTTTCGTACTGCCAACACCTGCAATACCTAAAATCAAGGTAGAGAAAACGATTGGAATAACAATCATTTTAATCAGGCTAATAAAGATCTTACCAAGTGGGGTAAGAACATTATTCACAATACTGTCTCTGATTTCAGGCTGGTTATGTAAAACAGCCCCGACAACTATCCCTAGGATTAAAGCAATTAAAATTTGCCAAGCAAGGCTAAATTTAAAATTCTTCATAAGACAATCCTTATGCACCGCAAAGTATCAAATATGAGAGGGAGAAGAACACTAACTAAGAGTGAAACCTCAACATGTACAGTAATTTCCAAACAGAAATTTAAATGTACAAACAAATCACACCCCGCCGATCCGGCGAAGTAAAAAACAATGCCTGTTGACGATCCAACATGTCAACGATCGGCACATTCTATTGAGATTTATTAATTAAACAACCCCAATTTATCTTTAAATAAATTAAAGCCTATATTTATTCATCAATAATCTATAAAAACAAAAACTTAGATAAAAAAAATTTTGTATCTTTTTTCATTAAAAATTGCGCACATGTACATGAAAATTTATGAAGGCTTAACGCGAATTAAATAGATTTTAAAAATAAGATAATCTTGGAAATTTTTATATGATTTACAATAAATTTAATAAGGTATATAAAAATATCAACCCGAGTTCTGCGTCCTGCAAAACTCGGGTAAATGAGGTTGTGCTTTCAGGTTAATAATTATTTTTATCGTTTCCGTTCCAACATCTGATCCGTGATGCTATTCCATATCAGCTTTGTGTATCCTTACGTGGGATTATCCATTCCCGGTTCCGTGTGCCGATGAATGTAGAATAAGGTTTTTATAACACTCTGCCTATTCGCCCTAGACTCAAATCTTTGTACGATATTGCTTACATCACTTTTTATATTCTTTTTATTTATAAGGCTGTGCAATTTTATCAGTTACTACTTTTTCTTCAGCTTCAGCCTTTGCAATTCCTTCTTGGATAGCTCTTTGTGCCTCTTCTTCATCATCTTGAGTTTGTTCCAATTCCTCTTGAATATGCTCAAATATTCGACCAGTCTGCAAAACCACATAGACAGGAAAATGATCAGATCCGATATGAGGTAAACGCTGCATCTTCACTAAACCGAAATCTGTACTATGGAAAATATGGTCTAAAGACCAGCGCAATAAAGGATAGTCCGCATGAAAAGTATTAATAAAATGTCGCCCAACACGCGGATCCAGTAATCCACTAATTCGTTGAAATAACCGTGTAGTACGTGACCACGCTACATCGTTTAAATCACCCATCACAATACAGCTTTCATCTAGATCTTTAATTTGGTCGCCCACAATTAAAAGTTCAGCATCGCGTAAAGTCGAATCCTTCGCCTCAGTTGGACTAGGGGGCTTAGGATGCAAACAATAGAGTTGAACTGGCATACCAGACCGTAAAGTTACAGTGGTATGAATAGAGGGAATTTCATCACTGAGAATAAATTTAACTTCAGTATTTGATAAAGGTAGACGGCTATATAAATGCATGCCGTAGAGGTTATCTAAGGGTACAGGAACGCGATAAGGATAGTCACCTTCGATCTCCCTTAAAGCATTTTCCCATGTCGTATCGCTTTCCAATGTAAGCAGCAAATCTGGTTTTAATGTCCTGATCTGTTCAAGCAATAAATGATACTTATCATTAGGAGTGAGCACATTCGATACGATTAATGAAATCTGCTTTTGTGGATCTAATTGAGACGTCTTCACCTGTTTAACCTGTTTTTTCCAAAACAAGGTATAGGGCAAAATCATTTTAAGCTGATAGGCAATGGCAGCAATGAGCGCAGCCAGCACGACTTCACGCCAGAGATTCCATTCGGTTGGCCAAAACAGCATTCCTATAAAAGCTAAAAGACCAACAAATAGAATCTGCAACCTAGGAAAATCGGCACCACGAAACCACCACTCATCACGAGGAATAAGTGACCAGAAACTTAACCAAATCACCAGACCAGCTAGAACTTCGATATAAATCATTGAATTTTCTCTTTTAAGATGATTTGTTTTTTAAAGTTTTTGTCATCTTTATCAATTTTGTATGTAACATAAACAAGATATTCTACTCAATAAAGATGGTGTTTTGTTTCTGTAACGCTTGCAGTTGTGGACACTTTTGATACACTCAACTCCCCCTAACAATTTTAACGCACCGAGGCAAAATGACATGAAAGTAGGTCTGGTCGGTTGGCGCGGGATGGTCGGTTCCGTCCTTATGCAACGTATGGTTGAAGAGAATGATTTTGCTCATATTGAGCCATTTTATTTCTCTACCAGTAATGCAGGTGGTGAAGCTCCTTCATTTGGTGGTAAGACTGCCCCAGCACTTATGGAAGCTACAGACATTAATAGTCTGAAGCAAATGGATGTCATTATTACCTGTCAAGGTGGTGACTATACGTCTGAAGTTTTCCCACAGTTAAAAGCGACTGGTTGGGATGGCTACTGGATTGACGCAGCTTCAACTTTACGTATGTCAGATGATGCAATCATCGTTCTTGACCCAGTAAACCTTAACGTTATTAAAGACGGATTGGTTAACGGCACCAAAACTTTCGTAGGTGGTAACTGTACAGTATCACTTATGTTGATGGGTGTAGGTTCACTTTTCCAAAATAATTTGGTGGAGTGGATGACTGCTATGACTTATCAAGCAGCATCAGGCGCTGGCGCACAAAACATGCGTGAGCTACTAACTGGTATGGGCTACTTATACAACAATACTAAAACATTGTTAGATGATCCTAAATCTGCAATTTTGGATATTGATCGTCAAGTTGCTGACTTACAACGTGGTGAAGGTTTCCCTTCTGCTAACTTTGGTGTGCCATTAGCGGGTTCATTGATTCCTTATATTGATAAGCAACTTGAAAGCGGTCAATCAAAGGAAGAGTGGAAAGGTCAGGTTGAAACCAACAAGATCTTGGGTAACTCACAAATTGTTCCTATCGACGGCCACTGTGTCCGTATTGGTGCGATGCGTTGCCACTCTCAGGCGCTTACTATCAAGTTGAAAAAAGATGTGCCGCTTGATGAAATCGAAGATATGATTCGTACTTCAAGCCAATGGGCGAAAGTTGTACCAAACACTCGTGAAGCGTCTATGACTGACCTTACACCTGTTGCTGTAACTGGTACCTTAACTGTGCCTGTAGGTCGTCTACGTAAACTCAACATGGGTAAAGAGTATCTAGGTGCATTTACAGTGGGTGACCAGTTACTTTGGGGTGCTGCAGAGCCTTTGCGTCGCATGTTACGTATTTTAGTTGAATACAAAAGCTCATAATTTGATTTGAATTATTCAGTCAAAATAAAAAGCCGATCACATTAGATCGGCTTTTTCGTAACTGGTTTGTGAAAATTTTACAATTTATTTACATTTCATTATTGTATAATTTTGAATGACTTTACGACTTATTAGGTCATGGATTGAGATGACTGTTTATAACAAATTAAAAATTGCCATTTTCACCATTATGTCTTCGCCTTCTATTTATGCGATTACATTAGACCCTATACAAATTCAGTCCGCACCTGGCGATTTGTTATATGCCGAAATGAATTTTCAACAAGCTGACCCCAACGCCAATCTACAAGTCAGTCTAGCGACTCCTGAAGATTTAAGCGCGTTAGGGGTAACTCATCAGCCGCCCGGAAATCTTAATTTTTATACGCGCCAAAACGGTCAAGGCTCAGGGGTTATTGTGATTACCTCATCTCGCCCTGTGATTGATCCTGAACTAAATATTGTAGTAAAAATTAGTGAAGGTTCTGCCACCCGTTTGCAGCATATCAAAACCGTAATTAAGCCTTCTTCTATAAAAAAGACTGAAAATAACGAAAGTACTTTGTCACCTCAGTTTATTGTCAATGAAAAAGACATTGCTCTAAATCTGCCAGAAAGTACTCGATATGCATCACCAACCTCGGCCTCAACTACAAATAATTCGAATGGTGAACACAGTCTTACTATTAACTCTGGAACTGCTCCAGCAATAAACACAAATTCATCCAATACACTTAGTGCAAATTCTTCTACTCAACTTACCCAACAAGTTACAACAGCTACTACCCCAGATCAGACAGAAATTAAACCAACCAGCGCTAAGACACCTACAAATAATTCACCAAAAACTCCGGTCAAAAATCTAACAGCGCAAAAGAAATCTGTACCTCAAAAAGCACTTAACCAAAATCCTGCGAAGAAACAATCGTTAAGTTCCTACAAAGGACCAGCATCATCAGGTAAATATGTGGTACAGCGAAATGAGTCTTTATGGAGCATTGCTAATCGTATTGCCGCGAAAACAAAACAACCTGTTGCGAAAGTCATGCATGATATTCAAACACAAAACCGACATGCTTTTATTCAAGGTGATGTAAATCGTTTGCGTCAGGGAATCGCACTTAACCTAGCTCACTCTCCTGCAGCTAAACCTCAGCAAAACAAGTCAAAAACAGATATCGCACATACTGCAAAATCAACTTCTGGCAAAGCAAAATACCGTTTACAGCAAGCCGAAATGAGTATTGTGGCTGAAAACAGTCAAAATTCTACGCATGGAAGTGCTAAAAAGAGCACACAACAAAGTCAAAACAATACTGAGTTAGCAGTAAAAGTTATGACAACAAGAGAAAAAACCGTTACATTACAAAGGAATGTAACCAAACTAAATCAAACTTTACGTTTAAAAGACCAACGTATTCAACTTCTGAATGCACGTTTGGCAGAGTTACAACAGCAGTTACAAGCACAGCAACAGACTCATAAGCAAAAGCATTAAGTTAAAACCAGAGTCAGCTCGCTTTATATTGCAAATATTTATTTTTTAAGGGGAAAGTAATGTTATATGTGATTCCATTCATCATATTGCTCGTGGTCGCTGTCATTTTAAAAAAACGCGAAAATAGCCAAAAGCAAGAGTCGAATTCCCCTAAAACAATAAATAGAAAAACCAATAAAAAAACGAACTCTAAATCAACTAAAAACTCGCGTGAAAAAACTAAAGTAAATGTAGTTGATGAATCTATTCCCTCTACTCCACAAAGCAGTCCTGTTCCAGACGCTGTTCGTCAGAAGATTCAGCTACTTATTCAAGAAAGACAATTCTCAGCCGCTGAAGCTCAAGTCAATCAGGCGCTCAAAAAAGATAATACGCAACATGAACTTTATTTATTGCTACTTGAGATTCATATTGCACAAAAAGATGAGTTTGCAATAACTCAACTGATTAGCCATATTCGTAGCTTAGCGCTCAATGAAATAGCCATTCAAGCAGAAGCCAGACAAAAAGAATATGAGTCATCAAGACAACCAGATGCGATCGATTTTCCTCATGCTCAAACATACCAAGAGCCAAAAAATACATCTGATGCAACAGCTCAGTTTGACCAATTAACAACAAGTTCTTCTGAAACTTCTTTTGATGAATTGCAGCAAGACTATACCCCTGTAAAGCAAGAACCTGCTGTTGAAGTTGAACCTTTAGAGTTTAACTTTTCATTTGAGCAAACCACGACTACCGAAAGTACCAGCCAACCAACACAGAAATCAGAGTTATCGCCATCTCAAGAAACAAATGAGCTAGCTGACCTAGAGTTTTCTTTTGACTTGGCACCTCTGCATGAATCTGAGGAAAAAAACCAGACAATAGCGGCACCAGCAGCTCAAGAGAACACCAATGCTTTGGATTTTAATCTTGAATTAACCCATGAAGATCCAGAAGTAAAACCTAATGAACAGATCTCATCATTAGATGAGCTTCAACTCGTAGAACAAGCTCCATTAGAGTCGAATTCAATAGCACCTATTGAGTTTTCGCTAGACGAGCCTGCATTAGTTACAGCACCAGAGATTGAAACTCAAAACCTTGTAGACCTAGTAGGCGAAGAAACTACCCCAAATCAAACTAAAGATCCCCTTGTAGAAGCTTTTCCAGAATTAAAACAGTTAGATGAAAATGAGCTTGATTTAAAACTAGCTGAGCAATACATCAAGTTAGGAGCCTACCCAGCAGCTCAAGCCTTATTGGCAAGCAATGAGCAAAAATTCAACACAGAACAACAACAACGCGCGAAAAACTTACTTAATCGCATAGCTTCTTAGAACTGTTCGATTTACCATAAGCAGTCAGAGATGACTGCTTTTTTATGCCTGCAAAAATATGAAAAAAATAGCCTTATTTTATATGGGTGGTACTTTTGGTTGCATTGGTGAACCTTTAGCTCCTATGCCTTATGAGCAATTCTTGCCTCAACTTGAAAAAGTGATTCCCCCACACTTAACAGTTGACTGCTTTGCTGCACCCAATATTGTTGATAGCAGTGCATGTACGGCACCTGACTGGTTACACCTGATTCAACGTATACAACAACTACAACTTGAAGGTTATCAGCATTTCGTTGTTATTCATGGTACAGACACGCTCAGTTATGCGGCTGCGACCCTAGCCCGCTTTTTGGGCCAAAGCTGTCATATTGTGATTACCGGTAGCCAATACCCGTTACTCAATATTCAAGGCGATAACACCCGTGAATTTACTGATGCAATTGAGAACTTATATCTTGCATTAGAACAAGTGATTGCTTTACCTGTGGGTGCTTATCTCGCATTCCACCATCAAGTATTCCACGCGCAGACTGCATTAAAAACGCATACGACTGAACTCGATGCATTTTCAGGGTTAAGTAGTGAAGCTGAGTTTACGCCTCAGCAAAATGAATTGATCGTACAAGACGCCCAAATTGAACGAGCTGCTTCCTTCCAGATTTTAAACTGGATGATGCAACCCATTGCAACACAGCACTTAGTACAACAATTACGTCACTTACTTTCAGCCCCACCACACTTTTTAGTGTTACAAGGTTTTGGTACTGGCAATATTGCAGTAAACCAAGAATTACTCGCAACATTAGATGAACTTTACGCACGTGGCTGTATTCCAATTCTTACCACTCAGGTGACATTCGGTGGTATTGATCAACGTTATGCGATTAGTGCCTGGACCAAAACTGCAAAAATTGTCATCAGTGATGCTCATAGCCATGCAGATCTCTATGCAAAAACCCTTCAAATCTATTTAAAATACCCAACCCCAGAACAATGGCTCAGCCATTGGAATGAAAATTAGCATTAAATAGAGGTGAAGCTATGCAACGTTATGCAGTCGGTATTGAATTTAGCGGAGTTCAATACCGAGGTTGGCAAACACAACAGCCAGGCGTTGCCAGCGTTCAGGAAACGATCGAGCGTGTACTGAGTAAAATTGGAGATGAGCCCATTGCACTTCACGGTGCGGGTCGTACTGATGCGGGAGTACATGCAACGAATATGGTGGCACACTTCGACACGAACGCTATTCGTCCAGAAACGGGGTGGTTAAGAGGGGCAAATAGTCAACTACCTAAAGATATTTCTATTCAGTGGATTAAACTGATGGATGAAAGTTTTCATGCCCGCTTTAAAGCGACTGCCCGACGTTACCGCTATATCATCTATAACGCACCGCATCGCCCAGCACTATTACATAAGCAAGTTACGCACATTTACCAAAAGCTAGACGTGCAAAAGATGATTAAAGCTGCTAGTAAGTTCGAAGGAACGCATAACTTTGAAACTTTCCGCGCAGCAGCATGCCAATCAAACCAGCCTGTTCGACATGTAAAACATTGTCGTTTATTTGAACATGGACGCTATTTAGTTTTAGATATTCAAGCAGATGGTTTTTTACATCATATGGTGCGTAATATTGTCGGTTGCTTACTCGAAATTGGTCAAGGTATGTATGAGATTGATCATATCGATGCAATGTTTGCAGCGCAGGATCGTAAGGCAGCTGGGGTAACCGCCCCACCCGATGGCCTTTATTTTATTCAGTGTAATTATCCTGAGCAGTTTGATTTGCCGCAGCCACCACTTGGGCCACATTGGCTAAACTTACCTGAGTAAGCTTAGCCAACTTTACATATACTTATCTAACGATGCTGCTTACGCTTACGGTATTCAACAGGTGTTTCATTCGTCCAACGCTTAAATGCACGATAGAACGTACTTGGTTCAGAGAAGCCAGTTAAATACACAATACGTTCAACACTCTCATTGGTATTTGCCAGAAGCTTTTTAGCCAAACGACAACGATAGTCAGAAAGTATTTGTTGAAAACTGGTATTTGCCTCACTGAGCTGAGTACGTAAACGACGCGGCGTAATATTCAACTGAGCAGCAACCGTCTCTAAAGTTGTTTCTCCACTTTCAAGTGTCGAACCAATCGCACGACGAACCTCACCCACTAAATCATAACGGGCGAGTTCTTGTAACTTTTCAATCGCTAATTGTTCATGCAATTGAAGTAACTCTGGCTCTGCCTGCCAAAGCTGAAAATCTAAAATAGCTGGGTCAAAATATAAACGTGTCTCTTTCTGACCTAAGCTAACTGGGCAGCCAAATACACGGAAATATTCATCCTCAGAAGCTCCTTCGCTAAAATTAAAATCGATGAAGATAGGATGAAATTGTCCTTCAGTAATGAACTTAAAAAATCTAAGCACGCCCGAAATTGCACATTCAGAGAAATGACGATTGACGAGATTGTCAGCACCAATCTGTTCACCATTGGTTAAATAACAACGTCCTTCTTCAACTACTAGTTTTGCATCAAATGCATCACTAATCAGTCGCTGATAAGCTAAAGCTCGTTTTAAGCCTTCACCAAAGGTTTCACTACTAATAAATAGATGTTCAATCACCTGCCCTCGATACAAAGGCAAATGCTCACCTAAATGCAGACCGATGTCTGGATCTTTACTGACTTCCTGAGCGGCAGTCCAAAAGGCGTACTGTGCACTTAACGGTGTACGTGCATTGGTATCGACCTGATTTAAAGCAACTCCCGCTTTGGTTAATATTTCTTCTGTTGGCAAACCCGCACGACGAATCGCTTGGTAGCCAAAGCGTAATACAACTGATGCATCTGTTAGCTGACCCACGCAGTGCCCTTCCATGTAGATACTTCATTGATATTTAGGGCTGTTGACCTTTATGCAATTAACAGTCCCTAATAACTATGATTTTAGATTAGCGTTGATTGACCAAACTGACAACAGAATTACACTTCTTTTGTGAAAAAAATTACATCTTTTTTTATTAGTCATACTTTAACCAGATGCTTTAGCAGAAGTGTGTCTATCTTGTTTTTTTTAAAAAAATTGACTATAATTTGCGCCTTTCCAATTTGATCATCAGGTAGGCTATGGCCAATAAAGAGGAACTCATTGAGTTCGAAGGCGTTGTCACCGAAACGCTTCCTAATACGATGTTCCGTGTACGTCTTGAAAACGGTCACGAAGTTATTGCACACATTTCTGGTAAAATGCGTAAACACTATATTCGTATTCTTACTGGCGACAGTGTAAAAGTCGAAATGACTCCATATGACTTAACTAAAGGTCGTATTACGTACCGTGCTCGCTAATTAGTGAATGCAAAAAAGCCACTTTATGATGTGGCTTTTTTATTGCGTTATTTATTCACTTAAGCGACTGGTTTTACATCCCACCGTTTGGCATTCACGCAATCTTTCTTGCAGCCAATGGTTTCTTTCTTGCGTTGTCTGTAAACGACATTGCACGTCTACACTATTCCTATTTGAATCTGTACACTCGGCATCACGTTGACGTATCCATGCAAGCTGAGACTTCTTAAGAATATTTTTCTGCGCGGTGTTTAACTTTACTCGCAGTGCTTGATAATTCTTATTCAAATCTGCATCAGCACTCGCATAAATTTTATTTGTACAGTAAATATCATCATAAGTATTGCGGGCACTATCACAGTTATCTGCATAGACTGAAGTCATGCCAAAGCTGCATAAAAAAGCAAAAACTATTTTTCTCATACTATTCTTCCTTAAGTTTTCTATGAAATTATTATTAAAGTGATTCGAATGTAATTGATAAATCGAAAGACAAATTAACCTTCTATTTATCATAATCCTCCTTTTTTACTTTACAAGCTTGTAAATACAACCTATTGTTCTTTAATAATAAATATAATTTTATATAGTGAGAAAAATGAACATATATACCCGCTGCCAAATTGGCTTATTATCTTTCATCATTATTTGTCTTAACGGTTGTGCTAGCCACCCACGTCAATCCGTAGATTTACAGGAATATTTAAAAGGCTTTTTAGGTAAATCCTCGGCGACCATTCAACAAGATATCAATCTACGTAGTCTTGGTTTTCAAGTCGCCAATACACCGCAAAAAACATCCAATCAACTCATCTATACGATTTTGCGTCCTTTAAGCATTCCAATTCCGATGGTAAGTAATGTTGATATGAGAGGAAGCTCTATTCCCGTCCAATCAGGAAATCTGAGCGGCAATTCTTATGATATTAATTTCAATTGCAAAGTGATTTTCCAGCTTAAAAATGACATTGCCGAGTCAATTCAATATGAGGGTAAAGCCTGTTAAAACATAGGCATAAAAAAACGCAGCTCAACGCTGCGTTTTTTTATCATAAGCTTTTAAGCAAGAGCAGCTACAACAGCCTCACCCATTTCAGCCGTACCTACTTTTGTCATACCTTCAGACATAATATCTGCTGTACGCAAACCTTGATCAAGCACTTGACCTACTGCATCTTCAATTGCTTTTGCAGCAGCTTCTTCACGGAATGTGTAGCGAAGCATCATTGCAACTGAAAGAATAGTTGCTAATGGGTTTGCCACATTTTGACCCGCGATATCAGGTGCAGAACCATGACAAGGCTCATACATACCTTTGCCATTTTCATCTAACGAAGCCGATGGCAACATGCCGATTGAACCTGTAAGCATTGCTGCTTCATCAGATAAGATGTCGCCAAACAAGTTACCCGTTACGATCACGTCAAACTGTTTCGGTGCACGTACAAGTTGCATTGCAGCGTTATCAACATACATATGTGAAAGCTGAATATTTGAATAATTTGCTTGCTGTAAATCAGTAACTGTTTGCTTCCAAAGTTCTGTAACTTCCAAAACGTTAGCTTTATCTACGGAACAAACCTTTCCACCACGTAAGCCTGCAAGTTCAAAAGCTACTTTTGCAATACGCTTAATTTCGCTTTCAGAGTAAACGTCAGTGTTATACCCTTGCTTTTCACCGTTTTCGAGTTCACGAATACCACGTGGCTGACCAAAATAGATACCGCCAGTTAATTCACGAACAATTAAAATATCTAAGCCAGCAACAATTTCAGGCTTCAAACTAGAAGCATCTGCTAATTGCGGATATAAAATCGCTGGGCGCAAGTTAGCAAACAAGTTAAGTTCACTACGAATTTTTAAAAGACCACGTTCAGGGCGAATAGAGCGCTCAATAGTGTCCCATTTTGGTCCGCCTACCGCACCTAATAAAATTGCATCAGCTTTTTTTGCTTGTTCACTTGTTACTGCTGGGTACGGTTCACCATGCGCATCAATTGCCGCACCGCCTAATAAGCCATGTTCCCAAGTTAACGATAAATTAAATTTTTCATTTACTGTATTTAATACTTTTTCTGCTGCCCCAACAATTTCAGGACCAATACCATCACCAGCTAAAATTAAAATCTGTTTAGACATGAACTTTTTTCCATTTTCCAAAGACAAGCAGTGCTACAACTACCGCGGTGTTAGTTTTTTCTGCTCAAGGAATTCACCTAGTCCTGTTGTAACATCAAATGGTCGACAAAAACGGCGAATGACATGCCCATCTTGTTCTAAATCGACACATAATGGATCTGGTACAGAAACATTCAGCAAACTACCCGAACGGTTAGATTTGTCTCGGTACATTTTAAATGTATAGCGATGGTTAGCATTAAACTGGTGAATCACATGAAATGTTTCTGCACGATCCGGAGAGATCGGATAGAAACGGATCACCACTTCATATTGTTTAGCAGGCACAGATAAATATAAGCTGTTAGTTTGGCTAAGCACTGAACCTTGTAATCTCACAATCCCTTGATGAATTGCCTGATTACTAATTCTTCGTGTTTGCGCATCCACTACAGTAATATCATTTAGTCGTTCAAATTCACAACTCTTCGCGCCCGAACAATATATTGCTGCATTCTGCCCCAAATTTTCTTGTTCAGCCTGCTTAATGCGGACAGTATCCACTACATTGTAAGTGCTTTGACAAGCACTGAGTGTTATTGCGCACAGGCTCAACAAAAAGCTATGAGTAACGTTCCTCTTCATTGTTCAAGCCCAATCCTCATCTAGTGCATAATTCTAAGGTGTTTTTATGCTTTAGCATGTTAGCAAGAGTTTGAACGCTACGCCATGGCTATGTTTAAAATGTACCGAAAGGTTAATTCAACTCTTGGAATACCCAAGGACGAACTTGTTTAGTTTTTTCTTCATAAGCGCGAATTGCGTCCGCATTTTGAAGAGTTAAACCAATATCATCCAATCCATTTAACAAGCAGTGCTTACGAAACGGATCAACTTCAAATTTAAACGCTTCACCTGTTGGCGTACGTACTTCTTGAGCTGCTAAATCAATTGTTAATTGATATCCCTCATTAGCAGCACATTCTTTAAATAACTGCTCAACTGTTTCTTCTGGCAAAATGACAGGTAACATGCCATTTTTGAAACAGTTATTAAAGAAAATATCAGCAAAGCTTGGTGCAATAACGGTACGGAATCCATATTCATTTAATGCCCAAGGCGCATGCTCACGACTTGAACCACAACCAAAGTTAGTACGAGCAATTAAAACAGTTGCTCCTTGATAACGAGGCTGGTTTAAAACGAAATCCGGATTTTTTGGACGTACTGAATTGTCTTGCCCCGGATAACCTTCATCTAAATACCGAAGTTCATCAAATAAGTTTTCGCCAAAACCAGTGCGCTTAATCGACTTTAAAAACTGTTTTGGAATAATTAAATCTGTATCAACATTGGCACGATCTAATGGTGCAACGATACCTTGTTCAACTGTATAAGCTTTCATGGTTTGCTCCAGACCGAATTAAAATGAACGAACATCAACGAAGTGACCAGCGATTGCAGCCGCTGCTGCCATTGCCGGGCTCACCAAGTGAGTACGACCACCATTGCCTTGACGGCCTTCAAAGTTACGATTAGACGTCGAAGCACAGTGTTCACCTGGTTGTAACTTATCAGCATTCATTGCTAAACACATTGAACAACCCGGCTCACGCCATTCAAAGCCAGCTTCCAAGAAGATTTTATCTAAGCCTTCTTTTTCAGCTTGTTGTTTGACTAAACCAGAACCCGGAACAATCATGGCTTGCTTAATGGTGGATGCCACTTTACGACCCTTAACCACCTCAGCAGCAGCACGGATGTCTTCAATACGTGAGTTAGTACAAGAACCAATAAACACACGATCAAGCTGAATATCTGTTAATGCCTGACCTGCATTTAAACCCATATATTGATAAGCACGTGTCCAATCATTACGTTGAACGTCATCTTTCGCTTGTTCTAAAGTTGGTACAGCTTCAGTAACAGGAATAACCATCTCAGGTGAAGTTCCCCAAGACACTTGTGGTTCAATTTCTGCGCCATTTAATTCAACAACTGCATCAAACACAGCATCTTCGTCTGAATGCAATGTGTTCCAGTAAGCAACTGCTTGGTCCCATTGCTCGCCTTTTGGTGCGTAGCTACGGCCTTTCACATATTCAATAGTTTTGTCATCAACAGCAACCATACCGACACGAGCACCTGCTTCAATCGCCATGTTACATACCGTCATACGCCCTTCAATCGACATATCACGGAACACTTGGCCACCAAATTCGATTGCATAGCCTGTACCGCCAGCTGTACCAATTTTACCGATAATGGCCAACACAACATCTTTTGGTGTTACGCCTTTACCCAATACGCCATCTACACGAACTAACATGTTTTTAGATTTTTTCTGAATCAAGCATTGTGTTGCTAACACATGTTCAACTTCAGATGTTCCAATACCATGCGCCAAACAACCGAAAGCACCGTGAGTAGCTGTATGAGAATCACCACATACGACCGTCATGCCCGGTAAAGTTAAGCCCTGTTCAGGTCCAACCACATGCACAATACCCTGACGGATATCATTAATACTAAATTCAACAATATTAAAGGCTTTACAGTTGTCATCTAAGGTTTGAACTTGAATACGAGATGTATCATCTTCAATACCAGCGATGCCTTGGTCACGTTCCTTTTTAGACGTTGGAACATTGTGGTCCGGTGTAGCAACGTTTGCACTTAAACGCCATGGTTGACGATCCGCAAGTTGCAAACCTTCAAATGCTTGTGGACTTGTCACTTCATGCAATAAATGACGGTCAATGTATAGTAAACATGAGCCATCATCACGCTGTGAAACAACGTGGTCATCCCACAATTTGTCATATAAAGTTTTGCCTGCCATGTCGTCTTGCTCCATTGGACTGGGTAATTCTGATCTTTATTCGATTATAGCCAGAGTTTCACATAAATCTAATTTATCATTTTTATAAATTAGAAAACTTTTTGGAATAAATTATAATTTCCATAAGGTGCATCAAATTTAATAAATCGTTTTTGTTAATGATTATCATTTGCATAATCAATTTTTAATCTTATACTCTAATGCCTATACTAAAAATATCTAAAGTGGCTAAAGAGAAGGATCATGGCTAATATCCAAAAATTCGTTATAAATAATCAACGTACCTTAAAGAAAACCTTAAGCTATTACATTATGCATATTACTGTCGCAATGCTAGTCGCATACTTTGTAACAGGTAATATCTGGATGGCTTTAACATTAAGTATGCTTGAACCAACCGTACAAGCTTTTGCTTTTTTCTTCCATGAAAAAGTTTGGGCTGCTAAAGATCGCCGCATATCAGCCTTAGCTGAAAAAGAAACAACGGCTTAGGCTAAGATTAGTGCGGTAATTCACAACTTTCTCACTCGTTTTGCTGCAAGCATGATACGATTTTGGCTCGGCAACTTTAGCCCCTCGATTTTTCTATTCCAAGTTGAGTTGTATTATGAATCTTGCAGCCTTTGAAGCTTTTGTAAAAGTTATGGAAACAGGGTCTATCTCTGTGGCAGCAGATCAGTTATTTATTACTCAACCTGCTGTTACCAAACGAATTCACAGCTTAGAAGAATATTTTGGCGTAAAACTATTCGAATCTGCAGGTCGTGGTGTTCAAGCAACTCATGCTGCACATTCATTACTTCCTAAAGTTAAAAACTGGTTAAATGAGCTGGGTGATATTCACCATACGCTGAGCCATGAACAAACTCAGGTACAAGGCCGCTTGAAAGTCGGTACGAGTCACCATATTGGTTTACATCACTTACCTGCACCGCTTAAACATTTTGTTCAGCAATTTCCTCAAGTCACTCTAGATGTGCATTTTGTTGACTCAGAGCAAGCCCATGAACAAGTATTGGCTGGTGATTTAGAACTAGCATTTTTAACGCTTCCTCCTTCAGGAGATGAGCGTCTTAACTACATTACAATTTGGAATGATCCTTTAGTTTTTGTTGCTGCCCCTTTTCATCCGTTGGCGCAAAAAAAGAATCTCACCTTACAAGACTTAATTGAATATCCAAGTTTATTACCCGCTGCACAAACTTATACTGCCCAAATCACTTTAGCTGAGTTTGAAAAACAAGGACTTAAACCAAAAATTACCATGAGTAATAACCCTCTCGAGTCTATTCGCATGTTGGTGTCGATTGGTTTGGGTTGGTCAGTTTTACCTAAAACTCTGCTGAATCAGGATATGCAGCAGCTTGATTTGAATGTTGAGATGAATCGTCAATTAGGTATGGTTTGGCATCCTGCACGCACTCAATCTAGAGCCATGCAGGAGTTAATTAAAATGATGCAGGATGCATAAAAGGCTCTTATTTAAGCATCTACTCTAATTTAATTTATCCAAGCTTTAAGAGGCTTCGAATTTGTTGCACCATTTGGTTTTCATCAAGCATATGATGTGGAATCGTCATCGTTAATAGCTGATCTGATCGAAAATGGCGGTCTACTTCAAGCATAACGTGAGTTTGATTAGGTTCAGCAACGAAAGAAACTTCAACCTCATTAAATCCGCTAAACATATGTGAAGAGACAAATTCAAGCTCTTGGTAACAACCAATCGTTGATCTAAAATTTCGCGCAGTAAGCTGCCCTTTTTCTACATCTACTGTCGATAAAACAAAGCCACATCGCTGCATAGCCTGTAGAAATATTTGCATGGCTGAAGTTGGCAGAACCTTTAGATAATCACGATCAGTTGCATCTAATCCCCAATCAACATCCATATGGGTTTGAATCCAAACACGTGCACCATTTCTTCGGCAAGCAACCTCAGTAATCGGTGTCTCAAATGGTAGTTGAATACTAAAAGGGAAAGAATGCGCTTGATGTGCTGGCAAGAGGAATCGAGAGTTCACTAACCACTCTTGTAAAACTAAAGGTTGGTTAAACTCATGATCACCAGATTCGACTTCTGCCATCGTCACCAATTGCAAATAAAGACCATTAATCTCTTTATCAGATGATCCGCCTTTAAAGCTAATTTCTCCATGCAATGTGCTGCCTGCTTGCAAGCTTGGGTTCTGTAAAACAGTTTCTACCGTCACACCTTGAAGACCCAAACCAGACATAATTTTACTAAACATTTTTCTCTAACCTTTCGAATTATTTCATGTCATCTGTAGCAGCATACTTATTATTAAAGTGCATCATCTCCAGCGAGCTGAATCTTACCATCTGCAACTTCATTCATAAATTGATCATAGTCATTTAGATTACGTTCTGCATATTCTTCTGCATACGTTTGTAATACTTCTACTATCGTATTACCTTCGCCAAGGTATCCCATAAGTACATCTGCATTTCCAGATTTAGCGTGGGCATGAGCTAAGGCTAAACCACAACTTTCGGCATACTCATAGAAATACTCATCATCCATGTCACTAAGATCAACCGAGATTTTCATATCACGTAACTGACGTACATGAAAATGTTGATTTGATATGGAAGAGAACCCAAGAAATATATCACTTGCGGCCTGCATGAGCTGCTGACCATGCACTACACGCTCACCTTCGTGATTTACCTTGTCTACAAATAACGGGTTGAGAATTGATGGATTCGCTTCTTTCATTTGTAAAATTAACGGTTCCCGATCTGCATCTTGAAATAATGCAATCGCGGATCGTGTACCAACACTTCCGACACCCACCACTTTCAAAGCTACATCGGTACGTTGATAACGATCAAAAAGTACTTGGCGATCGTATTTCAAAGAATCACGGTATTGTTGAAAGAATACATCAACATCTTTACCAAATGGTTCATTTGCACTTGGATGCCATAATAACGGCGCATCATCCACAAAATGACGAAATCCTGTATCTTGATCTTGCTGGGTAAGCTTCGGCAAAACAGAGTACGCAGTTCTTTTCTGTGCTGAATCGAGGTGCTTCTCGCGTTTCTTTCTTAGTTTTCGACACTCAGTATTTTCTAATAATGTACTGGCATCAACTTTTTCATACCAAACTTGGAGTGGTGAAAGTTCTGTAATTTCTAATAAGTGCTGACGATAA
Organism: Acinetobacter sp. 1542444; assembly: GCF_000581835.1. NCBI lineage: Bacteria > Pseudomonadati > Pseudomonadota > Gammaproteobacteria > Moraxellales > Moraxellaceae > Acinetobacter > Acinetobacter sp. 1542444. Next base: position 154,592 of record NZ_JEYA01000005.1, on the reverse strand, counting down.
CTATTCAGCATTATTTTAATTGCTTTTAACCCGACTTTCTCTGCAAGATGAATATCACGTGCCGCGATTACAAAACTGGTTGCTAAGCGCTTTACATCCCATTCAAATGGGGCAACTAAAGTTTCGTCAAAATCATTAATTCCAAATAACAGGTTACGTTCGGGACTTGCAAAACCGCCAAAATTACTTAAATGACAATCCCCACAAATCTGTTGAAATAAGCCTGAGTTTACCGGCTCCCACGCTTGATCAAATAGCATCAAAGAAGGCATGCCACGATAAAATGTAAATGGAGAAACACTCATCCGTTTTGCACGAATCGGTTTGAGTTTTTCTAAACGACCTTGGTTACTCCAATCATAGATCGTTAAAGCAGTTGTACCTTTTGGTCGTTCAGAAAGTTTTGATAGGTGTTCACGTGGAACTTTTTTACGTTGAGCCTTACCTAATTTGAAACCTTCGCTTTTATTTAGTAGTTTCCCCTGATAGCTATGACGTGTTAAATCAATACTTTCATCATTCCAAAGTTGTTTTGGTAATTTAATTTGTACTGTTTTTGACATTATTTCCTCATTTTTAAATTAAATTTTTTTATATTCTGAAATCTTTGCCAAGATAGAATTTATTTTATTAATCAGAACAATATCTGTTTTTAGCTAAGATCTATAAGAGATATTAAAAAATGATTTTAAATATAATTAAGAGTTGGAAGACCTCAAAACTTTTCAAACTGTTCTTCCAACTCCATAATCTTAAATCGACCAGTCCTGAATGTCCCAGTTATGTTCTTGAGCCAGTTTTTCAAGACGATCATCAGGGTTTACTGCAATTGCATGCGTTGCATATTCAAGTAAAAAACGGTCATTAATTGAATCGGAATACGCCCAGGACTCAGACACGTTACGGCCTTCCAACCATGCATCTAGACGTGCAAGTTTGCCTTTTTGATAACACGCTAAACCAGCAACTTTACCCGTATATTTTCCGTCAGCCACTTCAGCATTGGTTGCTAAAATTTCGGTAATCCCAAATTCACGAAAAATCGGTGCAGTAATAAAATCACTTGTTGCCGTAATACCCACAATGGTATGGCCTAAATCTTGATGCTTTTTGATTGCATCAAAACCTTTTGGACGCATTTGCGGACGAATGACTTTTTGCATGAACAATTGGTGGAGCTCAGTTAAGTAGTCATTGTCATGCTGCGTTAAAAATCCAAAAACAAATTCATTATAAGCATATGGGTCAAGTTGGCCTGCTTTGTAATCTTCATAAAATTTATCATTCATCTGACGATGATGAACCGGATCAACCAAACCTTCATTGACTAAAAATTCACCCCAAGAATGGTCTGAATCGGTATTTAACAAGGTATGGTCTAAATCAAACAACGCCAGTTTCATGAAAATTCTCGTTTAAACTGAAATTTAAGAAAAAAAATGTAAATCTATCTCCGCTAGTCGATAGAAATTCGTTAAGATCGTATCAATTTAAACATTTTACTTTGATCTTTTCGAGCTGGACATAAAAAAGTGTTTGTCCCCGCGATTAAAGTCAACGATATAGACAATATTTAGGTAGCCAAATGATCGATTCAGAAGGTTTCCGACCGAATGTCGGGATCATTTTGGCAAACGATGATGGACAGGTTTTATGGGCAAAGCGCATTGGTCACAATTCTTGGCAATTTCCACAAGGAGGCATCCAGTTTGGAGAAACCCCTGAACAGGCACTTTTTCGAGAACTGAGAGAAGAAATCGGCTTATTGCCCGAACATGTCCAGATTATTGCGCAAACCAAAGGATGGCTGCGTTATCGTTTGCCACATCGGTACATTCGGTCAGACTCTGACCCCGTATGTATCGGACAGAAACAAAAATGGTTTTTACTGAAGTTAACTGCGCCTGCAAAAAATATTCAGTTAAACCTTTCCGACCCGCCCGAATTCGATGAATGGCAGTGGGTTAGCTATTGGTATCCTCTTGGACAAGTGGTGAACTTCAAGCGTGATGTTTATCGTAAAGCCATGGTGGAGTTGTGTACACAGTTGCCGATGCAACAATTACCCTAAAAATCATTTATCTAGCAAATGATTTTTATTAAAAGTGCTGTTATAAATACATTCATAGTCTAAAAAAATACTGGAGTATACATCCATGTCAAACATGCAACTCGACACTCTACGGCGCATTGTCCAAGAGGTTAATGCGTCCGTCAGTTTGCATGAATCATTAGACATCATGGTTAATCAGGTTGCTGAGGCCATGAAAGTGGATGTTTGTTCTATTTATTTACTCGATGAACGCAATCAGCGCTATGTATTAATGGCCTCTAAAGGCTTAAATCCAGAATCTGTAGGCCATGTTTCTTTGCAACTCGGTGAAGGCTTGGTTGGTCTGGTCGGGCAACGCGAAGAAATCGTTAACCTTGACAATGCGCCAAAACATGAGCGTTTCTTGTATTTACCTGAAACAGGCGAAGAAATTTATAACTCTTTCCTCGGCGTACCGGTCATGTATCGTCGTAAGGTTATGGGCGTTTTGGTTGTCCAAAATAAACTTCCTCAAGATTTTAGTGAAGCTGCCGAGTCCTTTTTAGTTACACTGTGTGCTCAGCTTTCTGGCGTTATTGCTCATGCTCATGCAGTAGGTAATATTGACGTATTCCGTAAGCCGAGTAATGGACCTGCCTACAAAACCTTTCAAGGCGCTTCAGGTGCAGGCGGTGTTGCCTTAGGTCGCGCTATTATTTTATATCCCCCTGCCGATTTGGGTTCTGTGCCTGATCGTGAAGCAGAAGATATTAGCGATGAACTTCGAATTTTAGATCAAGCCATTTCATCAGTACGTTCAGAGATTCGTTCTCTGGATGAAAAAATGCATGATTCACTCATGGCCGAAGAGCGCGCTTTATTTAGTGTTTTCTTAAGAATGCTAGATGAAAATGCATTGCCAGCAGAAATCAAAGAACTCATTCGTGATGGACATTGGGCACAAGGTGCAGTACGTCGTGTCATTGAAAAACACACTGCCCTTTTTGCACAAATGGAAGATGACTATCTTCGTGAACGAGTTTCCGACCTTAAAGATTTAGGGCGACGTATTTTAGCCTCTTTGCAAGAAGAAGACTCTAGCCATCGTGACCTGAGTCCAGACAGTATTTTAATTGGTGAAGAAATTAGTACTGCGGCTCTCGTTGAGTTGCCAGTAGACAATATTGCAGCGATTGTGACGTCAGAAGGCGCAGCCAATTCGCATATGGTGATTGTTGCCCGTGCATTAGGTATTCCAACCGTAGTTGGTGTAACTGAACTGCCAGTGAACACACTTGATGATGCAGAAATGATTGTGGATGCCTATCAAGGCCGTGTTTTTGTAAACCCTCCACGTCGTTTACGTCAACGCTATAAAGAAATCCAAAAAGAAGATGAGCAAATCGCAAAAGATCTCAAACAATACGAGACCAAAGAAGCGATTACACCAGATGGTGTGTCTGTTCAGCTCTATGTGAATACGGGCCTCATGATTGACGTAGTACGCGGAGTACAACGCGGTGCTCAAGGCGTCGGTCTATACCGAAGTGAAATTCCATTCATGTTACGGGAACGCTTCCCAGGTGAAGAAGAACAACGCGCAATCTACCGTCAACAATTGAGCCATTTCGCCAATAAACCTGTAGTGATGCGAACTCTGGATATTGGTGCCGATAAAGACTTGCCGTATTTCAGTATTGAAGAAGAAAACTCGGCATTAGGCTGGCGTGGTATTCGTTTCACGCTCGATCATCCCGAGATTTTTTCTTCGCAAATTCGCGCCATGCTCAAAGCCAGTATTGGTTTAAATAATTTGCATATTTTATTGCCAATGGTCACTACAGTCAGTGAAGTAGAAGAAGTACTTTATTTACTTGAGCGTGACTGGATTGCAGTGCAAGAAGAAGAGCAAGTTAAAATTACCAAACCAAAAATTGGGATTATGGTTGAGGTGCCGAGCGTACTGCTACAAATTGATGAGTTTGCCGAACTCGTCGATTTCTTCTCGGTCGGTTCAAATGACTTAACCCAGTATTTACTTGCAGTTGACCGTAATAATCCACATGTGGCAAACGTTTACTCACACTTTCACCCATCCATTCTACGTGCGCTAACCCGCTTAGTTAAAGAATGTCATGAATACAAAAAACCTATCAGTATTTGTGGTGAGATGGCAGGTGATCCATTATCAGCAATTCTGCTCATGGCGATGGGCTTCAATACCCTTTCGATGAGTTCGAGTAACATTTTGCGAGTAAGAAAAGCAATTTGTCATGTCCCTATGACAGATGCACAAAAATTGCTGGATGATGTCATGAAAATGAATAATCCACTCATCGTGAAAAGTTGGCTTGAGTACTATTTTAAAACTCACGGTTTAGCTGATATGGTGAAATCGAATCGAATCGTAAATGTTTAATATATAAACAATAAAGGAGAGCAATGCTCTCCTTTATTCATTTGAGATCGCTTCTACTACAACTCAATATAAAAAATTTCATCTCACTATTGCCGCCATCTTAATCTATTAAATAAACATATAATCGGTTTTTTAAATCAATATTGACAGTTTAATCCATTTGAAAAATAAGACTCCTACTCCTAGTATATTTACAGAGCGTTATTAAAAGATCTTACGTTGTTCCAACAATTGAAGAGGTAATTCTATGCATCGTTATTTACAAGTTTCATCTTATTTTTCCTCTTGTTTTTTAACCTTCATGCAGTAAATTGGAGGAATAACAAGTAAAGGAATCTGATGCATTATTAAATAAAAAATAATGGCCGACATCTCAGTGAAAAGACTTTTAAACGGTTTCTCTCACCATTTGTTCTCCCATTTCTTTATTTAGTAAACATGAGTTTTTAAACCAGAAGTCCAGGAAAATGAGCCCTAACATTTTACGAAGAGCTCAATAATTATTACCCAGAGAGAATATAACCATGTCAGACGAATCAAAATGCCCTTTTTCAGGCCATAAATCAAAATCAGAGGTAACGGTCGGTGGTGGCACGCCTAGTTTACACTGGTGGCCAAAACAACTACGCGTCGACCTACTCAACCAACATTCAGAACGCTCTAATCCACTCGGTAAAGAATTTAATTACCGTCAAGAATTTAAAAAACTCGACTACTACACCCTCAAAGCTGATATCAAAAATGTATTAACCGATTCTCAAGATTGGTGGCCAGCCGATTGGGGAAATTATACAGGCTTATTTATTCGTTTAGCGTGGCATGCTGCCGGTACATATCGCATGGGCGATGGTCGTGGTGGTGCTGGTCGTGGTCAACAACGTTTTGCGCCATTAAATAGTTGGCCTGACAATGCAAGCTTAGATAAAGCGCGCCGCTTATTATGGCCAGTTAAACAAAAATACGGTCAAAAAATATCGTGGGCAGATTTATTTATTCTTGCTGGAAACATCGCACTTGAATCTTCGGGTTTCCGCACCTTCGGTTTTGGTGCAGGTCGTGAAGATGTTTGGGAACCAGACAACGATGTAAACTGGGGCGATGAAAAAGAATGGTTAGCTCATCGCAACTCTGAAGCATTGGAAGGCAGCAATCTAGCTGCAACCGAAATGGGTCTAATTTATGTAAACCCTGAAGGCCCACAAGCCAGCGGTGATCCAAAATCGGCTGCACCATTTATTCGCGCGACTTTCGGCAATATGGCAATGGATGATGAAGAAATTGTTGCCTTAATCGCGGGCGGTCATACTTTAGGTAAAACTCACGGCGCTGCCTCTGCTGACCATGTTCAGGCTGATCCTGAGGGAGCATCAATTGAACAAATGGGCTTTGGCTGGTCAAACAGTTTTGGTACTGGTGTGGGTAAAGATGCAATCACCTCAGGTTTAGAAGTGATTTGGTCACAAACGCCAACACAATGGAGCAACTACTTCTTTGAAAACCTATTCAAATACGAGTGGGTACAAGAGCGTTCACCTGCTGGTGCAATTCAATGGGTAGCAGCAGATGCTGAGGCAATCATTCCAGATCCATTCGACCCATCAGTTAAACGTAAGCCAACAATGCTTACTACAGATTTGACCTTACGTTTTGATCCTGAGTTTGAAAAGATCTCTCGTCGTTTCCTTAACGATCCACAAGCATTTGCCAATGCTTTTGCTCGCGCTTGGTTCAAATTAACTCACCGTGATATGGGGCCAAAAGCACGTTATTTAGGTCCTGAAGTTCCGGCTGAAGATTTAATCTGGCAAGACCCATTACCTGCTGCCAGCGCTATACCATCTGCTGCTAGCATAGATGATGCAAAAGCAAAAATTGTTGCATTGGGATTATCTGCTGGTGAGCTAGTTTCCCTTGGTTGGGCTTCAGCATCCACGTTCCGTGGTGGAGACAAGCGTGGCGGTGCAAATGGTGCACGTATTGCTTTATCGCCACAACGTGAATGGGACGTAAATAAAAAAGCCGTTGAGACTTTAACTAAAATTGAAGAACTCAAAGCTTCTACTCAATTATCATTAGCTGATTTAATCGTGCTTGCAGGTAATGTTGGTGTAGAACAAGCTGCTCAAGCGGCAGGTTTCAACATTAGCGTTCCATTTGCCCCTGGTCGTGTTGATGCATTACAAAGTCAAACTGATGTCGAATCTTTCCAATTACTCCTTGGCCTTGCCGATGGTTTTAGAAACTGGAAAAAAGAGGGTGTCAGCGCAACAACTGAGGCATTATTAATTGATAAAGCACAACAACTGACTTTGACTGCACCAGAGTTAACTGCATTGATTGGTGGCTTACGTGTACTGGACACCAACTGGGATGGCTCACAACACGGCGTATTCACTCAGCAAGTTGGTGTACTCAGCACAGACTTCTTTACGAACTTACTCGACATGTCAACTGTATGGGCACCTGTTGACTCAACAAGCGAAGTATTTGAAGGCAAAGATCGTAAAACAGGCGCAGTAAAATTTACCGCAACACGTAATGATTTAGTCTTCGGTTCAAACTCAATCTTACGTGCATTAGCCGAAGTTTATGCTCAGGCAGATGGTAAAGAAAAATTTGTTCAAGACTTTGTTGCTGCATGGACTAAAGTCATGAATCTTGACCGTTTTGACTTAGCCTAATTTAAGTCAAAATAGTAAAAAGCCAGTTCAATTTGAACTGGCTTTTTTAATATCAAGCATCGTTTTTTAAACAGTAAGTTTGTGTCCTTCCCGAATGCAATAAAAAGGATTTGCAAGCTTTGACGAAGCTTTAATTGCCTGTGCTAGAGCATGCTCTGGATCTTCTCGGTCTTCATCAGTCAACTGGAAAGTCCGATAATGAATCGCAATAGAACGATGAGCCTGTAAATCGAAGTGCGCATGTAGCGCATCTTGCGGGTTCATATGAACATAGCTCATCAATTCACGTGGCTCATACGCACCTATTGGAAGTAAGGCAACTCGCGGTGCGCCATAACGGGCATGTATTTGCTTAAAATGACCCGCATAACCGGTATCACCCGCAAAGAAACAATGACCTGTTTTAGCCACGACCGAAAAGCCGCCCCAAAGTGCCTTATTCTGGTCGCGCAAACCACGACCTGAACCATGCTGTGCAGGTGTATAGATTATTCTTAATTCGTGATAGGGAATTTCTTGCCACCAATCCATCTCAATGACATGAAACTCTTTAGGTAGATAAAACCCATTCCCAAGTCCAGTGTAAATTGGCATTGCGAATTTTTTATGTAGCCATTCAAGTGTTGCCAAGTCCATATGGTCATAATGATTATGGCTGAGCAAAACTCCATGAATCGTCGGTAATTGTTCTAGTGCAAAACCTGCTGGGCATACACGGCGTGGGCCACGCCCTTGTGAAGGACTTGCATAATCACACCACACTGGGTCGGTAATAAAGTTATAAGGACCAATCTGAACCAATACCGTTGCATGCCCAACGAACCAGACTTGCCAATCATCCAGATCTGCCTGAGGTCGATTTTGCGGCAAAGCTACAGCCGTATTTACACGGGTTTCATATTCATTTTGAATATCCACATTCCATGTAAAAGACTCACGCGTAACCAACCAACGCAATAACTCTTTTGAGCCACGAGCAGGTGATTTAGGTTGTTGATTATAAAAACGTGTATCCGTTTCATGCCCAGACTCGGGATGACAAAAAGGAGGTTTTATCCATGTATGCGTCCAACAGGACTGAGTCGGCAATTGATATGTTAATGTCGGCTTGTCTTTCATGGGCTTTTCTATGTTTTAGCATCAGCAGAATGGATGTGATCAGGTTTCTATCTTAACGATTAAAACAAATTAAGCTATGGCACTTACACTTATTTATCATATAAATATCCATTTTATCGTGGTCATAGCCAACCTAAGTTAAATTAGAGTGCCATAAAAAACACTTAGATGTGTTGAGTTTATGCGTCAGTAATTACCATTCTTACTAAGACTTCTTGTATAACATAACAATTAGAAGATGACGAAAAGCCGCCATAGAACCTGTCTATTTCATCTTTGTCACCCGTAATTTTTAACTTAAGATTCTTCTGTGCAATAAAAACAATATATTTAGTAACAATTACATTTGGGTAGATCTTAGCGACCTCTAGGTTATAAATTTATTTTATTATTCTAGTTTTTGCATAATATGAGAATTTCTTAAATGAATATTTAAATCCTTTAGAAAATTCTTTGATTAATTAAAAATAATGTATTTATTATTTAATTATTAATATATTTTATGAATTATTAGAGCTTATATTCCTATATTAAATCTTTAATGAAAATTAAAATTCCATTTATTTTATAAATACCTAAATCACCTTCACGCTATATCTATTTATGCTTTATACTTCACTTAAATCATAGTAAGACATTTTTTGGATTAGTCTTATGGAACTACGCCATCTCCGATATTTCATTACCGTTGCTGAAGAATTAAATTTTAGTAAAGCCGCTCTTAAACTTTTTACCGCACAGCCCTCTCTTAGCCAACAAATTAAAGATTTAGAAGAAGACGTTGGTGTACGACTTTTAAACCGCACAAAACGCAAAGTTGAGTTAACAGAAGAAGGCGAAGTATTTTTAGAACATGCTCGACTCACCCTCGCTCAGGCTGAAAAAGCGGTCGCTATGGCACGACAAGTTTCTAAGGCTAAACAGCAATTGTTACGTATCGGTTTCGTTCCCATCGCAGAAATGAAAATTTTCCCTTATGTGCTTCCTAATCTGCGACTACAATACCCAGACCTTACTATTGAACTATCTAATTTAAACAATACTGAACAGCTTAAAGCCTTAAAAAAAGGAGAGCTGGACATTACGTTTACCCGTGAAAATACAGATAGTGATGAAATACAAAGCCAATTTGTTTTAACTGAACCCCTGATTTTCTTACTTCCTAAAAATCATCCACTTGCTCAATATGATCGAATCCCAGTCCATGCCTTACAAGGTATTGACTTTATCATTCCGGCAGCCGAACAATCACAAACCTTACATAACACCATTTTAGATTTCGCTAAAACTCATAACATCGAACTGAATATTGTTCAAAAAGCAGACAGTATATTATTCAATATTAACTCTCTTGGTTCTGGATTAGGCTGTACAATTTTACCTGCCTATGTTGCGCCTTTAGGCATCAAAAACACGATAGTTCGTCCACTTGATGTCGACTTACCAACACTTGATTTATTCGTAAACTATCGTAAAAACTCACAGTCTTTAGGCGTTCAAAAATTCATTGACCAGCTCACTAAAGTATTTCATTTAGATAAAAACTTAAACCACGCTTAATTATTACGAATAATTTTATTATTAAGCGCATGATTAATAAGATCATCTTTATAAAAAAGTATAAATAAATATTCCTTTTATTTATTTTATACTTTTTATAAACAGTTTAATCCACGGTAATGTCCTATTTTACCTAATAGGTAAAATTAAATATCTCATGAATATAAATGAAAAGAATTGAAATAAAATCTATATAAAACCATATATTATTTTCACCATTTAATAAAAAATAATATATTTCCCGTGTAATAAAGGAGACTAGGAAAATGGTTGGCTTATTTCAACATCTAGGACGTAGTGTACAAAACCGCCCACATTTCTTTATTGCTTTATTCATAGGTATTGTCACAGCCGGTATTTTGACATGGTTAACATCATGGAAGTGGTCAACTATTTTATTAGTCAGCTGGAATGCTTCCGTTAGCATATATTTACTACATGTTTGGCAACTCATGAAAAGTGCCGACCATTCACAAATGCAACAGCAAGCTAAAAAACAAGATGAAAGCAAATGGGTCATTATGCTGATTGTTTTATTAGCATTAATCATGTGTTTGGTTGCTATTCTAATTCAACTGTCACAACTCCCTTCCGATAGTTCTGCAAAGTTAGGTCATGTGGCTTTAGCTTTACTCACCATTGTGTCTGCATGGCTTTTTATGCATACCGTTTTTGCTCTACATTATGCCCATGATTTTTATATGGCTTTATCTAGAAATGAGGAAAATGGAGGGTTAGATTTCCCTGGTACAAAACAGCCAACTTATCCTGATTTTCTATATTTTAGTTATATTATTGGTACTTCTGCTCAAACTGCGGATGTGTCAATTACCACCAAGCACATGCGTCTTTTAAACTTATTTCACGCTGTGTTGTCTTTTGGATTTAATACCACCATTTTAGCGATTTGTATTAACGTTGCTGCTGGTTTTCTTACCAATTAAAATCTTTATTTGAAAACAAAAAAGCCACCCCTTTGGGTGACTTTTAAGAATATTAGGTTTACAGCAGTTGCCCCATAGTACTTTGTTTTAAGCCTTCACGCTGTTTGATCGTTTCAACATAACGGGTAATAGCAGGATGTGATTCAATCGCATTCATTTTTAACTGCCATAAAAGCATTGCTCCCACACTTACATCTGCTGCGGTAAATTGCTCACCACATACATACGGATTCGCTTCACTCAATCCCTGAACTAAAGCTTGATAAGCATCGTTGTAATCGCCATAGCCAACAAACATTTTTTGCTCAGGTGATACTTCTATTCCTAAAGCTTTATCAACACCCGCAGCTTCCCAAGGGCCCGCCATCACAAATAACCAACGGTAGTACAAACCACGTTTCGGATCATTCAAGGCTGGTGCCAAACCTTTATCACTAAACTTGTCGGCTAGATACGCACAGATTGCACCCAACTCATAAATCACTACATCGCCATCTACCAATACAGGTACTTTTCCAAAAGGATTAAGTTTTAGATATTCAGGCGACTTCATCTCGGTCTTATATGCGACTTCAATTCGTTCACATTCAACACCCAACTCGACCAAAAGCCAGTCAATAACTACACCACGTGACTCTTTGTTAGTATAAAGTTTAAGGCTCATTCTTATTGCTCCTTGTTTATCGTAGTTCCTAGTTTACAAATAACTTTTGTCAGTTTTTGTCAGTAGTCCTTTGCATTTCTTGTTTCCACCATCTTTGAAACAGATGTTTTTTAAATTCAGGATATATTTCCTCACTCATTTGCAAGTCATGGATACGATCTATCCGAAAATGGCGAAATGCCTGCCGCAATTCACACCAAGCAGCAAGTACAACTTTGTCATGTAAATACCCTAAAGCAAAAGGCCAAAGTGAACGTTCACTTAACCGTTTTTGTTCATCGCAATAATCGACTTTTATTTTTACTTGTTTACGAATCGCTAAACGTACTTGTTCTACTAAAGCTTCATCAACCGGATGCCAGTAATGTGTAATGCCTAGCGTCATGTCATCGATCAAATATTTCCGGTGCTCAGGTAGAACTGCATAAAGTTTAGAATAGATTGAAACGGCTGCCGATTTCATTGCCTGATCTGGAACGTCTTTCAACCACTCTAAAGCTAAAAATAGAGCTTCGGCTTCATTCTCATTAAAAGTAACCGGTGGTAATAAGATGTCTTCTTTAAGCTGAAAACCTAAGCCTGCTGAGGCATCAATTCTTACACCTTGCTCACGTAAGCTATCAATATCTCGATAGACACTTCGAACACTAATGTTTAGGCTTTCAGCCAAGACTTGTGCTGTGATTGGGTAACGGGCTTCACGGAGCTGTTGTAAAAGATTTAATAGACGAATTGAACGGCTCATTTTTCTCTTCTTATTGTTTTGTTATTCAGCTTAAAGAGAAAGAGGGAACGTATTCCCTCTTTAATACTATTTCAATTTAAGCGACATCTACAGTAGGTAACTGAGCATACCCTCTCAAAAAGTTGTGAAGCTCTTGTACATCTTTAGCAATCGTTAAAGGTTGGAACTTTTGCAGAACTTCAACCGAATGTACGCCATAGCCTACTCCAATACGCGGCATCCCTAAACGCTGTGCCATCTCAAGATCATAGCTGCTGTCACCAATCATAACCGCTTGCTCAACATTCACACCAGTTACAGTCAATATTTCTTGCAGCATGAGCGGATCTGGTTTTGAACGTGTTTCGTTGGCTGCCCGAGTCACATCAAAAAGATGAGTACTTTGTGTTTTTGCGATTACACGGTCTAACCCACGGCGGTTTTTACCCGTTGCAACTGCAAGCTTTAAACCTTGGGCTTTTAAATCATGAAGTAGTTCAGAAATACCCTCAAACCATGCGTCACTAGTCGAGTTCGCAATATAGTGATCGCCATATGCCTTTAAGATCGAGTCATGCAATTCTGGCGCTTCTGGAAATAAGGTCTGCATCACCTCAGGCAAGCCTAACCCAATAATACTTTTTGCAGCTTCATCGCTTAGAGACAATTCATGTTGCTCTGCTGCATGTTGTAGGCTCGCAACAATCTGGCCAACAGAGTTATATAAAGTTCCATCCCAATCAAAAATTACTAATTCGGTTTTCAGACTCATTTTGCTACTCTCAAAGCCTTTAATAACTGGGTCATGTCTTCTGGCAACGGCGCTTCAATCGGTGGATAACCCGGAATATCTAAACGCATCGCGTGTAAACATAAACGTCGTGCCTGCGGACCTGCGTACTCAGTGGTATGTCCATATTTATCATCACCCAACAACGGATGTCCAATACTTAAACCATGTACACGAATTTGATGGGTACGACCTGATAACGGCGATGCATGAACCAAAGTGGCATTTTTAAAACGCTCTGCAACAACCCATTCGGTTTTACTTGGCTTACCTTCTTTGGACACACGTACACGACGCTCGCCATTGGCTAACTCATAACGAAATAAAGGTGCATCAATGAGTTGTTTATCGAGACTCACCTGACCTTTTACAATTGCCGCATAAGTCTTACGAATTTTGTGCTCACGCAACATATCTTGTAGCAGCTTTAAAGTACTACGTTTCTTGCTAATCATGACCAGACCAGAGGTGTCACGGTCGATACGGTGAATCAGTTCTAAATATTTTTTACCTGTCGCGGCGCGTAAAGCCTCAATCAAACCATACGCCACACCACTACCACCATGTACAGCAATACCTGATGGTTTATTAATGACTAACAAGCCTTCATCTTCATAGACCACACGACTGAGTAGGCTCTGTGCTACACTGTCACTTACAGGAGCAGCGGTTTCATCCTTTTGTTCATAGCGGATCGGTGCAACACGAATCTGATCTCCAATCTCTAATTTGGTCTCAGCTTTAATACGTTTTTTGTTTACTCGAACCTGACCTTCACGAATCAAACGATAAATACGACTCTTAGGTACACCCTTTAAACGCGAAAACAGGAAATTATCAATTCGCTGTCCTGCTTGATGTTCATCCACCTCAAACCAAGTGACACTTTGCCATTGCTGTGTAGAATTCATACTAATATTTAAACCTGAAATTTTGCTAAATTTGATTAATAAATGACCGATTAGCTTAGTTTTTTCACAAGAAATCTAAGCTTAGCCCATAGGCAGATGCTGCAAGGTTTGATATAGTCAGCGCACGGATACCGCCGTAAGTGAACATCTAATAGGGAATTTCCCTGATTGAAACCTCAATCAAAATGATGCTTTCATCACCAGCTCGGATTGGTCCTAAAGAATTATGCCGACGCCGAAGGCTTATTATATCGGCAAAATGACAAACTGTTGCGTTTAATTCAGTTTGTTCAAAAAAATATGTTACCAACTCTAGTTGGTTATGGAACGTAAACTGATACACATCAGACAAATCGCTCCTTAATGTTGCCTTCAGGCTAAAGCGTTGATGCATTGGAACTGCCGAAAGCACCGATACGATGAACATTCCGTATCAAACTTCCAAAAAGAAGTCACTTCGCGCCCAATGACAGTGAAAGTCATTAACCAATGCCCCGCTCCCCCGCCAGTGAAGCACTAAGGAAGTCCGATTTAAAGGTTGAAGCAGTATTGCCTACATCACAGACGAGAATCGAAGCTAAGGCTAAATGTAGCCGGTAACAGATGACTCAGACCACAAATATTTTGAGATCTGGGAAATGATCCGTCATGTTCGATGTTCGTTCAGAACCTTTAAGTTTGTGCGATATGTTTGTGTGGGTCACTATTAGGTGTCACACCCATGAAACGTATGTTGATTAATGCAACTCACGCAGAAGAAGTCCGCGTTGCACTTATCACTGGTAATCGTCTTTACGATTTTGATTTAGAGAATCGTACCCGAGAACAGAAAAAATCCAATATCTATAAAGGCCATGTAACCCGCGTAGAACCCTCTTTAGAAGCTGTTTTTGTTGAATACGGCGCAGGCCGTCAAGGCTTCTTGTCTATGCGCGAAATTGCTAACAGTTATTTCCAAGCAGACCCACGACAAACTTCAAACATTCGTGAACTTATCACTGAAGGTACTGAATTACTTGTTCAAGTCGAAAAAGAAGAACGTGGCAATAAAGGTGCGGCCCTTTCTACATTTATTTCACTTGCAGGACGTTATTTGGTTCTTATGCCAAACAACCCGAAAGGTGGCGGTATTAGTCGTCAAATTTCAGGTTCTGTACGTGAAGAATTAAAAGAAATTTTAGCTTCTTTAAATTTACCACGTGGTATGAGCGTTATTGTACGTACCGCTGGTATTGGCCGTACCCAAGAAGAATTACAGTTAGACTTACAGCATTTGCTTGACCTTTGGGCTCAAATCCAAGGTACAGCGAGCTCTGGTCCTTCTCCAATGCTGGTTCATCAAGAAGCTGGTGTTGTTACTCGTGCTATCCGCGATTATTTACGTGATGATGTTGCAGAAATTTTAATTGATAGCGAACAGGCTTATAACGAAGCTTATAACTTTGTTAAAGCAGTGATGCCTCGTCAATTAGACAAACTTAAAACTTATACTTTAAACGAGCCATTGTTTGCTCATTTTGGTATTGAAAGCCAAATTCAAACTGCTTATGAACGTGAAGTAAAACTTCCTTCTGGTGGTTCAATCGTAATTGACCAGACTGAAGCTTTAGTTTCAATCGACATTAACTCTGCGAAATCAACTCGTGGACATGACGTTGAAGAAACTGCGCTGAATACTAACTTAGAAGCAGCAGAAGAAATTGCTCGCCAACTTCGTCTTCGTGACATTGGTGGTTTAGTTGTAATCGACTTCATCGATATGACTAAAGAGCGCAACCAACGCATGGTTGAAGCAAAACTTCGTGAAGCAACTCAAAGCGATCGCGCACGTATTCAGTTTGGCCAACTTTCTCGTTTTGGCTTAATGGAAATGAGCCGTCAACGCTTACGTCCATCTCTTGAAGAAGCAACAGGTTATGTGTGCCCTCGCTGTCATGGTACAGGCATGGTTCGTGACTTACGCTCACTTTCGCTTTCTATTATGCGTAAAGTAGAAGAGATCGCGCTTCGTGAACGTCATGGTGAAGTACAAGTAGAAGTACCTGTTGAAATTGCGGCATTCTTGCTCAATGAAAAACGTCATAGTCTTGTTTATTTAGAACAAACTTCTAGTGTTCGTGTGACTGTTTTGCCTCACCCGCACTTAGAAACACCTCACTACGAAATTCAGTACAATCCAGATGGATTTGCCCCATCTAGCTACGAACGTACTGAAGCAACTCGTTCAAGTGAAAAAGAGTTAGGTTATGAATCTTCTGAATGGCATTTAGAAGAAGCTGATCATGGCCATACTCATGCAGCCCCTGCTGCCAATAACGCAGCCAACCAAAAGAAAGCAAATCAAGCAGCTCAACCTGCTGCTCAGGCAAGCGCTCAAAAAGCAGCAAGCCCTTGTGCATGGTTAGAAAACCTTTTTGTTCAAAAACAAGCTCAAACAGTTGATCAATCTCGCTCAGCACAAAATGCTGCTGCCGCAATTGAACAAATGGTGAATACTGGCGCTGTTAGCCGTGGGCAGTTTGGACAAGTTGTAGCACCAGCAGTTGCTGAAGTTACTTCGGCTCCATCTAACAATGCTTATATTTCTCAATCTCCTGTTAAGCAGGAAGCACGTGAGAATGTTGAAAAAGACGATAAAGTACAACAGCAGCGTCCAAACAACAAAAAACGTAAGCACAAAGAGCAACGTGAACAACATCACCACAATCAAGAACCACAGCAACAACAGGTTCATGAAGAAGTTGTACAGTTATCACGCCAAGAGCAACGTGAATTAAAACGTCAACAAAAGCGTCAACAACAAGATCAGCCGCATGCGCAACATCAAAATGATGGGCAACAAGCTGAACATGCTGTACCGCGTCGTGACCGTAATAATCAACAACGTCCAAACCGCCCGAATCGCCACCGCGATCCAAGCGTATTAAATGAAAATCAAAATACGCCAGCACCAGCAGTTGTTGATGAAAAACAAATTAAGGTTGATTTGATTGATGCTCCACAGCATGAAGTCATGAATACAGCCTTAGTCATCAATGTTGATCAAGCACAAAGCGAAATTATTGCTTTAACGCCTGAGCAACCTGTTGAACGCACTGAAAAAGCACCTGTTGTTGAAGCTACTCAAGAATCAGCTCCAGCACCAGTTGTGGCAGTGGAAGAGACGGTAACTGCTGAAGCAGAAGCTCCTCAACCAAAGGCTGAGAAAACTCAACCGCAAGTTCAACGTGCAAGTAATGATCCTCGTATGCGTCGCCGTGAACAACGCAATGCAAAACGTGCTAAAACTGCTGCACCATCAATTGCCCCATCGCAAATTCCAACGTTGGCGCAATATACAATTGGTAGCTTGATCCGTCATGTTTACGGTGAAGACTGCACAGTACTGATTGAACAGTTTGGTTTAGTTCCAACATTCAATCGTGCATTGCAGAAATTTGCAGAGCAATATGCAAGTACTCTAGTGACTGAAGTCGCATCTGAAGCTGAAGACAAAAAGCCTGTTACTCGTGATGCCGAGCTTCCAAGCAATAAGCCTTCACAAGAAGCAGAACCTGCACCAGTACTTCCGTTGACGCCACCAAAAGAAGCGACACCACGAGTTGCTAATGATCCGCGTGAACGCCGTCGTTTAGCGAAACTTGCAGCTGAACAAGCTTTTGAGCAAGTTAAACAACAACATTCTGCACCAGAAGAAGCTGCCCCTGTAGCTGAGACTGTGGAAGAAGCCGTTGTTGCTCCTACTGCTGAAACACAAGCACCTGTTGAATCAAAACAACAACCGCTTGAGCTTGATCAGCAAGTTGAAGTAGTAGCTAATGTAGAAGAGACACCAGCTGAACCTGTATTAGAAGCTCCGGTTGCAAAACAGCCAAAAGCAGCTGCAAAAGCCAAAGCAGCTACAGAACAAGCTGTAGAGCCAACTGAAGCTCCTGCCGAGAGTGAATCGGAAGATTCTAAAGCTGATAAGGACAAACCAAGTCGTCCTCGTCGCCCTCGCGGTCGTCCACCAAAGAAAGCAAATCCTGTAGCTGAGTAAATCATTTGCTCAATTGCAGCTAATTTAAACAAACCTAGTCATTTCGATGACTAGGTTTTTTTTGTTATTTTTAACCAATTAGGTTGATTGCACTAGAAGAAAAGTTTTAAAAGCATGGTGAACCATGAAAAATACTGTACTTTTGCCAACGCAACCTTTTTTGGATTGATCGAAAAATAAATAGGATTGATATGAGCCAGACAACACAGACCGATATCATTACGCTTGGGGATGTTGCCACCAGACTTCCTAGCTTCATTCCCAAAGTACCCCATATCCTGAATGGTCTTAAACAGGCTTATTTAAGAACAGCAAATACACCAACTGGATTAGGTGTAGCTTTTGAGAAAGCTGTTAAGCGAAATCCGAAAGGTATTGCTTTATTATTTGAAGATCAAAGTTACTCATATGAAGCTTTAAATGAATGGGCTAACCAGATTTCTCACTATTATTTATCTCTCGGCGCACGTAAAGGCGATGTGATTGCCGTAATGGTTGAGAACCGTTCTGAGCTTATTGCCACTATTGTGGGCTTAGCTAAAATTGGGGTAACGATTGCGCTTGTAAATACATCGCAAGTCGGTAAAGTTCTCGCTCATAGTATCAATCTTGTAAAACCAATTGCAGTCATTGCGGGCGAAGAGGTCCGTGCTGCAATCGATGAAATTCGTCAAGACTTAAACGTTCCTAAAGACCGTTTCCACTGGTTTGCAGATCAGGCTACTCGTCAAGATGCAGGAACAGCACCTCAAGGTTATACCAATCTTGCAATAGAAATTGAACAATTCCCGAAATTCAATCCATCAACCACACATTCTGTTCATGGAAATGATGGTCTGTTTTATATTTATACTTCGGGTACAACGGGCTTACCAAAAGCAGTTATTTTTAAACATAGCCGCTGGACACTTGCCTATGGCACTTACGGCCACATTTTAAACCTTGGCCCAGATGATGTGATGTATGTCACTTTGCCGCTGTACCATGCAACAGGTGTGGTGGTGTGCTGGTGTGGTGTGATTGCAGGAAGCTCTACGCTTGCCATTCGACGTAAATATTCAACCAGTGCTTTCTGGAAAGATGTTCAGAAGTTCAATGCGTCTGCAATCGGTTATGTAGGTGAACTTTGCCGTTACTTGATGGATGCTCCAACTACAGAGCTTGACCGTGCTCACCGTGTAACCAAAATGATTGGTAACGGCATGCGTCCAAACATCTGGGATAAGTTCAAACAGCGTTTTGGTGTTGAAGAAGTTCTAGAGCTTTATGCTTCAAGTGAAGGCAATGTCGGCTTTAGTAATATTTTCAACTTTGATAATACGGTAGGCTTCTCCCCTATGCCGTATGCAGTCATTCAATTTGATAAAGAAAAGAATGAGCCTGTACGCGATAAAAATGGCTGGTGTAAAAAAGTTAAAGCAGGTGAAGTCGGTTTATTGGTAGGAAAAATTACCAGTCGCTCTCCATTTGATGGCTATACCGACCCAGAAAAGAATAAATCTGTGATTATGCAAGATGTCTTTAAAAAAGGTGACTCATATTTCAACACAGGTGATCTTGTTCGTAATATTGGTTTCCGTCATGCCCAGTTTGTTGACCGCTTAGGTGATACCTTCCGCTGGAAAGGCGAAAATGTATCTACCACCGAAGTTGAAAACATGGTGTGTGAATATGACAAGATCGCTGAAGCTGTCGTTTATGGTGTAGAAATTCCAAATACCAATGGTCGTGCAGGTATGGCAGCAATCACACTTGCTGATGGTGCCGAGTTAAATGACGCTGATTTAACAGAAATGGTGACTGTATTTAAAAAATGCTTACCTGCTTATGCGGTACCAGTGTTTTTACGTATACAAGCTAAAGTTGAAACCACAGGTACTTTTAAGTACCAAAAGAATAAATTGAAGGAAGATGCGTTTAATCCAAGCAAAACTTCTGAACGTTTACTCGCTTTATTGCCTGGTGCAAGCAGTTACTGTGACATCACAACTGAAATTTTTGACAACATTCAGGCATATAAATACCGTTTTTAGTTCATTTTTTAGCTAAACAAGAGGAAATCGTGCTTTTTATAGGCAATCATGCAAATGTTTTTAAATTTCCTCTTGTGTTAGTTGAATAACTTGCTAAAATACGCGACATCAAAACAAAGGTGGTGTTAGAAAACTTTTAGTTATCTTGCACTTCACATTCAAATGATATTTGAATGTTTGTTCAGGGTCGTTAGCTCAGTTGGTAGAGCAGCGGACTTTTAATCCGTTGGTCCCGCGTTCGAGTCGCGGACGACCCACCACTTATCTGTTTTGAACCTATTTGGGTCGTTAGCTCAGTTGGTAGAGCAGCGGACTTTTAATCCGTTGGTCCCGCGTTCGAGTCGCGGACGACCCACCACTTATCTGTTTTGAACCTATTTGGGTCGTTAGCTCAGTTGGTAGAGCAGCGGACTTTTAATCCGTTGGTCCCGCGTTCGAGTCGCGGACGACCCACCACTTATCTGTTTTGAACCTATTTGGGTCGTTAGCTCAGTTGGTAGAGCAGCGGACTTTTAATCCGTTGGTCCCGCGTTCGAGTCGCGGACGACCCACCAAATTCTAAAAAGCCTCTCAGTTCGAGAGGCTTTTTTTATTGTTAATGTATTTTAATTTTATGACTAAAAGATGACGATGCACTTCTTATATAGAACATCCCTAGCCCATTCCATAAAGATTTCCAAACGTTTAGGAATATAACTCCGGTTCGGATATAAAATATTAAGTGGAAGTGATTGAGCGGTATAGGTACTTAGTACTTCAACTAAAGTTCCCTGCTCGATTTTATCCTGAACATCGTAGTATGGAAGTTGAATAATTCCCAAACCTGCAATAGCCGCTGCAATATAGGCTTCCGTATTATTTACGCTTAAAGCACTATCCATCATCACAGCTCCATCTTGATATAAAAATACGCCCTGTTTTTCTCCTACTGCTCCCGCATAGTTAATGAGTTTGTGTTGAGATAGATCTTCTAATTGTTCAGGAATACCGTACTGTTCTAAATAGTCAGCACTTGCACAGTTCACCATAATCAAGTTACCAACGAACTTCGCAATTAAACTACTATTATCTAGCTGCCCCACCCGAACAACACAATCGATTCCTTTCTCGATTAAGTCAGTGATGTCATCAGAGCTATGAAGTTGTAAATGGATATCTGGATAGCGGCTATAAAAATCGGGCAGTTCAGGAATAATCACTTGATGCACGATTCGGCTGGGCATTGAAATTTTTAGCGTGCCACGATAATGCTGCTTTTGTGCCTGTATAAGCTGTTCGAGCTGTTCATAATCAAATAATAGATTTTGACACTCAGGTAATATTCGTTGTCCATCTTGGGTAAGGCTTACTTTACGCGTAGTACGATGAAATAAGCGTACTCCATAGTGAGTTTCTAGCTGTTGAATTGCGCTCGTCACTGTCGAACGAGGCAAATCAAGCTGATTCGCCACTTCACTAAAGCTTTGTCGTTTAGCGACTTCTGTAAAAATAAAAAATTGCTGCAACCGATCCATTTAATTGTTCGTATTTTTTGAATAGTTAAACCAAACTAGCATAATTGATCAAAAATTACCGCCAATCTAGACTAAAAACACATTAAAACAAGTCAGCATAGGAACAACCATCATGACAACTCATACTCTTAAAGATAAAGTTGTATTGATTACAGGCGGTGCAAAAAACTTAGGTGGACTGATTAGCCGTAAATTTGCAGAACAAGGCGCCAAAATCGCGATTCACTACAATAGCGCTGAAACTCAAGCAGATGCAGAACAGACACTTGCAGATGTAACAGCATTCGGTGTAGATGCCGTTTTAATTCAGGCAGACCTAACGGATATTGATAATATCGAGAAGCTATTCTTAGACACTAAGCAGCATTTTGGCGGAATTGATATTGCCATTAATACAGTTGGAAAGGTTTTAAAGAAATCTTTTTTAGATACCACAGAACAAGAGTTTGATAGCATGAGCGATATCAACTCAAAAATTGCCTATTTCTTTATTCAATCGGCAGGTCGTCATTTAAATGACGGCGGCAAGATTTGTTCAATCGTGACGTCTCTTCTTGCAGCCTACACTGGACTCTATTCAACCTATGAAGGTTTAAAAGCACCTGTTGAGCATTACACACGTGCTGCATCAAAAGAATTTGGTGATCGCCAGATTTCCGTGACTGCTGTTGCACCAGGCCCAATGGATACACCTTTCTTTTATGGCCAGGAGTCTGCCGAAGCAGTGGCTTACCATAAATCAGCTTCAGCTTTAGGTGGACTCACCAAAATTGAAGATATTGAACCTTTAGTTCGCTTTCTGGTAACCGAAGGTTGGTGGATTACAGGTCAAACAATTTTTGCAAATGGCGGCTATACCACTCGCTAAAATCAAAAAAGCCGCATCTCAATGTGCGGCTTTTTAATTTGCTTCTTTATAAGAACTCTTCTAGTACCGAATTTAAGAAAATATGCCCCTGCTCTGTACAAGCCAAACAAGAATGATCCTCTACCAATAGCTTTCTAGCTCGTAGTGAAGTGAGTACCCCATTTAAGTGATCTAGGCTTAAACCTGTGCGCTGCTCATATAACTCAGCTTTTACCCCATCATTTAGACGTAAAGCATTCATCATAAATTCAAAAGGTAGCTCTTCTGCTTCAATCTTTTTCATTTGCAAATGTTCGGCTGGAACCTTAGCCAAATAGTCTTTCGGTAAACGAGTCTTTTGGAAACGATACACGCCATCTGGTCGGGTTACTTTGCCATGTGCTCCTGCACCAATTGCAAGGTAATCACCAAATTCCCAATAATTTAAATTATGAGCTGAAGGCTGCTCTTTACGCCAAGCCGACACTTCATAATTTATAAAACCATTGGCTTTTAGATAAGCTTCACCCTGCTCTTGAATATCTTCTAGCACTTCATCTTGAGGTAAAACGGGCTGCGTACGGAAGAATACTGTGTTTGGCTCAATAGTCAGTTGATACCAACTGATATGTGTCGCGCCATGCTCTACAGCCATCTTTAAATCATAAAGTGCTTGCTCTAGCGTTTGCTCAGGTAGGCCATGCATTAAATCGACATTAACTCGCTTAAAGCCTGCTTGTCGTGCCTGCTCTATTGCATCCATAGCATTGTTGGCTGAATGAATACGCCCAAGCTTTTGCAAGTGCTCTGTATTAAAAGTCTGCACACCAATCGATAAACGGTTAATACCTGCGTCTAAATAGCCTGCAAACGGATCATGTTCTAGTGTTCCGGGATTTGCCTCTAGGGTGATTTCACAGCCATCTTCAAATTTGAGCAATGACTTAAGCTGTTCAAACAGCCACGCATAGCCTTTAGCAGAAATAAGTGAAGGCGTTCCACCACCAATAAATACACTATGAATTGAACGTCCCTGAGCCATCTCAACTTGAGTTTCAAAGTCGGCCACCAATGCTTTTAAATAGGTTTGCTCGAGTTCTGCCGAAAGCGCTCCATCTGGTACGGCATGCGAGTTAAAGTCACAATATGGACATTTACGCACGCACCAAGGCATATGGATATATAAAGATAAAGGAACAGAAGCAGGATTTAATACGGCCAAGGAGCAAGTCCAATTTACACAATATTTCTATTTTAACATGACTGCATCAATGGGCTTATGAAAACATACCTTAATTGCTTTAGACTGTCTTTAAACATACTTAAATATTGATAAAAATGATGAAATTCTCTAGTCAACTTTTCCTGATCTTACCTCTAGCTATGGGAATCGGTGTTGCCATGGCTTTTCAGACTGCAATCAATGCTCAACTGCGCGAGCAACTACACTCACCCTTGCAGGCAGCTTTATTATCATTTTTCATAGGTACAATTGTTTTAGCCATTATGGTTTTCTTTCAAAGTGCCGAGAAGCCCACTTTAAGTGAAATATCAAATATTCCATGGCTTCTTTGGACGGGAGGATTTCTTGGGGTTTATGCAATCAGCATGAGCATTTATACTGCACCTAAACTTGGTTTTTTAACCTTTACAGGGCTAGTCGTTTTTGGGCAATTGGTCATTTCAATGTTGCTTGACCATTTTGGCTGGTTAGGTACAGAAAAGACACCTGTTACATGGCAACGGTTTCTTGGTGGCGTGATCATCTTTGTCGGTGTGTTACTCACTTTACAACGTTAGCTTCATTTTTATATTTAAAAAGAGTACCTTTTGTGTCGAATGTCACATCTTTTCGGTCTGAATTAAAACAACTCTTCCACTTAATGCTACCGATTTTAATTACCCAGTTTGCTCAAGCGGGATTTGGGTTAATTGACACTATTATGGCTGGGCATTTATCTGCAACCGATTTAGCAGCAATTGCGGTAGGTGTGGGCTTATGGATCCCAGTCATGCTCCTGTTCAGTGGCATTATGATTGCAACGACACCTTTGGTCGCTGAAGCAAAGGGTGCAAGAAATACAGAACAAATTCCTGTCATTGTCCGTCAATCGTTATGGGTCGCCATCATTTTAGGCGTAATGGCTATGCTCATTTTGCAGCTTATGCCATTTTTCTTACATGTGTTTGGCGTACCAGAAAGCTTACAGCCTAAAGCAAGTTTATTTTTACATGCGATTGGTTTAGGCATGCCAGCTGTGACCATGTACGCAGCCCTACGCGGTTATTCTGAGGCTTTAGGCCATCCACGTCCTGTAACGGTCATTAGCTTACTGGCCTTAGTGGTTTTGATTCCTCTTAATATGATTTTTATGCATGGATTAGGGCCAATACCTGCATTAGGTAGCGCAGGCTGTGGTTTTGCAACCTCCATTTTACAGTGGCTCATGCTAATTACTTTAGCTGGCTATATTTATAAAGCTTCGGCTTATAGAAACACGTCTATTTTTAGCAGATTTGATAAAATTAACCTGACTTGGGTAAAAAGAATCTTACAGCTTGGCCTACCCATCGGTTTAGCCGTGTTCTTTGAAGTCAGTATTTTTAGTACAGGTGCATTGGTACTTAGCCCACTAGGTGAAGTCTTTATTGCAGCGCATCAAGTTGCAATTTCAGTTACCTCTGTGCTGTTTATGATCCCGCTTTCACTTGCGATTGCCTTAACTATTCGCGTGGGAACCTATTATGGTGAAAAGAACTGGGCTTCGATGTACCAAGTGCAAAAAATTGGTCTAAGCACAGCAATATTTTTTGCCTTATTGACCATGTCTTTTATTGCCCTAGGTCGTGAACAAATTGTCTCGGTTTATACTCAAGATATAGATGTGGTTCCTGTTGCCATGTATTTACTCTGGTTTGCCATGGCTTATCAGTTGATGGATGCATTGCAAGTGAGTGCCGCAGGCTGTTTAAGAGGTATGCAAGATACCCAAGCACCGATGTGGATTACGCTTATGGCATATTGGGTGATTGCGTTCCCTATCGGACTTTATTTAGCACGTTATACCCATTGGGGTGTAGCTGGTGTGTGGCTAGGCTTGATTATTGGTTTAAGCATTGCTTGTGTTTTATTACTTTCAAGGCTTTATTTAAACACTAAACGTTTAAGTCAAACCTAATAAAAAAGCCGATAAATATCGGCTTTTTTTCACTATGCAGACTTTGCCCGCGGGCTTGCTCCAATTTGCCAGACAAACGGTAAATCTGTACGGTTAACTTCCCAATCTCCAATCACCTTTTCTTTATAGATGAGTGGATTATGTGAAGACACAGTCCGTGCATTACGCCAGAAACGGTCGAGTTGTTTGACCTGACTACTTGCCGATGCGCCTAAAGCATTAAATAATTGGCTGGTTAAATCGAGTACCAAATTAGAAATCACCACCTGTCCTTGCGCCGACTCAAGCTCTGCATCCACATTAAACTGATGTTCTTTCACTTCTAACTCACTAAAGTGACTTTCGTAAGCCTTCTGTAAAGCTTCTGCTGTTTTAATCGTAATTGCTAGACTTCCATAGGCTTGAGCAGAGGCTTTACCCACCACCTGTAAAACTTGTGGGTCGTGACGGACAAGGTCACCATTACCATGACTAAAAATACGCTTTCGCTCTCGTATTTCTTGACTAAAAGTTTCTACTGCCGCATGTGCAATACCCGTTAAAGTTGCAAGATGGACGACCTGATAAAAAGCAGTTTGATATTTAAAACGCTGGTCAAATGGAATAAGGTGCGAAGCCGGTAAATGAACCTGATGTACTTTTAAAGTACCGCTGCCCGTTGTCTTTTGACCAAAGCCATCCCAATCATCAATCACACTCACGCCCGTTTCATGGCGATAAATAGCAGCAATCACGTGGCGGTCATTTACTTCATCGTAAGCAAATAAATCGATCCAGTCTGCAAAGATACTTCCCGTTGAATAGTACTTCTCACCATTCACTACCAAGTTGCCCGAAGCATCTTTGGTTACTCGGGTAACGACATCACCGATTTGCACATTTCCAACTTCGGTCCATGCATTCCCAACTAAATCACCCTGCACAAAACGCTGAAACCAGACTTCCTGCGAATGCTCTTTATGAGCCACTAAACGGTCTTCAACAAAAGCGAAGTGTCCACGCAAAGCTTGCACAATATTCGAGTCTGCTTGTGCTAACTCTGCTAAAAGCTGGAAAAGTTGCGGTAATGACACCCCATCTCCACCATATTTAACGGGCACCCGTACTGCACCTAATTTGAGTTCTTTTAACCACTGAATCGGTTCAAAAGGCAAGATTCGTTCTTTTTCCCGTTGAATTGCACCTTGGGCAATTTTTTCAAAAACTGGACGAAATCTACTTGCTACCTTTTCATAATCGGCGCCTACCGATAGCTCTTCTAATTCAATTTGGGTAATTGTCATCTTTATTCTCCTAATCTTATTTTTTCTTCACTTTAGCTCCATGCATGACGAGGTGGATGAACACCATTGAGGTAGTAATTACCGACAATGTGATATTTCCAACGCACTGGATCATGCAAGGTGTGAGTGCGAGCATTACGCCAATGACGGTCCAGATTAAGCTCTGATAAGGTCGATCTTGTTCCAGACAACTCAAAAAGCTTATTCGCTGCTAAAATCGCAACTTCTGTAGTGAGTACTTTTGCTTCAGCAACCAGTAATGTCGCTTGGTTTACATGCTCTTCTGTCGTGTCGGCAATCGCCTGATCGATCGCATCTCCTGCTAAATCTAATACCGCTTCTGCCGCACGCAGTTTTATTTTTAAATCACCAATATTTGCAATCGTATATGGATCATCACTCGCTTTTTCTAAACCTGAATCAACCCATGCACGGCTATGATTTTTGACATAGTGGATTGTTTCTTCAATTGCACCACGTGCAATACCAGCATCAACAGCAGCTTGAATAAATTGTGAAATTGCACCTGCTGGAGTAGGACGTTCGAAAGCCTGATAAATCGGAATTAGATATTCTTCACGTACTGGAACCTGATTAAGTTCAACAGTTCCACTGGCCGTAGTTCGTTGTCCAAAGCCAGACCAGTCATTAATAATATTAACTCCTGAAGTTTCCCGAGGGACAAGTGCCGCGTAAGACTGCCCCTGTTCATTTACAGCAACAATTGGAACCCAATGCGCAAGCAATGCACCAGTTGCAAAAAACTTCTTGCCATTAATTTCATAACCGTGCTCGGTCTTTCGTAATGTGGTAGTGAGGTCAGCCACCGTTTTGCTATGCTTTTCTGAAAAGGCATTGCCAAAACGAATCCCCCTCAACACTAAGTTAAAGAAAAACTGTTGTTGTTCAGGTTTCGCATCAAGGCGTAAATGCTCAATAAAAGCTAAATGGTTTTGGGGAAGCTGTGCAAGAGATGGATCAACACTCGCAATTGTTTTGATGACCTCAGCCAAGGTTCGATATTTAACTTGGGCACCACCAAATTGCTTGGGAACCGTAATAGCCCATAAGCCACTTTGTGAGAACTGTTGAATTTCGTTTAAAGGTAAACGGCGCTCTCTGTCTCGCTCAGATGCTTCTTGTGCAAACTCTTGAGCAAGTTGTTTGGCAAGCTCAATTGCCTCTTCATCAGAACGAATAATATGCGCATCTTTTGACTGCTCAAACACAGATAAAGGAACCGCCTGAGACCGCCCATGGGCCGAACTTAAACTTGTCATAACTTTTGTTATCTCTATTTTTATTTAACCTGTTATTCACATTACCACCAAAAAAACAGGCACTTTATAGATATTAAAGCTTTGTTTATGAAATAGATTTTCACAAGCTTTTCATATTTTTTACTATAAAAATAACATTTTGTTTTTCGAAAATTTTCTTACATGAGATAAACAATTTCATATAGGCTTTTTAAGCTTTGTCACCTATGATCAAAACTAGGCAATATTATGTTGTAGTCAATGAGGTATCGAAGATATGGCAAAGAATGCAAGTTCACCCGGCAAACGATTTATGAAACTTGCAGGAATGACCGCGAGCATTGCAACGAAAACCGTTTCTAACTCGATTCGAAACTTGACCGCAGACGAAGAGCAAAAGCTAGCTTCAAAAACTAAGCTATTTCAGGATATTGGTTTGCAAATTGCCGACACCTTAGGCGAAATGAAAGGTGCCGTCATGAAAGTCGGCCAAATTGCATCACAATATAAAGATATTTTCCCACCCGAGGTCGCTAAAGCAATTTCTAAGTTACAGCGCCAAGCTCCGCCTATGCCCTTTGCTTCTATTCAGCAACAAGTTGAACGTGAGCTTGGAAAGCCGCTGAATGTTGCCTTTAAATCTTTTGATCAAGAACCTTTTGCAGCTGCTTCAATTGGACAAGTTCACAAAGCTGTCTTGCCAAGTGGTGAACAAGTCGTGGTTAAAGTGCAATATCCGGGTGTTGATGAAGCCTGTGAAAGTGACTTAAAACAAGTACGTTTGGCACTTCGTTTAATGGGTGTGCTTAAAATTGATAAAAAGCTACAAGATCAGCTTTTTGCAGAGATTCAAGATAGTCTGTCAGCAGAGCTTAACTATGAAATCGAAGCTCAAAACCTTGAAGTTTTCAAAACATTCCATAGTCAGTTAGATGACAAAATTATCATCCCGACCGTTTATAAAGATTACTCTTCAAGACGTATTTTAACCTTGAGTCTCGAACAAGGTGACAGCATTGAAACTGCTAGCGCTTGGCCTATTGAAATTCGAAATACGATTGGACGCCGCTTGATTCGTGCTTTAGGTCAGGAAATGTTCTTTTTAAAACGTTTTCACTGTGACCCTCATCCGGGTAACTTTGCTTTTCGCCAAGATGGCAGTGTCATTATTTATGACTATGGCAGTGTTAAAACGCTCTCAAATGAAATCGTGCAGCACTTTAAACGCTTAGTAAATGCAGCTCGCCATGAAAATATTGAGCTAATCGAAACAGAATTATTTGAACTACATTCACTTGCTGAAAAAGGCAAATTCCCGAGTGATCTATATAAACTCTGGATTGAAGTATTATTACGTCCGCTTACCACCACTTATAATTTTGCAGAGAACTCATCACATCATGATGGCATGTTACTTGTGAAAAAATCTTTGAAGTATTGGGATGTCTTTAAACCATCACCAGATACTTTAATGGTCAACAGAACCATTTCAGGACATTACTGGAACCTGATTCACTTAAAAGTTCATGACAATCTAAACGATCTATTTGAAGAGCTTGTTCCACCTTCTAACTAACTTAATTTACTGATCAGTGTAGCCTTTTATGGGTTACATTGACTTTTTAATTGTTATGTTATAACATTTCTTTAATCAAAAATAATTTAGGACAATCTCTCATGCGTAAAGATATTCATCCTGCTTATCAACAAGTGTTATTTCATGACACCAATGCAGACGTGTACTTCTTAATTGGTAGTACTCTTCAGTCTAAACAAACCAAAGAATATCAAGGGAAAGTCTACCCTTATGTCACTCTTGATATTTCAAGTGCATCGCACCCTTTCTACACAGGTGAAGTACGTCAAGCAAGTAACGAAGGCCGTGTAGCAAGCTTCAATAAACGCTTCGCTCGCTTTAATCGTAAGAGTTAATCTTGCGTTAAGATTTGACCAATACACTTAAATCATTGGAAGCCTAAGACTATCTCCTCCACTTAGGCTTCTTTTTTTTTATGTGTATTTTTTCGATCATTTCCAAACTGTGTATAAAAGAAAACTTATCCACAAGTTGCCTAAAAACTCTTCTGATTTTTTTTCATAACCTCCTCAATTTTTATAATTGCCAAGCTTTCAAAGCATGTATTCAATGCTATGCTTAAGCCCCATTTGATAGGAAGTTTAAGATTATGGCACAAGAGTTACTTGCCCAATTACAAGCCGGCACAGCAAAATTTTCAGACGTTTTAGCTCATATTGAAGTACGTTACCAACATACTCCAACGGCTTTTCAAAATGGTGCACAGCATAACGCTGCTACTGAAAATCAAGGCAGTGCAAAAGTTTTCTCTTTTGCCAAGTTACAAGGTTTAGACCAAGCACAAACTTTAAGTTTATTTGCAGAACACTACGCATCTGTATTGGCTACACCAGAAGGAACTGATCATCAAAATATTCGTCAGTTTATGCAAAATGGTTGGGATGGTGTGAAGTTTGAAGGTCAAGCTTTAACTGAAAAGTAATAGATTTAAATAAATAATAGAAACGACTTAATTTTTATTATGAGCACTGCCTTAAATGGAAGTGATATCCAAATGATGGATTGTATAGGCTAAGCTTACTTTTCAAGGATGAAAAGTAACAAAAATCCTTTGTTGCGCTGATGCTACATCCATGTAGCACAGCGAAACGACGGCATCCATGCCGTCTGTCACGATAGTAAATGCCTTATTTTTCATAATTATTTTATTAGCCTCTTACATTTGATACGCGTGATACGCGATAACATCATTCGCAGCCTGCGTGGTGTCAATAAAAGATCGTTTTTGCAAAGCATAAGATAAATGGATTCAGTGAACAGGTTGTGCGAATGACAGATGCCTTTGGTTACTTTGGGCAAAACCAAAGTAACTTAATTAGCTGCTTCCATTAGATAACTCAACGATAAGACTCCGTCGTGAAAATCCTACCCAACACTCAACTTCGATGAGCTCTCATAACTTGAAATCATGGTCAATTCTTAAATATAAAAACTCAATGCCCCGCTATCCAATGATAAGCCGCCAAACCCAAACACGTAAAAATTAACGATCCAATTAAATGGATGGAAATCCCCAACATCGCCATACCCAACTTACCACTTTGCAATAAGGTGACGATCTCAATAGAGAACGTTGAAAAGGTAGTTAAAGCTCCACAAAAACCAGTAATCACAAAAAGCTTATAGTTCGGGCTTAAATCACTTTGAGCAAAGTAGGCAATCGCAAAACCAATAATAAAACCACCGACCAAATTAACAGTGACAGTACCAAGTGGAATCTGCGGGTAAATCGGGTTGAGTTTTAAACCTAAAAACCAACGCAACCATGCCCCTAGAACTGAGCCTAAAGCAATTGAAAGTAGAGAGTAATACATAGGACCACCCCTTTAGATAGACGCTAAAAGAGCAAAAAATAATGAAGGGAAATATGACACAGCGTACTCCAAAACTAAGCAGAGTACGCAATAACCTACGTACCCAGCGATATAAATACATGAGGGTAACGTAGGCATCATTAGCCAATACGGCGGTTTTTCAAGGGAGGAATGCCATCTCCCTGTTTTAAGTATATTAGATCATCTAAAATTTGATTTAAACATACTTTTTAAAATCATGGACGTTCAGCAAATTGTGGTAAATCGTCACAAATACTTTCCCATTCCGCCTTAGAAGCAGCAAAAATATGCATTGTCGGCTTTTGGTCTAGTGGTGTATCAAGTGTCCCAATTCTTAAGCGATATAATTCAGGCTGCGCATCACGAGAACTAATCAAAGGTGAACCACATTCGCTACAAAACCAACGATATACCCCGTTCACAGCAAATTTTTTGACAAGGTCTTCACCTTGGGTAATTTTAAAATCTGTACTTTTAACAGGAGCATTTGTTGCAAATGCTGTTCCATTAGCTTTTCGGCAGCGTTGACAGTGACATTGAATAATATCTCCGATATCGCCCTTAATTTCATAGCGAATACCCTGACATAAACAACTTCCTTGATAAACTGGTGATGCTTGAGACATGTTCTCGTAAATCCTATTATTATTGATCGCTCAAAAATAGCACTTTTCACATATCAAACATAGCACCAAATTATCCTGTTATTTCTTTAAAAATGAATGCACACCTTCGCCAGCTGCTCGCCCTGTAGCAAAGCATGCCGTAAGCAAATAACCGCCTGTAGGCGCATCCCAATCCAGCATTTCACCGCAGCAAAATACACCTGACATTTGTTTGAGATTTAAACTTTCGGATAGCGCTTCTTGCTTAATGCCTCCCGCACAACTAATCGCTTCTTCGATGGGTCTAAACCCTTCTAGCTTAATTTGAAGTGCTTTAATTTGCTGAGCCATAATCTCTGGTTGGCTCCATAGCGCTTTATCGACCACTTCTCTGATTAAGTTAATCTTGGCTGTGTCTAAGCCTGCTTTACGCCAAATATTGGTGAGCGATTGTTTTTTGCTAGCCTGTAATTTTTTAACTAACTGTGACGACTCTACATCAGGCAATAAATCTAAAAACAAATTTAAGCTTTGCCCTTGTTTCTGTTGTTCTCGTAAAGCACGTCCAAGTTTATAAATAACACCACTTTCTAACCCATAGTGAGTAATCACAATATCACCATGATTAACTTGGCTGGGTTCAACCCACGCATTGATACGTTTTAAAGGTTCACCAAAACAGCTTTCCATAAAAGCTGACCAAGCGTGCAATACTCCTGCATTACTCGCTTGAAAAGCTTCAATATTGGATTGATCCATCCATTGCTGCCAAGCACCATCACTACCTAATTGTGACCAAGACACAGCACCACAAGCCAATACTACTGCATCGTATTGCTGGGTAAAGGTTTCAGCGCTTTGATTATTTTGGTTTTCTAAAGTTACCGTTGTGCCTTGCAAATTAATACAACGATGACGATAAAAGAATTTAACTTGCTGTTCTGCTAAGCGTTTTAGCCAAGCACGTAACAGAGGGGCCGCTTTCATTTCGACAGGAAAAATGCGACCTGAGGTGCCAACGTAGGATTCTATTCCCAGATTTTTCATCCAGCTTTGAATCCAGACTGCATCCCATTTTTCAATCCACGGTTTGAGCCATTCTGTACGGTCATAGCGCTCAATAAACTGCGCTAAAGGTTCGGCATGCGAGATGTTTAACCCCGTTTTACCTGCCATCAGAAACTTACGCGCCGCTGAAGGTTTCTGCTCGTATACATCAATATCATAAGCATATTGGCTCAACACCTCAGCTGCCATTAAACCAGCCGGACCTGCACCAATAATGGCAACCCGCTTATTCGCCATGCACTTGACCTTGTAATGGGGCAAACTCATCAAAACGTGTGCTGTAACCTTCAGGTTTAGTGATCACAAGCTGTTGGCAAAGTTCTCCACGTTCTAAATACTTAATTTCAAAATGAGTACGTGCAGATGTTTGAGCAATTTTTTCTTTTTGATAAGGCAGCTTCCAGACATTAATTAATTGTTGTTCAGCTTCTTCAATATATTCAGGGATATTACTTGCCAAAGTAATGGTTCCACCCGTGTGTAGGCGTGACAATAAGAACTCAAAAAATGGCATATTCAACCAGCGCTGTGCTGGATTATGGGGTTCTGGGTTTGGATAGAGAATAAAGAAATGTTCAACTTGAGCAGGATGTAGTGCATGTACCACCCACGGCAAAGCATCTGCATGTACAGGAATTAAATTATCTCTTGGTTCCAGACCGTGCTGTTTTTGCATTGCCAAGAATTTTTCTCGGGTTCGTTCAATTGCATACAATGTGTGCTGCGGCTGTAGCCCGCTAAAAAGCAAAGCATGTTTACCCTTGCCCGCTCCAATTTCTACACAAATCGGCGTATTTTCAATTGGGGTAAAATCGCGAGGCGCTTGCATACGTTGTGCTTGAAATTGACGAATCTGCATAATCACATCAAACTAAATAAAAATCGGCATAAGTCTAACAAGTCACCTGACTTTTGCCTAATCTATTTCTCTTCACTTTGAGGATATCGCTTTATGCCACGTACATTCCCCTGCCCACGTTGTGGTGAACCAAGTGTTTGGGAAGGTAACGAATTTCGTCCATTTTGCTCTGAACGCTGTAAATTAATTGATTTAGGTGCTTGGGCAAATGATGAATATAGACTGCCTACCCAAGATGCGCCTCAGCATAACAAGGGTAGTCAAAATGAAGATGATTATGAGGATTAACCAGCTTTACCCGCGACAAACGGGTTAAATTGTTTTTCATAGCCAATGGTACTCATTGGACCATGTCCAGAAATAAACTGAGTATCATCTGGCAAACTAAAACACTCACGTTTAATCGATTCAATCAACTGATCATGGTTTCCACGCGGGAAGTCTGTTCTGCCAATCGAGCCTTTAAACAAGACATCACCAGTCCAAAGTAAACCATGATTTTTATTATAGAAAATAACATGTCCTGGTGTATGACCCGGCGCAAAACGTACCTCAAACTCATCTTCACCCAGTTTTAGCACTTCACCGCCTTCAAGCCATTGATCGACTTTAACAGGCTGTGGAATTGGAAAGCCATAACGTGCTGAAACTTCCTGAATCATATCTAGCCAAAACTGATCTTCTTTATGGGGACCAATAACTGGAACATTCCATTCTTTGGCAAGTTCACCCACTGCTCCTGCATGGTCTAAATGCCCATGAGTGAGCCAAAGTGCCTTTACCTTTAAACCTAAGGCTTCTACTTCTTTTTTCAAAACCGAAGCGTCACCACCCGCATCAATCAAAACTGCTTCTTTAGTTTCACTGTCCCAAACAAGAGAACAATTTTGGGCAAATGCAGTAACTGGAACAATTTTGACTTGCAGCATAAGAACCTCTGGCTAAAACGCAATTAACGGTGGGCTAAGGTATAAGTAAGGGCATCAAGATTAGCCTGAACTAACCCTGCAAGCAAATCAATATGAGCTTGATCGCTATTTAAAGCAGGAATATAAGCATAGCTACCACCACCCGCCTCTTGAAACAACTCAGCATTTTGTATGGCTAACTCTTCAAGTGTTTCCAAGCAATCAGCAGAAAAAGCTGGGCTTAATACCTGTACTGACTTAACGCCTTGCTTCGCCCAATCTTGTAAAAGTTGGTCTGTATAAGGCTTAACCCACTCTTGTTTCCCAAAACGTGATTGGAAGCTAATCGCCCATTCATCATCTTTCAAATGTAAGGCTTCAGCGACTAACTTTGCTGTGATGCGACAACGGTCTGCATAAGGATCGCCTTTGTCTGCATAAGGCTGTGGAATACCATGAAATGACATCAACAGTTTTTCAGGTTTCCCATGTTGCTCTTGGTAAGCTAAAACACTTTCTGCCAATGCCTGAATAAACATTGGATGCTGATAGTAGTCTTTAATAATTGTTAGACCCGGCAAGTTTCGCTGGGCTGGAATCCACTTGGCAAATGCATCGTATAGCGGTGCTGTAGAAGTGGCTGAATATTGAGGAAATAAAGGCAATAGAATGACATGCTCTTGCGGGTTAGCGGCCAGTTTTTCTAAAACTGCATCAATACCCGGATTACCATAGGTCATCGCCGGTATCACGGTTAAATCAAACTGATTATTTTCTCGCTGCAAATAAGCCTGAATACGTTGAGTTTGCTCAAACACAATTTCACGCATGGGCGAATCTTTTGACCATACCGAAGCATAGGCATGTGCTACCCTTTTTGGGCGAAAAGGTAAAACAAACAGATTTAAAATAATCCACCAAATGAATTTCGGTATTTCAATTACACGTGAATCAGATAAAAACTGCTTTAGAAAACGGCGAACCGCAGGAACAGTGGCCTCATCCGGTGTACCTAAATTCGCTAAAATGACAGTAACTTTCGGTTTTTGTTCAAACGACATGTGTAAATGCCTTTCAATTCATCTTATGTCACTAATGTAACAGCTTTTATTGTCATATATAAATTGAATCGCTCTAAGCTTTTAATCGAATGCCCCGATGGCTCCATTTATAGCTAAGTAATAACTTTTGAGCTTTAGCTGTGACTTTCCATAAGCTATAGGATTGTTCAGTCTGAGTTGGAACAATCCAGCCCTGTGACTGCATTTGCTTTTTTATCCGAAACAATGCCTTATGGTTAATCTGAGCGCAGGCGACCGCATGAGCACGAGGTAACTCCTGACGAGCATCTTCTAGGCCAACCTGATTTAAATATTCATTTAAACATGTCCCAAAATTCTCTTCTGGTGTCGCTGTTTCAAACTGCTTTGCCAATATGCTTAACAACTGGGACCAAGTCATTTGTCGTTGTCGTTTCAGCTCTTTAAAATTGCCATCCTGAAATGCTTGAATTTGATATTCAAATGCAAAAACATCTTGAGGAGCAACTTCGTTTACTTGAGCTGATGACTCTGTTAATTGCTGTTCTAACTGTAAAATTTTACTTTTTAATAGCTTAATTTCATCTTCTAAGTGATGAGCCTGATGAGCAGGAACCCAACCTTGTCCCATATGCTGTTCAACCATTAAAGGCATATTTAAACGGACAGCCAACTCTAGTTCACGTGGAGTTTTAAAGTAAAAAATATGATTTACATCAAGTAATAATTTTTTTCTAAATGCGAGAAATTTATCTTTAAGCTGTGGATGTGTTTCTTGTAAATGTATTTCACGACTTTCGGGCTGCTCATGCATGAACACAATAATGGGTTTAGCCTGACTTAACGCATATTCATATTCTAAAGACAAATAACTCACACCCGAAATCGACTGCTCTCCATACTGGCTACCTAAAAGTAGGATTACATAATCACATTCATCAATTTGTCGACGTGCAAGCGTAGTGGTGAGGGGGGTTCGATGTTCTAATCCCCAAGCAAAGAAACCCATCCCTACCAAGGTTTGAGACAGAACCATCCGCTCTGGCTGCATGTCGCGGCCGGATGTTGAAATAAAAATCTGATAGCGTGTATCGAGCATAACAATACCCTTTCGCCCCATGATCTGTCCGTGACTTAATATCAGCCAAGATCATGAACCGCCCCAAATAAAATAATAAATCTAAAAAACACTGCTTTCTAAATGATGCTAAAAGATCAGTTCAGATTATGAAGTGTCCAAGTTAACTCTTGTGGAATCATATGTTGTAAAACAGGTTGCAGTGCCTCAGCATTATTACCGCTGACATAACATTCAATACGTGCAACATTCTGACCTATTTTGTCACATAATAACTCATTTTTTATTAAAATACGGGCTGTTTGTCGGGCAACTGCCAACCCAGAATCAACCAGTGTGAATTGGTTATCAAAAAGATGATGAATTGCTTGATTTAAGAAAGGATAATGCGTGCAACCGAGCACTAAATAGTCGGCACCTTGCTCAGCAGCGGGCTGTAAAACTTCTTTTAATGCCTTTAAACATATTTCACCCATTTGCTGACCTGCCTCTACACAAGGAACGAGTTCAAGGCTAGTTAAAGTCATCACCTTAACGCCTGCTGGAACAGCAAACTTCTCGACTACATCTTTAATAAGCTGGCCGCGAAAAGTAGCAGGCGTCGCCAATACAGCAACCACTTTAGAACGTGTCTGTAATACTGCAGGTTTTAATGCTGGCACCAATCCAACAATTGGAAAGTGTTCACCATAATGCTCACGCAAATGATCAAGGCTAAATGCAGAAGCCGTATTACAGGCTACGACTGCAATTTTACAACCTTGACGATATAGCCAATCGACTGCTCGAGCCGTGAGTTCTCTGATTTCTTCATCCGAGCGTGGTCCATAAGGAACGTAAGCAGTATCGGCATAATACACAATATGTTCATTTGGTAAATATCTGGCAATTTCTGCTGCAACTGACATCCCTCCAATTCCCGAATCAAAAATACCAATTGGGGCATCTGCTGATGCTTTAGGCATAGGTTCTAGCTCGGAAAATAAAGGTTGTATGGCGGTCATAGCTGTACTGAAGTGTCAGAAAATTTCACTCCCTAAAGCTTAAACCTCAAGTGCCTAATTGCAAGAGCAAATTACCACTTTTTAGCTCTAAAATGGTTTCACCTTTATCGTTTTCAATCAGTGTTCCATAGTTCACCAAATGATAGAAAGCCTGACGTTGAATCAGCGCATTAATCCCAAAACGGACATGCACATAAGGACGCAACTCTCCTGCATATTCACGCATAAAAATAGGATGTTCTGCATCAACCAAAATTACATCTTGGTTGGTGGTGGTCAGTTGTAAAAACTGCTCACCTGAAATTTCGACCTGATCCGCCTGATTGACTAATAAAGGTTCATCTTCAACTTCGATTTCAATTTGTTCTACAGGGGTTTTCAGGTAGAATTTGCCTTCTTCTTTCCATAGGACTTTGGTAAACAGATCTAATAGAGCTTGGCGCTTGATTAATTGACCTTCGTGCCACCATTCTCCATTGGATTTCACCGTCAAATCCATTTTGCCGCAATGCTTTGGATGCCACTGCTCTAAAGGTGGAATTGACCTTTTGTGACTTTGCTGTACACCTTTTAAGTATTGTGCAATGTTCATTAAGTTTTTATCATCAGATAACGGTATTTTTCCCATATCCGATGGTGAATTATTTTGATTTACCATAGTTTATGCCTTGCTGACGAAAAAATGTTACGACTCAGCCAATTGGCTAGATCATGGTTTAAAACTATACTAGCCCAAACGATAAAAGGCACAATAGCATATTTGCGCCTATGGATTAAAACACTCACGGCAGCACCGAATTATCTGAATATGACGGTTGCCACCTTTAAGTATTGAGGAGTCCTACATGGAACACATCGAACGTGAATCGATGGAGTTTGACGTTGTCATCGTAGGTGCAGGACCTGCAGGTCTATCTGCTGCGATTAAGATCCGTCAATTAGCGATTGAAAAAAACTTACCCGATCTTTCTGTTTGTGTAGTTGAAAAAGGCTCTGAAGTAGGTGCGCATATCTTGTCTGGTGCTGTGCTTGAGCCACGTGCCATCAATGAACTTTTCCCAAACTGGAAAGAAGAAGGCGCGCCTCTTAATGTCCCTGTAACTGAAGACAAAACTTTCTTCTTACTTTCAGACACCACTTCTAAAGAAGTACCTCACTGGATGGTTCCTAAAACCATGCACAACGACGGTAACTATGTGATCTCTTTAGGTAACGTAGTTCGCTGGTTAGGGCAAAAAGCTGAAGAGCTAGAAGTTTCTATCTTCCCTGGCTTTGCTGCATCTGAAGTGCTTTACCATGAAGACGGTACTGTAAAAGGTATTCAAACTGGCGACATGGGTGTTGGTAAAGATGGCGAACCAACGCATAACTTTACTCCAGGCTATGAGCTTCACGCTAAATACACCCTCTTTGCTGAAGGTTGCCGTGGTCACTTAGGTAAACGCCTAATTGCGAAATACAACCTCGATAAAGATGCTGATCCTCAGCACTACGGTATCGGGATCAAAGAGCTCTGGGAAATTGACCCAGCAAAACATAAACCGGGCTTAGTCATGCACGGTGCAGGTTGGCCTTTAGCAGAAACAGCTTCTTCAGGTGGCTGGTGGTTATACCACGCTGAAAACAACCAAGTGACTTTGGGCATGATTGTGGACTTGTCTTATGAAAATCCACACATGTATCCATTTATGGAAATGCAGCGCTGGAAAACTCACCCACTGATTAAACAGTATTTAGAAGGTGGTAAACGTATTTCTTATGGCGCTCGTGCTGTAGTGAAAGGCGGTTTCAACTCCTTGCCTAAATTGACTTTCCCAGGCGGTTGCTTGATTGGTGATGATGCAGGTTTCTTAAACTTTGCAAAAATCAAAGGCTCACACACTGCTATGAAATCAGGCATGTTATGTGGTGAAGCTGTATTTGAAGCCATTGCTGCAGGTGTAGAAAAAGGCGGTGATCTTGCCATTGCACGTGTTACTGAAGGTGAAGATTTATTCGTTAAAGAATTAACTTCATACACTGACAAATTTAACAATAGCTGGTTAAAAGAAGAGCTTTATAACTCTCGTAACTTTGGCCCAGCAATGCATAAATTTGGTCAATGGATGGGTGGTGCATTTAACTTTATCGACCAGAATGTCTTTAAAGTGCCATTCACTTTACATGACTTGAAGCAAGACTTTGCTGCATTGAAAACTGTTGATGCAACAAGCTTTAAGCCAAACTATCCAAAACCGGATGGCAAGCTTACATTTGACCGTTTGTCTTCAGTGTTTATCTCAAACACTGTACATGAAGAAAACCAGCCAGCTCACTTGAAGCTTACAGACCCTTCAATTCCAGTGAATGTGAACTTACCGAAATGGGATGAGCCTGCACAGCGCTATTGCCCTGCTGGTGTTTACGAAATCATGGAAAATGATGATGGTTCTAAACGCTTCCAGATTAACGCAGCGAACTGTGTTCACTGTAAGACTTGTGACATTAAAGACCCATCTCAAAACATTACATGGGTAACGCCTGAAGGCGGCGGTGGTCCAAACTACCCTAATATGTAATAAAAAAGCCCCGATTATTCGGGGCTTTTTTATTAGTATCCACTTATTGAAAAGGCGGTATTTTTGCTACGTTTAAATTAAAATTCTTTTTATAGAAAATAAATGTGCCTAATAAAAATAAGCCAAGAAAACCAAAGTTTCGCGCTAAATCGTAGTACCAAACCGATTTACCAAATAATAAATCAAGAATTAACATCAACCCGATAAACCTTGTATGCAAGATCAAACTCATCTTTATCTTTGGTTCAGGAGCAAAAGATGTATTTCTATAACCGAGTAGAATTGAACCTAAAATAATAAGAATAGGTATAATAATGATAGCAACAGTTTCAGATAGCCAAGAGATCTCTAAATGTAATAAACCAGCAATAGTGAAAAACCAAAGACAGATTAATAAGCTTCGTTTCACAAAATAATCATTCATTTTTATACGTCATTTATATGCTTAATTTTATAAATTATATAACGATTCTTATTTGTAAAAAATTATCATTTCAAATTAAAGTTGAATTATTCATGGCTTCTAATCGTCTTTATTAGAAGCCTTATTATCCTATTACCCTTTCTTCACTAAATAATGAAATTCTTTATGACCATTTTCATCTAAGCGTTCTTCTTGCAACAACAACTCATGGCCTAAATGCATACAAAACTTAGGGATATCCCACGAGGTCGAATTATCAGTTGCGAAGACTTCAACCACATCCCCAGACTTAGATTTGCGGATGGCTTGATGCAACATCATGACAGGTTCCGGACAACGTAAACCACGCGTATTGAGTTGTACAGTAGGTGAAATGGGTTGCTCTGACATAACAAACTCGAACAAATAGAATTTTCACATTTTAGCATAAACAAATTACTGAGCTGTTAACTGTAACTGGCTTTTACATAACAATATACGTTTTGTCTTTTAGCTTGTTTTATAGATGCATAAGCATCTTTTCTTCGGTATGATCTGTGTATTCATTTGATACATTGAGTCTTTAGGAAAGATCATGCAAGAGGAACCAAGTCCGTCGTGGGGAATGCGAGGCTTACGAAAATGGTTAGGTACAGCGCCAGAAACCCGTGATGAATTATTAAAATTAGTCCAAAATTCACGCCGCTTTTTAGAACCAGATACTGTTGCTATGCTTGAAGGCGTTCTTGACCTTCCAGCTACAAAAATTCGTGAAGTCATGACGCCACGAACAGCAATGATCAGTTTACAAGAAGATGATCAATTACTTGATATTCTTGATGTACTGGTTGAGTCTGCTCACTCACGCTTTCCAGTCTTCTCTGCCGATCAGCCAGACAATGTTGTCGGGATTTTGCTCGCAAAAGATTTGTTGCCGTTTCTAACTGAACCGAATACCAAAGTCGATATTCGAGTTCTTATGCGCCAACCGTTATTTGTTCCTGAAAGTGCACGTTCCGATCAAGTACTACGCATGTTAAAACATACTCAGACTCACATTGCGATTGTGATTGATGAATATGGTTCAACAGCCGGTCTTGTTACGCTTGAAGATATTCTTGAAGAGATCGTTGGCGAAATTGAAGATGAGCATGACACGGTCGATGAAGATGCTCAGTACATTGTTCCTGACAATGACCATACGGTAGCAAATGCATGGATGGTGCAGGCACTTACACCAATCGAACATTTCAATACTGTTTTAGATGCTGATTTTTCTGACGATGAGGTAGAAACTGTCGGCGGTTTATTGCTTCAAGAGATTGGTTTGGTAAGTGATTTACAAGGTCAAACTGTTGAGCTTGGAAATTGGTTATTTACAATCGTTGAAGCAGATGCCCGCACTATTCATCTGATTCGAGCTGTACGTCAATGAGAGCATACTTTGAAAAGCTGTTAG
This sequence comes from Acinetobacter sp. 1542444, assembly GCF_000581835.1. Taxonomy (NCBI): domain Bacteria; kingdom Pseudomonadati; phylum Pseudomonadota; class Gammaproteobacteria; order Moraxellales; family Moraxellaceae; genus Acinetobacter; species Acinetobacter sp. 1542444. The sequence continues at coordinate 112,180 of NZ_JEYA01000005.1, read as the reverse complement.
ATTCTTCGCAACAACAAAAACAGCTTCCTTTAATTTTTCCTTTACTCATTGCTTTATTTTCAGGTGCCGTGTTCAGTTTTTCACTGGCACCTTATTATTGGTGGTGGTTGGCAATTTTATCTCCAGCCCTACTCTATGCAACATTACATAAGCGCTCAGCTAAACAAGCCTTTGCTATTGGTTGGAGCTATGGCTTCGGCTTATGGTTTGTAGGCGCTTTCTGGCTCTATACTTCCATCCATGTATATGGCGATACCAATGCATTTCTAAGCGTGTGTATGATTGCTGTTATGGCCCTTGTCATGGGTTTATTTACAGCATTTCAGACATGGGTTTACCGACGATTCTTCCCTGAAACACCACTTACTTTTGCCCCGCTCTGGATTGTTTTCGAATGGGCAAAAACTTGGGTATTTACAGGTTTCCCATGGTTGTTTGTAGGTTACGCTTTTACTGAACGTTTACTCGATGGTTATGCACCGCTATTTGGTATTTATGCAATTTCCTTCGTCGTCATTGTATTAGCATGTGCTTTAGTCGAAGTTCTGCGTAAACGTATTTTCTGGGTTATCCCTTCTGCCCTATTGGTTTTGGGTGCATGGGGAGCATCGTATATTCAGTTTGTAAAACCTAAAGCTGCTAAACCACTTAGCGTTTCGCTCATTCAAGGTAACATTCCACAAGATTTAAAATGGCTAACCGAATATCAAGTTAGAACATTAGAAATTTATGCTGGTTTGACACAATCTGAATGGGGCCGTGATCTGATTGTATGGCCTGAGTCTTCAATTCCGCTTTTCCAAACCGATATTGAACCGTTTTTGGATGCAATGGATGCACAAGCTAAAAAGAACCATACTGCATGGGTAACTGGAATTCCCTACTGGGATGTTGCAAAATCACATCAAGTTGGTAGCCCGCTGTATTACAACAGTATTATGGCTTCTGGCAGTGATTCAAGTGGACTCTATAAAAAGCAGCGTCTTGTTCCATTTGGTGAATACATCCCTCTTTCAGGTTTACTCTCTTGGGTGTTACCAGCCATGCAAAATGATATCAGCATGAGCGGTTTTACACGTGGTGAGAGTGACCAGAAGCCCCTCTTAATTAAAGGGCATGCACTTGCTGCTGCAATTTGTTATGAAGTGGCTTACCCGAACCTGACAAGACGTAATGCAGAAGACAGCGACTTCTTGGTGACTGTATCGAATGATGCTTGGTTTACGGGCACTGCTGGGCCTTGGCAACATTTACAAATGGTGCAGATGCGGGCGAAAGAAAATGGCCGCTGGTTTATTCGTGCAACCAACACAGGTGTAACAGCATTTATTGATCAAAATGGTCATATCACTGAACAAGCACCAATCGATAAAGAGTTTGTCTTGAGAGGCGATTTACCTGCTATGCAAGGCCAAACTCTTTATAACCGTTTAGGTGATTATCCAATTTTAGGATTCGCGGTCTTACTGCTGATTTTAGGTTGGGTTTATCGTCCACGTAAAGTTGACGTTTCTTTTAAATCTCGTCGCTAATTTACAACAACTTTGTACCCAGAGGCACTTCAAACTCTGGGATACAAAGTGCGACATCACCATCTGCATTATGAAACCCTGTCACCAAACATTCTGACTGAATAGGCCCTATTTGTTTTTTAGGGAAATTCACTACAGCAACGACTAATTTACCCACCAAATCTTGTGGTTGATAGAGCTTGGTAATTTGTGCACTTGATTTACGCACTCCCAACTCTTCACCAAAATCTACATGCAAAATATAAGCAGGTTTACGTGCCTTTTCAAAAACCTCAGCTTGAATAATTTTACCAACGCGAAGCTCTACTTTTAAAAAATCATTCCAATCGATTTGTTCCATTTCATATTTCTCATTTTCTTAAATTGCTGATTTGAAGCATATAATATGTACAAATGAAGAAACACCCTGTTTTTAAGTCCAGTTAAAAAATAAAACGTAGATGTTTAATCTACGTTTTATCTAAAAATTTAGTTTTAAAATATTATTAAAAAGCAATCGATAGTTGCAGAGATAAATATGCAACTAAACTCGATAAAAAGACCATGGGTACATAACGGTAAGCTTTAAAAAGGAATTGCTCATATTGAGTAGAGATTTGTTTAGCTTGCCAGACACTCGCTTTTAATGCTGTAAAGAAGCTCACCATTAACCATGCACTCACAATACTTAATGCGAAGAAACCAATCATGATTTGGCTACTTCCCTCTGTACTCAGCCATAACTTTAATGACACTTCAGCAATCGGTAATAAACCCAAAATCAATAGGACAGACTTGAGCATTACCCAATGAAACTGAGTCAGTTCATCTAATATGAGAAATGCTTTCATTTAATCTCTCCTTTTAATTGAATAAAGTGCTTTTTAGTTATTATGCAAAGCTTTCGTTTAAATATATAGCTTATTTTTCTCTACATTTTAACTTTCTTGTAACTATTAAATATGGGAATAATTCTTATTATAAATCTCAAATATTTATATTAACTTTAATTTATATTTTTCAGTTAGTTATTATATTTTTCTGACTGAGAGAGATTATCAATTCGTATTTATCATTTTAACTGTTTAACTGAATTGATAATCTCCATTACATTTTAATTAAGGTTGATAATAAATATCTGCATCATTACCTTCACCGCCTTCTTTGCCATCTGCTCCAAATGAGTACAAATCAAAAGCTCGCCCATCTGCCCCAGGAATGACATATTGAATATCATTTTTCCAGCTGTCTTTAGGATAACCACCTTTTACATAACCACCTGGCATCCAGTTTTTCGCTGTAGCAGGCTGGTTAACCAAAGCATCTAACCCACCTTCTTGCATGGTTGGGAAATGGCCATTATCTAGCTTGTACTGATCTAAAGCACCCGCCACCCCCTTTAATGCAATTTGAGTCGTATCAATTTTAGCTTTTTCACTACGCCCCATGACATTTGGTACGATTAAAGCTGCTAACACGCCTAAAATTACAATCACAACCATCACTTCAATGAGCGTAAAGCCTGAGGCACGTTTCATTCGAGCACCGTTCGAACGTGCCGCAAGTCCGAAAGCTACGCTTGAGGTTTTTTGAGCATCCTTAACGTGCTCTTTTTGTTTCATGACCATCTTCATCATTATCTCTAATATCAAAGTTATTAAATCATATTGTTCATATTTACGATTGGCAGCATAACCGCGATTACAATAACCAGTACAATGCTTGCCATTAAAACCAGCATAAGCGGTTCAAGTAATGCCAGTAAGGTTGAAATAAATGTCGTCACCTCACGGTCTTGCATGGTCGATGCTCGTTCTAACATCCTGTCAAGCTCGCCTGATGCCTCTCCACTTCGAATCATTTGTACCATCATTGGTGGGAAATAACCACTGCGCTCCAGTTGCGTACCTAGGTTACCACCCTCGGTCACACGCTCAGCCGCGTGGGCAATTGAATCTCGGATGACCCAGTTGTTAGTCACTGCTGCACCAATTTTTAAGGCATCAACCAAAGGGACACCTGAACGGGTCAAAATAGATAAGGTACTGGCAAATCGTGCAGCATTAATACCACGTGATAGTTTACCGAATAATGGCAATTTGAGTGTTAATCGATCAAAAGCATAATGTCCAGCAGTGGTTTTTAAAAACCGAACGAATGCGATAACACCTACCACCGCAAAAAGAATAATGAACACCCACGCGTGGCGAATAAAATCACTAGCTTTCATTAAAGCGACTGTAATCCAAGGTAGAGCATCTTTATTTTGATCAAAAGTTTTTACAATCTCTGGCACAACATAAGTCATTAAACCCATCACAATACCAAAAGACATCAGCATTAAAATGATGGGATAAATCATGGCGCCCTGAACTTTCTTTTGCATGGCAAAGCGGTTTTCGGTGTAATCCGAAAGCTGATCTAAAATGAGATCTAAATGCCCAGAACGCTCGCCAGCAGCCACCGTTGCAATATAAAGGTCAGGGAAACGTCCAGACTGCTGCATACCTTGTGCGAGTGAATGCCCTTCTAAGACTCGAGAACGCACAGATAATAAAAGATTTTGCACATGTGTTTTTTCACTTTGCCTGCTCACGGCGCGCAAAGCTTCTTCAAGTGGAATAGCAGCGGCAACCAAGACCGAAAGTTGTCTGGTCATGAGTGCCAAATCGTAAGCACTAAACTTTTTTTGGAATAATCCCTGACTCTGATGTTTATCTTTTTGTTCAACAGGATCGACACTAATGGGAGTCCATGCTTTATCGCGTAATTGTTGGCGAATCTGGCGCGCTGAGTCTCCCTCAAGCACCCCTTTTTGCTGCTTCCCTGAAGCATCAATGGCAGTAAATTGATATGCAGGCATGGTAATGTTCTAATTTTCCAAAAATAATAGTCGCTGCTGTTGCATCTATGCTACGCAATCATTCATATTCGTTCTATAGCCTGTGTAGAATACCCAAGTCCTCTTCACGACGCTATGCCGTTTTTTAAAATTGACGAAATGAGCCTCTATGACCATAACGCCAAAGCCTGATTCAGTTGTTTATCGTGTGCGTGTAGCCGTACCTGTACATCTGTACGACACTTTTGACTATACACTCACCCAAGCACAATATGAACGGGCTCATGTAGGCTCACGCGTCGCTATTTCATTTGGGCGCCAAAACCTGATTGGCATCATTACTGAAAAAGTTGATCCAAGTGAATCATTTACAGGCACCTTTCAGCTTAAAGCCATTTCTGACCTTTTAGATGAAGAACCAATTTTAGATGAACAAGTTTTAAGTTTATTGACATGGTCAGCTCAGTATTACCAATTTCCAATTGGCGAGGTCATGCAAACCGCCCTACCTGCGTTATTGCGTCAGGGCAAACCGATGGATGTTTTGTTCCATCTTTGGAAAATCACACCATGTGATAATGTTGAAGCACTTCTTAAACGCTCTGTTAAGCAACAAGACGCATATCAAATTTTAAAGTTACACCCTGCCGGAACTACAGAGAATATTCTTAATTTAAGTGGTGTAGAAACGGCTACGCTTAAAGCACTTCAAAAGAAAGGACTGGTTGACTGTACGCTTGAACCACACGATTTTAGCCCATCGCCTGTTCAATTGGCACAAATGCCGCTTACACTCAATGAAGACCAAAAGAAAGCAACCCAGCATGTCGTAAACGCACAGCATCAATACCAAGCATTTTTATTAGATGGTTTAACAGGAAGTGGTAAAACTGAAGTTTATCTGCACATCATGCACGAAGTGCTAAAGCAAGGTAAGCAAGTACTGGTGCTAGTCCCTGAAATTGGTCTAACCCCTCAAACGATTTCTCGTTTTAAATCACGTTTTAACTGTGATATTGCTCTATTACACTCGGGCTTAAATGACTCCAAACGCTTGCAGGCATGGCAACAGGCCCAGACTGGCAAAGCATCTATTATTTTAGGAACGCGCTCTGCCATCTATACGCCACTGCCACGTTTGGGTCTCATCATCTTAGATGAAGAACATGACCTGTCTTATAAACAGCAAGAAGGCTTCCGCTACCATGCACGTGATGTCGCACTTTATCGAGGTCACTTGCAAAACTGCCCTGTTATTTTAGGTTCAGCAACACCGAGCATCGATAGTTATTATTTGGTCGAAACTGGCAAATTAACTTCACTGCAACTTAATCAACGTGCAGGCCATGCGCTTTTACCTAAAATGCATTTGATTGACCTTAAAATTGTCAAAAAACAGCATGGAATTAGCCAGCCTTTAATAGAACAGATTAAAAATACCCTAGCCAGAAAAGAACAGGTTTTAATCTTTTTAAACCGTCGTGGCTATGCACCTGTACTAGTGTGTGAAAGTTGTGGGTGGCAAGCAAATTGTCCGCATTGTGATGCCCATTTTACGTTGCATACCCAACCTTATTCTTATTTACATTGCCACCACTGCGGCACTGTTCATCGCTTGCCAGACCATTGCCCTGAATGCCAGCAAAAAAGCTTAAAAACCCTAGGAGCAGGGACAGCCAAGGTTGAAGAGCACTTACAAGAACTATTTCCAGACTATGATGTGATTCGGGTTGACCGTGACAGTACCAGTCGTGTCGGTAGCTGGCAAAAAATCTATGATCGGATTCATCAAAACAAACCAACAATTTTGCTTGGTACTCAAATGTTGGCAAAAGGTCACCATTTCCCACACGTGACTTTGGTTGCTATTTTAGATATTGATGCTGGGTTACTGAGTGTCGACATTCGTGCGCCAGAACGTACTGCACAGTTAATTGTACAAGTCGCGGGTCGTGCAGGCCGTGGTGAACATAAAGGCCATGTTTATTTACAGACCTTAAGACCAGATCACCCTTTACTAACCACGCTCATCGAAAAAGATTATCGGGCGGTTGCTAAACAGACTCTTGCGGAACGTAAAGTCGCATTGCTGCCGCCTTACCGTTATGCAGTACTGATACGTGCAGAGTCCAAAGATCGTGACTATACCTTACATTTCTTAAATGAAGCGGCGGAACAATTACGCCAAATTGCAGGTGACATTGTTGATATTTGGGGACCAATTCCAGCCCCTATGGAGCGTAAAGCAGGACGCTACCGCGCCCACATGGTAATTTTATCTGCTGACCGTGCTCGCCTACATTTTTACTTAAGACAATGGTGGTCACAATTAGTTCATGCACCGCGTCAGCATCAACTCAGGCTGTCAATTGATGTTGATCCGCAAGAATTTAATTAGATGGCTTGAATATCATGGTGTGAAGAAGCCTTTTTGGCTTTACACTTAAAAGAGACTAATACATTCGAGGCAATGAATGTCATTCTTACTGCAAGCAACAATTTTTCTTGGAGCTTCTCTGATTTTAGTCCCTCTTGGCAAACGCCTAGGGATAGCAACAGTTTTAGGTTATTTATTTACAGGAATACTTCTAGGTCCTAGTGTTTTAAATATTGCACATGACCCTGAAGCAATTATGGAACTTGCCGAATTTGGCGTTATCTTATTAATGTTCCTGATTGGTTTAGAATTACGCCCACAACGTTTGTGGGAAATGCGTGACTCTATTTTTGTAATGGGAAGTCTGCAAGTCCTCATTAGTGGGGCTGTGCTTATGCTGATCGTACTATTACTGTTTCAACAGCAGCTTTCTGTCAGTTTTGTCATTGGTTTTGCCCTTGCGCTGTCTTCTACAGCTTTTGTATTACAGCTTCTGACCGAAAAGCAGCAACTCAACACGACTTATGGTCAGCAGTCTTTTTCCATTTTACTTTTCCAAGATATAGCGGCTATTCCTTTACTTGCCATTATTCCATTATTGGCAGGAACAGAATCGACCCATCATGGGGTCGCTTATTTTGCGGCTATCATTGCAACGTTTACTGGTCTATTTCTGTTTAGTCGCTATGTGATGCGTCCATTCTTCCGCTTTGTTGCCAAAAGTGGAGCGACTGAACTTATTACAGCAGTAGGATTATTTATTATTCTTGCTGTTGTCTTGCTTATGGATACTTTAGGAATTAGCACCACATTAGGTGCATTCCTCACAGGTGTATTATTAGCAGATTCAGAATTTCGCCACGAAGTTGAAGCGAGTATTGCACCGTTTAAAGGTTTATTGCTTGGCTTATTCTTTATGACCGTCGGCATGACCACACAGCTATCACTACTGATTGAAATGCCTTTGCTTATTATTGGTGGTGCAGTCGGTTTATTACTCATCAAAACGCTGATATTGACCGCTATTGCCCGCTATAAAAAATACAGTTGGAATAACAGTTTGCTTTTAGGTACTTGCTTGGCACAAGGCGGAGAATTTGCTTTTGTAATTTTGAGCCTTGCAAAAAGTGAGAAGGTTTTAACTCAAGCTATATTAGAACCAGTGACCCTGATCGTAACGTTGTCGATGGTACTTACTCCAGTAATTTACTGGATTATGGCAACTCAGGTTATTCCTTTGTTTAATAAAGAACGTCCACCTGAGTATGATGAAATTCCTCAGCAGGATAATCCGATTATCATTGCCGGTTTTGGTCGATTTGGACAAATCATCGCGCGTATTGCCCGCCTACAACATTTAGGCTTTACCGCCATCGACAACAACCTTCACCAAGTGGACTTTGTTCGTCGCTACGGCGGTAAGCTTTATTATGGCGATGTGACGCAGCCCGATTTACTGCGTTCTGCCGGTATTGAAAAAGCTAAAGTATTTATTTTAGCAATCGATGATGTTGAAGACTCTATGAATGTCGCACGTCATCTTAGATTAAATTATCCAAACTTAAAGCTGTTGGCTCGTGCTCGTGACCGCCACCATGTCCATCTTTTAAGAGATTTAGGTGTTGAATACATTTGGCGTGAGACGTATTTATCTTCATTAGGAATGGCTTATCGCGCTTTGCGAGAACTTGGGATCTCTGATGAACAAGCCTATAACAATATCGAAATCTTTCGGGATTATGATGAGAAATTACTCATACAGCAGCAAAGTATTTATACTGATGAACAAAAGATTTTTGAAACACATCGTAATGCCTTAGCCGAGCTTGAACATTTGTTTGAAAGTGATGCGCAGCAACAGGCTACATCAAAACATGATGTTAATTTAAAGCGTCATTTACAACCAAATCGCATCGACATTACAAGAGATCATCTAGAATAACTTGAGATTTCAAAAAATGGCTATATTAAGGACTTATTCACATTGCCTAAATAATTGGACAATGGGCACAAAGCTGCCCCTGTCCGGCTTGCGGCTTAGCTGCATTTCCTGAGCTTGATTAAAACGAAATAGTTATACTCTGCTTAGGGCCCTGGAGAATATTATGTCTGATTTACGCCAACGCTTTTATATAGAGAACTTTCCAGTACGTGGAGAAGTAGTTCATCTAGAAGAAGCCCTACAAACTATCTTAGCTCAACGTGACTATATGCCTGCGGTTAAAATTCTGCTAGGTGAAATGTTGAGTGCGACTGCATTACTTGCAAGTACACTAAAAATCAAAGGCCGTATCAGCTTGCAAATCCAGGCTAGCGGCACCTTCAAATGGGCGATGGCTGAATGTAACCATTTAGGAGAGGTTCGTGCTTTAGCGGACTATGAAACCGACCCTCGCTTTGTTGAAGCAACAGACAGTAGTACAGTTCTTGGCGCTTTAGTTAATCCAGTTTTATTTATTAACATTGAACCGGAATTTGGCGAACGTTATCAAGGGATCGTGCCGCTTGATCAAGTGACTTTAGCGGGTTGCTTGATGCAATACTATGATTTATCTGCACAAATTCCAACTCGTATTGTGTTAGCAAGTACAGATAAGCGTTCTGGCGGTTTACTGATTCAACTCTTACCACGTCATGATGAAGAAGAGCAAAACTTGGTCGATGAAGATTTATGGCCACGTTTGACGATGTTGACCGAAACATTAAAAGCTGAAGAGCTTACCAATTTAGATGCAAATGAAATCTTATATCGTTTATATAACGAAGAAGAAGTTCGTTTACCAGAAATTGAAGCATTAAAATTTGGCTGTACATGTTCAAAAGAACGCTGTGCAAATGCCCTGATTCAAATTGGTGTAGACGCTGTTCATGAAACCCTAGAACATCAGAACCCGATTCGTATGGACTGTCAGTTCTGTAATACGCAATATACCTTTACCGCTGAAGAGGCTTTAGCGTTATTTGGTGAACATTTAAGTTAATCTTTTAACTTTATAAAAAGGCGGTTATACCGCCTTTTTTATTTAGCTGTATTTTTTGATGATAATTTTCAACATGTTAATTTAAATAGGATAATATAAGGCTACTTTATAGCCTAATAAATAAGATGCCTAAATACCATGAATTATTTTGATTATTTTCTCTTTATTTTTAGTGTAGTTATCATGATTGCGACCCCTGGCCCTGTCATGATTTTAGTTGCAAGCGCTGGACTTAAAGGAGGCTATAAAAAAGCACTAGAAACCATTTTTGGTACAAACCTAGCATCCCTTGTTTTAATTTTTATTTCAGTACTGGTTTTAAAAGGAGTACTGAGTGTTAATGATAGTTACCTCAATATCATTCGTATTTTAGGCTGCCTATATATTGGTTATTTGGGTTTTAGTATTCTCAAAGAAGTGATTCAGGCACCTCACCCAGAAGCGATACAAACAGTTTCAGCACAAAATGGTGGCTTTAAAAAAGGTTTTCTTGTCGGTATTTCAAACCCAAAAGATATTATCTTTTTCTCGGCTTTCTTTCCGCAATTTGTCTCTATTACCCCTCAATTAAATTTAAGTTTAACCCTACTTACGCTGACATGGATTGTTTTAGACTTCCTCACCCTATCTTTGGTTTATATCTTTTTCCGCCGCCTTTCTAACAGTCATTTATATCCAAAAATATTAGGCCTCTGCGGTTTATTACTTCTACTTATTGCTCTTTACGGCTTATATCAGAGTTTCATCTAATTCATTAGAGGTATAGTCTAATTTTTCTATACCTCTTTATGGTGTTCTGTATTTCGTAATAGAACAACTCTTATACAATCTAGCTTATTGAAAACTCTAAAAATCGTTTCATAATGAAATAAACAACACCATCGTGATAAAACATTATGGCAAAAAATTATTATGAAGAATTAGGGGTTACACGCAAAGCCTCTGCTGATGAAATTAAAAAAGCTTATCGAAAATTAGCCCGTAAATATCATCCCGACATCAGCAAAGAAAAAGATGCAGAAGAAAAAATGCAGGCCATTAATGTTGCCTATGACACATTAAGCAACGCAGATAAAAAAGCCGAATATGACCAAATGTTAGATCATCCTCAAGGTTTTAATAACTTTGGTCAAGGTGCTGCACAAGGGGGCTTTGATGGAGCACAGTTTTATCGTCAAGGTTTTACAGGCGGTGAACAAGCAGACTTTAGCGGTTTTGAAGATTTATTTGGTCGCTTTGGTGCAGGCTTTGGCGGTGGACAACAACAATATCAAAGACAACAACGTAGTTATCGCGGTGAAGATCAACATGCCAGCATAGAAGTTGATCTTGATATTGCCTATCACGGATCAACCCAGCAGATTACCCTGCAAATCCCAACCATGAATGCTTATGGCGAGCCTGAAGTTCAACGCAAAACCTTACAGGTAAAAATACCAAAAGGCATGAAAGAAGGTCAGCAAATCCGCTTAAGTGGACAAGGCCAAAGTGGGATTAATGGTGGTGCTAACGGCGATCTTTATATTGAAATCCAGTATAAAGATACAGACCGTGTTCATGTCGAAGGCAGTGATGTGTATTTGACTGTAGATGTAGCTCCATGGGAAGCGGTATTAGGCCAAGGTATTGAAGTGAAAACACCTGCAGGATCTTTACATGTCAATTTACCTAAAAATGCAAAACAAGGACAACAGCTACGTTTAAAAGACAAAGGGATACCAAATAAAACGCCAGGGCATCTGTATTTAATTTTAAATATTGTATTCCCCCCTGCAAATTCTGAAAAAGAAAAAGAAGCGTATCAGCAATTGGCTGAAGCCTTTGCTTCATTCGAACCTCGTTCATCTCATTAGGGAGCAAGATCATGACAACCATTCACTATCGAGAAATTGTATATGACGGCCATACCTTTAGTGCAGAGGTCGTTGATGAACAATCGACATTTGATTTACAACAATTTGCCCAAGCTTGCGGCCAAAGTCCTGACTGGATTCTTCAGTTAATTGAATATGATATTTTATCAGTCGAGAACACACCTGAAGCACACCAGTTTATGGGCGAAGATGTCGCACGCGCACGTAAAGCGTATCGTTTACAACGTGACTTTGACGCAAGTTTGGCGGCAGTTGCTGTGATGTTAGATTTGATTGATGAAGTGCAACAACTTAGAAAACAGTTGAAGCATTTTCATTAAGTTTTTTTCTTCTAAATAACCATTCAAGCAGGCATGAACTAAGGTGATGGGCGGCAGGGATGCCGCCTTTTGGACTGCGGTAACATGGATGTACCGTCAGTCCAATAAAGGGTTTTGTTACTTTTGCCCAGTCAAAAGTAAGGACAAGCCTATATAAAAAATATCTAATTAAACCCTATAGTCGAGGCAATGCTAACCAAACAACTTTGTCATTTTTAGAAGTGTTTATTACTTTAATCGAGTAATCTTCTCCACTTCCTTCAAAGTCTGCTTAATCGGTTCATACTCCAAAAACCAAAACAAATTCATCCGATCTTGGCGATGCTGTTGAGCCAGTAAATCAATCACACTTTTTTCACCGCGCCCCACCAAATGTTGTCGATAGAAGTAATAAAGCAAGAAAATCGTACTTAGCAGCATGACACCCAGCATAATCCAGAAACCTACTGGTGACTTAAGCCCTGGAATAAACTCAAAGTTCATTCCATAAATACCCGTTAAAAGAGTAAGGGGTGCAAATACGGCAGTAATAATGGCAAGAATACGCATATTTTCATTGGTCTGGTTTGCAATTGCCGAGAAATGCAAATCAATCGCCGACTGAATAGCGCTACGTAAACGTAAAGTATGTTTTTGAATACGTTCGACATGACTCATCAAATCATTCAAACGAACTAACAGAAGATCTTGAGAACTATGCGTCTTCTCACCAATAACATGATGATAGTTTTCTACAATTTCATCTCGAAACTCTTGTAAGGTTTCAATTTGCTCTTCGCATAAATTTTCAACCTGCTGAAAAGCCATGTTTTCATGAAACAGCTGATGCCATTGTTTAAAACGACGATTACCTTGCAACAATTGCTGTTGCCAATGCTCAACCCTTCTAGTCAAAGGTGAACGAATATCAAGGTAGCCATCCACCATACTATTGAGCAGTCGTAAACATAAATCTACGGGTGAATTAGGCAGCTTACGGGTTTTGTTTTGTTCTTCCAAAGTTTTACATAAAATATTTTCGAGACGTTGAATATAGTTTTCAATCGACTTATTGCCTTGCTCACGAACACTAATGAGTATTTTAGGAGTAAAAATAAAGCTAATCGGCGTGGTTGCTAGACCAAATACGCTCTCATGGGATTCCCCATTTTTAATTTCATCATCAGGCGTAACGAGCTTTCTAAAAATAAGCAGGTCATATTCTTCAAGCGTATCAAATGCACAAGGATGCTCAATATTCGCAATATCCCGCATATGAAATTCATTAATAACCACGCCTGAAAGCTGTTGAATCTTTTGTTGCCATTCTTCGTTATGGTTCACCACATCAGCTCTGACACTATCAATCCAGAAAAACTCCAGAATGTGTTCATGATGCTGTTCACGGCTTAAAAAGACATAGCCATCAGCTTGATGGCGATAAAAGTAATAAACCTGCATACCACAATGATCTGTTTTTGTATTACTTGCATCATGCCATAAAAAAAGTCCGCATCAAGCGGACTTTTTTTATGTCACTAGAACAATTATGCTTGTTCAATGTCTTTCATAGTCAATTTAATACGACCACGATTATCAACATCAGCAACTTGTACTTTCACTTCCTGACCTTCTTTAAGAACATCAGTTACGTTCGCGATACGTTCATTTGAAATTTGCGAAATATGAAGAAGACCATCAGTACCCGGCATGATATTTACAAAAGCACCGAATTCTACAATACGGATTACTTTACCGTCATAGATCTTACCTGGTTCAACTTCAGCAGTAATTGCTTGAATCTTAGCAATTGCAGCTTTAGCAGCAGCTTTAGTTTCACCAAATACGCGAACAGTACCGTTGTCTTCGATATCAATTGCAGCTTTAGTTTCTTCAGTAATTTGACGGATAGTTGCGCCGCCTTTACCAATAACATCACGGATCTTGTCTGGGTTAATGTTAATCACTTCAAACGTCGGTGCATGAGCACTGATTTCAGCACGCGCACGTGAAATGACTTTATTCATTTCGTTTAGGATGTGCATACGACCAGCAAATGCTTGGTTTAATGCAACTTCCATAATTTCTTCAGTAATACCTTCAATCTTGATATCCATTTGAAGCGCAGTAATACCGTTTGCAGAACCTGCTACTTTAAAGTCCATATCACCTAAGTGATCTTCATCACCCAAGATGTCAGAAAGTACTGCGAAACGCTCGCCTTCTTTCACTAAGCCCATTGCGATACCCGCAACTGGAGCTTTAAGCGGAACACCTGCATCCATAAGTGATAATGAAGCACCACATACAGAAGCCATTGAAGATGAACCGTTTGATTCAGTAATGTCAGATACAATACGAATTACATACGGGAAGCGGTCAGCAGCAGGAAGAACTGCTTGAACACCACGACGTGCTAAACGACCGTGACCAATTTCACGACGCTTAGGACCAGATTCACGGCCTGTTTCACCTACAGAGTATGCAGGGAAGTTGTAGTGCAACATGAAGTTGTCAGTCTTAGTACCAGCAAGGGTATCAACCATTAACGCATCACGAGTATTACCCAAAGTTGTTGTTACCAACGCTTGAGTTTCACCACGTGTAAATAATGCAGAACCGTGTGCACGATCTAATACGCCAACTTGAACGTCGATAGCACGAACAGTTTTAGTATCACGACCATCAATACGTGGCTTACCTGACAAGATGTTGTCACGTACTGTACGGTATTTAAGGTCTTCGAATAATTCGTTTACTTCATCAGCAATACCAGTTTCGTCATTTTCTGGAACAAACTGAGCTAAAGCTTCTGCATAAAGTGCATCAAGTGCTGCATAACGGTCTTGTTTAACTGCAATTGTATATGCTTCTGAGATTTTCGCTTCGAAAGCTGCTTTTAATTGCTCAAGAAGAGTTTCGTTTTTAGCTGGAGCAACCCAAGTTGATTCAACAGCGCCAGCAGCAGCCGCAAATTCTTTAATTGCTTGAATTGCAATTTGCATTTCGTCATGACCGAAAAGCACAGCACCAAGCATTTGGTCTTCTGAAAGTTCTTTCGCTTCAGATTCAACCATCAGTACAGCAGATTCTGTACCTGCAACCACAAGGTCAAGGTCACTTTCTTTCAACTGTTCAAAGTTCGGGTTAAGAACATATTCACCGTTGATTAAACCAACACGTGCTGCACCGATTGGGCCACGGAAAGGAGTACCAGCAATAGACAATGCTGCTGATGTACCAAGCATTGCTGCAATGTCAGCATCCATAGTTTTGTCAGAAGAAACAACAGTTGCTGTTACTTGAATTTCGTTGAAGTAACCTTCTGGGAACAACGGACGAATTGGACGGTCAATAAGACGTGAAATTAAAGTTTCAGCTTCAGAAGCACGACCTTCACGCTTACCGTAACCACCAGGGATACGACCAGCTGCATATTGTTTTTCTTGATAGTTAACTGTTAACGGGAAGAAGTCTTGGCCCGCTTTTGCTTTAGGTTGAGCAACAACTGCAACTAAAACAGTTACGCCACCCATAGTGATTAAAACTGTGTTTGCTTGACGTGCAACGCGACCCGTTTCTAAAACGACTTGATGTTGACCGAATTGGAATTCTTTACGAACGATATTAAACATTGACATGTATTGTATTTTCCTAATTTTATTCTAGTGAGACCCCTAAGGTTTGGCATTCAGACTACACCGATTGGTAGATAAATGACAAAGCTTAGAAGCCATCACACTAGATCAATTATTTAAAATAAGTTAAACGCAAAGAAGGAGCGCACAAGCGCCCCTTCTAAAAATCACTTAACCTAACATTAAGTGAAACTCTCTTTTCAGCGATAAAGCATTGCGACATGCGAAATAGCGAAAACAAAGTGAAAATCGAATTAACGACGTAAACCTAAAGCACCGATCAAAGCAGTGTAACGACCGTGGTCTTTACCATTTAAGTAGTCGAGCAATTTACGACGTTGGTTAACCATACGGATCAAACCACGACGGCTGTGGTGGTCGTGTTTGTGAGCTTTGAAGTGACCTTGTAAATCATTGATTTGAGCAGTCAATAAAGCTACTTGTACTTCTGGTGAACCAGTGTCATTTTCAGCGCGAGCAAATTTAGCAATGATCTCTGCGCGGTCTGCATTAGTTAAAGCCATTCGATTTCTCCGAGATGCTTAAAAAAGTAAACGATATGAATCAGTTGAGGCAACTGACTGCCGTGCATCACTACAGCAAGTCGCCTATTTTAAGGTATCTATAGGTGGATTGCAAAATAGTTTTCAGTAACTTGTCATTTTAGACACTGACATGAAGACCTTAACCCTGCACACTAGCCTCGAATAAAAAGAAAGAAGCGCGAGGGACGTGTGAAAATTTTTTCAACCAACACTTGTCCAGTACGGGACAATATTGAGCAAGTCATTCGACAAAAAGATGAAGTTGCTGCTGAACAGGGTGGAATGAGTGATCACCAGATTCAAAAAATCTGGAAAAGTATAGAAGGACTATATAAAACCGGAAACTATCCACTCATTACCTTTTGTTTACGCAGACAAGGTAAAATTTTACTCAATCGAAGCATTGGATATGCCCAAGGAAACTCTCCGGCAGGACTTCAAGAAAATGCCCTGATTGCAACACCTGATACACCTGTTTGCCTATTTTCAGCATCAAAGATGATCACAGCCATGTTGATTCATCTATTAGATGAAAAAGGCGAAATCAATTTGCTTGATCCTGTGAGCTATTATGTTCCTGAATATGGAGTCAACGGTAAGCGTCGTGCAACGATCTTTCATTTATTAGCACATCGTGGTGGCATTCCTTATATTGATGGCGATGTCACACCAGATTTATTATTTGATAAAGACGAAATTTTAAAACGTTTATATGCTGCCCGACCTGTGTCTCCTGCTGGCAATCACCTTGCCTATCATGCTGTTACGGCAGGTTATATTTTAGGAGAAGTCATTGAACGGGGGACTGGGCAGGATTTACGTGAATTTGTACATCAAACTATCGAAAAACCAATGGGGATGCCTTATTTCAATTATGGCTTAAAACCAGAATACCGTTCAGAAGTCGCCTTAAACTGTGCAACAGGTCTGCACCCACGCCTTGGTACCGATCACTACCTGAATCATGTGTTAGGTGGCGGTTTACAACTTGCAGTTGATGTGACTAACGATAGTCGTTTTATGGACACCATTTGCCCAGCTGGAAACATCTATACCAGTGCAGAACAAGCCGGCCGCTTCTTTGAAATGCTTTTAAGTGGAGGAAGCTACGGCGGTCAGCAAATCTTTAGTGAGAAAACAATTTTCAGAGCAACACTGCCAACCACAGGCGTTAATATTGACCGTACTTTGCTGATTCCAATGCGCTATGCTCTGGGGCCAATGTTAGGTAGCAATCCTGTAGGTCTTTTTGGCCCAATGACAGGACAAGCATTTGGTCATTTAGGATTCTCTAACATTTTATGTTGGGCCGACCCTGAAAGAGATATCAGTGTTTCCTTATTAACAACTGGTAAATCTGTAGTGGGTACTCACCTACCTGCTTTAGCTAAAGTGCTCTATCAAATCTCAACCCAATGTCCACGTATACCGAGAGATCAACGCCGTTCGTTATTCGGTAGTGATTCTCATGAAACTGACTTAGTGTAGAAACAAATAAAAAACCCAAGCATTTCTGCTTGGGTTTTTTGCGCTGTAGTTTTTGTTTATCGTGTTATTACTGTTTTTATTGTCGTTGGTGAGATGCTAGTCACATCCTTCTTGTTGTTTTAACTCACTTCCGATGTTTTTGTTTCTATTTCCTTATGTGATGTATTGTGACATATCCAATTATGAAGAAAAGTAGTATTTTTCTTATCATCATGTAAGTGAAAACGTACAGGTCTGTATAATATTTGGTAAATAGCCATTTTTAACCTTTAACGTACAGTTCTGTATAACATATAACTTAACAATTCACAGGAAAAATGCCTGTTTTGAAATCATATTATAGATAAATATATTGATATTATTGATTTAAATCTTTAGACAAAAACAGATTGAAGATAGTGCTAAAAACGAAATGTTGTAATGCTTTTCTAAACATAGTGAAAAGTAAAATATAAAAAAGCCCTGTAGTCTCTCCCAAAACTACAAGGCTTAGCGGCTGTAAGTTTCCTCTTTATACACCTACTTCATTGTAAGTTCGCAGTCTCTCGACTTAAGTTATTATTATTGTGCGATTTTGCCCGACATTCCGTGCCAAGCTCGTTGTGCGTTTATAATCTCAAAAACACGGGGTGTACTCTAGCAGCAAATATCTCGAATCTATGTAAGCTTTTTCTTACAAGGGTAAAAATATTAAGTTTGTCTTAACGAACTAACCGATTAACTTTTTGAACTAAACCGCTTTTTCGTGTAGTACGAACTGTAAAGGACTGTAGTAAAGCTTCGGGATGAACCAAAAGACTGACTACTTTTTTAGCACGTGTAATCGCAGTGTAAATAAGCTCTTGGCTTAATAAATTCTTTGCGGCTTGATCTAAAACGACAGCAGTATGTGTAAATTCAGACCCTTGCGATTTATGAATCGTTAAGGCAAATGCACTCTGAATACTTTTAGGCAATCGATTTGCAGCGACCCATTTATTCAAACTTGGAAAATATACTTCAAACTGCTGTGGCTGAGTTCTATGTTCAAAACACAAACCAATGTCACCATTTGAAATACCGAGCTGATAGTCGTTATAAGTCATCATGACCGGACGACCGACATACCATCCCCCTGCTGTCACTATTGAAAGTTGCTGTTGCAACCAACGCTGCGCATATTGGTTTAACTGCTGCAATCCAAACGGACCATGACGAACCGCGGTTAAAATTCGGTAGTCATCAAATGCTTTTACTACATTTTGGACCTGTTCAATCGAGCGCTCTTCTTTTAAATAATTTTTTAGACTCTGTACATACCCTTGAAAACCGAGCATTAGCTTTTGATAATAGGTATCTAGGTCTAATAGATTCCCTTCTGGTAAATACTCAAGCTGAACCACATCTGGCATGTCACTTTGTAAAACTATAGGCTTTAATTCTGAAACCTCAACAATATCAATTTCAAACTGCTGCAAAACAGCTGCATGATCCTGTTGATAGGTTTGTGCCTGAATAAATTTAGCCACTTGTCCAATCAATGCACCTTCAGCAAAACGACGACTGGTTTGTAATTGTACTCGGTTATCAGCCAACGCCTGTATTTGCTGCAAATCTGCAAGAACCGCGCCAACATCGACAGAAGCAAGCTGATTTGCATCTCCTAATAAAATAATTCGACAAGACTCAGGCACTGCTTCGAATAGAAGAGTAGCCAGATTTAGATCCAGCATGGAAGCTTCATCGACGACAATCACGTCATAAGGCAAAGGCTGTTTTTGATTAAACCGTGGTGTCTGGCTATGTCCCATCCCCAACAAACGGTGAATCGTTTGTGTTCCCTGATTTCTGAGCTCTTCACTAACTAATCCGGACTCAAGCAATTTAGGATCATTAAACGAGTTCTGTAAAGCTTCTTGCATTCGCTGTGCTGCTTTACCTGTTGGAGCAGCCATCGCTACACGAATATGTGGAATTGCTTGGCTAAGTACAGCAATAATACGTGCCAGCGTATACGTCTTCCCTGTACCCGGCCCACCGGTAATAATACTCAGGCTCTGCCGAGCAACCATTTGTAAAGCTGCCTGTTGATGAGGATCGGTAAGCAGGTCTAAATAGTCATCACAAGAGACTGGTTGAATTAATTGTTGCTTTAATCGACAAATTTGTTCTGCGAGTCGTTGCTCTAGGTGCCAATATCGGTATAATGCCAACCCCTGCTCATCGTAGACGCACGGCGCAACTTTCAAGGTTGCTTGATCGACAGATATAGCAAGCTGACCAAGTGCTGCAATTTGCTCTGAACTGATATCAATACAGCTATCGCCTTGTAAGCTCGCTTCAATAAGCTGCTGCAAGTAAGAAGTGGCTTCTGGTACTTGCGATTGTTCAGTAAATGGAGCCTGATTTAAGAAGTTACTCCACGTTGTTAACCAACTTAAATCGGCTTGTTCAGGGCTGTTTAGATTGTCCACACACTTATCCACCTAGTTTTCCACACGCTTGTCCACATGGTTATAGACAGGCTTATCCACATGTCAAGTATTTGTTAATCTTCAATTTACGCTTTTTATCAGCATTTTTCATGCTATTTTATCCTCAGCAAAATACCCCAAAATGGCATCAAGACGAAGGATAAACTCGACGCTAGGTTGCCAGTAATAATACCCCTGCTCCGCTTCACCATTCATACCACGTAAATAAAGATAAGTTGCCCCACCTAAGTGTTGCTCAATCTGGTAATCCTGCATTTTGACTTGCAAATAGCGATGTAACGCAACGAGATATAAACCTGCTTGTAGCCAGTAACTTGCCAAAGACATGCTTTGAGCAATGTTATCACTACGATAATCTGCAAGATCATCACCTAAGTAATTACTTTTATAATCGGCAATGTGGTAACGCTGCCCATCAAAATAAACCAAATCGATAGAACCATTGAGGTAACGTGCTGAGCGAGCCTCAAGTAATTCCGGCATATTCAACCCATACTCAGCGAAGAGTTGCTGAATACGTGTCATTGCTAAAACTCGATCTGACAGTGCCAAATAAAAAGGAAACTCTGACAAATACTGTTCTTGTTGAAGTTGATTGAGTCTGAAACCTTGATAAAGCGGTGTTCGCAAAATATCTTTTAGCCAGTCTGCAACTGACTGGTAAAGCAGGTTCTCGGCGTCCTCTTGCTCTGGGAAACTCTCGTTATACTTATTAAGTAAATCTTGCCAAAGGCTACTATAGTCATTTTTAAAACGACGACGTATTTCTATAACCCATTCATCTGAACATTGAAAGTCGATATGTTCAAATATTTCATGCAAGAAATTACCGGCAAGCGTTCCTCGAGGGAAGTTACTCTTTATCCAGTCAATCGGCTGAGCACTGCTTGCTTCAGCAGTGTTGACCAAGTCCAACTCATCTTCTGCTAATACAGCGTCATTGCTCTGACTCGCCAATAAATCTGTGCCAGCTTTATGTTTTAAATGCTGTGCCAAGTAACTGAAACTAGTTTTACCTCTCGAATAAAAACGTTGTTCCGGAAACCGTTGTGCTTGTATTTCAATAATACTTGTTTGTTTGGCTAAGTGAATTGCCTGTGGAATCTGCTCCAAAACCATTTCATCCTTACAGCAACGGTGCTGAAAAGGCTCAGTCCTATTTTTCCAAAATGCGAGACCTGATACTGACTTGCCATCAAGATCTTGTAGAACAGCATAGACGCGGTGGCTTGCTCGCGTTAAAGCAACATACCAAAGACGATTCTGTTCAGCAAGCGCTCGTTCTTCGTGCTGCTTAAGTTCAACTTCATTCAAATAAGTCTTGTCAGCAATCGCAACGACACGTTGAGTCAAAGTCTGGTTTGAGTCCGGTTTGACAATGTCTTGGGTCGAAAAATTCAGGGTTTTGTTACTTACCCGAAATACATTATCAGTCCCAAGTAAAAAAACAATTTTAAATTCCAATCCTTTTGACTGGTGAATTGTCATGAGCTGAATACCAGCTTCACTCGACAATTTACGCTCTAACTCCCAATCACGGTCAAGAGGAGAACGCAACTGTTTGAGATACCAATGATAAAGATTTTGCGCGCCTGAGTATTTCTCACTGTGCTGACTCAGAATTTCAGTTAAATGACGCAAGTTCACCACAACCCGTTCATTATCTTTACTTTGGGCAGCAACCAAATTTTGCCATATATCAAACTGGATTAAGCATTGTTGCCATGCAACTAAAAAGCCTTGAGCGGACCACAACTCTCTAATCGTGTCAAAACCAGTCATAAACTGGCTTAACCCTTCGGCTGTCTGCTCAAGTTGCAAGAGTTGCTTTAAATCCATGGCAAACAAACGACTAAGTAAAGCTCGCTTTACTTTTGCTTCATCGTAAGGATGAAGTATGGCTGTCAACAAAGCACCAACATCTCGGGCAATTGTGCAATCAAAAACGCTTCGTTTTGATTTCCGGTTAACCCGAATTCCTAAACGTTCTAATTCAAACTGAACTTTATCAAGACTAAGGTGATTGCTTGACAAGACTGCAATATCATCTTCGTTTAAGGTTTGAGTCTGAGCATCTTTTTGAAAATATAGCTCTCCAACATGTGACTGGTTAAGTAAATCTCGAATCTTCCAAGCAACTTGCTGAGCCTCTGTTTCTTTATCTTTGAGCATCAACCACCGCAAAGGATGTGGGTTAGGCTGGTTTTGATCAACTAAAACCGGATGAGGTCGAGTTCCTGCTCGAATTGGGTCATATTGAACCTCTTCGCCAAAATCCATTTGTCGTTGAAATAAGGCATCGACCACTTCAACCAAATCAGCAACGGAACGATGGTTATGAATTAACTTATATTCGCGGCCATGTTTGGCTTGAATATCTTTATAGGCATTTAAGAAGGTGAGCATATCCCCACCACGGAAACCGTAAATCGCCTGTTTACGATCACCTACCATAATCATGCAACTTTTTTGGTAGCGCTCTGGATGACGCCAAATGCTCGCCAGCATGTCGTCTTGATCTTGGTTGGTATCCTGAAATTCATCGACCAGAATTAAGGGATAACGCGCCTGCACAAACACAGCGAAACGCTGTCCCTGTTCACCTTTTAAAGCTTCAGAAAGTGTTCGAATTTGCTGAGAAAAAGTAGTTTCACCTTTATTTTGTAAAACTTGTGGTAAACGTTTTTTAACCTCTACACACAAATGAAACTGTAAAAAAGTATTCAACTGATTCAAATCAGATTGAATTTTTTGCCTCATCTCAAAAATATTTTTTAATATTTGAATTATAGGATTTTGGTAGAAATTATCTTGGATAGCTTGATCACATTTATTAAAAACTGAATTACGTATTTGCCCTTTTGAATCCAAAAATAGTACTTCGATATCCTTTAATGCATCTCTATGGAAAAATATTTTAGTTCCATCTTTCTTGATCTGCTGAATAACTCGGGATAGCCCTGTTTCAAAAATCAAGTAGAAACGATCTTTAGCAAAAACTTTTTTATTAATAAACTTATAATATTGACCATCAAGTAAATAATAATCTTTTAATCCCTCCCAATATATGAGAGGAACTTTTACTAATTTATTCAAAGCAATCTCAAATTCAGCGGTACTAAAAACAGGTAAATCCACTGGCTTTAAATAAGCTGAACTAAAACTTAAACTTTCTTCGACTAACTTAATATAACTTTCAGTAGACTTAAGCTCCCCACTCATATACAAGAAATCAATCACGGTCTGAGGTTGAGACTGTATCCATTCACGTAAAACATCATGAATCAATTGTCGACTATAGGTTTTGGCATCATCGGTAATTTGAGCACGTTCAATTTTGCCACTCTCAAAGGCAAACTCTCGTAATAGTTTTTGACTAAAGCTATCGAGTGTCCCGACAAATAACTCGTCTAACTGATCGATGACTAATTTTAAACGTTCACACGCATAGGCAATACGCGTCGCAAAGCTTTTTAAAATATGTTGGAGTAATAAGTCAGATTCTTGCTCGGCCTGCGTAAGTAGCTCTTGTTCTGTAAAGCTACGCTTGGCATCTAAATAACGATAAGTTTCGACCAAACGTGCACGAATACGGCTTTTTAACTCGGCAGCGGCAGCCCGGGTAAACGTGGTCGCAATGACTTGTCTAGGCAGGTATTTTTCAAGAAAGATACGGACCATCAAACTTGATAAAGTATAAGTTTTTCCTGTACCTGCCGAAGCTTCAATTAAGTGTAAGCCACTAAATTCAATATCAATAATAGGTTGATAAGACACCTGTACTCTTGAGTTCATGCCTTACTCCGAATGTTGAAATTGAAAAACTGGATGATACAAATCATATGCAAACTCATCACAAGCATGTTGAAGCAAAGCTTGCGCATCTTGTTCTTGTAAAATAAAGCTCCAGTCTCGATGCAACTTGCAAGCTTCATTTTGAGTCATATCCATTGTGGTAAATGACCCTGTTTCATTCCAGTATTTTAACAGCTCAGTGTAGCTCTTCTCATCCAGTTTTGCTTTTTCTGTCTGATTTGTTGTTTCCCACTGATATGCTTTAGCTTTTTCTAATGGCTTTAATAATAAGGCTGCTGGTAAAACCAATGGTTGTTGCTGTGCATGGCGCCAGATTTTAAACCATGGTTGTAAATATTGCCGAGCTTGCTCAGAACTAATCCCACTACAAATCACAGTTTGATCGCTAAAAACCACAATACGGCGCTTTTCAGCTCCTGCACTACCCTCATTCAAATAAGCTAACCAGAGCAGATATTCTAACCAGACTTTAGCGCGTCTTTTTGCGCGAGCGCTTGAAGGCTCCATACTCGCCCAGTCCCGAGTTTCAGACTTCGGAACCGTAATATTCATATGCAGCTGTTTAGCAATTCGCCAAATACGCTGAGTTGTTTGCGTCACTGCTGGTGCATAATGATGAAGGCGTTCAATCAAACATTCTTGCTCAAACACACCTTGTTGCCATGCACTATATTTGACTTTACCTACAGGCAACTGATCAATTAATACTTCAGGTTGTGCTTGCTGTTCAGATTGTTGTAAAAAATGTCGAATCGCATAGCGACCTAAACCATCTAATAATAAAGGTTCATTTTGGTCGAGTACTCCGACACTTCCTAAGTTTTCTACACCTAAAGTTTTCAAATATAACCGTGCAGGGAACGTCACATCCTGTATCCACTGCTGACTTTCTAAAACCAGTATGTCAGATATTTGTAGCGGATAGGTCGTGTTCGCCCAAGGCTGACGGTTTCCTGAGACTTGCTGAATTTGTGTAGCGACCTTAAACCAGTGATCTTGATAACGAATAACACTTTTTTCTACAGTGAAACCTTTCGGGTCAAAGGGCTGTAAATCATGTAAGTGATAGAGTTGTTTTAACTGTGATGGAATCTCAATTCCTTCAATAACGACACTTTCAGATACACCATCTTCAGCTTTCACAATCAGGGCAAGATGTTCACGGAACTCTTGAAGAATACTGGAAGGTTCGCGCACCTCGCCATCGTTCACATCAAAGCCGTTATAAAACAGCCATAAATTTTCTTGGGCTAATAATAAAGCATCTAAAAAAGCACCTTGATCATCTTCAAGTCGAGAGCGATCACCTAACTGTTGGCGCAGTGCATCCATCAAATCAAATGGAACGTGTGTATCACGGTTTGGAAATTGTCCGGCATCAAGATTTAGCATAACCATTAAACGATAAGGTAACGGTCGAATGTGTCCAATTTGGGCAAAGGTAATTTGCCCTGTCGGCTCAGCTTGTGCACTTTGGCTTTCTAATGTCCGTTGAATTTCTTCAATAATATAAGGCAGAGGCAAAGTAATTTTGCGCAAAGTTCCTGTTTCTGTCTCGGCGTAATAGCTTGCGAGCGTCAACATTCGCTCTTGTTTTTTAACAATCTCCCGCACAGCTTTTAAAGCAGCAACACCAACCTGCTCAAATTCAACAATATCTTTGCCTAGTACCTGAAGCCAATATTCAACGGTATAGACTTTTCCTTGTTCATGCAGAGTCAGCCAATCACGGCGCTCGTTCAAATCCTGATAAATCTGAATGAGTGTACCCACCAACTCGAAATCGCTCGGTTGAACTTTGGCATAACTCAACACCTGATTAAAGGTCGCATGTACAGGCACAGCAATACCAAGAGCCAATCGCTCTAAGGCAAATTTAAAGCTATATCGATAATCATCATCACCGTCACACAAACTGCGCTTGAGATGCTCTGCATCAAGCCCTCGTTTAAAACCCGCATCGGCAAGCAAATTTAAAATCCGCTCGACCTGAACATACTCAAGTTCGTAACGTTGCTGGGTAGCATGCAAGCTTAACCAATCAGCAAAATCATCAAAGCTAAAACGGCCCTGCATGAGTTGAATACGTCCAATCACGGCACGCCAAGCATTAAGTGCATCAAGTGATGCAACACCTGCGATTTTCACAGGCAAATGCACACCCTGCTCAGTAGCAGTAGCGGGAAATACACTTCGAATTAAAGGTTCTATGTCGGCCAAATTAGGAACTAAAACTAAAATATCGTTTGGTCGGCGCGGCTGCTCATGTGGTTTAGCCAACCAACAGATTAATTGCTCTTTTAGAACTTCAAGCTGACGTAAAGTCGAATGACAAACATGAATCTGAATTGAGTCATCGTCTGGAACAAGCTCATATTGCTTAGCTTGAGGTTCAACTAAATGCAAAATATCTGACTGAACTTTACCGAGTAAACTTTCAGGAAAATCATCCACAAAAGCATCAACCCACTTACCTTCCTCACCTGTAGATAAATTCGATAATAAAGAAAAGTGGTCGCGGGCTTGTTTACCCAATCTGGTTAAAAGCGGATGTCTAGACTCACGCGCTTCAGCATTAAAATTGAGTGTGAATTTATTAAAGAAATCGCTAATTTCAGCATCAGTAGCCTTTGGATTTTTCGCAATAAAACGCTCTTTTACCCCTAAGTCATAACGCTGTTTCCAGAGTGGATCGACACTATCGGCCCAATATTCTTGTGAAGGGTTATAGTGCAAAATCAAGACATCAATATATTGGCCTAAACGGCGCAAAAACTGTAACTGGCTTGGCGGCAAATCTAATAATGTAAAGATCACCACTTGATTAGGTAATCTTAAAATAGCACGCTTACCACGGTCTGGATGATCTAACTCTTGCCAAAACAACGCGTCAATTTGCTGCATTTGCACAAAATCATCATGAAAATGTTGCTGCCACAACCAACGCTGCCAACGCTCTAGCTCCTCAGTTTGATGTAATGCAAAAGCAGTCACTTCTTCATCTTTCTGCACAATATATTTTTCAATATCGAGTGCTCGGCCCTGTCCCCAAGCAGACAACCAGTTTTCCGGACAGGTACAACTATTTTCACAACCACGCTGGCACTGTCCACGATAAATCATATAGTTGCTAAATAGATCGGCAACCTGCTCAGCGACCCAATACAGCATTTTTTGTTTTTTTAATTGTTTATCTATGCCTTGTTCGAGTCGATCTGCACTGTCATAAATACGCTGAACAATAGAATGTAAAGGATGCGACGTATCGATGCTCATCGTGTCAGGTTGAATAAATTCGTGTAGAGCCTGATGCCCCCGCCATTTAAAAATCAAACGCGGGATGTTCGCTTTACGGACCTGTTCTTTATGCGCAGTTAAAACTTGCTGATAGGCAAACCATTGGAAACCTCGTACCCGTTGGTGAAACTGGTAATTGGCACTCATGCCTTGCTGTTCTGCAAGTTTTTGTATCAGCCACTGCTCGACCGCAGGACTTGGAACAATAAAATGTTGGGTTTTCAAAACCTGTAATGGATGCGTTGAAGCTTGAGATGTAGACGCCAATACACCTTGCAACAACACATCAATACGTTGACTTTGAATAACATGGATCCCCATTTATTTCATTTCCTGCTTGCATAATTTATGCACAAAATCATAAACATTCATTACTATACAACTGAATCTGACTATGTCACGTTGGTTTAAACACAGCATAATTTAACTTAAGGTGTCACTTACACTTGGTTTGAATGACGCCATCAAGAACTTATACAGGTAGACATTATGAAAATTGACAAGATTCCTGACTATATTGATCCTAGCCTAAATCTGGAACAAATTCGCGATGAGTGCCATGATCTCATCAAAAAAAGAGCTTACGTCTCAGCCGGAGCGGCAATTGTACCGATTCCTTTTTTTGACGTGGCGGTAGATTTGGGAATTTTGTCGCACCTGATTCCAGATATCAATTCCCGTTTTGGTTTAGCACCTGAGCACGTGAGCGTTTACGACCCAAAAACTAAAACTATTCATTGGGATGAGTTACGCAAACGCGGTTTTGAATTTTCAGGTTTTGTAGTCGCACGTACTACTGTTAAAAAAACATTTAATGGCTTTTTTGGCAAAATCGTAACGAAACAGGTGACTAAATTTATACCGCTAGGCGGACAAATTGTAGCAGCAAGTTTAGGCTATTTCATGATGAAAAAAATAGCAGAAACACATCTGAATGATAGTTATAACCTTGCAAAACGTATTCAGCAAAAAAGCCGTAGCACCATTGTAAATTAATGTTTGCCTTGTAGCTGAGAGCTTAGTCTGCTCTCAGCTGTTTTAGAATGGCCTTCAACACTTCCAGACGTGCCGTATATTTATCATCAGTTGCAACGATATACCAAGGTGCATATTCAGTACTGGTTCGCTCAAACATATCTGCTGCTGCCTTTAAATAATCATCCCACTTATCACGATTACGCCAATCTTCTGCTGTGATTTTAAAACGTTTATGCGGTGTTTCTTCTCTGGCCTTAAAACGCTGCTCTTGCTCATCTTTACTAATCGCTAGCCAAATTTTTACTACAATCGTTTGACTATCAAATAAATCTTTTTCAAAGCGGTTTATTTCATCGTAAGCACGCTGCCATTCTAAAGGTGAAGCAAACCCTTCAACTCGCTCTACCAGCACTCGGCCATACCAAGTACGGTCAAAAATCGTGATTTTTTCAGCTTCATTAATGCGGTTCCAAAAGCGCCATAAGTAAGGATGTCGAGCTTCAAAGCGTTCAGGTGCACCAATACAATGAATATCATATTCACGCGGGTCTAAGTTTTTAACGATTCTCTTAATGGCCCCACCTTTACCAGCAGCATCCATGCCTTCAAAAGCAATCACGACATTGCGTTTATCAAAACGCATGGCATCGGCAATTTTTTTACTCAGTTTATCAAGCTCTTTTTTATATTCAGCTTTTTCAAGTGGTTCATTAGAAGGTTTTAATAAACTCTCTGGAATTTTAGCCTGCTGCCATTTTCCTTTAACTTCAGTTTCATGCTCTGGAAGTTGACGCATGTGTTGTAAAAGATATTGAGCGAAAAACTGATCACGCTGCTTTTCATCTTCGCCATCAATAATGTACCAATCATCGGTAAAACGACGGCGTAACTTTTGCAAAGTGTCATATTGTTTTTTATTACGCCAGTCTAGGCCGTGGAGCTTATGCCAGTGTTGCTCTGACGGGTCAATTTTGTCTAAACGTTTTTGTAGTGATTTCCATGAAAGATCAAACCAGACTTTAACCACGTCGACATAGTTATTTTTTAAATCTTGCTCAAATGCCCGCATATTTTCAACGTATTCATCAAAACGGGAATCATCTAAAGGCTCGGAAACATGTGTTGCGGTGACGAGCAAATCGCTATACCAGTTGCCGAACATCACCACGATTTGACCTTCAGTCGGAATAAACTCCGAGTAAGATTGCCAAAATGCTTCTGTATCTGTCAGCACATGTGGCGCGTCTGCTTTGACTCGTAAATATCGTGGATCTAGCCATTCACGGAGTTGCTTAACAGCCTCACCTTTTCCAGCCAATTCAATACCGCTCATTAATATCAGTGTGCTTTTAGCGTTGGGTTTGCCCCGACTTTCTTTTAACGCATATTGTGCTTCAATCAAATCGACTGAAAGCTGTTCTTCGTCACGAATCTCAAATTTTGGTTGTTGTTCACTCATAGTCCACGGCTCTAATCTTTTATTGTTTAATTTCGATGATCTTTAACTTATGCGGTTAAATGATGAATTGCTATACAAATTATGTCATTGCGAAAAAATTCTGTTTAAAAATTGACGCATGAATCATTTTTTTTACATCTACTCGCCATAGTACAAGGTTACAATGCCTTTTATGATTTTTTGCAAATAGCCCAATATTAGAGCCTTAAATGTCTAAACTCGCTGCTTTTGATGATCTTTTACAACAATATAAAACATTTAATTATCACGATAATCCTGTGCTTGCCCAACGTTTGCAAGATGTACAAACATGGCTAAAAGAGCGGATGAAAGATACGCATCATGACTTTTTTAATCTGCCAACGCACAAGCTCATGTCAGAGTACTTTTTAAATCGTTTATATGGTGGCCCAGAGTTTGATGCTCTTGCAGCTCAAATTGAACGCCTATTGAAATATGCTCATAAAGCAGAAAAAGTCTTACCTGAAAATGCAATTAAAACGGGCACTAAATCGGTAAGTTTGGCTGTACTTGCAACTCAACTTGATGAGCAAGTAGCAATGCAACTTCTTGAGGACTATCCGGCAGATACAGTACTCACTGATGAGATTATGCGTTTAACCTTAATCAAGCTTGATCAGGCCGAGGCTCGTTACCAGCAGCTTGCCCTTCTTGATGATTTAGGAGCAGCGCTCGATAAATACATGCGCTCATTTATGATGTTTACTGCTTTTAAAATGTGTAAAGGTATTGCCCAAAAATATCACTTCGAATTGATGTATGATTTCATTCAAGATGGTTTTAGTGCGATGAAACCGTTAAAATCAGCCGAGACCTTTATTAAGACTTTTACTGAAAAAGAACGCCAGATTATTGAAAATGTACATTCAGGGCATCCGAATCCGTTTAGAGTGTGATAAGGTCGGCACATAGAAAAACTCAACCTCGCGAAGTTGAGATTTTATTCATTATATTTGCATGATGATGCCTGTAAAAATAGACAAAATCTGTCATCATGCAGAACTTATTCCGTTTCACTTGAGTTTGAGTCTAGGAGAGACAATATGTCTAACGAAAACCAAAAGCCAACATCTCCAACTGAGCAGGCACAAAGTTCAGACAAAGTTAGCCCATTCCTAAGCTCACCTTTACCTCAAGGTACTCCTCAAGGGCAACAACAAACTTTACAGCAAACCTTAACAGACACACCTGTGAATGGCTCTGTACCTAAATACAATTTACCTCGTGGTGCTGGTAATACTGGCAACGTTGGTGAAACAACACACTTCGGTTACTCAACAGTTAGAACTGAAGATAAAGCACAAAAAGTTGCAGAAGTTTTCCACTCAGTTGCAAGCAAATATGACTTGATGAATGACTTGATGTCATTTGGTATTCACCGTTTGTGGAAACGTTTTGCAATTAACATGTCTGGTGTTCGCCGTGGTCAACACGTGTTAGACATTGCGGGTGGTACAGGCGACTTAGCAAAAGTATTTAGCCGTGAAGTTGGTCCGCAAGGTCATGTTGTACTTTCAGACATTAACGAATCTATGCTCAATGTGGGTCGTGACCGTCTAATTGATGCAGGCTGTACCAATGTTGACTTCGTTCTTGCCAATGCAGAAACATTAGAACCTTTTGCAGACAACAGCTTTGACCTTGTAACAATCAGCTTTGGTTTACGTAACGTGACAGATAAAGACGCAGCACTTGCATCTATGTTCCGTGTGTTAAAACCAGGTGGCCGTTTACTGATTCTTGAATTTTCTAAACCTGTATTTGAGCCATTCTCAAAACTTTATGACCTCTATTCATTCACTGCTTTACCGATTATGGGTAAATTGGTTGCAAATGACTCAGAAAGCTATAAGTATTTGGCTGAATCAATCCGTATGCACCCAGACCAACGTACTTTAAAAGGTATGATGGAAAATGCTGGCTTCCAGAACTGTGACTATCACAACCTTACTGCTGGTATCGTTGCCGTTCACCGTGGCTTCAAACTGTAAGGGATAACGATATGTGGTCGATTCTGGCACTCGGTGCAGTCGAACGTATCATTCATCATCTGATCGATCTGGATGCGGTTACTCGTATTCAGCTTAATCAGTTACAGGGCAAAATGTTGCGTGTTGTGATTGATAGCCCGCAGCTTTCTGTCGATGTATTCTTTGACCAAGAAAAAGTACGTCTTGAACCTACTGCAACAGGGCACAGTGAAAAACCTTCTATTTTTGAACAACGCCCTTTTGATGCGCAATTCAGAATTTCTGAAGCAACTGCAACTTTGCATGTTAAAGATGTCATTGAACTGATTAAATTATTGGTCAGCGATCCAGACCAGATTGGCAATATCCCATTGCAAGGTGATTACCACCTCCTACAGGATATTCAAAAGATTATGCAGCAAGCTGAACCAGATTTAGCTGCGCATTTATCAAGATGGGTGGGTCCTCAACTCGCTCATGAAATTGGCAAGATTCAACTTGCACCAAAACATTTAAAACGCTCCGTGCAAAGCCATCTGTTTTTTGCTGAAGACGCATTAAAAGAAGATAGCGGCCTATTTGCCCCTCGCTGGGAAATGGACGACTTAACTCAAGCAACGCGCAAGCTTAATCAAGACATTGACCGTCTTGAAGCAAGATTGCAGCAACTCAATGCACAACTACAACCCTCTCAAGACTAGGTAAGACTGTATATGATTCCGCACGTTTCACGTTTACTCGAACTTTGGCGTATTGCAGCGCACTATAGACTCGATACGTTGTTCCCTGCGGATGAATTACCAGTTAAAGCTCAGCATGCATTAAATATTATTAAAATGCACCCTGCTGCATGGTCGAGTCGTGAACGTAAAAATCCTTTAAAGCTCAAAGAAGCTTTAGAAGATATGGGACCACTTGCAATCAAGCTCGGTCAATTACTGTCTACTCGTCGTGACTTGATTCCACCTGAGGTGCTCGCTCAGCTGGTTTTACTTCAAGATCAAGTAAAACCTTTTGATGGAGATGTTGCTAAACAACGTATTCAAGATTCGTTAAAAGCTGACGTTAATACATTATTTGCTCGCTTTGATGACCAGCCATTAGCTGCCGCATCAATTGCCCAAGTGCATACTGCTGCATTGCATGATGGTCGCGAAGTCGTTGTTAAAGTCACTCGCCCTGACATTCGCAATCAAATCTTACAAGATTTTGAAATTTTGGCATGGTTAGGCAATACGCTAGAAAGCCGCCTTGAAGCTGCCCGTGCGTTGCATCTCACCGAAATTATTCAAGACTATCGCCAGATCATTTTAAATGAACTGGACTTGAGTATTGAGGCAGATAACCCCCGCCGTATGCGCCATTACTTTACTGGCTCAACCATGATGTATGTGCCAGAAGTCTACATGGACACCAAAGATGTCATGGTGGCTGAGCGCATTACTGGTGTGCCTATTTCAGACACGGCAACCTTTGACCGTCTAGGTATGGACCGCGCACAACTTGCAGAAAAAGGTTTAACCATTTTCTTTACGCAAGTCTTCCGCGATAACTTTTTCCATGCAGACATGCATCCCGGTAATGTCTTTGTAGAAACCATTAATCCAAGCAATCCACGCTTTATTGCACTGGACTGTGCGATTATGGGTGAGCTATCTAAACACGACCAGATGACGGTTGCCCGCATGTTGCTTGCTGTCATGAACAGCAACTTTATGCAGCTTATTCAAATTGTGCATCAAGCTGGCTGGATTCCACCGGGTACTGACCAAGATGCTTTAGCACGTGAAATGCGCCGCACTGTTGGGCCAATGGTGTCTAAACCAATGGATCAACTTGATTTTGCGGGTATCTTAATTCAAGTCATGGATATCGCTCGACGCTTCCATCTTGAGATACCACCACAGCTCATGCTGCTACTCAAAACTTTAGTGCATGTAGAAGGCTTAGGTACTGATCTTTATCCGCAGCTCGACATCTGGAAATTGGCAAAACCAATTCTGACAGAATGGGTCAAATCCAATATGAACCCAGTCAAAAATGTAAAAGAGCTCGGCCAGCAGTTACCTGATCTGCTTTTAGGTGCTCAAGATTTCCCAAGTTTAATTATTGACAGCCTAAATGGTTTAAAAAATCAGTCTGCTTGGCAAGACCGTCAGTTACGTGAAATTCAGCAACTTCGTTTGCAAATGGAACACCAACAACGCCGCAGTTGGATGTTCGGTAGTAGCATGCTGATTTTACTGACTATTGCGATTATTAGTCCTTGGTTTGTCTCGATTATTCTGATTGTGTTGAGTAGTTTATTAGCGCTGTGGCGCATATTGAAATAAGTTCAAAATCCCTTGCCAGTGCAAGGGATTTTTTTATGGGCAAAACTCTAATATTTTAAAAAATTTATAGATCAGCTATTCGTTCATTGCTAAATTGAAGCTATAAATGCTTCAAAAGAACAAACAATGAAAACACCTCATTTTGCTATTATCGGTGCCGGCACTGCGGGTTTAGCCACAGCGATTTTACTTGCTCGTAAAGGCAATAACGTTACTATTTTTGAACAAGTTGATGAGTTATCTCCGGTAGGTGCTGGTTTATTACTACAACCTGCGGGCTTAGCTGTATTTGAACATTTAGGTGTGCTCGATAAAGCGCTGTCATTAGGTGCAAGAGTCACAGGTCTAGAAGGACAACTTCCAGACAAGCGTCTTTTAGTTAACAGTCACTATCACGAAGCATCAGCACATCTCTATGGTTTAGGTATACACCGAGCCACTTTATGTCATGTGCTCACTCAAAAGCTTAGTGAATATTCGAGCCAAATTACTTGGTATATGAACCATTCTGTTGAGAGCTTTGAAGAACATAACAATGAAGTTCAGCTATTCGGAAGTCATCAAAATCAAAAGTTTGATGCTCGATTTGATGCCGTACTTATTGCCAATGGTGCACGTAGCCAGATACGCCCTAAAGCATGGGTAAAGGTTGACCAAGCCTACCCTTGGGGTGCGGCGTGGAGTATCGTGCCTGAGTGCCAAGTGCTCGATTCTGAAATTCTGCATCAATTTTATGATCGCTCGAAAATTATGATGGGAATTCTCCCTACAGGAGCAGTTCCAACAGAATCTCAACAGCGCCTTTCGAGTATATTTTGGAGCTTACCTACTCCACAATTACAAAGCTTTTTACAAGATGAGCAGGCTAAACAAGCTTGGGTAAAGCAAGTCTCAGAACGTTGGCCCAAAGTTGCAGAATGGCTAAAAGAGATTTTGTATAACAGTCAAACTCAGCCCAAATGGTTATCTGCAAACTACCGTGATGTCGTTATGACTCAATTTGGTCAAGGTCGAATTGGGGTAATTGGCGATGCCGCTCATGCGATGAGTCCGCAGTTAGGTCAAGGTGCAAATATGGCATTATTGGATGCTTGGGCTTTCTCTCAATCATTGCAACATGCTCAAAAAAACCAGAATATTGATTGGTCCCTGCTCTGGCAGCACTACCACCAGCTTCGCCGTTCATCCACCCAGTTTTATCAATTTCTTAGTCGCTTATTAACACCACTTTATCAGTCTGATCATTGGTGGGCTGGAGGTTTAAGAGATTTAGTTTTTCCGTGGATGTATCAAATCCCTTATTTTCGAAAAGAAATGGCAATTACAATTTCAGGCTTAAAGACTGGTCCATTCCAACAACTTGACTATGATCAGGTTGCTCAATTTCCTAAAGAAAACAGTGTTTTTAATTTAAAAAGCGAATCTCTGTCTGACTATTAACCCCACCAAATAATAGTGATTAACACATGAAAATTAGCCATCTTGATCATCTTGTTTTAACTGTCTCAAATATTGAATCTACCTGTCATTTCTATCAAACCGTATTGGGGTTTGAAGTCATCACGTTTAAAGGTAATAGAAAGGCTCTAAAGTTTGGAAATCAAAAAATAAATTTACACCAGCAAGGCAACGAGTTTGAACCGAAGGCATTACAGCCGACTCCTGGATCTGCCGACTTGTGTTTTATTTCAGACACTCCCATTTCAGAAGTGGTTGCACACCTTAATCAATTAAATATTCAAATTGAAGAAGGTCCGATTGAGCGTACTGGTGCAATGCATCCTATTCTTTCAGTTTATATTCGCGATCCAGATCAAAATTTGATTGAGATTTCAAATATCCTCACGCCCTAGTCATTTGAATAAGATACAGATTGGTAAGTGTTACAAGCTATTCATTACGCTAGCAGAGACAAAAAGGACAAAGAATTTTTCCGCAAAGCGACGTTGATGCCGTACACTATACAAGCTATTTTTTAGCATCAGATTGAAATCAATTTATAGTTCATATTTCTTTGGTGATTCCTCATGAATAACACGCAATGGCTCGATGAAGTAAAATTTAACGAACAAGGTCTTATCCCTGCCATTGCTCAACATCATCAAACCGGACGTATTTTGATGGTGGCGTGGATGAACCGTGAATCACTTGCGCTCACAGCAGAAAAAAATCAGGCTGTTTATTTCTCTCGCTCTCGCCAAAAACTTTGGCATAAGGGTGAAGAATCAGGCCATTTCCAAACGGTTTATGAAATTCGTCTGGACTGCGATGGTGATGTAATTATATTACAAGTTGAGCAACACGGCGGTATTGCATGCCATACAGGTCGTGAGTCTTGTTTCTACCGTAAACTTACCCCACAGGGCTGGGAAATTGTCGATGCACAATTAAAAGACCCTACTGCAATTTATGGCGATAAAGCCAAAACTGAAAGCCACGATCATGCTCACACCACTGAACAAGTTGATGTACTTGCTCACTTAGGGCAATTGATGCAAGAGCGTAAGCAAGCTGAAGCGGATACGTCATATGTTGCAAGCCTTTATAAAAAAGGTATCAATAAAATCTTAGAAAAAGTCGGCGAAGAAAGCGTAGAAACTATTATTGCTGCGAAAGACTACGCTGCTCAAAATACAGAAAGCAATTTAAATGACTTGATTTATGAAACTGCCGATTTGTGGTTCCATAGCATTGTCATGTTGGGTTATTTCGATCTTAATCCACAACTTATTATTGACGAATTAGCTCGTCGTCAGGGTTTATCTGGTTTAGTTGAAAAAGCTAACCGCAACAAGGTTTAAAATCACTCAGTGTCGAATATCGAAAAACCTAAAGCCACCTATGAGCAAGCTATTGCCATAGATAACGGACGTCTTGGGCAATCATTTAAAGTGATTGCCTATGCGGGTACAGGTAAAACTACTACGTTACAAATGATTAGTGATGCCATGCCTGAACGGCGCGGTATGTATTTGGCTTTTAACAAAGCCATTGCTGGTGAAGCACAAAACAAATTTCATCGTAATGTAGACTGCCGGACTTTTCACTCACTCGCGTTTCGCAGTGTGCCACGAGGTGTGACTGATAAATTACGCTTACCTCGCTTAAGTCCAAGCTTTATTGCCAAAGAATATCGACTAGAACCTATTACTTTACGACGCATGATGGGTGGACGTTATGAAAAATACGTCTTAATGCCAAGCCGCCTTGCAAGCCTTGTCGCCAATGCTGTCAGCTATTTCTGTTCAACCAGTTCTCAATATCCAGCTCCTCGACATATTCAGGCGCCCAACTGGTTACATCCGGATGATATTACCGAGCTACAAACTCATCTTTACCCTGCTGTAGAGCGCCGTTGGTTAGAGTCCATCGACCCAAATCATCAGGCAGGAATTGGTCACGATATTTATCTCAAACTTTGGGCTTTGTCTGAACCTAACATCCCAGCCGATTATGTCTTATTTGATGAAGCACAAGATGCCGACCCTTTAATGCTGGGTATTTTACTTCGCCAAAAAAGTACGCAGGTCATCTATGTAGGTGATGCACATCAGCAAATCTATGCGTGGCGTGGTGCAATTAATGCAATGCAGCAATTGCCCTTACCAGAGTCTCGCCTCACCACTTCTTTTCGTTTTGGTGAAACGATTGCGGATGTTGCCAATGCATTGCTAGGTGGTTTAAATGAAACTGTTCCTCTGCTTGGTAATCCAAACCAGAAATCAAGTGTCGTAAATAAACCGCATACCAAAATGCGTGATGCGATTTTGTGCCGTACCAATGCTCGGGCTATGGAACTTCTATTAGCAGGTTTAGTTCACGGCGATAAAGTGAGTTTGCAAGCTGATCATCAAAAGCTAAACCGCTTTGTAGATGCTGCAAGCCTCTTAAAGCAAGGAAAACGGGTTACTGATGTACCTGAATTAGCATGGTTTAATTCATGGCATGATGTCCATGAATACTGTGAAACTAATGAAGGTAGTGATATTAAGCCATTAGTAAAACTGGTCGATGATCACGGCACAGACCCACTAAAAAAAGCACTTGCAAAGATTACACCACTTGAGCAAGCTGACTATGTCATCTCTACAGCCCATAAAGCGAAAGGACTAGAATGGAACCGTGTTCATATTGAAGATGACTATCAATTTAAAATTAATGGGTTAGAACACAAGATTACCGATGAAGAATTAAGACTACTGTACGTTGCCTGTACTCGTGCTAAAGTAAGTCTAAATATCCATCATCTTTATGATCTGATACAACAATTAAAACTAAGGGCGCCTTTAAGTCTTCGTCAGTCGGTTGGTTGAAGCGCTCATATTTAGGTGATCCTATGAAACTTGAATCTGTCCAATTTAAACATATTGCTCTGTTTCACGACCTTAAAATACACTTTCACTATGAAAAACAGCCAATCACCTTAATTTTAGGTGAACAGGCAACTGGTAAAAGTATGTTGCTCAAACATATTTACCATGCTTTAACTTGGCTGCCTGCTCGCCTTAAAGATTTGCGTAGTCCCGGTATTGTCATGCCTGATCAAGACATTACTCAGTCGCGTCTACAATCAAAAATTGAAGTGACCATTCAAGTTCCTTCAGAAATAGGTCATCTGCCAGAAAGTACCTCTGCTCAGCAGGTAGACTCTTCACTATGTAGCTGGAAACTTTTTAAAACCTTAAATGCAAGTGGGATTGGAGTGAGCCAAGTTGAAACTCAGCAACTTGACCAAACCATGGCTCTATATCAACAAGTCATAAAAAAAGATCCATTACAGGGGCTTCCCTTAATCGCTTACTACCCAGCCGAGCGATTTGTGAATGATATTAATCTGCTTAATAAAAATTTACCTGGCATTACTCAAGCCATTTCAGCCTATGACATTAGCCCACTACCGTTTACAACTTTTACACGCTTTTTTGAATGGCTACGAGAAATTAGTGACATCGAAAATGCTCAAGCGGCATATCTTGTACAACGGATTAGATCGAAACAATCAGATCAACAAGATCAAACAGAATTATTAAATGAGCTCC
The DNA here is from genome assembly GCF_000581835.1 of Acinetobacter sp. 1542444. Taxonomy (NCBI): domain Bacteria; kingdom Pseudomonadati; phylum Pseudomonadota; class Gammaproteobacteria; order Moraxellales; family Moraxellaceae; genus Acinetobacter; species Acinetobacter sp. 1542444. The sequence goes on along the minus strand of NZ_JEYA01000005.1, from coordinate 73,238 downwards.
AAAAAGAGTTATCAGGGCAACCTAAACAGCTCACTTCACCCAATCTCTATGCCCTCAAGAATGCATTGAATGTAGTTTTGCCTGAGCTTAAAGATCTATATCTACAATATCAGCCTCGGTTGCAACTTATGGTCGACTATGAAGATCAAACCTTACCTTTTCAGCAGCTTTCAAATACAACCAAAACTTGGATTGCTTTAGTAGGCGATATAGCCCGCAGACTCTGTTTACTCAATCCATTAAGTTTAAACCCTTGCCTTGAAGGAGACGGCGTTTTACTCATTGACCAGATTGATGCACAGCTCGACTCAACACATTGCTCTGAGATATTAAATCGACTTCATCAAGCATTCCCACGCCTACAAATTATTGCAACAGGAAGTCGTGAAGAGCTACTCGAACATGCTTCGACCTATCAATGTTTAAAATTAGAGCACGGTAAAATTAGCCATCTTGACCTAAATACGACCAAGCAACAGCTTGAACATATCTATACCTTACTTCAAAGAAGCGAACCTTTAACACCATCTATAGAAGCACAGCCTCTGAGTTTAATAGACCCAACACTAGCACAGATTGAGGTTTTATTTCAGCAGATTCAGGGTTTAAATGAACAACAAAAAAATGAATTATTAAGGATGATTCATGCGGGAGACGCACCGGAAGAAAGCCCTTCGGTTTGAGTTTTATAATCAAAAAACCACACTCACAAAATATATGGTGGAGTACGGTTTTTTAGGCATTAAAATAACTAGATGTTGTTACTACATGTAATAACATCAGATTTTCAATGCTTTTTTAGTGTACAATAAATTTCATTTTGCGTTTTTATTCTTCAAGTTGCGCAATACAACTTGTTTCTCGCTTTATTTTCTAATTTGGTTGGGTTTTCGGAATAATAAGCTTTGGAACTCTCTTTGAATTCCTATCTATTCTGAAATTAAAATTTCACCTTTAGGTTTCGACCTAAATCACATATGGATACGAGTGTGCTACCGATAATTATCTTATTACCGTTAATATTAGGCACCACCCTTGTTTCATTGCTTCAACGGTTCTCGCGTGGAGTAACGGCTTTAGGGGCAATTGGAGTCAGTTTAACCAGTTTTGGTTTATTACTGACTCAAGCTAAAACTGTGCTTGGTGGTGCAAGCATTCAACAAAGCTGGGATTGGCTCCCTCAATTAGGGATCAATCTAAGCTTTAGACTTGATGCTCTTGGTTTATTATTTTCTCTTCTTATTACCGGTATCGGTACACTCATTTATATATACGCCTATTATTATTTAGGCCCTAAAAATTCTTTAAGTAAACTCTATACGTTACTCATGCTGTTTATGGCAGCAATGCTGGGTATTTCGCTCTCTAATAATCTTATTATTTTATTAGTCTTTTGGGAGCTCACCAGTATTTCATCTTTCTTGTTAGTGGGTTATTGGAGTCATTATGAAGCTGCTCAACGTGGCTCTCGGATGGCACTCACCATTACAGGAATGGGCGGTTTAGCAATGCTAGGTGGATTTGTTCTATTAGGACAAATCACTGGGACCTATGAAATTAGCGAAATCATGGGCATGAAAGATGCGATCCAAGCTCATACTCTTTTTATTCCGATGTTATTGCTTATTTTACTTGGCGCATTTACGAAGAGTGCTCAGTTTCCATTTCATTTTTGGTTACCTAACGCAATGGCGGCACCAACACCAGTGTCCGCTTACCTGCACTCTGCGACCATGGTAAAAGCCGGGATTTTTCTACTTGCCCGCTTACTTCCAATCTTTATAGGCGCTGCGATTTATCATAATATCGTTACGTTTGTCGGCCTATTTACGCTCTGTATGGCAGCGTGTTTTGCCATTTTCAAAGAAGATTTAAAAGGACTGTTAGCCTATTCAACCATTAGTCATTTAGGGCTTATTGTTTGTTTACTTGGGATCGGTTCTCCTTTAGCGGTTGCCGCTGCTATTTTCCATATTATTAACCATGCAACATTTAAAGCAGCGCTGTTTATGCTTGCAGGGATTATTGATCATGAAACTGGCACACGTGATCTTCGAAAACTCAGTGGTATTTGGCAATTACTTCCTTTCACTGCGACACTCACCATGATCACCGCTGCTTCTATGGCAGGTGTACCACTTACCAATGGCTTTATTTCAAAAGAGATGTTCTTTACCGAGCTATTGGCAAATCTTTCAGGCTCAACGGTTATCTTTGCCAGCATCATTGCAACTCTGGCTGGTATCTTCGCAGTAAGTTATTCAATTCGCTTAGTGCATGGTGTTTTCTTTGACGGTCCAATTGGTAAACAAGTTCCAAATAAAGATGCACATGAACCACCAATCGGGATGCGTGCTCCAGCCATTCTTCTTGCTGTGCTCTGTATCTTGGTCGGCGTTCTGCCTTCGTTATTGGTAGAACCACTGGTCAATAGCGTAACTAGAGCAAGCTTAATGCAACCAGAATTTGCAGGCACACACCTTGCAATTTGGCATGGATTCAACGCTCCTCTTGTGATGAGTATTATTGCTTTGGTTGGCGGTACGCTGTTCTACTTTGCTTTAGCAAAAGACGGCATGATTCGTAAAATTGACCTTGACCCACGTCTAGGCAAATTACAAGGCCGCATCTTATTTGATTTATTTTTAAAACATCTGCTGCTTACAAGCCGAAAAATCAAACAAAAAACTGAAAATGGTTCATTGCAAAGTTATTTGTTCTGGATCATTGCTTTTAGCATCATCATGGTCACCATGCCTTTACTCAATCAAGGGCTGAGCACAGGTACACGTGAACTCACCCATGCTCCATGGATTGCTGTGGTTCTTTGGCTGACGTTGTTCTCAGGCTGTTGGATGATGCTCTGGTTCCACCATGAGCGTATTAAAGCAGTACTTATTAGTGGTGCAATTGGTCTAGTGGTAACGATGGTCTTCGTCACCATGTCAGCACCAGATTTAGCGCTGACTCAAATTACAGTAGACGTTGTAACGACTGTTCTTTTATTAATGAGCTTATCTTTACTTCCACAGCTCACGCCGTATGAATCTCGTCGTTCTAGACGTTTGAGAGATGCTGCCTTAGCAATTATTGGAGGTTTAGGAATTGGCTGGATTACTTGGCTCATTTTAACCCGTGATCATAATTCAATTTCTTGGTTCTTTGCCCAACAGTCTTTACCACTTGGTGGTGGCTCAAATATTGTAAATGTCATTTTAGTTGACTTCCGTGGCTTCGATACCTTCGGTGAAATTACGGTATTAGGCATCGCTGCGATTGGTGCCCTATGTTTAATGGATGGTATGCGTGTACACGGCACAACCATGACGCAAGGTCTCACCTACCGTTTTAATCCATCTCCACTTATGTTCCGTATTACGGCTTCTTGGGTATTACCGCTAGCGCTTGTCGTCAGTGTTTATATCTTTTTGCGAGGACATAACTATCCAGGCGGTGGCTTCATTGCAGGTCTAATCACCTCAATGGCGCTAATCATTCAATATATTGCATTAGGTCAAGATCAAGCAGAACAGCTATTAAAAGCGAAGTCTGGCCGCCTTTACGAAGTCTGGATTGGCACAGGATTAACGATTGCAGGTCTGACTGGTATAGCAGCATGGTTCTGGTTACGTCCGTTCCTCACGAGTGCTCATGTCTATGTTGAATTACCAATTCTAGGAAAACTACATCTAGCTTCAGCTGCAAGTTTTGACTTGGGTGTTTATATCACCGTTGTAGGCGCGACAATGTTGCTCATCTCTGTATTAGGCGACTCTCGTCATTCGAGTATGTCCGGTCCTGTACCACATCGGGAGGAATCATCATGATCAGTTTAGAATTCTTACTGGCTTCTGCTATTGGTTTACTTGTTGCCACAGGTATTTATCTGATTTTACGTGCTCGTACTTTCCCTGTTGTGCTCGGATTGGCTGTAATCGGTTATGCAGTAAACCTATTTTTATTTGCTATGGGTCGATTACAAATCAGCTCACCAGCAATTTTAACTGAAACAACAAAAATAACCGATCCACTTCCTCAAGCGTTGGTGTTAACCGCCATCGTGATCGGTTTTGCAACTACAGCGTTTATTGTACAACTTGCGCTACGTAGCCGTTATGAATCAGGTAGTGATCATGTTGATGCTAAAGAAGATGCTTCCCCAACATACGACCCACGTGAGGATGAGCCGTGATGTTTGATTTTTTATCTTTTTGGCAACAACACACGCCTATTTTTAGCATTCTCATCCCAGCATTTACTGCTTTTATCTTATTACTGTTAGGTAACCCTGGGGCAGGTGCTTTAAAAGATGACTGGCGTCAGCCTTGGCGTCGTGGCATTAGCCTCGTCTCAGCAATTGCCGGATTAATTACCGCTATTGTTTATCTTAGTTACGCCAGCACGGGGCAAATTACTGTTTACCAATTAAGTGAATGGTCAGCGCCATTTGGTATTGTGCTTGTACTCGATCGTCTTTCAGCTTTTATGCTGGCACTGACTTATGCATTAGCAGTACCAGTTTTATGGTATGCAAGTGATAATTGGGACACGCGTGGCCGCTATTTCCATGCCATGGTACATTTCTTATTAATGGGAATCTGTGGAGCATTTCTAACAGGCGACTTATTTAACCTTTTCGTCTTTTTTGAAATCCTGTTGATGGCTTCGTATGTATTGCTCTTACATGGACAAGGCAAACCTCGTTTTCAGCTTGGCGTTCACTATGTCATTATCAATCTTTTAGCCTCTGCCCTCTTCTTAATTGGGCTTGGTATGATTTATGGCAGCGTGGGTAGCCTCAACATGGCGGATGTCTCACGTCTTATACCGACACTTGAAGCAGATCAACATAAATTAGCAGTCGCTGGTTCCTTACTTCTCTTTGTTGTTTTCGGTATTAAAGCAGCAATGCTTCCTGTCGGTTTTTGGCTACCAAAAACTTATGCTGTTGCAAGTACACCTGTGGCTGCAATTTTCACTATTATGACTAAAGTCGGGATCTATTCTATTTTACGTGTAAATGGAACAGTATTTGACGATGCGCTTAGTCAAGAAATCTTAAAAAGCTGGTTATTGCCTATTGGCTTAATTACTTCTCTTTATGGGGTGATTGCAGCAATTGGAGCAGATCGTTTACGTCGATTTGTCGGCTTTATGGTCCTTTCTTCAATTGGTACCTTGCTTACAGCAATTGCCATGTCTAATACGCAGGCATGGTCTGGTGCTTTATATTACTTAGTGCACAGTACATTGATTGGTGCAGCTTTTTATCTATTTTGTGGATGGATCACTTCACAACGTGGAGATTTTAAAGATCATTTAAAAGTTGCCCCAAGAATCAAACAAGAAAAAGCGGCTATGCTGACTTACTTCTTGATTGCCATGATGCTTGCAGGTTTGCCACCTTTTAGTGGTTTTCTTGGAAAAGTATTCATTTTACAAGCGACAGTTGAAGCTAGCTATCAAGGCTGGATTATTGGTGTTGTGCTTGTTGTGAGCCTATTAAGTATTATTGCACTCACACGTGTTGGTTTTATCTTATTCTGGCGCGCCTCTCCTCCAGAAGAAGATCCAATCCATCCAGCTTATATTCTTTATCGTGCTTTGCCGGAACGCGCACCACCACGTAACGATCAAGTTATCTATCTATTACTGGCTGGTTTAATCGCTTATGTTGTCTTTGCTGCACCAATTCAGCATTACACATTAAGCACCGCACAACAGATTCAGGACCATGCACTTTACCAACACTCTATTCTTAAAGTAGATCAAAACGGTGAAGTCATCAGTGTGCAACCATATGATCCAGCTTACTTACCGGAAACCAAGTACGGCGGTGAAGTTGAAGATCATAATGCTTATCTTGTTCCAGATATTATTTCGAAAGATACGTTCAATGGCGAACATATTTCTGAATATAAACAACGACAAATTCAGCAACAGGACAAACTCCAAACGCCTACCATTGTTGATGAAAGTCAATTGAAACCTATGGAGCCATAACAATGCAGTTAACTCATTTGCTTGAACGCTGGTTTCCACATCCATTTGTTTCGGTTCTCATCGTTTTATTTTGGTTGATGCTGGCGCATAGTCTTGATGCGAGTGATCTTTTGACTGCGATGCTTTTGGGCTTAATCATCCCTCGTTTAGTCAAACCGTTTATTACCCGCACACCGCATATTCATTGGAAACCTGCGGTTAAGCTATGTTTTGTAGTTCTTTGGGATATTATTATTTCTAACTTTAAGGTCGCAAAACTTGTTTTGGGACCTACTAAAAAATTACATCCTAAATGGTATCGCGTACCTTTAGAGACAGAACATGAGCAGGTCAACACCTTACTTGCAATGATCATTACCACAACACCAGGTACGGTTTCTGCGGGTATCGATCAGGAACGCGGGGATATTCTGGTTCATGCTTTGAGCACAGATAATACCGAATCTGATATTCAAGACATCAAAGAACGTTATGAAATTCCTCTTATGGAAATTTTTGATGTGAAAAGTAAAACGGAGGCAAGTGCATGACAATCCTACCCTATGCTCTAGGTATTAGCTTGATTGCCGTTACAATCTCGATGCTACTTTGCCTTTTTAGATTGGTTATGGGCCCATCAATTGTAGACCGCCTTTTAGCGCTCGATACACTTTTCCTCAATGCAACTTGCCTCATTGTTGTGTTAGGCATTTATTGGATGACGACTTCTCTATTTGAAGGAGCACTATTGGTTGCGATGTTAGGTTTCGTATCTACAGCCGCCTTAGCACGCTACTTCACAACCGGTCATGTTATCGATTAAGGAGAGGTCAAAATGCAATTTACAATGGAAATTATTGTTTCGGTCTTTCTGGTTTTTGGCGCCTTCTTCATGTTAGTTGGCTCAATCGGTATGGTCCGTTTACCCGACTTATTCATGCGCTTACATGCGCCAACTAAGTCGAGTACGCTCGGCTTAGGAAGCTTTCTGATCGCTTCCATGATCTTTTTTGCTTTCCAAGGTCGCTTTGGTTTTGCTGAGCTACTCATTACCCTTTTAGCTTTCATTACCGCACCAGTTTCGGCTAATTTGATTGCTCAAGCTGCGCTACATTTACGTTTACGCTCATTGAGTGGTGAAGTACCTGAAGCCATTGAACGCCCTCTACCTTGGGACCGTTACAAAATTGGTCAACGCTTTTCACAAAACAAACCGCCAATGGAACCTCCTAAAGAATAAAAAATTAAATCAATAAAAAAGCCACCCGAAGGTGGCTTTTTTATTTTGAGTTTTAATTACTCTTGGTCATCTGACTTACGTTCTGGTAAATCTTGTACCGCTTTTTCGATTAGACCAAACATATAGTTACCATATGCATTCGTCTTATCGTAATGGAAACGTAAGCGAGGCGTAATACGAGTCTTAATGCGACGGCTCAATTCATGACGCAAGAAACCGGAAGCTTTATTTAATACATCTAAAGTTTCTTTATTTGCTGCTTCACTTTGCTCATCGCCGAGTTCACGTCCCATAACGGTGACATAGACTTCAGCATAACCCATATCCGCACTGACTTTCACCGCAGAGATGGTCACTAGACCACCTAAGCGAGGATCTTTAAGCTCTTGACGGATCAGCTCAGACAACTCACGTTGTACTGAATCCGCCATGCGCTTTAAGCGTTGGCTACCCGCCATTAAAGACTCCGTTTAATCAATTGAACATCATACACTTCGATCTTATCTTGTGGTTTGATGTCTTTATAACCTTTCACCGCAAGGCCACATTCCATACCAGCACGAACTTCATCAACAACGTCTTTATAACGACGAAGAGATTCAAGCTCACCTTGGAAAATTACAACATCATCACGTAATACGCGAATCGGTTTATTACGATGTAATGTGCCTTCAAGTACCATACAGCCTGCTGCTGCACCAAACTTACTTGAGTGGAATACTTCACGTACTTCCGCAACACCCAAGATTGTTTCACGATGTTCAGGAGCAAGTTTACCGCTCATGGCATCTTTCACATCATCAATTAATTCATAGATGATGCTGTAGTAACGAATATCAATACCGTCTTGGTCACTTCGTTGACGAGCAGTCGTATCGGCACGGACGTTAAAGCCTAATAATACAGCTTCTGAAGATTCAGCAAGAATTACATCAGACTCAGTAATCGCACCAACACCTGAGCTAATTACACGAACTTTTACTTCGTCAGTAGATAATTCATGTAGAGCAGCATTCAATGCTTCTAAAGTACCACGTACGTCTGTTTTCAAAACAACGTTCACTGTAGGAACATCTTTTTTGCCCATTGACGACATGATATTTTCAAGGCGCATAGCACTTTGACGATCAATACGTTTTTGACGCTCACGGTCAGCACGAGCATCGGCAACTTCACGCGCTTTCTTCTCGTCATTTACAACAAGAACTTCATCCCCCGCCATTGGAGCATCTGGAAGACCCAGAATTTCTACTGGAATAGAAGGTCCTGCTGATTTAATCGGCTTACCGTTTTCATCAGACATTGCACGGACACGACCATAAGATGAACCGGCAAGAACAAGGTCACCAATGTTTAATGTACCGTTTTGAACAAGAATCGAAGTTACTGCACCACGGCCTTTATCTACACGTGCTTCAATAACAACACCTTGCGCAGCACCTTCAGCAGATGCTTTTAATTCCATCAATTCTGATTGAATAAGAATTAAATCAAGGAGTTCATCAATACCTTGTCCGCTGTGTGCAGAAACTTTAGCAATCGGAACATCACCACCCCATTCTTCTGGAACGATTTGTTTCGTTGTTAATTCATTTAACACACGGTCTGGATCAGCAGATTCTTTATCCATTTTGTTGATTGCAACAATAATTGGAGTACCTGCTGCACGAGCATGGTCAATTGCTTCTGCAGTTTGTGGCATTACACCATCATCTGCAGCAACAACTAATACAACGATATCTGTTGCTTTAGCACCACGTGCACGCATTGAAGTAAATGCCGCATGTCCTGGTGTATCAAGGAATGTAATAATTCCTTTGTCTGTTTCAACGTGGTATGCACCAATATGCTGGGTAATACCCCCTGCTTCTCCAGCCGCTACTTTCGAACGACGGATACGGTCAAGCAATGATGTTTTACCATGGTCAACGTGACCCATAATGGTAACAACTGGCGGACGAGTTGTTTGCTCACCACGAGCTTCTTCAGCTGCTTCAAGCAAGTTATCTTCCGCTTGTGTATCAGAAACTAAAACAGGGTTGTGGCCCATTTCTTCTACAACAAGTGCCGCTGTGTCTTGATCAATAGCTTGATCTTGATTAACCAATTCACCCATTTTCATAAGTGTTTTGATAACTTCACGTACTTTAATCGCCATTTTTTGAGCAAGATCGGCAACAACAATGCTTGAGCCGATTTCTACATCATAAACTTGCTTTTTAACTGGCTTTTCAAATCCATGCTTATTCGCTTGGCTTGATTTTAAACCACGTTTGTTATGGTTAACAAAGCTTTGCTCTTCTTGACCACGACGACCACCTTTCTTCCCAGCACGTGGGTTAGTGGTTGCGCCACCGCGTTTAATTTCACGGTCTTCTTGCTTAAATGAATCTTCATAAGCTTGGCCAACTAGACCTGAAGCAAGTGGAGAATCATCAATAACACGAATTGTCGTAGTAGCATCGTCATTTGAATACTTAGACGCCATTTTGCGCATTTGTTCAAGTGTACGTTGCTGAGCTTCTTCAGCTGCTTTACGACGGGCAGCTTCTTCAGTTGCTTTTAACTGAGCTGACTGCTCTTCACGAGCTCTTTTCTGTTCTGGAGTTTCAGCTGGTTTTGGTGCAGGTTTAACTGTACCACCACCACGCTTTTTCACTACAACAGCAGCTTTTGGAGCTGTCTGTGCAGCACTATCTTGTTGATGAGCAGCACGCATCGCATCTAAAGTTGCTTTAGCTTTTTGCTCTGTTTGAAGACGCGCTTTTTGCTCGGCAGTTTCACGCGTTTGCTGTTCTACACGTGCTTTAGCTTCAGCTTCTGCACGTGCTTTAGCTTCAGCTGCAATTTGTTCAGGGTTTGGTTTAGCAAAAACCTGTTTTTTACGTACTTCTACGTTAATCGTTTTTGCTTTACCTGAAGTACTTGCAACTTTAGCGGTACTGGTTGTTTTACGTTTCAACGCAATTTTTCCTGTGTTACCACTTTCCTGACCATGAACTTTTTTCAAATGATTGACCAAAGTATCCTGTTGTTCAGTGGTAATAATGTCGTCTGCTGTACGTTGAGGCAAACCTGCTTCACGAGCCTGTTCTAGGAGCTTCTCAACAGGACGTCCTACACTGAGAGCTAACTCTTTAATCGACTTGTCCGTCATATTTCATCTCCTAGTTAAACCATGATTCGCGAGCTTTCATGATCAATTGACCTGCTTTTTCATGACCAAGTCCTTCAATATCAGAGATATCGTCAGTAGCCTGATCTGCCAAATCGTCGACAGTAATAATACCGCGAGCGGCAAGCGAGTAAGCGATCTCAGAAGTCATGCCTTCCATAGTGAGAAGGTCTGCGCTCGGTTCTTGAATATTTTCTTGCTGTTTCAAAGCATCAGTAAGGGCTGCTTCTTTTGCACGACTTTGCAATAACTCAACCAATTCAGCATCAAGCTCAATTTCGTCAAAAGTCTCAGCAGGAACATAAGCAATCTCTTCTAAAGAAGTGAAGCCCATTTCCACCAATGCCATTGCTAAATCTTCTTCAATATCGAGACGTGATACAAACATATCAAGATATTGCTGAGCTTCATTTTGCTGACGAGCACGATACTCTTCTTCAAGCATCATGTCGAGTTTGTAGCCAGTTAAATCAGAAGCTAAACGAACGTTTTGACCTTGAGAGCCAATCGCACGAGCTAATTGATCGCTGGTTGCAAAAATAATGTCGGCACTTCTTGCATCTTCATCAAGCACGATGCCTGAAACATCAGCTGGTTCTAATGCACTAGCAATGTATTGAGCCGGATCATCAGACCAGACCACTACATCAATACGTTCACCATTTAACTCTTGTTGTACAGCTTGAATACGCGTACCACGCATACCAATACATGCACCTACAGGGTCAATACGGTGATCATTTGTTTTCACTGCAATTTTAGCACGAACGCCCGGTTGACGTGCCGCTGCTTTAATTTCAATAATTTCTTCAGAAATTTCAGGAATTTCTTTTTTCATTAAAGCAATTAACATTTCAGGCTTAGCGCGTGATAACAACAACTGAGCGCCACGACCTTCACGGTTAACATTATATAAAATAGCGTTTACACGTTGTTTTGGACGAAGAATTTCTTTTGGAATCATCTCTTCGCGTGCAAGATAAGCTTCTGCGTTGTCGCCTAAGTCGATAATGAAGCCATCTTTGGTTTGTTTTTTCACTTCACCGTAAATTAACTCACCAACTTTAGACTCGTATGCATCAGCAACTAAAGCACGCTCAGCTTCACGAATTTTTTGTACAATAACTTGTTTTGCAATTTGTGCAGCAATACGACCAAACTCAATAGATTCTACTTCGAGTTCACGCACGTCACCAATTGACCATTTAGCCGGATCAACGTCAGAAATTGCATCTTGGCAAGCCGGCATTTCATGATCTTCATCTGCCACAACAGTCCATTGACGGAACGTACGGTAATCACCAGTTTTACGATCAATTTCTACACGAAGCTGAGCTTCTTCAGCATGCGTACCTTCGTAAAATCTTTTCTTCGTTGCAGCAACTAGAGCTTGTTCCAAAGCTTCGAAGATCGCTTCACGACTAACACCTTTTTCATTACTAACCGTTTCAACAACGGTAAGAATTTCGCGGCCCATAAGTCACCTACCGATTTCTTATAAAATTTAAATAAATTTAATCTTGATAGATCAAGTTTGCTTTATCGATATTGTTGCTGTCGATCACAAGCACATGCTTCCCATCAACTTCAACCTGAATTTCTTCATTTTCAAGGTCTACTGCGATAAGTTTTGCTTGAAATTTACGACGGTTTTCTACTGCTGCAATTAAACGCAAAGCAATTTGTTGTCCGATGTAGCCTTGTAACTGTTCTAGTTGAAAAAATGGACGGTCCCAACCTGGTGAAGAAACTTCTAATGAATACTCACCTGAGATTGGATCATGAACATCCAACATTGCGCCAACTTGTTGTGTTACACGCACACAATCTTGTACACCAATACCACGGCCTAGTTCTACTTCACCATCTTCATTAATTACAGGCTCAGCATCTTCACTTACCGCTTTATCGATATAAATACGCAATAATGAACGTTTACCTTGTGGGAGAAACTCGATCCCCCAAAGGTCGACACCACATGCTTCCACTGCAGGAACAATTAAGTCATGCAATGCTTGGGATTTATTTGATAATTTCATTTACTCTCGTCATTCTCGTGCGATTCAATCGGTTGTTTTAACCGACACAGACCTACTATAGTGAAGCATGACTATTTGACCAATTGATGTCGACACTACACGATAGCGATACGATAACCAATAAAAAAGGGCGTTAATCGCCCCTATTTAGCACAGAAAACAATAGTCCACTGTGCAAAAAGGCCCACCTGTCTGTGAGCCTCTTTTAAGAAACTTGGTAGCGGGAGCTGGATTTGAACCAACGACCTTCGGGTTATGAGCCCGACGAGCTACCAGACTGCTCCATCCCGCATCAACGTGCAAAAATTATATACAAATATCGAAAAAAGTCAATGTAAACTTATCTAATATTCGCTTGATTAAGTTGCACCTTAATCAAATTGGTAGCGGGAGCTGGATTTGAACCAACGACCTTCGGGTTATGAGCCCGACGAGCTACCAGACTGCTCCATCCCGCATCAACGTGCAAAAATTATATACAAATATCGAAAAAAGTCAATGTAAACTTATCTAATATTCGCTTGATTAAGTTGCACCTTAATCAAATTGGTAGCGGGAGCTGGATTTGAACCAACGACCTTCGGGTTATGAGCCCGACGAGCTACCAGACTGCTCCATCCCGCATCAAAAAACTGCTTGCACTCAACTTTCTGGTTCAAAGTTGGTGCGGAAGGGGGGACTTGAACCCCCACGCCCGAAGGCACTACCACCTCAAGGTAGCGTGTCTACCAATTCCACCACCACCGCAGCTTGTGGGACGCATTCTAGTCCTTCCCACTGCAAAAGGAAAGCCCTATTTCGAATTATTGACTCGATTTTGGTGCATTTGGTGAAGTTTCAGGCGATGTCGTTTGAACTGGCGCTGTAGTTTGTACAGTTTTCAAACTATATGCATCAGTAGTCTGTTTTTTCGCAAAAACAGCGAGAGTTAAACTCGTCACAAAAAACAACGCTGTTAAGATAGCAGTAAGTCGAGTAAGGAAGTTACCTGAACCTGATGCACCGAATACAGTTGCTGCTCCGCCACCGCCGAAAGAAGCACCGGCATCAGCACCTTTACCGTGTTGCACTAGAATTAAGGCAATCATCAGTACCGCTAAAATAATATGTACGATCAGTACAAAAGAGTGCATACCCTATCCTCGTTATTTACTTTGTGCAAAGGCTTGTACGATTTGATAAAAAGATGCTGCATTTAATGAAGCACCGCCTACCAACGCACCATTAATATCTGGACATGCCGCCAATTCAACTGCATTTTCAGCTTTTACACTACCGCCATATAAAATCGCAATGTCTGAACCCGCTGAGGTAATCTGACTTAAACCTTCACGAATCTTAGCATGCATTGCCTGTGCATCTTGTGGAGAAGCAGTTTTACCTGTCCCAATTGCCCAGATTGGCTCATAGGCAATTACAATTTGCTTTTGCCACTGCTCAACAGTTACTACAGGAGCAATATCACAAATTTGTTGCAATACAACTTGCTCTGCCAAACCTTGTTCACGTTGTTCGAGGCTTTCACCAACACAATAAATGACAGTCAAGCCCGCATTTAATGCATTTTGGAGTTTAGCTTTCAAAATTTCAACGTTGTCGCCAAAAATATCACGGCGCTCAGAATGCCCAACCAGTACAAAATTAATTTGGCTATCTTTTAATAGTTCTGCGCTGACTTCGCCAGTATAAGCACCAGTACCCGCTACACGTGATACATCTTGTGCAACTGTATATACTGTTCTTGCAGCATCTTGCAATTGTGTTTGTACCATTGCAAGCGCAATAGAAACTGGAGCAACCCCTACATGACAGCTTTCATCTGCAATTTGGTTTTGTTGCAATAGTTGTTTAAATTCTTCTATAAGTTGTTTGGCATTGGCACGCATTGGGTTCATTTTCCAGTTGCCAACTACCCAAGGCGTAATCGTCGAACCCGACATACGGCTCACCTTTCATCAAAAATGCAGCACATTCTACACGCATTTATACAAATTTCAGATACTTTTCTTTAACGGCGTTACTCATATCTTTTCTACTAATTGAAAACAGTTATAAAACTTTATTGAGTCTAAAGAATCGTCTTTTAAAAATTAATGAATAAAAACTTCGACTAGTTCAAGCTTTAGCGAGTGGATCAAGACCAGAGCATCATTTTCTCAGGTAGTAATTTTAGATAACAAAAGTATAATTTTTTATATACCAATTATAAACATATGAGCACAGGTAGGCAGATGTCAGTCATACATACATCTCCAAAATTTTCGGGGTTTTTTCGACGATTAGTCGAAGAAAAACATGTGTCGGCAGCGACCATGCAAACAGCATTAGATGCAGCAAAAAGAGCTAAACGGGATACGGTTGCGTACCTTATTGAAGAGGTTCATATCTCCCCTTCTTTATTAGCTGAAACTATTTCTATTGAATTTGCTGAACCATATTTTGATCTGGATGTTTACGATACCAACCAAATTCCTAAAGATTTGGTCGATCAGAAACTGATTTTAAAACATCGGATCTTACCTCTTATACAAAGAGGGCAGATTTTATATGTCGCGACCAGCAATCCAAGTAATATTGAAGCGATCGATGCGATTCGCTTTAATAGCAAGCTCATGGTTGAACCAGTTATTGTCGAGCACCATAAGCTTGAGAAAATTCTGACGCAGCAATTTACCGAAGAAAGCAGTTTCGAGTTTAATGATGAAGAGTTTGATCTTGATGTAGACCTTGAAGCTCCACCCTCACAAGAGGATGAGGAAGAAACGCCTCAAGGCGATGAAGCACCTATTGTTAAATATATTAATAAATTACTCATCGATGCAATTCGTATGGGGGCTTCAGACTTACATTTTGAACCCTATGAGAAATCATATCGGGTTCGTTATCGAGTCGACGGCGTGTTGCGTCAGATTGCAAATCCACCTTTGCAATTGGCTAACCGTTTGGCTTCACGTTTAAAAGTCATGTCTCAAATGGATATTTCCGAAAAACGAGTACCTCAAGATGGTCGTATCAAGCTTAAGTTATCAAAGACTAAAGCAATCGATTTTCGTGTGAACTCACTTCCAACTTTGTTTGGTGAAAAACTGGTTCTGCGTATTCTCGATCCTTCTAGCGCAATGCTCGGAATTGATGCTTTAGGATATGAAGAAGATCAGAAAGCTCTTTTTTTAGAAGCACTCGATAAACCACAAGGTATGCTTTTAATTACAGGTCCTACCGGTTCTGGTAAAACGGTATCTTTATATACTGGCTTAAATATTTTAAATACTGAAAGCTCTAATATTTCCACTGCCGAAGATCCAGTCGAAATCAACCTTGAAGGCATTAATCAGGTTAACGTTAACCCAAAAGTAGGTCTTACTTTTTCGGCCGCACTGAAATCATTTTTACGTCAAGACCCTGACATTATTATGGTCGGTGAGATTCGTGACTTAGAAACGGCTGAAATTGCGATTAAAGCTGCACAAACCGGTCACATGGTAATGTCAACACTACATACCAATAGTGCTCCAGAGACACTTACTCGCCTACGTAATATGGGTGTTCCATCCTTTAATATCGCAACGTCTGTCAATTTGGTGATTGCTCAACGTTTGGCGCGTCGGTTATGCCCACAGTGTAAAATACCTGCCGACATTCCTAAACAAAGCCTATTAGAAATGGGCTTTACCGAACAAGATTTAACCCATCCCGATTTTCAAGTTTTTCAACCTGTGGGTTGTACTGAATGTCGTGAAGGCTACAAAGGCCGTGTCGGTATTTATGAGGTAATGAAAGTTACACCTGAAATTTCCAAGATTATTATGGAAGATGGCAATGCTTTAGAAATCGCTGCTGCTTCTGAAAAACTGGGGTTTAATAATCTGCGTCGTTCAGGGTTAAAGAAAGTCATGCAAGGTGTAACTTCTTTACAAGAAGTTAACCGTGTGACCAGTGAATAAAAGACAATTTAAAATAAGGATAATTCATGACTGTCAAAAAGGCACAAATGATGCCGACTTTTGCTTATGAAGGGGTTGACCGTAAGGGCGTAAAAATTAAGGGCGAACTTCCAGCTAAGAATATGGCCTTAGCTAAAGTCACCCTACGCAAACAAGGTGTAACTGTCCGTAATATTCGGGAAAAGCGTAAAAATATTCTTGAAGGTTTGTTCAAGAAGAAAGTATCAACGCTCGATATCACGATTTTCACGCGACAACTTGCAACCATGATGAAAGCTGGTGTCCCACTGGTACAAGGCTTTGAAATTGTAGCGGAGGGTCTAGAAAATCCAGCCATGCGCGAGGTGGTACTCGGGATTAAAGGTGAAGTTGAAGGCGGTAGTACCTTTGCTTCAGCTTTAAGGAAGTATCCTCAACACTTCGATAACTTGTTTTGTTCTCTTGTAGAGTCTGGCGAACAATCTGGTGCGCTTGAAACCATGTTGGACCGTGTGGCAATTTACAAAGAAAAAAGTGAATTACTTAAGCAGAAAATTAAGAAGGCTATGAAATATCCAGCAACGGTTATTGTAGTTGCTGTGGTTGTTACCATTATTTTGATGGTTAAAGTAGTTCCTGTTTTCCAAGACCTGTTTTCTTCTTTTGGTGCAGATTTACCTGCATTCACCCAAATGGTCGTGAATATGTCGAAATGGATGCAGGAATACTGGTTCATTATGATTATTGCGATTGGGGCAATTATTGCCGCATTTCTGGAAGCCAAGAAGCGTAGTAAGAAATTTCGTGATGGTTTAGACAAACTCACCCTGAAACTACCTATTTTTGGTGATCTGGTTTATAAGGCGATTATTGCCCGTTATAGCCGTACTTTAGCCACTACGTTTGCCGCAGGTGTTCCGCTCATTGATGCGCTTGAGTCAACGGCTGGTGCAACCAACAATGTCATTTATGAAGAAGCCGTCATGAAAATTCGTGAAGATGTTGCTACAGGCCAACAACTCCAATTTGCAATGCGTGTTTCAAATCGTTTTCCATCTATGGCTATACAAATGGTCGCAATTGGTGAAGAATCTGGTGCACTAGACAGCATGCTCGATAAAGTTGCCACTTATTATGAAAATGAAGTTGATAATGCCGTTGATGGATTAACTTCAATGATGGAACCTTTAATCATGGCAATTTTAGGGGTGCTCGTAGGTGGTCTAGTGATTGCTATGTATCTTCCAATTTTCCAAATGGGCTCAGTCATATAATGCAAGAAATTATTGCTTATTTTATTCAAAACTTAACTGCACTTTATATTGCAGTCGCACTATTGAGCCTATGTATTGGTAGCTTTTTGAATGTGGTAATTTATCGCACCCCCAAAATGATGGAACAAGATTGGCAACAGGAATGTCAAATGTTGCTTAATCCCGAACTACCCATCATTGAGTATGAAAAGCTGACATTAAGTAAACCTGCTTCATCATGTCCTGCATGTCAGCAACCGATCCGTTGGTATCAAAATATTCCAGTTATAAGCTGGTTAATGTTAAGAGGAAAATGTGGCCATTGCCAACATCCTATTAGCATTCGTTATCCAGCGATTGAATTACTCACGATGCTATGTTCATTAGTAGTCGTCATGGTTTTTGGTCCAACCCTACAAATGCTTTGGGGGCTAGTGCTCACTTGGATTTTGATTGCTTTAACATTTATAGACTTTGATACTCAGCTACTACCTGACCGTTTCACCCTACCTTTGGCTGCGCTCGGCTTAGGTATTAATACCTTTAATATTTACACCTCGCCTAACTCAGCCATTTGGGGATATTTAATCGGCTTTTTATGTCTTTGGATTGTGTATTACTTATTTAAAGTGATTACAGGCAAAGAAGGTATGGGTTACGGCGACTTTAAATTGCTTGCCGCATTAGGCGCGTGGATGGGGCCATTGATGCTGCCCTTAATTGTGCTATTGTCATCTTTACTAGGTGCAATTATTGGCATCATTTTACTAAAATTACGTAATGATAATCAGCCCTTTGCGTTTGGGCCATATATTGCCATTGCGGGTTGGGTTGCCTTTTTATGGGGTGACCAAATTATGAAAATTTATTTGGGAGGTTAAGATGGCTTTTATTCTGGGAGTCACAGGTGGTATTGGCAGTGGGAAATCTGCTGCAACACAATGGTTTGAATCCCAAGGAATCCAAGTCGTCGATGCCGATATTGTTGCTCGCGAAGTGGTTGAAAAAGGCCAACCTGCCCTCCAAAAAATCCAACAAACTTTTGGAGATTGGGTACTTCAACCCGATGGCAATCTAGACCGCCGTGCACTACGTGAATATATTTTTCAAAACCCTGAAGCAAGACAAACACTTGAGAAAATCACGCATCCAGCCATTCGCCAATCTATTATTCAACAGCTACAAAACCCAAAAAGTCCTTATGTGATTTTAGTTTCACCCCTACTTTTTGAAACCAACCAGCATGAATTGGTTAATCACACTTTATTAGTTGATGCGAGTGAACAAACTCAAATTCAGCGTGCAAGCCAACGTGATGGGCAAAATCAAGAACAAATCCAGAAAATTATTGCTGCACAAATGCCACGCGAGCGTAAACGTGAACTTGCCAATGACATTGTGTTTAATGACGGATTACTCGAACATTTATATCAGCAATTAGAACCTTTACATCAAAGCTATTTGAAGCGCGCCAACTAGTCTTGCTTATTTTGCTGCTGAATCTTTTGTGCCAAGCTATCTTGTCGAAACCAGCGCCAAGGTTGTAAGGCACCGATTCCCATTCCAACCAAGCCCACAACAATCGATGGACTTAATGACTCATCAAGTAAAGGTACAGCCAAAATGGCAGCAATAAACGGTGCCAAAGTAACAATACTTCCCGTTTTAAAAGCACCAAGTCGCTGAATCGCTGCTACATAAGTCAAAGTTGCGATAATAACAACAAACACACCGTGGAAAATGCCCTGTATCGCTAGATGAACAGGACTGACTTCCATGAAATGTTTAGGCAAAAATAAAGCATAGATGGGTAAGTAAATAATTGCAGACCAAATCGCAACACTCGCCATAGAGTGCCATGCGGAAAGTTTCCACTGTTTAAGTAATACAGTGAAAATGCCCCACCAAATCGCACTAATAAAAAGAAGTAAATCCCCCATGCCAAAAGCAGAAGCATTACCTTGCAACATCAACACACTCATGAGAGCCAAGGCAGTGATCATAATTGCAAGACTCACCCATGTATGCTTATCAAATGGTTGTCTAAATAAAATGTATGCTGCAATTGCAGTACAGATAGGAATACAACCATTTAAAAAAATGGCAGCATGTGCAGCGGGAGCATAGAGAAACGCGGTATAGACGGTAAGACAATAAATAACTCCGCCAATGAGCGCCAAAATAACAGCGTGCTTACTCCATAAAAAAGCGAGATCTTTCTTATAGATCAAAATCGGCATCAAAATCAGGAAGGCGATAGCAAAGCGCAGTGCAGCAATGTCCCAAGCACTGATGTGCCACTGTGCATTTAAACGGGCAAAAAGTGTAAACCCGCCCCAAATGCACATGGTCACCAATACAAAAAAATAACCTTGCTTACGGGGAGACATATCAAGACTGCTTACAAACTAGAAAGGCAGCTAGATTATACCTCAGAACGCTGACGGCAAGCCTCATAAAGTGCCATACCCGTTGCCACGCTCACATTTAGACTCTGTAAATTTCCAGACATCGGAATATAAACTTTATGATCACACTGTGCCTGTGTAATTGGGCGTAAACCTGTATCTTCGGCTCCCATCACGATCACGACTGGACCCGCGAAATCACATTTTTGAATTGGCATTGCACTTTCATCAAGCATAGTGCCAATCACACGTGTATGAGTCGTCTCTTTGAGATGGGCTAATGTACGAGCCAAGTTTGTGACTTGAATAAATTTAACTTTTTCAGCTCCACCCGCTGCAACTTTACGAGCTGTTGGGGTTAAACTTGCTGAACGATCACGAGGTACAATCACTGCTTGCACGCCCATTGCAGCAGCGGTACGGATGCAAGCCCCTAAGTTATGCGGATCTGTCACCTGATCTAATGCCAGCAATAAAGCATCTGGGGTTTCAGCTAAGATCTGATCTAGATCTTTTTCATTTAAAGTCGGATGCGGACGTACTGCTGCAACCACACCTTGATGAAACGGTAGACCTGCAAGCTTTTCGAGACTATCACGGCTTGCTTTTTGTACACTAATTCCAAAAGGCTCTGCCAATTGCAAAATCTTTTGCAAACGCTGGTCATCCCGTCCTTTTAAAGTAAACAGGGTTAGCACACGTTCCGGTTCAAGTTCTAACAATGACTCCACTGAATGAACGCCATAATAATATTCCGGTTTTGCCATGCATGACCTCTAACAACGTTTGAGCAAAAAAATAAAAATCCTGCAAAGCCAACTTCACAGGATTTCTTTGGGCATAGTGTACCCGATTTGAATAGGAATTTCTTAGCCTTCTAAATGGCACACATAATCGAGTACTTCATCAGTTTCGATTTTAAAAAGACTATTACCAGGCACATAAAATGATTGGCCTGCACGGAACAACTCACTTTCATTACTGTCCGCGATTGTTACGCGGCATTCACCTGAAATAATTTCCATACGCTCAGGAACATGGGTTTCAAAAGTTAAAGCTTGCTCAGTCGGCAAAATAACACCTAGTGTTTTTTTTGTTCCATCTTCAAATTGCACGGTATGGCTGATACATGCTCCACCAAAATAAACGTTTGATTTTTTGATGACCGTTACATGATCAAATTGGGTTGAACTCATGCACACTCTCCAGATAATGCCGTATTTATATAAATTATGATGAATGTAGTTTAATTGTGCCTAAATAACTAATCAATCAGTTTTCATACGGATAGACTTGTAATTTCCACTGCTGTGCCTGAATTTTTTTGGCAAAAGCATAAGGTAAGTTAATCTCAATATTTCGACTATTCGACACAATTGCATCGTATCTGCAAACTTCGACCTGATTTTCATCTAGAAGTACCCAACACACTCTCTGTGCAGTTGGATGGGCAACTGCTGTAGCAACTACCGGTGAACCGTCATTCATTCCTACATGAAAATTTTCGCTGTCGTTTTGCATTAACGCCAGATCATAAGCTGGAAAATCGATAGCATCTGAATCGAATTGCTGGCTATCGTGTATAAGCACACTTTGTTTTAAAGTCGGCCAAATACAGTAACGCAAATAATGCTGATCCATCACCCGATTATCCAGATAACGTCCGGTGGCAACATAATCCCTGATATGTGCTTCAATATTATGAAAAATCCCCGTACATCCACCCCACATTCCCGCCAAAATTAACTCGGTATGAGAATAATTATCTCGCATTAAGTGAAACCATTTATCACTCTTGAGCCAAGCATCTACAGCTGCTTTTTCGCGGTGCGAGACAATGGAGTCGGCATCACGTATCAGAAAACGCTTAATTGTCGGATCATCCATCACCAAAAAGCGCCAAAACAAACCAGATAGCTGTTTTTGAGAATCTGTAACCTGAATAACTTGCGCGCCCTTCTCTTTTAAACGCTGTTGCACCAGTACTGGCACAGTATCATCGACATAAAAGCGACACGTCCATTCAGGATAAATTTGTTTGGCTAACTGAATATTTAAAATAGAGGTTTCACAATAGCGAGGATTTCCCCCAAACAAAGAAAAAGCAATAATATTTTCTTGAGGGTTTGCACTAAAGGTTAGTGGTGCATGATTGGGAATTGCCAAAACAGGTTCGCTCTTCGCTAGTTCTTTTTTAGTTGCAATTGCCAAGCGTCCAAATTTGATTGTTTCTTCTTTTTTCTTTAAATGATGACAAACTTCTGTGAGTCCATCATATAAGTTTGTATTTACATTAGCTCCACTTGCTTGAATCGCTTGTAAATAATGTTGATAGGCATCGTTATAACGGCCTAAGCGTAATTCGGTATAAGCTAAATCTGATAAGGCACCAGCATGCTTGGGAACCAAATTAACAGCTTGTTTAACATGTTGATAAGCTTTGGCATAATCCCCTTGTGCTGCTGCCTGTTTAAATGCATTAAAATGCTGATTTAGAATTTTATTCATTTCCGCAGGATTGTTTTTTTTATGGCGGTTGATCATCCCTATTGGTGGTTTCGGTAAGCTTAATGTTTTTTTCATTGTAAATATCCGCAATCTTGCTGTTCTATAATTTCAGTTAGAATAATAGATCACTTGTAGCAAATTCAAAACTTCTCTATCTTTAACCCATAATTTGGCGCGTTGGATGCGTTTATGCTCACACATTTAACTTTAATTAATTTTGCATTAGCTGATCATTTGGCTATTGATATAGAACAAGGATTTAATGTTCTAACAGGCGAAACAGGTGCCGGAAAATCATTATTACTGGATGCACTCTCTGCCTGCCTAGGGGAACGTACAGATACAAATTATGTCCGTTATGGTTCGGACAAAGCGGATATTACCGCTGTTTTTACCTATCAAAATAATAGTCCTGAAGCAAAATGGCTCCAAGACCACGAGCTAGATGATGATTCTGGGGAAATTCATTTACGTCGTGTTATTTTTGCAACTGGCCGTAGTAAAGCATGGGTCAATGGACGCCCAAGTAGTCTATCTGAACTCAAAGAATTAGGCCGTTTGCTCGTTCAGCTCTATAGTCAGCACAGCCAGCAGCAGCTGCTTGAACCACCTTATCCAAAGCATTGGCTAGATCGTTATAACAATTTTTATGCTGAAGCAAATGATGTACGTGAAGCCTATAGCACATGGCAACGTACCATTCGTTTGCATCAAGCAGCCTTAGATGCACAAGCAACCCGCCTACAACGTATTGGTACTTTAGAGCATCAAATTGAAGAGCTCGAAGAGGTCATTCAAACTGACTATAAAGAAATTGAGCAAGAGTTCGATCGCCTCAGTCATCATGAACATATCATGCAAGATTGTAGCTATAGCCTAAATGTGCTTGATGAAGCTGAGCAAAACATTACTCAAGAAATGTCTTCGATTATTCGCCGTCTAGAGTCTCACGCGGGGCGTAGCGAACAACTTTCTGAGATCTATAATTCTTTACTGAATGCTCAAAGTGAAATAGATGATGCAACAGCAAACTTGCGTCAATTTATTGATCGTCAAAGTTTTGATCCAGAGCGAATGGAAGAACTAAATTCCAAGTTGGAAGTTTTCCACCGTCTGGCACGTAAATACCGCACTCAACCAGAAACACTTAAAGAAGAATATGAAGCTTGGCAAAGTGAGCTTGAGCAATTACATCAACTTGAAGACCCAGAAACATTGGCAGAACAAGTTGAAAAGTCGCATGAGGAGTTCTTAGAAAAAGCTCAGCATTTAGACCATATTCGTCGTGAAGCTGCCGCTCCTCTTGCGAAGCAATTAACTGAACAAGTGAAGCCTTTAGCGTTACCAGAGGCACACTTTGAGTTTAAGTTTGAACCATTAGAGCAACCTACCGCTGAAGGTTTGAGTTTTATTCAACTATTATTTACTGCCAATAAGGGTATTCCTCCTCAACCATTAGCACGAGTAGCCTCAGGTGGTGAACTTTCACGTATTGCGTTAGTTATGCAAGTCATGAACGCTGAAAAAACCGAAGCAGAAGTGTTAGTGTTTGATGAAATTGATGTCGGGATTAGTGGTGGAACCGCAGAAGTTGTGGGACGTTTACTTGCCGACTTAGCCCAACATGTTCAACTTTTATGTATTACCCATCAGGCACAAGTTGCTGCACAATCAGATCAGCATTTATTAGTTAAAAAGCAACAAACTGATCCGGCAAGCAGTACAATTGTGGAACTAGACGAAAATCAAATCATTTTTGAGTTAGCTCGCATGTCAGGCGGTGTTGAAATTAATGAAACAACCTTGCAACACGCAAAACAATTACGTCAACTTAAATTTCAGGCTTCTTCAAATTAATAAAAAATGAGAGAAAAAGATTGGCGAAATCCGATTAACTCTTGTATGTTGATAAAAAGAACCTATATAGATAAAAGGGTCGAGAGACCCTCTAGTGACATTTTTTGAGGGAGAACCGCTTAGGTGACCAAACAATATCTGACTCACCGTTGTCTGATTGCCCCGCCAGAAATGGCAGATGACTTTTTCGCAAACACTGTAATTTATCTTGCCCGTCATGATGAAGAAGGTGCTCAAGGCATTATTATTAACCGCCCTTCCGGCATTCAAATTAAAGAATTACTCAATGATCTCGACATTGAAGCAGACAATGTAAATCCACATGTGGTTTTACAAGGTGGGCCATTACGTCCCGAGGCTGGATTCGTTCTTCATACTGGACAACCGACATGGCATTCATCTATTGCTGTAGGTGAAAATGTTTGTATTACTACCAGTAAAGATATTCTTGATGCGATTGCCCACAATGAAGGTGTCGGCCGATATCAAATTGCTTTAGGTTATGCGAGCTGGGGTAAAAACCAGTTAGAAGATGAAATTACGCGCGGTGACTGGCTCATTTGTGATGCCGATATGGACCTAATTTTTAACCTGCCTTATGACGATCGTTGGGATGCAGCTTATAAAAAGATCGGTGTAGATCGTGCATGGTTAGCATCTGAAATCGGACATGCTTAATGACCGAAACACAATCAAAATCGATTATGGCTTTTGACTTTGGTACTCAAAAAATGGGAATGGCAATTGGCCAGTCCTCAATTGAAAGTGCCAATCCCCTCCCTCTATTTGTGATGAAAGATGGTATTCCAAACTGGGATCAGCTCTTAAAAATCGTGAAAGAATGGCAACCTGATCTATTTTTGGTTGGTTTGCCTTTGAATATGGATGATAGCGAGTCAGAACTTTCTACACGTGCCCGCAAATTTGCGAGACGTTTACGCCATCAAACCAATATTGAAACATTAATGGTAGATGAGCGTTTAACTACACGTGAAGCACGAGAAGAACTCGGTTTCTACCAAGAGCAAGGTCGAGCAAAAAAGCTTTCGGCAGATAGTTTTGCAGCCGCCTTACTCATTCAGAGTTGGTATCGAAATCCAGTCGGTTTAACACCGTAAGAACTAAAAAAGGAAGGCTAAAGCCTTCCTTTTTTAGTTCTCGTTTTATTTCTCGATAATATGCACAGTTGCCGTACGTCCAGAGACAAAAGCAAGCTGGTTCTTTGGTGTTTCATCCAATACAATTTTCACAGGCACACGCTGCGCTAAACGAACCCAACTGAACGTTGGATTTACATTGGCAAGAAGTTTAGAGCTGCTTGAGCGTTCACGATCTTCGATACCCGATGCAATACCTTGTACATGGCCTTTAATTTTCTGGCTATCACCCATTAACTGTACACTGGCCTGATCGCCGACATGAATACGGTTTAACTTCGTCTCTTCAAAATAACCCACAACATAGAGTTGTTTACGGTCAAGTAATGCCGCAACAGCCTGCCCAACTTGAACATAGTTACCTGGGCGCATATCAAAGTTAGATAAAGTACCATCAGCTGGAGCAATTACCGCAGCACGATGCATATTAAGCTCGGCCAAATGCAAATTGCTCGTTGCCGCCTCAATCAGAGCCTGTTGTTGTTTAACAGTTGCTTCCGCTTGTTGAATAGCAGCTTGGAGTTGCTCATGTTCAGCGTGAGATTGATCACGTGTTGCGAAAACTTGATCTTGTTCTTGTTTAGAGATAGCGCCATCCATAAGGTTTGAATAGCGGCTTGCATTTTTCTCGGCTAGTTTAATATTCGTATCTGATTTAATCAGGTTCGCTTTTGCTTGTGCTAAACCAGCTTGCGCTTGGGCAAAAGCTGCATTTGCTTTTGCTAAATCAGATTTTGCCTGCTCTACATCTAAAGCTCGGCGAGAAACATCAATTTTAAAGAGCACCTGACCTTTTTTTACAGTCTGGTTATCTTGAACCAATACTTCTGTCACAAGCCCCGCAACATCCGAAGATACTTGAATAACGTCACCACGAACTCGACCGTCGCGTGTCCACGGCGCCGCATTATAGTAATTCCATAAATGCACAATGGTATAGACTGCCACCATTAATGCGACAATCAAAATTACTGGACGGATGACTTTTTTCAAATCCACCTGATTCATTTCACTCACCTAACTCAATCTTTAATTTCGCAAACATCTCTACGCACCGACCCCAACAAAAATTTGATGTATTACCAAAAGTAATAAGAGGTAAAAACACAAATTAAAAATACTAGGTAATGCAATCCAGCCTTGTGCAATCAACTTATTTGTTAAAGGACTTAACCCACGGAAACAGATATATGCCAAGAGTGCTTGAACGAGCAAAGAAGGCACATAAATACCATAAACATTAAACTCACCCATTTGCTGTGGCTCCTCTCAAGGTGCTGTTTTCATTCATTTGCTCTGATGAAACATGGCACATGCTATAAGCAATATTGTTCAGTGAAATGAGTAGTCTTTGTCGCATAGTCATATCTTCAACATTTGAAGCAAGCTGTTTTAATTCAAATAACGCTCGGTAGATGCGCTCTACTAAAGCAGTCGTATCATTTTCATCGTTTTCTTTAGCTCTAAACAACTCATCCAGATTTTGTTGCAAATCGCCAATATGCTGAGTGAGTTCAGATGCTTGAGGAAACTGATTGGCTAACTCTTGCAATCGGCTTAAATCAACAATACTACTCGACTCAATCAGAGCCTGATGAATTGAAGTTTTAATCTCGTCTGATTGCACCATTTTGCTGTTTAGAATCCCAATCCGATCTAGCATACTGCGTAGATGAACTTTAAAATCAAGACCATATGGCAGATAGATCGCTTGTCGCATGGCGCGATAATGCAAGGCTAAAATACGGCTTGCACTTGTATCTGGCGACATGGCGCGAACAACATCAATGACAATCAAGGACACTAAAACACCTAAGATCATGGCAAATGAACTATCAAGATAAGACACCGCATCCATGCTATAAGCATTGTGCAGGTTTAGTCCCATCATGGTATTAATACCCAACACCATACCTACCGGCATCAGCATCTGGTTAGCCATCATAGACACTGCGAATAAGAACATCGGTAACAAAACCAGACCAAGTTCCCAAAAAGTTGTGACATGCGGGAAAATACCAAATGCATAAACAAAGACTAAAACTGCTGAAGCTATACTGCCCCAGATAAAAATACGCAGAACTGGAACTGGGTTATCTAAGGCCGTTAAAATACAGGCGGTTACTGCGCCCATCTGTGCCATCATAAATCCAGCTTTCCACCCCGAAACAATCCAGACTCCAGTCACAATAAATGTAATAAGGACTGCACTGATACCGCCTCGTATTGCCACGCCATGGTCACGGTGCAAACTTGGATATTTGGTCGTCATTGGGGTAATGTTGTCAGGAATTTCTTTATTACCTTGCTGAATTCGCTGCCACAAAACTTTAACCGCTAAAACATTGCTAATGAAATGACGCACATCCATTTTCATAGCTGCAACTAAAACTTGTTGGTGTGTAGAAGCCGATTCCATCAAACTTGCAAAATCGCTTTCAAACTCATCAGGCAACTGCAAAATATTTTCATCAATAATCAGATCTTTTTGCTCTAAAAACTGTACAACATGAGCTGAAAGCTGTTGCAGTTTTTCTGCATGAGTCTCGATAAACCGAAGTTCTTTAAGCTGCTTAATACGCTCAGATAAAGCGACTAGATTAGCCACCACCATTGAGATTTGATGAAGCATTTCCTGCAAGGGTTTGGTCATACCATGCAGTTCGCCCTTTTCATAGCTCAAATGTACTGCCAAAGCATGAATATCTGTGGTGTCGCGAGTAATGGCAGCCAAGAGCTGAGTATTGTTCTGCTGCGAATCTGTATTTAATAAATTAGCAAACAGATTTTCTGTATCTTTTAGGGTTTTTATCACCCGCTGTTTAATTGCCGAGCCAATATGCATTGGAAGAATCGTGGCAGAAACCACTGCACTTGAAATCACGCCAATTGAGATTTCTATGACTCGAGCTAAAGCAATATCAAATATATTGTATTGATCAATATAGGTAATCGCATTGAAGACGATCATGGCTGTCGAGTAACCCGCCAGCATAAAAGCGTAACTACGTGGAGTACGATCTAGTAACGACACATAAAGCGCAAAACCCACCCACAACGACAACACCACGGTAAATATCCAAGGTGTATTAATTAGATGTGGCGTTAGAGTTAAGGCAATCACAGCTCCGCCAATTGTCCCTACCACTCGATAGACACATTTAGAGGACACCATTCCTGAATATGGATTGGCAATAATCAGGACCGTACCAATCGACCACATCGGGTTAATCAGATCTAATTCAAACGAAACAAATAGTGCCAACATTCCAGCAATAAATGTTTTTAAGGCAAAGATCAGATCAAGCCTACTCGGGCGGAACGCCAGTATTTGCTTTAATAACATGAACTCATCTCAAATACAGATTTGAACTGATGAGCATGCCCTTCAATATTTGATCGTCTTTCTAAAGACAACACAACTTTGCCATTT
Source organism: Acinetobacter sp. 1542444 (assembly GCF_000581835.1). Lineage (NCBI taxonomy): Bacteria > Pseudomonadati > Pseudomonadota > Gammaproteobacteria > Moraxellales > Moraxellaceae > Acinetobacter > Acinetobacter sp. 1542444. The sequence goes on along the minus strand of NZ_JEYA01000005.1, from coordinate 44,263 downwards.
GCCTCAAAGCAAATGATATGAGGAGCATCCTTCAATACAATGATTTTTCCACATCTCGCCTGATTGGCAGAGATGATTTCAGTTTGGGCGCCATTTAAACGGCCAAGCTTTGGAAAGAAGAGGTATCAAGAAATCAATCTAGAACCGACCAATTTCTCGATTAGATATTTTGTTTGGCAATTTTTTCAAAATAAAGCGATTTAGTCAACTAAAATATCTCTATTTGATAATTTGATATATTTTTTAATTATCGTATATGATGTATAAGCCGAGAGAAGTTTTCTCTTTGTCAGAGTAAAATACTCAAATCAGGCATTTATTTTAGAATTGAGACAAATCTTCTTTTTTTCTGTTATAAAAACTCAAAGATGACTCGTTGTTAAAGGATACGAACAAGACATTATGGCAATTTCAAGTTTTGGCAAAATTTTAACCGTACTGGACCTATTTTCAGTTTCGCGTCCAATCATTAATGTCGATATTATTTGCGAAGAACTTGGCTTGTCCAAACCAACGAGTTACCGTTACCTCAAAGAGCTAGTATCAGCTGATCTATTAAAACGCATTAATGGAACCTCTGGCGATTATACCTTAGGCTCAAAAATTGCAGTTCTTGACTATATATCTAGAACAACCGACCCACTGGTTCAAATCAGCACGCCATTTATGCGAAATATTGTAGAGCGTACTGAACTGTGCTGTTTGCTTACCTATTTAAATGATGACTATTGCATTGACATACATCATGAAATATTTAAAGACACTGAGCTACTTTCATATGGCCGAGGCTGCCCAAGACCGATTTACGTTGGATCATCTCCAAAAACAATGGTTTCGCATTTAAGTAAACAACGCATGCAAGACTACTACCACCGTTACCAGCAAGAATTAAAACAATCAGGTTTTGCTGAAGATGAACCGAGCTTTATTCAGCGTATGCGTAAAATTAAAAAACAAGGCTTCTATTTCTCACAAGGTGAGATTGACCCAAATGTTTCAGGTCTAGCGGTTCCTGTTCGTTTTTCAAACAAAGAAGTACCTTTAGCTTTGACTTTAGTTGCCTCTAAAAATCGTTTTGATTTTTTAAATGTTGAAAAGCTCATCGAAATTTTGCAAGAAAATGCAGCACTTATTGAACAACGTTTTATGGAATTATCTGAAAAAGGTGAAATCTAAAACCCCACCTTGTGATAATTTAAACTTTTCTTACACTTTAAAACATTGAATATCTCATAATATTCTCATATTATGATTTTAGCTCCTATTGATGATTCTTTTCATCAGCAGCTCATCAGTAGAAGCATCCCCCTCAGAGGAATAAGCTCATGCTGCCATCATGGGCTTTTTTCTTGCCCGCTTTTTAATGAAGGTTATAAAAACTTAAATTGCCGAAAAGTAAGATTAATACGTGGTTGTAAAATCTTTGTTGAGCGATTTAAACGGTGTTGCCAATATTGTTGAGTCTCACCACGCATCACAATGAGTTGGCCTGGCTGTAGCCACAATTCAACTTTCTCTTTACTTTGAATATGTCTAAAAGAAAATTTACGGGTAGCACCAAAGCTTAAAGAGGCGATTGTTGTCGTTCTTGCCAAAGATACATCCGAGTCACTATGCCAAGCCATTCCTTGGGTTCCATCTTCATAAAGATTTGCCAAACAAGAATTAAATTTTTCTGAAAGTATTTGTTCTACCTGCTGTTTTAGTTTGGCAAGTGCTTTGTCCCAAGGTAAAGAATCACGTGCGACACCCGAATATTTATATTGATAGTAGTCATCTCCATACCATGCAACTTTTCGAGCTGTAATAAAGTGCTTGCCATACAACTTAGCCTCGTCATGTTTCCATGCGAGGTGTTGATAAAGATAATGAAAATATTGTTCAGCTTCTTCAGGGCTTAAAATACAACCATAGTCCTGAACTTCACCATCGTAGGGTAATAAATTCTCACAAGGCTCTGGAGAAAATAAATCCAAGGTCATACGGTCTCTCCATATTGCTTTGACATCTCCCAAGCTAACAATGCCAATTTACGCCCCTTTTGCCAATGATATTCTCCGACCATCCCTGTGGCACGGATCACTCGATGGCAAGGAATCAGATATGCAATCGGATTTTGTCCAATTGCAGTAGCAACGGCTCTGACTGCTTTAGGCTTCCCAATTTGCTCTGCAATGTCTTGATAAGTACGCAATTGGCCTTCTGGAATGGTGAGCAATGCTTCCCATACTTGTAGCTGAAATGGGGTTCCAGCCAAATTAAGAGGAAGTTTCTGCTGTAAGTGTTCTGAAAAATCCTGTTCAAACCACGTTGCAATTTGTTGATGCCAAATCGGTGACTGATTTTTCAATTGAGCTTTCGGAAAAGACTGTTGAATGAGATGTTCAATATTGTCGTGAGTTTCGATAAACCGTATAGAACATATTCCTTTTTCACTACTGACCACCAACAACTCACCGAAGGGACTTGTCTCAACCGAATAATTAAGAATAACGCCTTCGCCTTGTTGTTTATATTCCCCAGGCGTCATCCCTTCAAGTTGAATAAACAGATCGTGTAAACGTCCTGTGCCAGATAAACCCGTATTTAAAGCGGTTTCCAATAAACTCCGTTGTTGCAACAAATGATATTTGGCCTGTTGCAAACTCATATATTGCACAAATTTTTTCGGGCTAATCCCTACCCATTCTTGAAACTGGCGTTGAATATAACCTGAACTTAAATTCATATGGCTCGCAACATCGTCCAGACTGGGTTGCTGGTCTAGATGTTCATATAAATATTCAATCACAGTGGCAATTACAGCAAATTGCCGAGAAGAAAGCATTTGCATGTGTCACCTCCTTAGCACTTATATCTTACATTAAAGTAGCCAAAGCCCTATGACGACCCGATTCTTGCACTCTTCAAAAATAAAAAAGCCTTTCATTGTAGAAAGGCTTAATCTTTCAATATGCACTTAAGGCTGCTTTAAATAAGGCCAAGCTGCTTTGAGGTAAATAAACATTGACCATAGAGTTAAAATGACCGCTGTATATAACAAAGCATAGGCAAGCATTTCTAAAGGCTGCCAATTAAGTAAGAACACACTAATGGCAATCATCTGAAAGGCTGTTTTATATTTACCTACAGTCGATACTGCCACACTGGTTCGTGCGCCAAGTTCTGCCATCCATTCACGTAAAGCAGAAACTGTAATTTCACGTGAAATAATAACAATTGCTGCAAAAGCCATTGAGATCGTCGGATTCCACTGCACTAAAACAATCAGTGCAGCCGCCACCATGAGCTTATCTGCAACCGGATCTAAAAAACGGCCAAATGCTGAAGTCTGGTTTAAAGTTCGTGCTAAATAGCCATCAAACCAATCGGTAATAGCAGCAAACACAAAAATAGCCGTCAAGATAATATGACGACTCATACTTCCTTCATGCTCACCAATACCCATTGCAGGCGGCCAATACGCGATCACCAAAAATACAGGAATAAGCGCGATACGCGCTAATGTTAGGATATTTGGGATATTCAGGATTCGCCCTGTGGTCATAAACACCGCCAATTAAGTCTTCATGCATCTTGTAACAGACAAAAATACTTTCTTCAATATTGTATCTATCTGTAACAGCCACTTTATACGAAATATATGAATCGAGGAAGTGGACTGCTTAGGTAAATACCGTAACAGTTTGCCGTAAAATTGCAATTAAATGATCATTTTGGTCCCAAAGATGGGCATATTCTGTGGAATAACCTTCACCTGCATATTCAGTTACCACTTTATATTTAAACCAGTCACACAATTGATGTTGGAACGGATGGACATAGGTAATGTGCCAAGTTAAAGAACTTGCAGGAGCAACTTGCTTAAACATCGGCAATACACCAGGTGGCCAAATATCCATCAAGACAATTAAATCTGGCAAAGTCATTTGACGATTTTCATGCTTATCGGGATTAAACCTTGACCATCCTCCAAAGTCAGCATACTGACTTCCTGTAACAGGATAATGACCTTCCGCCCAGCATACATCAAAATGTTGATAGCATTCTGGCATTTGTCTAGCAAAAGGAATAGGTTGTAACTCTTCAGGTTGCCTATAAACTGGAACGATAGGCTCATGTCGTACTTCAATATTCGACGCACGCGGCACACCAAAGCTTGCGACCAAAATCGTTTGTACCGCACCATCTTGCCATAAACGGGTTTCAAGCGTAGTGACCGATTTCCCTTCTCTTAAAATTTCAATAGTCAATTGAGCAGGTCCCTGCTGTACAGGCCCCACAAAAGTAATACTACAGCTTAATAATCTTTTATTTGGATCTTGAATATTGCAGCAGGCCTTTTGCATGAGTAATCCAGCGACAAGACCGCCAAAAACAGTTCGCCCCTGCAACCATCCTTCAGGTATTTCAATCCATTCCTTTTGTTTTATTTCTTCAAATAATTGCAATAATGACATTCACTTCCCTAAAGCACTCTGACTTTTGATGAGACATCTTTCATCATTTTAAAAGGAATGTGAATGATCATTCTTGTACTTATATCCCAACTATTTGGTCACTCGGCATAGAAACCTATCTTTATTCATGCAGAATTTTATAAATTGTTCTTGCCATCATTTCACCAAAACCGGGCACAAGAGTAAGCTCTTTTTCAGATGCTTTTAAAACGCCTTGGATTCCACCAAAATGAGTTAATAAATCTCGACGGCGCTTTGGCCCCAACCCAGGAATTGCCTCTAAAACTGAGGTACTTCGGCGTTTGTCGCGTTTAGCACGATGCTTGGTAATCGCAAAACGATGGGCTTCATCACGCACCTGCTGAATCAAATGCAATGCCTTATGGTCTTCCGGTAACTGGATTTTTGTGCCGTCGGTAAAATGCAGGGTTTCAAGTCCGGGTTTACGCCCTTCACCTTTAGATACACCCACCATAAAAGCGTCTAACCCAAGCTCTTGCATGACTTCCATTGCCATATGGAGCTGGCCTTTACCACCATCAATCAACAGTAAATCAGGCAATATGGCCTTTTTATAACGTCGTGTTAAGGCTTGACGCATAGCTGCATAGTCATCGCCTGCTGTGATGTCTTGAATGGCAAATTGGCGGTAGTCACGCTTACGAGCGCCCCCTTGATCAAACACGACACATGAAGCAATTGGAGCTTCACCCATGGTATGACTAATATCAAAACACTCAATACGATCGACAGGTCTTCCCACCACTTGCTCTAACTGATGGAAACGTTCATTAAGTTCTAAATGATTACTCAACTGCCCCTTAATGGCATGTTGAACGTTCATTTCGGCTAGCTCCAGCCACTCGGCACGAGTTTCTCGAACATTACTCTTAATATGAACCTTTTTGCCAAACTGCTGTGCCAACGCTTCTTCTAGTTCTTTACAATCAGGCAAAGCAATATTTACGATAAGCTCATTGGGAACTTCATCTGCAACTTGAAAGTAAAAGTTCGCCATAAAGTCACTCAGCATTTGCCCAAGATCATCACCGAGCATGTCTGGGAAATAACTTTTTCCACCCAGCATTCGCCCATTGCGTACATACATAATTTGCACGCATGTCACACCTGCCTGATATGCAATTGCCAGAATATCCGCTTCGCCTTTGACTTTAAATACGGCTTGTTGGGCTTGAACTTCACGCAGTAAAGATAATCGATCACGGTAAAAAACAGCTTTTTCAAATTCAAGCTCAGCCGCTGCTTGTTCCATTTTGGCAATGAGTTCTTGATTAAGCTCTTTGGTATCACCTTGCAAAAAGCGAATACTATTATTAACGTCTTCTTTATAATCTTCGGGTGAAATCAGACCTACACAAGGGGCTGAACAACGCTTGATTTGATATTGCAAACATGGACGCTTGCGCTGTGAAAAATAACTATTTTCACACTGACGTACATTAAAAAGTTTTTGCAAAACTAGTAACGTATCACGTGCACTATAAGCACTTGGATAAGGTCCAAAAAACTTACCAATTTGGTGTTTTCCTTTGCCACGCCCGCTCGCAAGCCGAGGATAAGGCTTATCAGCCGAAACAAAAATATAGACATAAGACTTATCGTCCCGCAGCATAATGTTATAAGGCGGACGATGTTGTTTAATTAAATTTTGTTCTAAGAGTAAAGCTTCAGTTTCTGAACGAGTAACCAAAGTTTCAATATCATAAATTCGTGCAACTAAAGCTTGTGTTTTAGGATGCTCAATCGTTTTAACAAAATAACTCGATACCCGATTTTTTAGATTTTTTGCTTTGCCGACATATAACAATTCACCCTCCTTCCCTAGCATTTTATAAACACCTGGAAGTTGGGTCATGTTGGCTAAAATTTTTTCAATATGAGGACGAGCGTTTTGATTCACTATTGGCATGCATGGCTTAATACTGAATACCTAATGTGATGTTTTCATCCTTACTTTTCAAGTGCTTTACTGTGCCAGAACATAAATTTGGAAAGGGATTTAGATATGACCCGACAGACTGTGTCGTACTTGCTTAAGAATCTAGACGATAGTAACTATATTTAACGTCTTTTTCTTTATACACCGCATAGGTTTTTTGACGAAAATCCGAGAACCAACCATTGCCCGTATAGCCTGCAATATGACCATAGGTGTGACCACTTGTTCGCTCAATAATGTAAATGTCACCTTCTTGTGGACGGTTAAAAGCAGGTTTAATTTTCTTATAACCATTCTTTTCTAACGTTTGCCCCCAATCAGAAGCAGCTACAGGATGCTTTGACACATCTGCTCCAGCCGCTTGTAGAGCAATACGGATATTTTTGGCGCATTTCTCTTTACTATGGTTGGCAGAGATACTTTCGAGCTTACTTGAAAACTTATGCAGGTTAATATTTTGATCTTCAGTTTTATGATTTTTAGTTCTAGATCGTTTAGATTTTTCAGTCGTCGAAGCTGCTTGTCTTAACATCACTTTTGTTTTTAAATCGTCTTGAGAACTGTCTTCTTTTCTCTCTTCGATATGATGAACATGTGCATGAGCTGCGTGATGAGCATGAGCCATTTTAAAACCTACTTCCGCTGACCAGTCTTCGAAAAAACCGCGCCATTGTAGAATCAAAATTACCTATTGGCTTTTAATAGTTGTAACAAATTACCAGCACTGTGAAATAGATCACAAAAGTTATTAGATACTCTATGTCATAAAAAAACGCCCTTTCGGGCGCTTTAATATTTATATAAATATACATTACAAATGAAATTCAATTAATGAGCTTAAGGTTCCCCTTTCCAAGTTTTAATCATAGTATCCGCAGCAATTTCACTAACAAAGTGACAATATTTACCAGTATAAGGTGGGATATATTCATCAGTACCAGATTGATGATGATACTGTCCTGAATATTCGGTATCTTTTATTGTAAATTTCATTGCTAATGAAGCTTCATCACGTGACCACGTAATACCTTGCCACGTCCCCGTTACTGGAGCGGTACGATTTGAATCAATATATAAAGGTGCAGTGCCATCACTAGAAAATTCTATATAGTCTTTATTGCTGTAGACCTTATTAATCATCCAACAGGTTGAGCCTTTAGGAAAATTCACTACATTTTGCTGCAATAATGCATTGTAATAATCTTCAAAAAACACCTGTTGACTAAGAGGTAATGATTCAAAAATCCATTGCCCTAAATATTTAGTTACAGGCTGACCTGAAATATCAATTTTAATTAAATCTTGATTTAAAAATAAATTATCGTCTTTCACTAAATTGGCAGGTTGATAGTTTAAGACTTTATCTGAAAATTGAACTTGTGTACCCAGCAAATACCATGTCCCATCTGTTGTTTTAATGGGTTGTAAGGTCACGCCCCGATCAGTGAAATAATGTCGACTAAGCTCATAACCTAATGGACGCCCATCAGGATAGCTAATATAGATTTTATTATCTAAAATCTTATAATTATTCTTCTCAAGCATTGGAATTCCAGCGACTTGACTCGCAGAAAAACCAACAAGTTGCTCACTTTGTTCCTCTGTCTCATCATCACATGCTGAAAGGCTTAATATACATAAACATGAAAGTAATATTTTTTTCATTTTATTCCTCGATTCAAATTATTAATATAATGTAATCTGAATTATCAATAATTTTCTCTTTTTATCAATCTAAAATTAAATACTCAGATAAAAAGCACTATGTTTTTATTAAGAACTATTTTATAAAATTTTAATCTTAGACTAAAAAAACCATATAATTAAATAACATGACCCACTGCTATTATCTTTTTTCTAAATTATTTTATAGTCTTTTTTATTTTTTCTTTTAGAAAAGAGAACTAAAATTTTCATGCTAAATTGATCTAAAAAACTTCAATATTAAAACTTAATCATTAACATCACAAATCTTTATAAAAGTTTTGTGGTAATTAGACTAGCAGGTTAAATTCCATTGAAATATCCCATGCCCTTACAAGAAATGATATCAAATATTGAACATATTTCTGATGAACACACCATCTATGCTGAACAACCTTGGGATATTACATCCAAAGCAATTGCTCTATCAAACGATGAAAAGATGGAGGTTTTTATCAAGGATACGTGCTACAACTATTTTCTTGAAGTATTTATTATCAAAGAATTAATAGAAGACTTAGATGACTCTTTAAATAATCAAGACCTTGTATTTAAGATCATTCAATACGCAATAAATGATGCATGATGAATATCATTATTTAAAATAAAAACGCCCTTTCGGGCGCTTTAATTAAAATACATATGGTCGAACAAAAATCAGGAAAAAAATCCCAAGCATCAAGAACCATTTTAAGAAGTAATACAACTTACGGTTCTTAGCTTTTAAAGCCTTAGCTTTAATACGAATTTGATAGACATAACCAAAAGCTTTATTTAGGCCACCTGTTTGGTCGCCTGTTTCATTCGGTGAACTTGCCGCAGTCATCACATTACGACCAAACCAATGGTTGAAACGCTCCATCCATTTTACTTTCATTGGACGTTCAACGTCTGCAAAGAAAATAATACGGTTTTGATCAGTCTTATTTTCAGCATAGTGAATATAAGTTTCATCAAACACGACACTTTGACCATCACGCCAAGAATATCTTTCGCCATCGACATCAATAAAACAACGGTCATCATTTGGTGTAATTAGACCTAAGTGATAACGCAAAGAACCTGCATACGGATCACGGTGTCTTACCAAACGGCTGTCAGGTGCAAGCTCGGTAAACATTGCTGCTTTAATTGTCGGCAATGTTTTAAGAAGTGCTGTAGTTTTTGGGCAAAGCTCAGCAGCAGATGGATGACTCGATTCATACCATTTGAGGTAAAAACGCTTCCAACCTGTTTTAAAGAATGAGTTAAAACCTAAATCGTTATAGGTACTTGAAGCTTTGATCCCACCTTGGTCATATAAAGCTTTCGCTTCATCTCGAATCATTTCCCAATTTTCATCCAGCACTTTTAAATCTTTAAAATGCTGTGTATCGATATAAGGTTGATTCGGCACCTTTGAAAAGATGTACATTAAAAAGTTAATCGGTGCGAGCAAGGTTGAATGGTCAAAAAATTGACGATAAAACGAGTGACGCACTTTGCCGCGATGTTGGATATACAATGCTGATATCACAAAAATCGCTAATATGATCCACTTAATCATATAGTTACTCGCATTTAAGCATCTTTAAAGATACTTCGAAGGAATTTGAAATTGAGGGAATAATAACAAAGTCTCGAAGAAAATTCAGACCTAGATCAGCAAGTATTATTTTTTGGCTAAATAGAAATCTCAAAAATAACCATTTTTGAGATTTCTCAAACTCAACTTCCAAAGTTAGTCTTGATATGGTTTCCAATCTAATCCAGTCAGAGAAACAAGTGCTTTTGCAGCGGTTTCATTGTAGGCATAACAACCAGATTTCAATTGAGCAATTGTTAATTGGGCAAAACGGAGCTCTTCAGGATCATCTGTATTTTTTAAATATATTTCCCAATGCTTAATCTCTTGATCAGCAGTCCAAGCAATGTTACTCGTATAATTTGCTTTATAGAGCTTACCTTGATATTGCACCGCTACACCATCACCAATAGCAAAACCTAAAGTAGTATCATAAATCGTTGTCCATAGAACATTTTGCCATGATCCCTTAACTGCTTTATAAGTAAAACCAAATGGATTTGTTTGATTCAAATAATTAAGATAAGGACCATTTTCAGCATCAAACTGATCAAAACTTTGATTAATTTCATAGTTTTGATCAATATTAAATGCAAATGTTTCTTGATTAGATTTTTTTGAAACTAAACGATAACAGCTACTCCCTTGAGGGAATTTATTCTGTCCATAGGTAGTAAGAAATAGACGCCCATTAGTCGTACTTTCATCACTCACTGAAAAGCCTAATGCTCGATATCCTGGCAAGACAGTATCAAACATATTCTTATCAGATAAATCAACTCTTTGAAATTTCCAATCCTCTTTAACATCTCCAATGATGTCTAATCTCCAATCTGTCATTGAATTAAAATTCATGACATTGAGTGCTTTATCAGTAGGGAAATAGAGTTTTTTCTCTGTTAACAAATACTCATTTAAAGCTTGATTAGAGGAGCCATCTATTGATTTTTTATTAAAAATTTCAAAATAAGCATTATTTAGCTCATCTGTTTTTTCATTAGCATTGTAATCCATAAAATAATAACGCGTACCATCCGCAATAGAATCTTGTGATGTACCACTTTGGTTGTTATTTGCAGAATTATTATCACTAGAACCACCGCCTCCACATGCACTCAACATAAAAGGAAGGATAGCCAAAATCATAAATTTATTTTTTAACATAATAGATACTTTATTGAACATTTTTATAACACAAAGTTTATCCAAAGATAAAAAAATAGACAATACTGTCTGTCTAATAATTCACACAAAATATTAATTTTTATTACTAGACCAAAAATAATTTATTAATTGTCTACTACATTTTCTAACTTTATCTTGTCCCTTCTTAACAAGAAGCTTTTACAATTAAAAATATATTTTTCATAAATATAGATTAAAAAAATTATTTAAAAATAATTGATGACCCTTGCGTCACGGCTTGATACAACTTGTCAGGTTTTTTTTAGATATAGTTATCGTAAGATTAGCGAAGCATAAATGTGTACCTAAGATGTGCACACGCTTCATAACATCAACTTAGAAGTCCTCCAAAACTAAGGAGATCAGGCATGATCCACGCTGGCAATGCCATTACCGTCCAAATGCTTTCGGACGGAATTGCAGAATTCCGCTTTGACTTACAAGGTGAGTCGGTCAATAAATTTAACCGTGCAACAATTGAAGATTTCCAAGCTGCTATTGCTGCGGTAAAAGCAAATAATGATATTAAAGGCTTAGTTGTTACCTCAGGCAAATCGACATTTATTGTTGGGGCAGACATTACCGAATTTGGTGAAAACTTCGCACAAGGCGAAAAAGCGATTGTTGACTGGCTTATGCCTGTTCACGAAATCTTCAATAGCTTTGAAGATTTAGAGATTCCAAAAGTTGTTGCTATTAACGGTATGGCGTTAGGTGGCGGTTTTGAAATGTGTTTAGTTTGTGACTATCGTGTGATGTCAGAAGCTGCACAAGTGGGCTTACCGGAAATTAAACTTGGTATTTACCCAGGTTTTGGCGGTAGCGTACGTTTAAGCCGTCTGATCGGTATCGACAACGCGGTTGAATGGATGGCGATGGCTGCTCCTAAAAAACCGGCTGCTGCTCTAAAAGATGGTGCTGTAGATGCGGTTGTAGCTGCTGATAAATTACTTGAAGCTGCAACTGACTTAGTTAAGCAAGCAATTTCTGGTCGTTTAAACTGGAAAGCAAAACGTCAAGAAAAACTTGAAGCTGTAAAATTGAACCCGCTTGAACAAATGATGGCGTTCAATACTGCAAAAGGTGCAGTACTAGCGAAAGCAAATCCTGCTCAATACCCTGCTCCGAAATTATTACTTGATTCATTACAAGCGGGTGCAAGCCTTGCGCGTGACGAAGCATTAAAAGCTGAAGCGGAAGGTTTTGCAAAAGCTGCGATTACGCCACAAGCTGGTGCATTGATTGGTTTATTCCTCAATGATCAAGTTGTTAAGAAAACTGCTAAAAAATATGAAAAAGGTGCGCACCCAGTAAACCAAGCAGCTGTACTTGGCGCTGGTATCATGGGTGGTGGTATTGCTTACCAAGCGGCAAGCAAAGGTACACCAATTATCATGAAAGATATTGGTAATCCACAACTTGCTTTAGGTATGAAAGAAGCAAACAGCTTGTTAACTAAACAAGTTGAACGCAAGAAAATGAAACCTGCGCAAATGGGTGAAACGCTTGCACGTATCCGTCCTACTTTAAGCTACGATGAGTTTAAAGAAGTTGACATCGTGATCGAAGCAGTTACAGAAAATCCAAAAGTAAAAGAAATCGTTCTTGCGGATACTGAGAAGAATGTTCGTGAAAATACGATTATTGCTTCTAATACTTCTACGATTTCAATCACGCGTTTAGCAAAAGCATTACAACGTCCTGAAAACTTCGTTGGTATGCACTTCTTCAACCCAGTTCACATGATGCCGCTTGTAGAAGTTATTCGTGGTGAAAAGACTTCTGAAGAAGCGATTGCAACTACTGTTGTTCTTGCTCAAAAAATGGGTAAAACACCAATCGTTGTAAACGACTGCCCAGGGTTCTTGGTTAATCGTGTATTGTTCCCTTACTTTGGTGCGTTTGACCTTCTTGTAAAAGACGGCGCAGACTTCCAGCAAGTTGACAGTGTAATGTCTAAGTTTGGCTGGCCAATGGGTCCTGCTTACCTTATCGACGTTGTAGGTATCGACACAGGTGTACATGGTGCAGAAGTCATGGCTGAAGGTTTCCCAGACCGTATGAAGCCAGACTACAAAGGTTCAATCCAAGCAATGTACGAAGCTAAACGTCTTGGTCAAAAGAATGACGTTGGTTTCTACAAATACGAACTCGATAAGAAAGGCAAGAAAGCAAAAACTGTTGATCCAACAGCGTATGAAATTATTGCTCCTTTCGTCACTGGTGAAAAACGCGAGTTTGATAACCAAGAAATCATTGACCGCATGATGCTTGCTTTCTGTAACGAAACAGTTCGTTGCTTAGAAGACAACATCGTTGCAACTGCTGCTGAAGCAGACATGGCAATGATTATGGGTGTAGGTTTCCCTCCATTCCGTGGTGGTCCATGTCGTTATATCGACCAGACTGGTGTTGCTGAATACGTTGCACTTTGCGACAAATATGCACACTTAGGTAAGGCTTATGAAGCGCCACAAATGTTGCGCGACATGGCTGCTAACAACAAAAAATTCTACGGTTAAGGAGCAACGTGAATGGCTACTTTAAATCCACGTGACGTTGTCATCGTTGATGGCGTACGTTCTGCAATGGGTAAAACCAAAAACGGTATGTTCCGTAATGTACGTGCTGACAGCTTATCTGCTGAATTGGTTCGTGCACTCGTTGCCCGTAACCAGTTTGATGTAAACGAAGTTGAAGACCTGATCTGGGGCTGTGTAAACCAGACTCTAGAACAAGGTATGAACATTGGCCGTAACATCGGCTTATTGGCTGACTTACCAAAAACTGTTGCTGGTCAAACAGTAAACCGTCTTTGTGGTTCTTCTATGCAAGCGCTTCATACTGCTGCTGCACAGATTGCAACTAACCAAGGTGATATCTTCATTATTGGTGGTGTTGAGCACATGGGCCACGTAGGTATGATGCATGGCATCGACCTAAACCCAGAAGCATCTAAACACTATGCAAAAGCATCTAACATGATGGGCTTAACTGCTGAAATGTTAGGTCGTATGAATGGCATTAGCCGTGAAGAGCAAGACGCTTTTGGTGTTGAATCTCACCGCCGTGCTTGGGCTGCAACTCAAGAAGGTCGTTTCAAAAACGAAATCGTTGGTGTTGAAGGCCACGATGCTAATGGCTTTAAAATCCTTTGCGACATCGACGAAGTAATTCGTCCAGATGCAAACCTTGAAGCGTTCAAAGCATTACGTCCTGTATTTGACCCGAAAGGTGGTACGGTAACGGCTGCTACATCTTCAGCTTTATCTGATGGTGCTTCTGCAATGTTACTTATGTCTGCTGAACGCGCACAAGCGTTAGGTTTAAAACCACGCGCTGTAATTCGCTCTATGGCAGTTGCAGGTTGTGATGCAGCAATCATGGGTTACGGTCCAGTTCCAGCAACTCAAAAAGCGCTTAAACGTGCTGGTTTAACGATGGCTGATATTCAAACTATCGAGTTAAACGAAGCATTTGCTGCTCAAGGCTTATCAGTAATGAAAGGCTTAGGTATTTATGACAAGCAAGACATCATTAACTTAAATGGTGGTGCGATTGCTTTGGGTCACCCACTAGGCTGTTCTGGTGCACGTATCACCACTACGTTGTTGAACGTAATGGAACAACAAGATACTCAAATCGGTCTTGCGACCATGTGTATCGGCCTTGGTCAAGGTATTGCAACAGTGATCGAACGTGTTTAAGTTTTAACTACGTAAAAAAGAACCCCGCTTATTGCGGGGTTTCTTTAAATTTATCAATCTCTATTATTAAATTTTCATATAATCTTTTATATTCGTTTACATTCATTAAATCATTTTTTCTATTCGCGAGATAAGCGCTTAATTTATCCAAGTCCAAAATTTGTATTTCATTATTAACAACCTGATAAGGAGATAAAATTGCTAAATCATCCCAATACTCTTTATACTTAAAAAAAAGTTTATCGAATTTTTTTAATAAACCCAACTTGTCATTATTTTGACTCAGATACTCTCTATATACATCGGTAACTTCAAGGTTATAAGTAGGTTGTTTTCTCAAACTCAACCATAGACTTTCAAATATATTCTCCTCCTCATTAGGATAATATGGAGTTTCCTTTTCCCAAACTAAATCACTGTACTTATCATCAGGTTCAATTGATTTACTATAAAACTTCAAACCAACAGTTTCAGGATAATAATTTTCACTTTTAGTAAATTTCAAGGTATAAATATTATATCTTTGCATAACGCAAAAATTATCTAAAGCATACAACATCAATTCTTCAATATATTGTTTTTTCTCCAAAATAATATAATTATTAAATAGTTTCACTATATTATCTCTTTTAGTTTGATAATCTTCAGAATCACTACTTATTTCCAATATATAAAATCCATCTTTATTTAATATATCTAATATTTCGTATCCATTTACTCTTTGATTCTCCCATTCTTTAGAGAGTTCAAAATCAATATTATAATCAGCTCCATAGGTTAATTTCAGAAGATCTGTTTCAAAGTTTTTAGTTTGAGAAATATGTTTTTCAAATAATTCCTTTAGATAATCTGAATGTTGACATTCAAAATCCAAATTCCAATAATCTCTACTTATATTTAAAACCTCTTTAGCATTAACACCATATATATCAACCATATAGTCAAAATAGCTATAACTGTACAAACCATAACCTCTGTGGTCATTTATTTCTACTTTTTGCCCTTTGAATAGAAATGCATATCGGCCTTCATCATTATTAGTTTTAGATTTTAGATAAAATGCGACTTGTTTTTCCTTATCCCAAATTACATCTGGTATCAATTCCTTTATGAATCCCACAGTATAAATTGGTGCATTTTCTAAAATTTCCTTATATATTTTTTCCTTCTGATATTCTGCCCATTTTTTTTCAAATACTTCAATATCCATTAAATTAAGATCCTTCCCTCCCTCTATTTCCTCTAAATCAAAATTACATCTAATATAAAATCTTGTATTTGTACCCACTTTTTTGGTTTGACCTATATTTCTTGTTATAAAGCAAAAACCTTGCTTACCTCCTAAAGGTGAATACATTTCAACATCCAAACTATCATGTGTAAAATAGCTATATGTATTAAACCTAATACTTTGCATTTCAGCAGGTAAATCTTTTGTAAGTAGAAATGCACTATGTAAACCTATACCAAACTCCCCCGAAGGTCTCATCCATTTTGGCATCTCATTTATAATTTTCTTCTTATGTATATTTTTGCTTGATCCTGCCATAGTTTGCATATAGCCAAGATCAACCATACTCATCCCAATTCCTTGATCTATAATTTGAAATTCCCAGATACTATCCAACGATCCTTCAATATTTTTAACTTTATTAATTTCTAATTGAAGTGGATATTTTTCTAGAATTTTTAGAAAATCCTTATGGTAGGGATATAATTCTTTAAGGATTCCTTGATCCTCTTAAAGCCATATTCTTAACATTGTCGCATCAATAGAGTTTTGAATAAGTTCACGATAAATACTGAATTCATCACTATACAAGTTTGCACCTTGTAATAACTCCATGGCATTTTTTTCATCCAACTTAAACTTCATCGGCTTATTATTTAGGAGTAGTTTTTCCCTTTTAAAACCATTTTCATATTTCAACTCCATTCTTACATCTAATTGTTCGATAGTTGGAAGTGAACCAAATTTTAAATTAGGTACGATCAGATTCCATTGTGACATTTGATTTTGGAATTCTTCACGTATCCAACCAAACCAATTTTGTGTCTCTACATAAGACATTTCATCTGGACATTCAGCAACAAGCTTTACTGTTCGTTTATCCAGTTGAAATTCTCTCAAAGATAGATGCTTATCATGATGATGTTTACTCACTGAAGGCATATTACTGACGTGCTTTGCCATAACAGGGCAAAAACGATTGTCATCTAGATCAAATAAGTCACCTAAACGAAGCAAACAACCTATAAATCGCGGATGACAATTTTCTGTACCTAAACCAGTCTGTTTATAAGGTAATGTTTCTATCAAAGTATCAAAACTCATACCATGAGAGACACAAATCTGTCCTAAATAACGATAAATGCGGTTAGGTAAAAGTTCGGTTCTAGGGGAAGTTATGCCTAAATCTTTAAAAGGATCTTCAACAATTTTGCCAACTCGTTTGTCATGCCCACGTCTAAACCACTCAGCAACTAATTGACGATATTGCTCAATGCCATCAAAAGGATGATCTACAGTACCAATTGCCGACAACCAATTTTGTTCAATATAGGCTTGACAAAATTTTTGAAGATCATGTCCCTTTTCATTGGCAATTGTTTGAATCATAAAATTAAAATCAGGATTAGAATGTACTGCTTTCGCATTTTGAGCATCGATTAACATCCCAACATCATGCCAATATGCCGCTTCAAGAATTAACCAAGTATCAGTTGCACTTAATAAATCAATATCATTTCCTAAAATACGTTCAATATTGACTAAAATCTGCTGTGAATGTGAGGCATTATGATTACTAAAGTGTGGATAAAATCCCCCAATATTTTCTAAAGCTTTTCCTACAAGTTTTTGATCAAACTCCCACTGAGAAAGTAAAATTTTTACATTGTCATCAGCTTCACATTTCTTTTTTAAATGTGCGATTAATTGAGTGCTCATATCTTTATTTTTAAAAGTATAGTTACCCTGATAATACCGCATCTTTTATTTTTCGATCAAAATAACAGATTCTTTTTAAATAAAAATCCCCGCTCAATGCGGGGATTTTTATTTTAACGGCCTTTTAAACCGTCTTGAATTTGCTGTTGTAATTTTATGAGGTCATTAAGGTTTACTTTCATCGTACCCTCACGATAAGCATCGACATTACTGCGATTAATATTCAAAGGTCTTAACATTTCAAAGATACCATTGGTTGGATCAGAAGACTGTATTCCACCCGCTACCGCTAAAATGTATTGTTGTAAGAATGGAGAAAGTTGAGACAAATCAGGTTGTGCCATAACTGGCTGATAATCTACCGTAGTCATGCCTTCAGGGACTAAAGCATTCTGTATATCATTATGAATTTTATACTCACGGTGTTGCAAAGCCTGACGCACTTTTTTATCTTCTTGGAAGGGTACAAATCCCACCTCTTCACGTAGCTCAGATTCAGCCATAACGCGAATTGTTGGTAAAGTAGCCACTTCTTCTGCTTGAACAGTCGGTAAACCCATAAAAGCAAATGCAGCAATGAAGGCTGATTGTTTTAGAAAGTTCATAACTTGCTCCAAAAATCAGTCACCCTATTTCAATTAAAAGATGATGATTAAATTAAAAGTATCTATAAATAGGCTACAACAAAGTCGAATTTGATTCAGTAAGGCTCAGATAAACGGTAAATATAATTAAAATTTTTAATGTAATAGTAAGAGACTTTATTTATTCAAGAATGAAATTTATATAAAACACTCTATAACTTGGACAAAAGAAAAGTGTTCAGATTATAGAGTGCAATTTAACTTATTGGTTTTATTTGCTGTCTAACATCTCTTTTAAAGAATCAACTAATTGCGGAAATTTCGTATAACCTTCTCTCCCCAAAAAATGCCCGCCATTAGGAACAGTAATGTACGGCGCATCAATTTCTTTCGCCAATTCAATCGTCAGTTTTGGGGGAACCAAATCATCATTATCCGATAAATACACCAGCTTTTTCTTTATGTCCTTAAAGTAATTTGTATCGACTTTACTCTTCGTTATATAACTATTAAGAACAGAAGAATCTGAAATTAGACCAGAGAATCCAGATACTAAAATCATCCCTCCAATATTTTGATAATCATGTCTTTGCAAAAAGTGCAGTAACGTAATCACCCCTAAACTGTGCGCAACAAAATAGGTATTCTCATCCACCTTAGGGATCTGTTGGTCTAAAACCTTTTGCCATGCCTCTACGTCCGGATTCTCAGAATCTGGAAATGGAATTAGGGTAACAGAAGTGTGTTCATCTTCTATTTGATGCTTTAAATCTTGAAACCAGTGATCATTTATAGAAGCAGAATAACCGTGAAGCACAAATATTTGACGCATGTTCTTCTCCTGAAGTTCAAGTGTTTTGGCATTTGCAACAAATGACATTAATCCGAATAACACCAATAAAATGAGTTTTCTCATCATGGAACAAGTACCATTTTGAAAGATAAAAACATGCTAAACTATGACACCACTGTTAAGGTCAACCCCATTTTATGAACTTAGCTAAAGTTGCCGAGCTCACAAAAGTAAGCCCTCGTATGCTACGTTATTACGAGAGTTTAGGGCTTATACAACCTCATCGGGCAAGCAATAACTATCGAAGTTACACGCAAAAAGATATTGAAAATATTAAGAAAATTAAAGTATTAAATGATGCAGGCATGCACCTAAAAGATATTCAGGTTTTGTTACCTTGTTTTGATTTAGATGAACGCGTATTTACGTTGTGCTCAGTGGTTCAAGAAAAACTGCAAACTGAACTCATGCATGTGTCTGAGCAGTTAAACAAACTACAAACTTCTCAAAGTTTATTACAATCTTTTTTAACTAAAGGAAAAGCCGAAAGCACCAAATCATAATATTTGATGCTCATACTTCGCTTATTCTTTTAAATCTCCTTCGAGTGCAGCCACATTTTTTTTCTTAATTTTTTCAATTTTTGCATTTAGCTTTAGAACATCTTGATAAAGCCCATTAAACTTTTTGACCTGAGCATTTTCATGAAAAAGAATCATCTGATCTTTCTTTTGCCATTCATAATTTTTTAGAAGCTTAAACATTTGTTCAGCTTTATCTAAAATTTGTAGCTCAATCATAAAAATTGCATGGTCTTGATCTGCTTTTTGCTGAGTTCCCAATTTCATTTCAAGAAGTTGCCTCATCTCTGCATCAACCGATAGTTCTTGAACCTTTGCTAAGAAAGTTTTATGAATCTTTTCATATTCAGTCTGGTACTGATCTGACGCTTTACGGACATCAGCTAGCATCTTTTCGGTTTCTACAAATTTTTGTTTTTTATCAAGATCTAAACGGTCCACATTTAAAAAAGTATCCCATTTGGCTGCTTTAAGTTCTCTTAAGTATGCATTACGGGCATTAATATTTTGAATCCAATAACTTAAAAGGAATTCTGAAATTTGCTTATAGTGTCCTGCCAAACGCTTATCGTGAATATCGAGCTGGACGGGTTTAGACCAGTCTTGTGCTTGGTCATAAAGCTGATTCATTTTTTCAGTCATGACGACATCAAACATTTGACTACTGTCTTTGGCTTGCTGTTGTTTGATATGCTGATAGGTGAAAAAAACAATGCTTGTGATAACAATCAGACTTGCAATCGCAATCAAAACTCGGCGCATACACACCTCCTATTTCCCTTCTTATAGTTTTGCTCTTTATAGTTATAAAATAGAGCTTATTCTTCTTTATATGCCATTTATTTCACAATACGCAACACTGTATTCGCTACTCAAAGCTTTAAATCCTGGTCCATCATCCCTATTATGATGGGTAATTAAAATTTATGAGATTCTCCCATGCGTGTAGATGTCTGGTCTGATGTAGTTTGCCCTTTTTGTTATATCGGCAAAAAACGCCTTGAGCATGTAGCTGCTGAAGCAGGTATTGATCTTGAAATTCACTGGCATAGTTTTGAATTAGATCCTGATGCGCCAGCTAAACATGACACTTCAAATACTGAACGTCTAGCTAAAAAATATGGCCGTACCTATGAAGAGATGGAAGAAATGGAGCGCAATATTGCGGCCATGGCTGCTTCTGAAGGTATTGATTTCCAATGGCAAAAGGCGAACTCAGGCAATAGTTTCAATGCACACCGTATTATTCACCTTGCGCAAAGCAAAGGTTTAGGTAATGAAGCTAAAGAAGCTTTTTTCCATGCTTATATGACCGAAGGTCTCGCAATTGGCGAACGTGAAGTTGTAGAAGAAATTGCATCTCGTATTGGTTTAGACAATGCTGAAGTTGAGTATGTACTTGATACCAACGAACTATCTGACTTTGTCCGCCATGATGAAAAAATTGCACGTGAGCAGCTTAATGTAACTGGCGTGCCATTTTTTGTATTCGACCAAAGAATCGCTCTTGCTGGCGCTCAACCACGTGAAGTCTTTTTACAAGTTTTGGAAAAAGCACAAATCAAAGCAAATACTGAAGAAGTCGAGCAAGATGATGCGGCTGTTTGTACCGATGAAACTTGTGATGTTCCAAAGAAATAAATGAACACAATTAAAATGTGATCAAATCGTATGTTTTATCATCATTTTAGCAATAGAGCGTTCTAAAAAAAGAACTATCTAATTGCTAAAAATCAGTTTATTATTGCCGCTTAGAATATTCGCGCTGTAATGTTCTGTTTTTTATGTGTTTAATGATCGGAATTTGAAGTTTCCTTGATCTATCATCCCCCTTCACTGGGGGATTTTTTTTGGCTAAAAATAATCGCTAATAGCTTAAACTTTTTCATTTATTTCAAATATGTAAAAAAAGTTAAATTTACTTAACTTTTGTGTCTCCCTCTTGATTTTATTAGAAAAATCAACAAAAGTGGAAACAACAACAAAACATAAAGATAGATATGAAAACATTTCATGTAATGCCGTACCGGCAGCTTTTTGCACTTTTAACGATTGGATTTGGTTCAGTATGTATCGCTCATGCAGAGACCGCCTCTTCTTCTGCACACCAACAAGTAGGAAGTACATCATCTGGAGTACAAACCGAAGTCACCACAGACGAGAACCTCTTAGATCAAATTCCGCGTTGGGTAGACGCAACCCCAACCATTTTTCCAGAGCAGTCTAATGAGCCTATTGTTCCGCCTACCGAACAAACCGAAGATCAAACCTGGGTTGATCGTAAGCAAAAGAAAATTCGTAATTGGGCCGATCGTACTTCTGAAAAAATTGATAATTGGTTTGGTGAAGTTGATCCACAAAAACCAGCTACTGCAACCATTCGGGTAATGGTCGACAACTATTGGAATGAATACGACAACTTTGAAATTAAGCCCAGAATTCGCGGTAAGATTAAGCTCCCTACGCTAGAAAAACGTTTAAGCGTGGTATTTGGTGATGACTCTTTAGATAATGAATTTAATAACAGCCCAGCCAATATTAACCAAAACCCAAATCAAGACTCTAATAAGAAGTTAGATGGTAAGCAAACTCGAGATGACAACAGCTCAATTGCTTTACGTTGGTCAAATTTCTCGAAAAAATTGCCTTTTGAAACCGATGCCGACTTAGGTATTCGTTCTGGAGACGATATTTATGTTCGTTTAAAAGCATCGAGAGATTGGCAACTTCGTAATGATTTTAAGTTTTATGCTGAACAAATTTATCGTTACGGCATAGACAGCGAAAACTACTTACGTACTAATCTTGAGCTTACACATGCTAGACCAAATCAACCGATTTTATCCAATCAGTTCAGCCTGACCTATGCAGATGATCAAGACGATGATTTAGCTTGGGAAAACCGAACATTCCGCGAACACAGTTTCTTTGCAAACAACCGTTTTAACTATGGTATTTATACTAGCGGTTATTACAACGACAATGACTTACGTTTAAACAGTTGGGGACCCTTTGTTTCATGGCGCCAACCCGTTTTACGTGAATGGTTCTTTGTACAAGGCGATGTAAATTACTTTAATGACCACCGCGAAGACCGTAATCATTTTGTCAGCACCTTCTTGCGTTTAGAAGCACTTTTCTAAACTAGCAAACATCACCTTGGACCTCATCCAAGGTGACGAATAACAAAATACTTTTAAATAAAATTTTAAGATTAGCCTTTTAAAGTATTGTTCTAATTTTATTTTTGATTCCTTATCTTTAAAAATGAATCAATTTTCTTCTTCTCCATTTCAAAATAAATCGGCAGTCTTCATTTGTATTTATAGTTTAGGTCTATTAGCTTTACTTCCCCATTCTCAATTTTTTTATCACTCTCTAAAATATAAAAGGTCACGGCGTTATCCCTACTCTTCTACGAGTTTCGCTCAAGTAAAAGGACAATCGCTTTCACTCTCTCCTTGTGAAGTAGAGACAAACAATACTTTATCTGATGCAGCTTTAATTCAAGAACTTATGGCTGTGTTCGGAAATGATACTTTATGGAAACGTGCGACTCAGCCTGAACATCCTTATAAAGCTTTTGGCAAAAGAAAGAAGAAGAACTCTTCAGCTCAGATTTCATCCACAAATCCACTGAGTGCAAGCTGGGCCACCATTTCAACTTGGATGCCTTTTGAAAATGACCTTGATTTAGGCTCTAACTCTGAGAGTGATGTGTATGTCCAGTTTCTGGCTAAAAAGAAATGGAATTTGAGACATAACATTAGCTTTGATACAGAGCAGATATTTCGCTACGGATCTACTAGCCGAAATTACACTGAAACCACGCTAAACCTAACGCAAAAAATGCAAGATAACACATTATTTTCTAATAAATTTAATGTAAACAAGAGCGAAAATGAAGATTACAACTGGGGCAATTGGACTTTTCAACAATTTGAGTTTGTAAAAGATAATAGTCTGACTTACGGTATTTATAGCGGTGGCGTATATACCAAAAATGATATTCGACTAAATAGCTGGGGTCCTTATATTTCATGGCGTCAACCGATATGGAGAGATTGGATTTTTATGCAAAATGATCTTAATTTTTTTAACCATATTGATGATGATCCGAAACACCAACTCAGCGTTCAAATAAATCTAGAAGCTAATTTTTAATCAAAAATCATCAAGTTGTGGATAACTCTTTCTTTATCCACAAAAAAAAGCCCCTGATAGTTCAGGGGCTTTTTTAAAGCTAAATTACTTGAGTAATAAACTATTAATACGTTTCACATAAGCTGCTGGGTCTTCAGGTAAACCTCCTTCAGCAATCACAGCCTGATCGAAAATCACGTTTGCCAAATCATCAAACTGTTCTGAACCTTCAAGTTTTTTCACTAAAGGATGCTCAGGGTTAATTTCTAAAATCGGTTTGATTTCTGGCACTGCTTGTCCAGCTTGTTTTAGCATGCGAATAAGTTGAGGAGACAACTCACCTTCACTTGTCACTAAACACGCTGGAGAATCAACTAGACGTGTAGTTACACGTACTTCTTTAGTTTTAGCCTTTAATGAGTCACTTAGTTTCTCAACAACAGGCTTAAACTGTTCAGCTGCTTGCTCAAGTGCTTTCTTCTCTTCAGCATCTTGCAAATCGCCTAAATCAACAGCCCCTTTCGACACATTCTTTAATGGCGTACCGTCAAACTCTTGAACAAAATTCATTGCCCATTCGTCAACACGCTCTGCCATTAATAACACTTCAATGCCTTTTTTCTTAAACAACTCAAGCTGCGGCGAGTTTTTCGCTGCTGCTAGACTGTCAGCAGTCACATAATAGATGGCTTTTTGGCCCTCTTTCATACGTGCCTTATAGTCAGCAAAAGAAGTCGTTACTTCATCATTTGTTGAAGTCGCATAACGTAATAATTTTAAAATACGTTCACGGTTACCAAAGTCTTCGCCCAAGCCTTCTTTAAGTACTGAACCAAACTCACTGTAGAAGGTTTTGAATTTTTCTTGGTCTTTTTCATCTTCCGATTTAGCCAAACCATCAAGTACAGTTAATACACGGCGTGCATTACCTTCACGAATCGTTTTGACATCACGGCTTTCTTGCAACAACTCACGGCTAACATTAAGCGGTAAATCAGCACTATCCACTACACCTTGGACAAAGCGCAAATAGTTTGGAATTAAGTTATCTGCATCGTCCATAATAAAGACGCGTTTTACATATAGCTTAATTCCCGCTTTTGCTTCACGAGTAAAAATGTCATGTGGTGCTTTACTTGGAATATAGAGTAATTGGGTATATTCCGTACTACCTTCAACACGGTTATGTGCCCAAGCCAATGGTGCTTCAAAGTCATGAGTTAAGTTTTTATAGAACTCAATATATTGCTCTTCAGTCACTTCGCTTTTATTACGTGTCCATAAAGCACTTGCCGAGTTAATCGCTTCCCACTCGTCAGTTTTGACCATTTGGCCGCCTTTAGGCTCTTCACCTTCAGCAACCTCTTCTTCTTGCCAAACTTCTTTTTGCATTTCAATTGGCAAGCTAATGTGGTCAGAGTATTTATTAACAATTTGCTTAACTTTATAAGATTCTAAATAATCAAGCGCATCATCACGTAAGTGAAGAATAATGTCGGTACCACGTGAAGTTTTATCAATTTGCTGAACTTCAAACTCGCCTGTGCCACCACTAATCCAGCGCACCCCTTCAGATGCCTCTAGACCCGCACGGCGTGATTCAACCGTAATCTTGTCTGCAACAATAAAACCTGAATAAAAACCAACACCAAATTGACCAATCAACTGAGCATCTGCTTTTTGATCGCCAGTCAATTTTGACATGAAATCTTTAGTGCCTGACTTAGCAATTGTACCTAAGTTATCAATTGCTTCTTGTTGGCTTAAACCAATACCGTTATCAGAAATCGTTAAGGTTTTATCTTCTTTATTTAAGCTGATTCGTACATGTAAGTCTGGATCATTTTCATAATATTCAGGATGATTAATTCCTTCAAAACGTAACTTATCACATGCATCTGATGCATTAGAGATAAGCTCACGTAAGAAAATCTCAGGGTTAGAATAGAGAGAATGCGTCACTAAATGTAAAAGCTGGGCAACTTCTGCTTGGAAACTATAATTTTGTGATGCTTGTTCACTCATAAATCACTCCTTAAATTTTGAAGCTGTTTGTTCTCGAATGCTTTATGAATGGAGTACTTCTAGAATTTTTCAATCCTGAATATTAAAAATTTTTACTCTAATTAAAATGGGCCGTGGCTTAACACCCTATCTTGCAATATCGTATCTAACTGCTTTTGACGTTGTTGGTAAGCTTTGCTAATACAACTGACATTGGCAGCACAAGCATTTCTTTTTTTCAGCCATTGCTGCTGGGTATCTTTCTGGTTATCTCGCCCACCCATAGGTAAAGCATGCAGAACGATTTGATATGTCGTTGCCATTTTTACATCTGCATCATTTAAAGAACGGTTCTTACAAATACTTTTTTCCGTTTTCGTTTTTGCAGCATCGCAAGAAAAACTTGCAGCTTGTAAATTTTGAGTAAAAGCAATACCGCTCAAAAGTGCTAAACAAATCGCTAATTTGTTATTCATGTTTTTATTCCCATGCTTGTAATGAATAGAAATTAGTTTAGAAAAAAACTTGCAGAAAATATGTGTAAAACTGTCTGTTTTATGCTTTTTTTAGTGCAAATAAAATCCATAAAAAAACCTCACATAAAATATATGTGAGGTGCCTGAGTCTAGGTTTATTATTATATTTTTCTATTTATTATTATGCTTAAAATTTATAGCTATAACCCAAAGTATAAACAAAAGGATTAATATCTAGATCAAACTTGTAGTTAGCAATTGATGGATCAATTGTTACTTCCGGACTAATATCAGCATAACGTACATCTACAAATACACCCCAGTTTTTAGCATCAGCAGGTTGGAAATTAAAACCAACTTGACCTGCCAAACCAAAATCTTCTTTAACCTTTACCGCTGCACCTTCTTCATCCCAAGGAATAAATGCTGTAGCACCAATACCAATATACGGTGTGAAACGTGTAGAGTTTTTAAAATGATATTTTGCAGTAATTGTTGGTGGTAATTGTTTTATACGTGCTGCATTTTTACCATCTAGCAATACATCATGATTAATAGGTGTTGCTAATAATAATTCTGCCGAAAATGGAGACTGACCAAAAAAGTATTCTACCGATGGTGTAAATGCATATTCATGATCTGCTTTTACCACGCCTAAAGGTGTTGTTGTATCTTCAGATGGAGCAATAACACTACCACCAAATTTCACTTGCCAGTTACCAGCAAAAGTAAAAGAAGACATCCCCATTAATGCAATAACCAAAGCTTTTTTGAACACTTTAATATCTCCAACCTTATTTATATTTATAATAAACATTTATTTTAAAACCATGCAATACTCATTATAAAATTATTTTATAGTTTATTTTTAAACTACTGTTTTAAATAAAATTATATATTATCCAACTATTTTAATAGGTTTTTATCCCAACCTCATTAATCAAGATTATTTTATATTACCAACTATTTTAATATACTTTCAAATTCCGAGTATTTTAATATAATTTATTTTAAATACATGTTTTATTTAGACAATAAAAAACCTTCTTAATTTAAATCTAAAGATCATGATTAAGAAGGTTTATACTTTAATATTTTATAAAAACTTTATAAAACCATTGCAGCAATCCAGCCAAAAATTAATAGCGGAATATTAAAGTGAATAAAGGTAGGTACGACTGTATCCCAAATATGATCGTGTTGCCCATCTACTCCTAAACCAGCTGTTGGCCCTAAGGTTGAATCAGAGGCTGGCGATCCAGCATCACCTAATGCTGCTGCTGTACCAATAAGTGCAATCGTTGCTAATGGTGAGAAACCAAACTGCACGCATAAAGGCACGTAAATAACAGCTAATACAGGAACACTTGAGAAAGATGAACCAATACCAATTGTCACAAATAAGCCAATACAAAGCATTAAGAATGCTGCAAGTGCACGGTTATCTCCAATAATCTCGACTACACCATTTACTAACTGATTAATATCACCAGTATGAGTCATTACTGAGGCGAAACCGGCAGCAGAAATCATGATAAAGCCCACTAAAGCCATCATTCGCATGCCTTGTACAAAAACATCATCTGCATCTTGCCATTTAAAAATTCCGGCAGTAGATAGAACAGCAAAACCGACTAAACCACCCAAAATCATCGAACCTGAATACAGCTGCGCAGCAAGTGTCAAGCCAATCGCGAGTAGTGCCATCAAGATCGTTTTCTTTGCAATAACTGGTGCTTGCTCTGCTTCATGCTTTAACTCTTCAGCATCTGCTTTTAAGTCGGCTGTTTCAACTTGAGTAGTTGCACGAATAGGTTTATCTAAATCAATCGTGGTCACAGGTGTAATCGCACGATCAGCATAAATTCTTGGTTTACGGTAGCTAATAAATACAGCAACCAAGGTGCCTAATACCATACCTAAAACAGGAATGGCCATGCCAATTGGCATCATTGCCCGATCAACATGTAAGCCGTACGCTGCCCCAATTTTGTTGATATTTCCCATTAGAATCTGTTCAAGGAAAATTGCACCAAATCCAACTGGAAGAAAAATATAAGTACCAACCAAACCTAGCGTAAGTACACAGGCTGCGGCGCGGCGGTCTAATTTTAAATGGTTCATTACCCGTAACAGTGGCGGAACCAGTACAGGAATAAAGGCAATATGAACTGGAATAAGGTTTTGAGAGAAAATAGCAGAAATTAATAAAATACCTAAGAGGAGATATTTCACTTTAGTCTGACGGCTTTTTCCAGCTTCCATTCCCAATAGACCAATCAGCTTATGGGCAAGTAAATCAGGCAATCCAGATTTTGAAAGTGCCAGAGCAAATGCCCCTAACACTGCATAGGCAAGTGCAACTTCAGCACCATCGCCAAGACCAGCGTTAAAAGCTTCAACGGTTTGGGAAAGGCTTAAACCTGCTACGAGGCCGCCCACAATGGCAGAAACCACTAAAGTCAGTACGACAGAAACGCGCGCCAGTGATAATAAGAACATCACTGCAATCGCAATAACGACAGCATTCATGAATAAGTTCAGAGCAAAACAAAAGGCGATATTCTAGCAGATTCATATCTATGAAGCCGAAAATATCGCCGAATTAACAGTTTTATGCAGTTATTTCACTGTTACGCTTGAGCTTTAATAAACTCACGAATATGAGTTGCTATTTTCTCTGGCTCACTCAGAATGGCCCAGTGATTTGCATTAAGCTCTACATATTCAAATTTTTCAACCCACTTTGGCATAGCCTCAGTGATGTATTCAGGACTCACAAAAGTATCATATTTTAAAATAACAGCCTTAACTGGACACTGTGCATAACGTTGACGTGGGCCAGTTAAGCGAGGAATAAAATTGGCACGATATAAATTAATGCCATATTTACCATCAGCATTAATATTATTATTTAAAGGTAAATTACTTTTCCTTTCCAACTGAGTAAGAACTTTACCCCATTTTTCAGGACTAAATAGAGACCATACAGTTGGTGCTAATAACGGAAGATGAAATGCCCCGATATACCAAGATTTGGTTAATATTTTTAGGATTTGAGCTGGTGAAGATTTAAATTTATCACGTAAAAATAAAGCAGCATGATCAAGACATGGTCCAGAAATGGTGGTATATGATAATAAACGACCTTTGAACTTAGGCTCGGTGACAGACTCCCAAGACTGAATTGATCCCCAATCATGTGCAGCCATATGGAATTGACGATTTGGTAATAACTCATCAACAACTTCTTGGAGATCTAGAGATAAACGCTCTAAACGATAATCACGTATACGTTTTGGTATAGATGACAAACCAGCTCCACGCACATCGTAAGTAACAATATAGAAGTCATTGATCAAATGCTCAATGATTGATTCCCATACTTCTTGATTGTCAGGATAACCATGTACTAAAACCAACGGTGTATTTTTTTCGTCACCCCATGTTTTAGCACAAAGCGTTTGTTGATCACTTGTTGTTACTGTATGAACTTTTGGCTGCATAATCATTTCCTATCTTGTTTTTCAATCGATCATGTCGTTAGTCGGATAGAGCATTGCCATCAATATAAAAAAGATGATACTTATCTAGTATGAATACTGTTGCAATAAAAAAAATTGACTATTATGGCTATTTTAAGAAGACTTCAGAACAATCCTACGATTTCAAAATTTCTATTTAATCACTATCCCCCTTATCGTGGCGCAGGGATTTATATTGAAATCATGAATTTAGAACTTTGCCATGTGCGTGTAAAGATGCCGCTGACTTGGAAAAACCAAAATTTAGTCGGTACACATTTTGGTGGAAGCCTTTATTCAATGGTTGACCCATTTTATATGATGATTCTTATGCATCATCTCGGATCAAAATATATTGTTTGGGACAAAGCTGCCGAAATCAATTTTCTTTCTCCAGGACGCAGTACTGTACATGCAGATATTCGAGTTGATTTAGCTGAAATAGAACAAATTCGTGAACTTGCCGAGAACTATGAACCTGTTTTAAGAACATATCATCTAAACATTTTTGATGAATCTGGGGTAAGAATTGCAGAGGTTCAAAAAACGCTTTATATCAGACGTAAAAAAGCGAAACCTTTTCCTCAATAAAAAATAAGCGCTAAAAGCGCTTATTTTTTTATTTGTTAATTTTTTATCTTTTCTCTTCAATCGCAGCACCAGCACCACCACCGATCGCACCGCCAATTGCAGCACCAGAGTCACCACCAATCAGTGCTTTACCTACGACTGAACCGATACCAGCACCAATCGCACTCTTAGTCGTTGTCTGTTTACTGCCGCCTTGGGTATTAGAGCCTACGCCTGCACCTACCGCTGCGCCTAAGCCTGCACCAATACCTCCACCTACATGGTTACCTAAACCACCACCAAGTGCTCCACCTGCTGCTGCTGCACCAATACGTTGGTCAGATGGGCTCATATTTTGGCAGCCTGTGAACATAAGTGTAGACAACATTAAAGCAGAAACTAATCCAATTGTTTTTTTCATGACCGTTCTCACAATGATCTGTTCTAGAGAAAAGAATAATCCCCTTTTATGAGGAATTTGATCAGATTGTGTTATCCGTCTGTCCTAATCGATTGATATTTTGTAAAGCTCTGCCTTTTATATTTATTAAGCCAAATTTTAATTATAAAAAAGAAGTCTTTAATCACATAAAGACTTCTTTAGTTTAACAATTATTTAAGGATATTTTTAGTACTTCCCTTTCTTCTCTTCATAGGCTGCACCGGCACTACCACCCAATGCTCCACCTGTAGCAGCACCAGCGTCACCACCAATAATTGCTCCACCTAATACAGCGCCGACACCAGCACCAATTGCACTATTACGTACGGTTTTACTGCTAGACCCTTTTGCATTAGCCGCAACACCTGCACCGAGTGCCGCTCCTAGACCTGCACCTATATTACCGCCCACGTGTTTTCCTACTGCACCACCTGCACCACCACCAATAGCAGCTGAACCAATACGTTGACTTTCTGGGCTTGCATTCTGACAACCAACAAACAAAGTTGTAGACATCAGGCCAACACTAACAATCATCATCATTTTTTTCATTAGATTTACTCCAGTCTTCATAAGCAGGTAGCCTAATGTGTTTTTGTGGAGTCTTTATCCCGCTTAGGTAATAAAATAATAACTCTTTAATATATTTATGTAATTACAATTTAAAATTGTTATAAATAAAAAAGGCACCCTAAGGTGCCTTTTTTAGTGCCAGTCTAAACTTAGAATTGTTCAGAGTTTAATGCTTGGCTAAATGCTTGGTCTACTTCGCTGAAGTCATTATGAAGCTCATGCTCTGCAGCTTCTGCTTCTTGGCGACGACGCTCTAAGTGGTACGCAAGACCAGTACCTGCTGGAATCAAGCGACCTACTACAACGTTTTCTTTCAAGCCACGTAAATCATCTTCTTTACCTGTTACAGCCGCTTCAGTTAACACACGAGTTGTTTCCTGGAACGATGCAGCAGAGATGAACGAGTCAGTAGAAAGCGATGCTTTCGTAATACCCATCAATTGACGTTCAAACTTCGCAGGGAACTTGTTCTGAGCCAAGACAGCTTGGTTCTCTTGAACAACGCGGATGTAATCCACTTGCTCGCCTTTAATGAAGCTTGTATCACCGCCATCAGTGATATCAACTTTACGCAACATTTGACGTACGATAACTTCAATGTGCTTATCGTTGATTTTTACACCTTGGAGACGGTAAACGTCTTGAACTTCGTTCACGATGTAGTTAGTTAATGCAACTTCACCTTTCAAACGCAAGATGTCATGTGGGTTTTGTGGACCATCAGAAATAGTCTCACCACGGTTCACATGCTCGCCTTCGAATACGTTGATTTGACGCCATTTTGGAATCAATTCTTCGTAAATCTCAGAACCATCATCAGGAGTAATTACCAAACGGTTTTTACCCTTAGTCTCTTTACCGAAGCTTACAACACCTGATACTTCAGCAAGAATTGCATGCTCTTTTGGCTTACGCGCTTCGAACAAGTCAGCTACACGCGGAAGACCACCGGTAATATCACGAGTACGTGATGTTTCTTGTGGTACACGACCAATAACGTCACCCACACCAATCGTTTCGCCATCACGGACAGTTACGATTGTATTTTGTGGCAAGAAGTAGAACTGTTCGCCGCCATCTGTTGTATCCAACACGATTGCAGGACGTAAATCTTTACCAGAAGCAGGACGAGCTGTTACAGGCAAGATTTCAACAGTAGTCATACCAGTTGCATCATCAGTTTTCGATGTTGCAGTTACGCCATCAGCGATTTGGCTGAAGCGCGCTTTACCAGCAACTTCTGTTACTAATGGATGTGTATGCGGATCCCAAGTCGCTACGATACCGCCAGCTTCTACAGCTTCACCATCTTTCAACAAGATGCTTGCACCGTAAGGAAGTTTATAACGCTCGCGCTCACGACCTAAATCATCGGCAATACCAATTTCACCTGAACGTGAAACTGAAACCAAATGGCCTTTTGCATGTTGTACAGTTTTCACGTTATGGAAACGTACAGTACCTTTGTTACGTACTTGAACACTGTTCGCAGCAGAAGTTCGGCTCGCAGCACCACCAACGTGGAACGTACGCATCGTTAACTGTGTACCCGGCTCACCGATTGACTGTGCAGCCATTACACCGACTGATTCACCTGGGTTCACCAAGTGACCACGTGCAAGGTCACGACCATAACAACGAGCACATACACCGAATGTTGATTCACATGCGATTACAGAGCGTACTTTAACTTCATCGACACCAGCTTCTTCAAGCTGAGCTGCGATTTTCTCGTCAATTAACGTACCACGAGGTAATACAACTTCATCATCAGATGCACGACGTACGTCTTCAGCAGTTACACGACCTAATACGCGGTCACGTAATGGCTCGATGACATCACCACCCTGAATGAATGGAGTCATTACTAAACCACCCGCTGTACCACAGTCAGGTTCAGTAATTACCAAGTCTTGCGCTACGTCTACAAGACGACGAGTCAAGTAACCAGAGTTCGCAGTTTTCAATGCTGTATCGGCCAAACCTTTACGCGCACCGTGTGTTGAAATAAAGTACTGAAGTACTGTTAAACCTTCACGGAAGTTCGCTTTAATCGGAGTCTCAATAATCGAGCCATCCGGTTTTGCCATCAAACCACGCATACCAGCAAGCTGACGAATCTGCGCCGCACTACCACGGGCACCCGAGTCAGACATCATATAGATGCTGTTGAATGATTTTTGTTTCTCGTCTTCACCTTGTTTGTTTTTAACAAGTGTATAAGACAAGTTATCCATCATTGCTTTAGCAACTTGGTCGTTTGTACGCGCCCAGATATCGACAACTTTGTTATAACGCTCACCAGCAGTTACGAAACCTTGTTCGAACTGTTGTTCGATTTCACGAACTTCTGTTTCTGCTTTATCAATAATTGTGTGCTTAGTAGGTGGAATGAGCATGTCTTCCATACCTACAGATACACCTGAACGAGTCGCTTGACGGAAGCCCAAGTACATTAATTGGTCAGCAAAGATAACTGTATCTTTCAAACCAAGTTTACGGTAGCAAGAGTTGATCAATTTAGAGATGTTCTTTTTAGTCATCTCAAGGTTGATCATGTCAAAGCTCAAGCCTTGTGGAACAATTTCCCAAAGCAAACAACGACCAGGTGTTGTATCAACAATAATAGTTTGGTGTTCACGTTCACCATTTTCATTGATAACAGTTTGGTGTACACGTACTTTAACACGCGCATGGATCGCAACCTGACCAGTAGCAAGTGCACGGTTTACTTCATGAGTATCCGCGAACACCATGCCTTCACCTTTGGCATTTACAGCATCACGTGTGATGTAGTAAAGACCCAAGACAACGTCCTGAGAAGGAACAATGATTGGCTCACCGTTTGCTGGTGACAAGATGTTGTTTGTTGACATCATCAATGCACGAGCTTCTAACTGTGCTTCAAGTGTCAATGGAACGTGTACCGCCATTTGGTCACCATCGAAGTCGGCGTTAAACGCAGCACAAACGAGTGGGTGAAGACGGATTGCCTTACCTTCAATAAGAATAGGTTCAAATGCTTGAAGACCTAAACGGTGAAGTGTTGGCGCACGGTTCAACATTACTGGGTGTTGACGAATTACAGAAGCAAGAACGTCCCAAACTTCCGGAGTCTCACGCTCAACCATTTTCTTCGCAGCTTTAATGGTAGTTGCCTGACCTGAAGCTTGTAGTTTCGCGAAAATGAATGGCTTGAATAATTCAAGTGCCATTTTCTTCGGAAGACCACATTGGTGAAGACGTAAAGTAGGACCTACAGTAATTACCGAACGACCAGAATAGTCAACACGCTTACCTAATAAGTTCTGACGGAAACGACCTTGTTTACCTTTGATCATATCTGCCAAAGATTTTAATGGACGCTTGTTAGAACCAGTAATTGCACGACCACGACGACCGTTATCAAGCAATGCATCTACAGACTCTTGTAACATACGTTTTTCGTTACGTACGATGATATCTGGAGCAGCAAGGTCAAGAAGACGCTTCAAACGGTTGTTACGGTTAATGACACGACGGTATAAATCGTTCAAGTCAGAAGTCGCGAAACGACCACCTTCAAGTGGAACTAATGGACGTAAATCAGGTGGAAGTACCGGAAGTACATTCATCACCATCCATTCTGGCTTGTTGTTTGAATCTTTGAATGCTTCCATCAATTTCAAGCGTTTAGACGCTTTTTTCAACTTCGTTTCAGAAGTTGTTTGAGGAATTTCTTCACGTAAACGTGCGATTTCAGCTTCAAGATCGATATCTTTCAACAAGTCCTGAACCGCTTCTGCACCCATTTTCGCAGTGAATTCATCACCGTGTTCTTCAAGTGCATTGAAGTATTCTTCGTCTGTTAAAAGTTGATACTTTTCAAACGGAGTCATACCTGGGTCAGTTACAACGTATGATTCGAAATACAATACACGTTCGATATCACGAAGTGTCATATCTAATAATAAACCGATACGGCTCGGTAACGATTTTAAGAACCAGATATGTGCAACTGGAGAAGCAAGTTCAATGTGACCCATACGTTCACGACGAACTTTCGCTGTAGTTACTTCAACGCCACATTTTTCACAAATGACGCCTTTGTACTTCATACGCTTGTATTTACCACACAAGCATTCGTAATCTTTTACTGGACCAAAAATTTTGGCACAGAACAAACCGTCACGTTCTGGTTTAAAAGTACGGTAGTTAATTGTCTCAGGTTTTTTAACTTCACCATGAGACCATGACTTAATCATTTCTGGTGACGCAAGACCAATACGGATACGGTCAAACTCAATTGGTGCATGACCATCTGAGTCCGTTTTCTTACGCATGATATCGAGCAAGTCTTTCAATTTTTTTCTCCGTGTGTCGGGAAGCAATGCTTACCCGACTGGGTCACAAATATTGTTTTTACCTAAAAAATCGTGAGTCTTACGACTTAGTCACCATTTTTCAGTTCAATGTTGATACCTAAAGAACGGATCTCTTTGGTCAATACGTTGAACGATTCAGGCATACCCGGGTCCATATAATGGTTACCATCTACAATATTCTTATAGATGCGTGTACGACCTTCAACGTCATCCGACTTAACAGTTAACATCTCTTGGAGAGTATATGCTGCGCCGTAAGCTTCGAGTGCCCAGACCTCCATCTCACCGAAACGCTGACCACCGAATTGTGCTTTACCACCAAGCGGTTGCTGTGTAACAAGAGAGTAAGAACCAGTTGAACGCGCATGCATCTTGTCATCAACCAAGTGGTTCAATTTGAGCATGTACATGTAACCTACAGTTACAGGACGATCAAACTGTTCACCAGTACGGCCATCAAACAATACTGTTTGACCTGTACGAGAGATACCAGCTAACTCAAGCAAGTCTTTAATTTGACTTTCTTCAGCACCATCGAATACAGGAGTAGCCAAAGGTACACCAGCACGTAAGTTGCCTGAAAGTGCCAAGACTTCAGCATCAGTTAAGCTATCAAGATCTTCTTGCTCACCACCGACTTTGTTATAAATCTTGTCTAAGAATTCACGCAGTTCTAAAACTGTACGCTGTTCTTTCAACATTTTCTCGATTTTATCACCAAGCCCTTTAGCCGCCATACCTAAGTGAGTCTCAAGAATCTGACCCACGTTCATACGAGATGGTACGCCCAACGGGTTCAATACGATATCTACTGGTACACCGTTAGCATCGTGTGGCATGTCTTCAACAGGTAAGATGTTAGATACAACACCCTTGTTACCGTGACGACCAGCCATCTTATCACCAGGCTGAATACGACGTTTAACAGCTAAGTAAACTTTAACAACTTTCAATACGCCAGTTGTTAATTCATCACCTGTTGCAAGCTTACGTTTCTTCTCAGCGAATTTCTCGTCAATTTCTGCGCTCTTTTCTTTTAAGAACACTTGAATTTGAGTTAAACGCTCAGCGATTGCTTCATCTGCCGGTTGAATTTCAAGTAAATCAACAAGCTCTAAACCAGATAACACTTCTTCAACGAGTTTGTCACCACGTTTAGTTGAACCACCGCCATTAGACTCTTGGCCTTTAAGCAAACGAATTACACGCTCACGAGCTGCTTCTTCAAAGATCTTGTATTCTTCTTTCAAGTCTTTACGGTAAGCATCAAGTTGTGCTTTTTCGATCGCCAATGCACGGTCATCTTTCTCTAAGCCATCACGAGTGAAGACTTGAACATCGATAACTGTACCTTTTGTACCAGATGGAACACGTAAAGATGAATCTTTAACATCAGCTGCTTTCTCACCAAAGATTGCACGAAGCAATTTTTCTTCAGGAGTTAACTGTGTTTCACCTTTAGGCGTTACTTTACCAACGAGGATGTCACCTGCTGTAACTTCAGCACCGATATAAACAATACCTGATTCATCAAGTTTAGAAAGTGCAGCTTCACCAACGTTAGGAATATCGGCAGTAATTTCTTCTGCACCTAACTTAGTATCACGCGCTACACAAGATAATTCTTGAATATGAATAGAAGTTAAACGGTCTTCTTGAAGTACGCGCTCAGATAATAAGATCGAGTCTTCATAGTTGTAACCATTCCAAGTCATGAACGCAACGCGCATGTTTTGACCAAGCGCAAGCTCCCCCATATCTGTAGACGGACCGTCTGCCAAGATATCACCGCGAGCAACTTTGTCGCCCAAATTCACGATAATATTTTGGTTGATACAAGTGTTCTGGTTAGAACGCGTATATTTAATGAGGTTGTAGATATCTACCCCAGCCTCACCAGCGATCATTTCATCTTCGTTTACACGAATAACGATACGAGAAGCATCTACGTATTCAATTGCACCACCACGGTTTGCGATCACACACACACCTGAGTCACGTGCAACGTTCGCTTCCATACCTGTACCTACAAGCGGTTTATCCGCACGTAGAGTAGGAACTGCCTGACGTTGCATGTTTGAACCCATAAGTGCACGGTTCGCGTCATCGTGTTCAAGGAATGGAATAAGTGATGCAGCAACAGATACGACCTGCTGAGCAGAAACGTCCATATGCGTCACTTTTTCTGGTGGCATACGTACGAATTCACCTTGATGACGAACAGAAACAAACTCTTCTGTTAAGTTGCCATCTTTATCTACTGCAGAATCGGCCTGTGCAATAACAGTACCTACTTCTTCAATCGCAGAAAGGTATTCAACTGCATCGGTTACTCGACCATCTACCACTTTACGGTAAGGTGTTTCCAAGAAACCAAAGTCATTTGCTTTTGCATATACTGAAAGCGAGTTGATCAAACCAATGTTTGGACCTTCCGGCGTTTCAATTGGACATACACGACCATAGTGAGTTTGATGTACGTCACGTACTTCAAAGCCCGCACGTTCACGTGTTAAACCACCAGGCCCAAGCGCTGATACACGACGTTTATGAGTAATCTCAGATAATGGGTTGTTTTGGTCCATGAACTGAGATAATTGGCTTGAACCAAAGAATTCTTTGATTGCAGCAGCAACTGGTTTAGCGTTAATTAGATCTTGTGGAGACAAGTTATCTGTTTCTGCTTGGCTTAAACGTTCTTTAACTGCACGTTCAACACGAACCAAACCAACACGGAATTGGTTTTCAGTCATTTCACCAACAGAACGTACACGACGGTTACCCAAGTGATCGATATCGTCGACTTCACCTTTACCGTTACGGATTTCAACTAATGTACGTAATACATCAATGATATCTTCGTGCGATAAAATACCTTCTACTTCACGTGACTTCTGGTCAGTACCAACTTCGTATGGACGACCCAAACGACGGTTGAACTTCATACGACCTACTGGAGATAAGTCATAACGCTCAGAAGAGAAGAATAAGTTATTGAATAAGTTTTCAGCAGCTTCTTTTGTTGGCGGCTCGCCTGGACGCATTACTTTATAAATTTCAACTAATGCTTCTTCACGACCAGCCGTTGTATCTGCACGTAAAGTGTCAGCAACAAACGAACCACGGTCAATATCGTTCGTAAACAAGATATTGAACTGTTTAACACCACCTTCTGCCAACTTCACCATAACTTCATGGCTTAACAAAGTATTCGCAGCAATTACTTCACCATCACGCAAAGTAATATTTTCAGCAGTGATACGCTCATATAAGTATTCATCAGGAACTGAAAGTTTTGTTAAACCAGCAGCTTCCATTTGACGTACGTGACGAGCATTAATACGCTTACCTTGCTCAACAATAACTTTACCGTCATTGTCAGCAATATCAAATTGAGCCATTTCCCCACGTAAACGTTCAGGTACTAGGTCAATCTGGTAACTGCCCATGTCAAGATACACAGGTACTTTTTCATAGAACAAATTCAAGATTTGTTCGTTGTTATAACCTAGTGCACGTAACACAACAGTAGCAAGTAATTTACGACGACGGTCAATACGTACGTAAACTAAGTCTTTCGCATCAAATTCGAAGTCTAACCATGAACCACGGTAAGGAATGATACGTGCTGAATACAACACTTTACCACTTGAGTGGGTTTTACCTTTATCGTGATCAAAGAAAACGCCTGGTGAACGATGTAATTGAGATACGATTACACGCTCAGTACCATTAATGACGAATGTACCGTTTTCAGTCATGAGTGGAATTTCACCCATATAGACTTCTTGTTCTCGTACGTCTTTAATTGATTTAGTTTCGCGATCTTTAATAATCAAACGAATTTTAACGCGCATTGGTGCCGCATAAGTCGAACCACGAAGAATACATTCGCGTACATCGAACTCAGGTTTACCAAGGCTATACTCAACAAATTCTAAAGCAGCATTGCCAGAATAACTTTCGATAGGAAAAACTGAACGAAATGCGGCTTGGAGACCGATATCTTCGCGGTTTTTTGGAGTTTTGCCATCTTGCAAGAATGTTCTGTACGAATCGACCTGGATCGAAAGTAAGTACGGTGCATCCATTACTTGGGGCAATTTACCAAAATTCTTACGGATCCGTTTCTTTTCGGTATATGAGTATGCCATCTGGAGTCCTCGGAAAGTAAACCAAGCCCGCCTGCAGAACGGGCTCAGAAGGAATTACGCAGGCCGATATGGCCACCACTGTTTACAAATGCTGCAATTTTTAGTGGTATAAAAACGCTTAACAATATTTTTAAAAAAGAAAAATATTGGTAAACATTTGAAATTACTTGTTTTATTTGAATTTTTCTAAAAAACAAACAAAACTAACAAAAATCGAGCCGATTATTGTAACGCAAAAAGGCTGATGACCCAAGAGCCATCAGCCATTTTATGGAGCCGATTTAAAAACCGACTCCTTTTACAATTACTTAAGTGTAACTGTAGCACCAGCTTCTTCAAGTTTCTTCTTAAGTTCTTCGCCTTCTTCTTTAGAAACGCCTTCTTTAAGAACTTGAGGAGCACCTTCAACTAGGTCTTTAGCTTCTTTAAGACCAAGGCCAGTTGCTTCACGAACTGCTTTAATTACAGCTACTTTGTTAGCACCGAAAGAAGTCAACTCAACGTTGAATTCAGATTGTTCTTCAGCAGCAGCAGCAGCGCCACCAGCTGGAGCAGCAACAGCAACAGCTGCAGCTGAAACGTTGAATTTCTCTTCGAAAGCAGAAATTAATTCAACAAGTTCAAGAACAGTTTTTTCAGCAACTGCGTTTAAGATTTCTTCGTTAGTTAAAGCCATGAGAATAACTCCAAATGGATATTGAATGGTGTGTAAAATTGATTAAGCAGCTTCTGACTCGTTTTTCTCTTTGAGCGCTGTAATAAGGCGACCCAATTTCGAAATAGGAGCTTGAAGGACAGAGGCAAGCATAGTAAGAGCTTTCTCTTGGTTCGGAAGGTTTGCAATTACGCTAACGTCAGCACCTTGATAAACTTTGCCGTCAAATGCAGCAGCTTTTAACTCAAATGCTTTGTTAGTTTTAGCAAAATCTTCGAACAAACGTGCAGCTGCACCCATGTCATCTTCAGAAGTTGAAAAACCTAGAATTGTTGGACCAACAAGGTTGTCGTTCAAGATATTGAATTGAGTATCTTGAAGTGCGCGTTTAGCCAAAGTGTTACGTACAATACGTGTAGAAACACCTAACTTACGAGCTTCAACACGAAGTGTTGTTAATTGCTCTACGCTTAAGCCTTGGTAGTCAGCAACAACGGCTGCAAACGCCTTAGAAGCAACTTCACTTACTTCCGCAACGATCTGTTTTTTGTCTTCAATAAGAAGAGCCATTGTAAAACCTCCTAAGGTGATTTATGTACCCAATGGGCACACTCCCAATTCGTAAGCCTTTCGACTTACACGCGGAGGAGGAACAAATCACACCACCGCGTCTACGCAGGCTGGTTTATTAAGAAAAGTGCTATTCGAAAACGGCATCTTTTCGCCTGAGGTCTTTGACGCTGATAAATTCTCATTTATCAATTCAAAGTCCGCCTGACGGGTAAGGATAAAGGTTTGCTCCACCCAACCAAATAGAAAACATTTCTATTTAAGTTCTGTCCCCAATCAGGACTTTAAAATTCTTTACTAAGTCTAAACTTAGTTAGAAACGTTGTTTACATCAACTGTAAGACCAGGACCCATAGTTGAGCTCAAAGTGATCTTTTTGATGTATACACCTTTAGAAGTTGCAGGTTTTAACTTTTTCAAGTCAGCAACTAAGGTTTCAACGTTTTGACGGATAGCAGCAGCATCAAAGCCTAATTGACCGATCGCAGCATGGATAATACCCGCTTTGTCTACACGGTAACGAGCCTGACCAGATTTAGCGTTTTTAACAGCATTCGCTACGTCAGGAGTTACAGTACCAACTTTAGGGTTTGGCATTAAACCACGTGGACCAAGAATTGTACCGAGCTTACCAACAACACGCATAGCGTCAGGAGCAGCGATTACAACATCAAAGTCAAGGTTTCCACCTTGGATGCTTTCAGCAAGGTCATCAAAACCTACAACATCAGCACCAGCTTCTTTAGCAGCTTCTGCTTGCGCGCCTTGAGCAAATACAGCTACACGTACAGTTTTACCAGTACCTGCAGGTAATGTAGTTGCGCCACGAACAACCTGGTCAGATTTACGTGGGTCTACACCAAGATTTACAGCTACATCCAAAGATTCTTTGAACTTTGCAGCAGGTAGGCTGTTAAGAACTTGTACTGCTTCTTCCAAAGTGTAAACTTTGTTTGCTTCAACAGCAGCAGCAATGGCTTTTTGACGTTTAGTTAACTTTGCCATGTCTTATAGCTCCACTTCCAAGCCCATAGAACGTGCAGAACCAGCGATGGTACGAACACGTGCGTCTAAATCAGCACCAGTTAAATCCGGTTCTTTAGTAGTCGCAATTTCTTCTAACTGAGCACGAGTCAACTTACCAACTTTAGTTTTGTTTGGTACAGATGAACCCTTTTGAATACCAGCAGCTTTCTTAAGAAGAATAGAAGCTGGAGGAGTTTTCATGATGAATGTGAACGACTTGTCGTTGTACACAGTAATCACTACAGGAATTGGAAGACCTGGTTCAACTTTTTGTGTAGCAGCATTGAATTCTTTACAGAATGCCATGATGTTTACACCACGTTGACCTAATGCAGGACCAATTGGTGGAGATGGATTTGCTTTACCAGCTGGAACTTGCAGCTTGATATAGCCGTCAATCTTCTTAGCCATTTTAAAATACCTCTGGGTACAAACGCCGCTAGGCTCCCCAATCTTTACGCAACACTACTGTTACAACAACAATGCCCGATAAAATCGGGCGCTTTTCAACCAATTGAGATTAAATCGTTTTTTCGACTTGGCGAAACTCGAGTTCAACCTGAGTTGGTCGATTAAATACATTAATCGTCAACGTTAAACGTGACTTATCGTATTGAACTTCTTCCACCACACCTTTAAAGTCTGTGAATGGACCGTCAATAACAAGTAATTCTTCACCTGGTTCAAACATCGTTTTAGGACGTGGCGCTTCACCAGTATTACGTACACGCGCAAGAATCGCATCTGCTTCACGTTGAGTGATTGGTGCTGGTTTTTCAGGTGTACCACCGATAAAACCTAGAACCTTTGGACATTCTTTAACGATATGCCAAGTATCATCATTCATTTCCATTTCGACTAACACATAGCCAGGAAAGAATTTACGCTCAGATTTACGTTTCTTACCATCCTTCATTTCTACCACTTCTTCGGTAGGAACAAGGACATCACCAAAGCTATCGGCAACAGCGCTACGCTGGATTCGTTCTGTAAGTGAACGCATCACTTGTTTTTCATAGCCAGAGTAGGCATGAATAATGTACCAACGTTTCATAGCTCTTTTACCCGATAATCAACTTAATTAACCAACCCAAACCATAGTCAAAGCACCATAAAACCAATGATGCGACAACTACAACCAATAGAACCTGCCACGATGTAGTGACTGTTTCTTGTTTTGTTGGCCAAGTTACTCGACGCAATTCGACTCGTGCATCTTTTAGCAAGCGAACGAAGCCTTTACCTTGATGGGTGGCGTATAATAAACCTAAAGCCACAACGATACAAGCAAAAATTGCCCCAACGCGCACCCAAACATTATTTGCAGGTTCCCAATACGCTGGCAAATGCTGATTCACCATAGTAGCTAAAAGCAACAATGCTATTGCTATCACCCATAGAACAATATCTAAAGGCGAACCAGAACGAACAACTTCAGCAGAATTATTTCTTTGAGGAATTGGCGCGTCGCTCAATGCGTCACGCGATTTATCATTCGACATTTTTGTACTCGTCGTAGAACTCGCGACTTATTATATGAACAACTAAGCCAGCATCAAGCTTTTTATTTCAAAATATGGCAGGGCAGGAGGGACTCGAACCCCCAACATTCGGTTTTGGAGACCGACGCTCTACCAATTGAACTACTGACCTATAATGCAAGTTGAGAGCCAAAGCCCTCAACCTGAGACGTAATCCGTCACTATAATATGCTTATGCAGTTACTTTCGCAACAACACCAGCACCTACAGTACGACCACCTTCACGGATCGCAAAACGTAGACCTGGGTCCATTGCGATTGGGTGGATTAATTCTACTGACATTTCAACGTTGTCGCCTG
Organism: Acinetobacter sp. 1542444; assembly: GCF_000581835.1. Lineage (NCBI taxonomy): Bacteria > Pseudomonadati > Pseudomonadota > Gammaproteobacteria > Moraxellales > Moraxellaceae > Acinetobacter > Acinetobacter sp. 1542444. The sequence continues at coordinate 433 of NZ_JEYA01000005.1, read as the reverse complement.
GCATAACCATTTCAACGCCGTCTTGTAATTGGATTGCACCAGTTACGTCAGTTGTACGGAAGTAGAACTGTGGACGGTAACCATTTAAGAATGGAGTGTGACGACCACCTTCTTCTTTAGAAAGTACGTATACTTCTGCGTCGAATTTAGTGTGCGGCTTGATTGTACCTGGTTTAGCAAGTACTTGACCACGTTGTACGTCTTCACGCTTAGTACCACGAAGTAAGATACCACAGTTCTCACCTGCACGGCCTTCGTCAAGAAGTTTACGGAACATTTCTACGCCAGTTACAGTTGTTTTAACTGTATCTTTAATACCAACGATCTCTACTTCTTCACCAACTTTAACGATACCAGCTTCTACACGGCCTGTTACTACAGTACCACGACCAGAAATTGAGAATACGTCTTCGATTGGCATTAAGAATGCTTT